>CAMFKI010000009.1 GCA_945957365.1 uncultured Alphaproteobacteria bacterium | reverse complement strand
GGAGTTCCGTTACAGCCACTGAAAATCGACAGTTGCTTGACCGGGGCATCCTTTTGGCGGCCGCCAAAAAGGATCGCCCGGTCAAGCCGGGCGAAGGTGACGTGTGTTGACGTCGTCGTGGGCTGCTAAACGATCCCCACCAGCTCCTTCAAATCCTTCACCACCGCCGCCGGCTTCCCCGGCAGCCGATCGTCCTTCAGCCCGAAGCGGTCCACCCGCACCACCTGGAAGCCGAAATTCGCAGCCCCCGCCGTGTCCCACGTGTTCGAGGACACGAAGCAGATCGCCGGCGCCTCGTGGATCTGCAGCTTCTGCATGGCGTGGCGATAGACGCGGCGCGACGGCTTGTAGATGCCGACGTCCTCGACCGAGAGCACCATGTTGAACAGCTTGTCGAGCCCGGCATGGCGCACCGCCGACTCCAGCATCGACGGGCTGCCGTTGGACAGGATCGCGGTGAGCTTGCTGCGGGCCTTCACCGCGGCCAGCGCCTCGGCCACCTCCTCATAGGCATCGAGCTTGAGGTAAAGGGCCATGATCTCGTCGCGAAGCCCCGGCTCGCTCACGCCGTACTGGTCCAGCGCATAGTCCAGCGCGTCGCCGGTCACGTGCCAGAAATCGGCATGCACGCCCATGAGGCTGCGCAGCCAGGAATATTCGAGCTGCTTCTGCCGCCACAGCCGGGAGATGTCTTCGGCGTGAGGGCCGATGTCGGGCGCCAGCTTGCGCATCGGGGCCCGAACGTCGAACAGGGTTCCGTAGGCGTCGAACACGCAGGCCCTGACCCCCGGGAGCTTCTCCATGCCGCTTCCTCTTGCCGGATAGGCCTACTATGATGCGGCCAAATCGCGAGGCTGACAACATGCCGCATGACGGACATCACCACGACCACGATCACGGGGAAGGCTCGGAGCTCTCGCCCATCGCGCTGCGCGTGAAGGCGCTGGAGTCGCTTCTCGTCGAGAAAGGCTACGTCGACCCGAAGGCGCTCGACGTGCTGATCGACACCTACGAGACCAAGATCGGCCCGCGCAATGGTGCCCGCGTGGTGGCGAAGGCGTGGACCGACCCTGCCTTCGCCGACTGGCTGAAGCGCGACGCCACCGCAGCCATCGCGTCACTGGGCTACACCGGCCGCCAGGGCGAGCACATGGTGGCGCTGTTCAACACGCCCGAAACCCACAACATGGTCGTCTGCACCCTGTGCTCCTGCTACCCGTGGCCGGTGCTGGGCCTGCCGCCGGTGTGGTACAAGTCCATGCCCTATCGCTCCCGCGCGGTGATCGAGCCGCGCGAGGTGCTGAAGGACTTCGGCGTCACCTTGCCGGATGACAGGGAAGTGCGCGTCTGGGATTCGACCGCCGAGGTGCGCTACCTCGTCATCCCCGAACGCCCCGCCGGAACCGGGGGCTGGAGCGAGGAGAAGCTCGCCGCGCTCGTCACCCGCAATGCCATGATCGGCACCGGCCTCGTGTCGCTCCCCGCATGAACGGCCCGCATGACATGGGCGGCTTCACCGGCTTCGGCCCGGTGCTGCACGAAGAGGACGAGCCCGTCTGGCACTCTGGCTGGGAGCCGCGCGCCTTCGCCCTCGTCCTCGCCATGGGCATGACGGGCTCGTGGAACATCGACGAGGCCCGCCATGCGCGTGAGCGCCTGCCGGCCATGCAGTACTGGCGATCGAGCTATTACGAGATGCGGCACTATGCGCTGATCCTGCAGCTGATCGAGCTCGGCCTCGTCACCGCGCTCGAGGAGGAACAGGGCCGCATGGGCGAGCCGCCGAAACCGGTGAAGCGTGTGGCCAAGGCCGAGATGATCCCGGCGATCCTCGCCGCCGGCAGCTCATATGACCGGCCGAGCAACCGGCCGCAGGGCTTCGCGATCGGCGACAAGGTCCGTGCACGGATCATCAGCCCTCGGGGCCACACCCGGCTGCCGCGCTATGCCCGCGGCAAGGCGGGCGAGATCGTGGCGGTGCATGGCACGCATGTCTTCCCCGACTCGAGTGCGCAGGGCCAGGGCGAGGACCCGCACTGGCTCTACACCGTGCGCTTCACCGGCGCTGAACTGTGGGGCAAGGACACGAATGACGCCGTCTGCATCGACCTGTGGGAGCCCTATCTGGAGGCGCTGGCTTGAATGGCGCCCATGACTGCGGCGGCATGATGGGCTTCGGCCCGGTGCGGGCGGAGGTGAACGAGCCGGTCTTCCATGCGCCATGGGAGGCGCGCATGTTCGCGCTGATGTCCGCCATGGGCGATGTCGGCGGCTGGACACTGGACGAGGACCGTGCTGCCTGCGAGACGATGGAGCCCGGGCACTACATCACCTCGAGCTATTATGAGCATTGGCTCAACGGCCTCGAGCTTCTGCTGCAGAAGCACGGGTTGGCCACGGCGGAGGAGATCGTGTCGGCTCGCGCTTCGGTTCCGGCCAGGGCCGTGACGCCGACCGTGGCAGAGGCCATCTGGCCTGCCGTCACCGCGCCTGGGAGTTACGAGCGCCCCATCGATGCCGCACCAATGTTCAAGGCCGGAGACCGCGTGCGCACCCGCCAGATGAACCCGGTCCACCACACCCGGCTGCCGCGTTATCTGCGCGGACAGGTGGGCGAGATCGTCGCCTGCCATGGGGCTCATGTGCTGCCCGATTCGAACAGCCGCGGCCTCGGCGAGGACCCGCGCTTTCTCTACACCGTGCGATTCAAGGCCTCGGACGTCTGGGGCCATGCCGCACGCGACGTGATCCATGCCGACCTGTGGGAGCCCTATCTTGAAGCTTGCTGAGTCCGAGCGCCTGCCAAAGGATTCCGATGGCCCGGTCTTCGCCGAACCCTGGGAGGCGCAGGCTTTTGCCATGGCGGTGAAGCTGAACGAGGCGGGCGTTTTCGGCTGGGGCGAATGGGCGGAAACGCTGGGTGAAGAACTGAAGGGTCACCCGCAGCGCCCCTATTACGAAAGCTGGCTCGCAGCACTTGAACGGCTCGTCGAGGCCAAGGGTGTCATGTCGGAGGCCGAGCGCCTTGCTCGCGTCGCGGCCTGGGACCGCGCGGCCAAGGCCACGCCGCATGGGTCACCGATCGAGCTCAGCCGAGGTTGAGCAGCACGGGGAAGCGCTCGATCAGCCAGTAGGACACCGCCTGCACGCCGCCGGTGATGAACATGATCCCGGAGACGACCAGCAGCGCGCCGGCGATCTTCTCGACGAGGCCGAGATGCTTCCGGAAGCCGGCGAAGAAGCCCATGAAGGTGCCCACGCCCGCCGCCGCCAGCAGGAAGGGAATGCCGAGGCCCAGCGAATAGACGGCGAGCAGCCCCGCCCCCTTCATCACGTCCTGCTCGCTCGCGGCGATGGTGAGGATGGTGCCGAGCACCGGGCCGATGCAGGGCGTCCAGCCGAAGGCGAAGGCCAGCCCGATGAGATAGGCGCCGGCCAGGCCGCCCGGATGGGCCTTGTGCTGGTAACGCACCTCGCGCGAAATCCAGAACATGCGGAAGACGCCCAGGAAGTGCAGGCCCATGGCGATGATGATGAGCCCCGCCACCGTGGTGATCGGGTTGAAGGAGAAGCCGAACAGCGTCACCTGCCGGGCCAGCTCGCTGCGCAGCATCGACCCGAGCCAGGAGGCGCTGGCCCCAAGTGCCACGAAGACGGTGGAGAAGCCCAGCACGAAGAGCAGGGCCGAAAGCAGCACCTGCCGGCGCTCCTCCCGTGGCCGCATCTTGTTGTCGACCAGATCCTCCAGCGAGGCACCGGTGATGAAACACAGATAGGGCGGCACCAGCGGCAGCACGCAGGGGCTGAGGAAACTGATGGTGCCGGCGAACAGCGCGGCACCGACGGACACATCGAGGCTCATGGCCCTCCTCTGACAGACCCGCGGCTGATGCGCAATTCACCGCGGGGCCGCAGGCGATCACCTCTCTGTCAGGCTTGACCGATACCCGGCAACCCGATATGTAATATTATAACATTACATCGGAGTTCCCCATGCGCAGACTCGCCCTCCTGCTCGCCGCCGCCCTGCTGACGACTGGCCCCGCTCTGGCGGCCCCCAGGGTGGTGACCTCGGTGGTGCCGGTGCAGTCCATCGTCGCCGCCGTGATGGGAGCCACGGGCACGCCGGACCTCTTGCTGAAGGGAACCATGTCGGAGCACCGGGCGGTGTTCTCACCCGCCCAGATCGCCGCACTCGGCGAGGCCGACCTCGTCTTCATCGTCGGACACGGGCTGGAGGCGAAACTCGCCACGCTGAGCGGATCGGACGCCGTCAACGGAAAGACCTTCATCCAGCTGTCGGACGCACCGGGCGTCACCCGGCTGCCGGTCCGGCAGGGCGGCGCCTGGGAGCCCGACGACGACGAACCCGCCCCCGCCGCGGCCAGCGAGGCCGAGGGCGTGCTCAGCTTCGACCCCCACATCTGGCTCGATCCCGAGAATGCCAAGGCCATGGCGCGCCAGGCGGCCGCTGACCTCGCAATGGCCGATCCCGCCAACGCCAGCGCCTACGCCGCAAACGCCGCCGCCTTCGCCACGGAAATCGACCAGACCTCGGCTGCCATCGCGGCAGAACTCGCCCCGGTGAAGAACAAGCCCTTCATCGTCTTCCACGACGCCTACCATTATTTCGAGAAGCGCTTCGGGCTGACCGGTGTCGGTTCGATTTCGGACGTTTCCGCGCAGGCACCCTCGGCGGAACGCCTTGCCACGGTGCGCGGCAAGATCATAGCGACCCATGCCGCCTGCGTGTTCCGCGAACCGCAATTCGACGACAAGGTGGTGCAGACGGTGATCGAGGGCACCACGGCGCGCGAAGGCGTTCTGGATCCGCTCGGCGCCACCCTGACGCCCGGTCCCGACGCATACCCGCAATTGCTCAGGAACATCGCAGCGGCGCTGAAGGACTGCCTCGGCGGCTAGTGTGCGCTTCACGATTTTGCCGTATTGGCCGATCATTCCTCCGGTGATTCAGAAGGATGGTCGATGCGATCGGGACGCTGGGCAGCATTTCCCGCCCTGGGGCTTTTCTGCTGGGCCGCGGCATCGCCGGCCGGGGCCCACCCGCATGTGTGGATCAAGATGCAGTCCGATATCGTGTTCAACGACCAGGGGCTGATCTCCGCCGTGAACGTGTCATGGACCTTCGACGATGCCTATGCGCAGGTGGCGCTCGACGGCCTGGACAAGAACGGCGACGGTGTCTACGACCCCTCGGAGCTCGAGCCGCTGACCCGTGAGAACCTCGACTCGCTCAAGGACTACAACTACTTCACCTACGTCCGCTACGACAACAAGCCGCAGGCCATCGGGACGCCGGTGGATGCCGGCCAGATCTATTCCGAGAACAAGCTGCAGCTTCACTTCCAGGTGCCGCTGGTCACACCGCTCGATCCCACCAGGGGCCAGTTCGTGCTCAAGACCTATGACCCGGAATTCTTCATCGCCTTCGATTACGACAAGGACGAACCGGTGTCGGTGATCGGCAACATGCCGAAATCCTGCCAGCTGGCGGTGAAGCCGGTGCCGACCGACGCCCAGCTCGACCAGACCAAGGCCATGCTCGCCACCAAGGGCACCGACTGGAAGCCGCCCGATGACGAGGATTTCGGTTCGCTCTTCGCCCAGCCGGTGACCATCGAGTGCCAGCACTGATGCGCGTTCTCGCAGCCCTGCTCACCCTGCTGGTTCTGTCGCTCGCCGCCACGCCGTGGGTGATGGCGCAGACGCCGGGCCAGGCCACGCCGGCGCCAGCGGTGACCATCAAGCGCAGCCAGCTTCTCGTGCCGCCCAAGAATGCCGACGGCACCATCAAGGTGACGCCCTTCACCGAGGACCCGGTGATGTGGGCGCGCGACGAGCAGCAGAATTTCTACGGCAGGATGTCGACGACGCTGAAGGCGATGCGCGGGCCCAATGCCCTCGCCGCGGGCTGGACGCTGATGCTGCTGAGCTTCGCCTATGGCATCTTCCATGCGGCGGGCCCGGGCCATGGCAAGGCCGTGATCTCCACCTGGCTCCTCGCCACCGAAAGTGAATTGAAGCGCGGTATCTTGATCTCGTTCATGAGCGCCATCATCCAGGCGCTTACCGCAATCGTGGTGGTGAGCGTGCTGTTCCTCGTCGTCGCCAGCGTCGGCGCCACGGCGCGCAACGTGGCGGGGGTGCTGGAGAGCGCCAGCTACGCGCTGATCGGGCTTCTCGGCGTCTACCTCATCTGGACGGCGCTCCGCCTGCTGGCGGCGCGCCGCGCCATCGCCGCCCCAGTCGTGGCGATGGCGGGCGTCACCACCCGCCAGTCCATCGCGCTCTCGGACTTCGCAGGCTTCCAGCCGAAGCGCAATGCCGCTGCCCCGTCCGATCACATGCATGGTCCCGACTGCGGTTGCGGCCACGCGCATCTGCCGGAGGCCAAGGACCTCGCCGGCGACTTCTCCTTCGCCAAGGCCTTCTCCCTCGCCTTCGCGGTGGGGATCAGGCCCTGCACCGGGGCGATTCTCGTCCTGCTGTTCGCCAATGGGCTGGGCCTGTTCTGGGCCGGCATCGCATCGACCTTCGCCATGGCGCTCGGCACCTTCATCACCGTCTCCTCGATCGCCGCCATCGCCGTCTATGGCAAGAAGCTGGCGACACGACTGATGCGCGGCCGCTCCGGCCTGCTCGATTGGGCCGGCATCGGCTTGCGCATGGCGGGCGGACTCGTGATAGCCTTCCTCGGAACGATCCTGTTCCTCGGCTCGTTGGGCACCTCCAACACCATGATGTGAGCGCCATGCAGACTGCTGATCATCCCCGCCATCAATGGCTCGTGCTGGCGGGCTTCGTTCTCCTCTGCCTCGCCGTGGGGTCGATCGGCGGCTTCGCCACGCAGGATGCGATCGACACCTGGTACATCCACCTCAACAAGCCGAGCTGGAACCCGCCCAACTGGGTCTTCGCGCCGGTCTGGACGCTGCTGTACATCATGATGGGAACTGCCGCCTGGCTGGTCTGGCGCACCAGGGACCGCATCGGCCCCGCCATGGCGCTGTTTTTCGCACAGCTCGGCTTCAACCTGCTCTGGTCGCTCGTGTTCTTCGGGCTGCGCTCGCCCGGCTGGGCGCTGGTCGAGGTGGTTTTCCTGGTGGGCTCCGTGGCGCTGACCATGCTGGCCTTCTTCGGACGGCAGGCGACGGCGGGCTGGCTCTTCGTGCCCTATCTGGCGTGGGTCAGCTTTGCAGCCGTCCTCAACCTCGCCATCTGGTGGCTGAACTGAAAGTTGGTGTCTCGCGTTTCCGGCCTGAGCTAGGCTTCGCCGCGGGAAAGACCAAGCGATGGCACGAGTGCACTTCACCGCCAACCTGCGCCGCCACGTGGACTGTGCCAGCATGGAGGCCGACGGCGGCACCGTGCGCGAGGTGCTGGGGCACGTCTTCGCGGTGCAGGACCGGCTCGGCAGCTATGTGCTCGACGACCAGGGTGCGCTGCGCAAGCACATGACCATTCTCGTCGATGGCCGGCGCATCGACGACGTGGAGCGCCTCTCCGATGCCGTCTCTCCCGCGAGTGAAATCTGGGTGATGCAGGCCCTTTCCGGAGGATGACGCATGGCGGACCACATGATCGTTTCGACCCGCAAGGGCCTGTTCGACGTTCATCGCGAAGGTGGCGGCTGGACGGTGGGCGAAGGGTCCTTTCTCGGTGACAACGTCACGCTGGCGCTGCATGACCCGCGTGACGGTGCTGACTATGCCGCGCTGAACCACGGTCATTTCGGCGTCAAGCTGCACCGCCGCGACAGGGGCGGCACGTGGCAGGAGATCGCCACCCCGGCCTATCCGCCCAAGCCCGAGGGCCTCGACGACAGGGATGGCTGGAACCGGCCGGTGAAATGGACGACGCAATTGATCTGGTCGCTCGAGTCCGGCGGCGCCGACGAGCCGGGCACGATCTGGGCCGGCACCATGCCGGGCGGTTTGTTCCGCAGCCGCGACCGTGGCGACACGTGGGAGATGATCCGGCCGCTGTGGGACATGCCCCAGCGCAACCTGTGGACCGGCGGCGGGGCGGACATTCCCGGCATCCATTCGATCTGCGTCGACCCGCGCGCCTCGCAGACGGTGCGCATCGCCATCTCCTGCGGCGGCGTGTGGGTGACGCATGATGGCGGCGCGACGTGGCGGCAGTCGGCCCACGGCATGTGCTTCGACGACGGCCCGCCCGGCTTCGCCGAAAATCCCGAGACCCAGGACCCGCACATGATGGTGCAGTGCCCTGCCGCACCGCACCGCTTCTGGGTGCAGCACCATTGCGGCATCTGGCGCTCGGAGGATGACGCACAGACGTGGCAGCGCGTGCATGCCAGGCCCTCGAGCTTCGGCTTCGGCGTCGTCGTGCATCCGAACGACCCCGACACCGCCTGGTTCGTGCCCGGCATCAAGGACGAGAAGCGCTATCCCGTCGACGGCAGGCTGGTGGTGACGCGCACGCGCGACGGTGGCCAGAGCTTCGACGTGCTGGCGAACGGCCTGCCGCAAGCCCACGCCTACGACATCGTGTTCCGCCACGCGCTGGCAGGCGACGACACCGGCGAGCGCCTGGCCTTCGGCTCGACCACCGGAAACCTGTGGGTGAGCGAGGACCAGGGGGACACATGGGAGACGGTGAGCACCTCGCTGCCGCCGGTGCATGCGGTGCGGTTTACCTCGTGAGACGGTCACCACTCAACCCTTCACCTTGCGCGGGCTTGACCCGCGTATCCTTTTGATGCCTGCAAAGGATGCCCGGGTCGAGCCCGGGCAAGGTGAGGGCAGAGGAGTGGGTGCGCGTCAGCCCGACGGCAATGCCGCCGGGTCCACCGCATGCGCGTAATACATGATCTCGTTTCCGGCAAAAGCGCTGCGGTGATCGGCGAAGCCCGTCTTCACCGTCGTGTCCGTGTAGTTCCTGAGGCCGGCTTGCGTGATCTCCGGCCCCTCCGCCGTGATCCGGTCGCGGCTCTTCGCTGACGGTCGGACGATGGCGATATGTCCCGGCTTCGCGTCGTTGTGGTTCTTGTAGACGGCAACCACGAGCTGGCCGTCATTGGCGGCCGCCTGGGCGGCATACATGTCGGGGAGTGCTGTCCAGCCCTGCGCCGCGCCGGGGCCTGCCAGCCAGTCGTACTGGGCATTGGCCAGCAGCACCGGGCTGTGGTCCGGCGGGCGGAGGATATAGATGCCGGCATGTTCGGCAGCGGCGGCGACGAAAGCGCTGCAATGGGTGTCCTTGTGGCCGGGGGCGACCGGCAGGCCATTGGGCACGCCGGTCTGCCAGTCGACGCGCTGGCCGGCGGGCCAGTGGTTCTCCACGTCGAGGCCGTCGATCATGGCGAAGAGGCGCTGGGCGAGGGTGGCATCGGCCAGGGCGGGCGTGCCACAGAGGAGCGCTGCTGCGGCCAAGAGAAATTTCCGTCGGTCCGGCATCATACTCCTCCTGCGGGCGAGGTGCTTCCGGGCTCTTGTGACGGAATGGAATGAGTCCCTCAATGAAAATCGCGGCTCTTGGGGATGACCCGCACCTGGCGCGGGTGGCGTGCCGGCGGCTGCTGCTGATGCGGGTCGGGGCCGGGCCGCGCCACCTCGTCGGCGCGCGCCAGAGGATTGCGCAGCAGCGTGCCTTCCTCGGTGAGCAGCGCCAGCCAGGCCGACTGGTCCTCCACACGCGCCGCCACCACGTGGATGATGTCGCCCGTGCGCTGCACGCGGCCCTTGATGAGCATGAGGCGCGCGCCCATCACCACGGCGCGATGGGTCTCCAGCACCTGCGGCCAGATCACCGCGTTGCAGACGGAGAACTCGTCCTCGAGCGTGAGGAACACCACGCCCTTGGCCGAGCCCGGCCGCTGCCGCACCAGCACGACCCCCGCCACCGTCACCAGTGCGCCGTTGCGCAGCGTCTTGAGCTTCGCCGTATCCGTCACCTTGCGCTCGATGCAGAGCTTCCTGAGGAACTGCATCGGATGCGCCTTCAGCGACAGCTTCAGCGTCTGGTAATCATTCACCACATGCTCGGAGAGCGGCATGTCGGGGAGCTGCACATGCCCCTCCTCCCCCTGCTCGCGCGTATCGGCGAAGGCGAAGAGCGGCAGCGCCTTCGACTTGGCGAGCGCCTTCACCTCCCACAGCGCGGCGCGCCGGTCGAGGCCCAATGAGCGGAAGCAGTCGGCGGCGGCGAGCTTTTCGAGCCCCGCCACCGGCACACCGAAGGCATGAAGCTCGGCGATGGTGAGCGGCTTCTTCTGTGAGCGATACTGCAAGAGCAGGGCGGCATCCTGCGCCTTCAGCCCATCGACCTCGCGCAGGCCCAGCCGCATGGCGGCGCGTTCGCCGCGCGCGGGCGTCTCCATGGTCGAATCCCAGCGCGAGAAGCTGACGTCCACGGGCCGCACCTCGACGCCGTGCTCGCGCGCATCGCGCACGATCTGGGCCGGCGCATAGAAGCCCATGGGCTGCGAGTTCAGCAGCGCCGCGGCGAAGACTTCGGGGTGATGGTACTTGAGCCAGGACGAGACATAGACGAGATGCGCGAAGCTGGCGGCATGGCTTTCGGGAAAGCCATATTCGCCGAATCCCTTGATCTGGTTGAAGCAGCGCGCCGCAAACGCCGCGTCATATCCGCGCTCCACCATGCGGCTCACCATCTTCTGTTCGAGGCGCCCGATGGTGCCGCGCCGCCGAAAGGTGGCCATGGCCTTGCGCAGCTCGTTCAATTCGCCCGCGGTGAATTCGGCGGCGACCATGGCGAGCTTCATCGCCTGTTCCTGGAACAGCGGCACACCCTTGGTGCGGCCCAGCACCTCGCGAAGCTCATTGGCATCGCCGAAATCCGGGTGTGGCGAGGGATAATCCTCCGGCTCCAGCCCGTCGCGCCGCCGCAAATAGGGATGCACCATGTCACCCTGGATCGGGCCGGGCCGCACGATGGCGACCTCGATGACGAGATCGTAGAAGCATTGCGGCTTCAGCCGCGGCAGCATGTTCATCTGCGCCCGGCTCTCCACCTGGAAGACGCCGACGGAATCCGCCCTGCACAGCATGTCGTAGACCGCCTTGTCCTCGCGCGGCAGGGTGGCGAGGGAGTATTTCAGCCCATACCACGCCTCCATCATCTCGAAACTCTTCTGGATGCAGGTGAGCATGCCGAGCGCCAGCACGTCGACCTTGAGGATGCCCAGCGTGTCGATGTCGTCCTTGTCCCATTCGATGAAGGTTCGGTCCTCCATCGCGGCATTGCCGATGGGCACGGTTTCGTCGAGCCGGCCCTTGGTCAGCACGAAGCCGCCCACATGCTGGGAGAGATGGCGCGGGAAGCCCTGGATGTCATCGGCGAGCTCGATCACCTTGGCGAGCAGCGGATCATCCGGATCGAGGCCCGCTTCCTGCAGACGGCCATTGTGCATCTCCTCGCGCATCTGGCCCCAGACGATGCCGGCGAGCGTTGCCGTCACATCCTCCGACAGCCCCATCACCTTGCCTACCTCGCGCATGGCGGAGCGGCCGCGATAGGTGATGACCGTGGCGGCGAGCCCCGCCCGCTCGCGGCCATAGCGGGCGTAGATGTACTGGATCACCTGCTCGCGCCGCTCATGCTCGAAGTCGACGTCGATGTCGGGAGGTTCCTTCCTCTCCTCCGAGATGAAGCGCTCGAAGAGGAGCTCGATCTGGTTGGGGTCGACCGCCGTGATCCCGATGACATAGCAGACAGTGGAATTGGCGGCCGACCCCCGCCCTTGGGCTAGGATCGGGGGATCCTGCGTCCGGGCGAACTGGACGATGTCGTGCACGGTGAGGAAATAGGGCGCGTAGTTGAGGCGCTCGATGAGCACGAGCTCCTTCGCGATGTTCTCCTTCACCTTGGATGGAATGCCATCCGGGTAGCGCTCCTTGGCACCTTCCCAGGCGAGGTGCGTGAGGTGCTGTTGCGGCGTCGAGCCCTGCGGGATCGGCTCCTCGGGATATTCGTATTTCAGCTCCTCCAGCGAGAAGCGGCAGGCCTTGGCGATGGCGAGCGTGTTGGCGATGGCCGAGGGGTGATCGCGGAACAACCGCGCCATCTCGTCCGGCGTCTTCAAATGGCGCTCGGCATTGGCCTCGAGCAGGTAGCCCGCTTCGGCGATGGTGACGCCCTCGCGGATCGCCGTCACCACGTCCTGCAGCACGCGGCGGGAGGAATGGTGGTAGAGCACGTCATTGGTGGCCAGCAGGCCGGTCTGGTTGCGCTGGGCGATTTCGGCGAGACGGTTGATGCGCTCGCGGTCATCGCCGCGATACTGGTGGCTCACCGCGAGGTAGAGCGGCGCCTTCAGTCGCTTGCGGATTTCGGACAAGTGATCGACGCCATCTGACAGCAGCGCGAAGATCATGCCGGGTGCATGCGAATACACATCGTCGAGGGTGATCAGGCACTGGCCCTTCTCTGCCCGACGCTGGCCCATGCTGAGCAGCCGGCACAGCCCGCCATAGGCCTGGCGGTTTGTCGGATAAGCCAAAAGCGAAATTCCCGGCTCCGTAAGGTCCAGCCGCGTGCCGACGATGAAGGGCAACTCCGCATCCTTCGCCGCCGCATGGGCGCGGACGACGCCCGCCAGCGTGTTGCGGTCGGTGACGGCAATGGCGGAAAGGCCAAGATGCTTCGCCTGCATGGCGATCTCCTCCGGGTGGGAGCCACCGCGCAGGAAGGAGAAATTCGAGGTGCACTGGAGCTCGGCGTAGCTGGTCATGCCGACAATCCGTGGACATACCATTTCGGCTGCTCTTCGCCCGGCTCGCCATAGAGCCCTTCGCGGTAGAGCCAGTAGCGGCGGCCCTGCTCGTCCTCGATCACGTAATAGTCGCGCGGGCGCTCGCCGGCGGTGAGCCGCCACCACTCCGGCGCCACGCGTTCGGGCCCCTGCGCCTTCACCACGCGCCGCGTGACGCGCCGCCAGGTCAGCCGCATCGGCGGGCCATCGGGCACGGCAGCCACGACCTTGGCGGGCTCCGGCGCCTCGAAGATCAGCAGCGGCCGCGCGGTGGGTGCCGGCCGTGACGGCTTGGGCGGCAGGGTGCGCGCCGAGGGGCGCGGCATCTCGGCGCGTTCGGGGATGTGGCTCTCGACATCCTCCAGCGCCACGAACTGCGACTCGTGGCGGTTCAGCACCCGGTCGTTCAGCTGTTCCAGCGCCAGCGTGCTGTCGTCTTCCAGGAAGCCGTGCTGCTGCACCAGCGCACCCGCCGTCTCGCGCGCCTCCAGCGTCATGGCGTCGATGCCGAAGCCGGCATCCACCGTCTCGAGCTTCGGCTTCAGCACGCGCAGCATGTGGCGGGGATCATGGCTCGCCACCGAGAAGCCCGCCGGCAGATTGGCGCGCGAGCCATCGACGCGAAACAGCTTGAGGATCAGCCGCAGCGCCCCCTTGCCGGCCTTTTCGAGATCACGGCAGAGCTGGTTGACCAGACCTTCAAGAACGATTTCCAGCCCCTCCGCATGAATGACCGGCTCCATCAGCGCGCGATGCGCCATGAAGGAGGTGGGCGGGTTCAAGGGGTTCAGCGGCTCGTCGCGCACGCCCATCATCTCGTCGAGGCGGATCAGCACGTTCTCGCCGATGGTCTCGCCGCGGAAGCGCCGGGCCAGCGAGGCGCGCGGGATGGCGAGCAGCGCCCCCACCGTCTTGAGGCCGAGGCGGCGCAATGTCTTCGCCGCCGTACCGTCGATGCGCAGCGCCTCGACGGGCAATGACTGGATGTCCTGCGCCTCGTAGCGTGCCAAGGCCCAGGCCGCGCCCAGCGTGGC
This sequence comes from uncultured Alphaproteobacteria bacterium, assembly GCA_945957365.1. Taxonomy (GTDB): domain Bacteria; phylum Pseudomonadota; class Alphaproteobacteria; order Rhizobiales; family Aestuariivirgaceae; genus Aestuariivirga. The sequence continues at coordinate 112,493 of CAMFKI010000009.1, read as the reverse complement.
GCCCTGCCCGATCCGGACGCTGAAGCCATATTGGGCGAGGCGCGAGCGGATCTCGGCCATCATGCGCTGCTCGCCGCCGAAGAGATGGGGAACGCCGGTGACGTCCAGCAGGATGCCGTCCGGTTGATCGGGCGCCACCCAGGGGCTGTAACGCTCCATCCAGCGGCAAAGCCCCAAGAGGCTGTTCATGTCCTCCTCCGGCTCATGCGGTTCGGTGAGCAGTTCCGGCAATTGCGCGCGCGCGTCCGACAGGCGCATGCCGCGCATCAGGCCGAAGCTCCTCGCCGTGGCATTGACCGCGATGAGGCGCAGGCCGGATTTTCCGCTTTCAACCAGTGCGAAGGGCAGGCCCTTGCTGGGCGGCTTCCGGCCCGTCTTGATCCGTGAACGGATGAATCGCTCGACGGGAAAATCCGGGAACCAGAGAGAAACGAGACTGCGCATGATGCCATTCCAGAATCCAGGCGCCGGGGCGGCCGCCCCTTGCGCGGGTGAGTTCGACGCTCCAGCACGGCGCACCGGGTGCGCTCGCGTCATGGGCGGGGCTGAGCGAGGGCACGGCCGCTGCCGTCCAGCGCGTGTGGCTGGCGGTGGCCGCGCAATCGGGCCGCGCGAAGGTGAGGATCGCCGCGCACTTCCCCGCCGCTGCGGCGAGCGACAGGCGGCGCGTGGTGGTGAGGTCGGCGTGTGCTGACTCCGCATCGCCCAGCACGGCGGCGACCGCGCCGGACTTCAGCGCCTCCTCCATGGTCCACAACAGGCTCGCCGGCTTCTTCAGCGTGATGGTGACGAAGCGGTGGCGGGGAAGGCCGAGGCGTTCGAGGCCATGGCCATAGAGCCGCCCATGCTCGCGCTCATGCGCGGCCAGCCGGCACCACAGCAGCGGGCGGCGTTCGCCCATGTCGTTCAGCCGCCGGAGTGCCAATGCCAGCGCGAAGCCCATGGCCGCCGGCTGGTCGCCATAGGCGCGCGGGGAAACATCATGCAGCCCCGCCCGCTGCAGGCCCTGTGCGGGCAGGTGCCGGTCGATCTCGGCCAGCCCCGTCAGCCAGGGCGCGGCGCGGCTCCTCTGCTTCTCGAACTGCGCGTGCCCCTGTTCCAGCCGCGCGATATGGTCGCGCAGCGTGTCGAGCAGCCGCGCGGCCTCACCGCTCTCGTGATGAGGGGCGGGGCGAAAAGGCGTGACCGCAGCGCAAGCCTCTCCGCTCCGCGCAGCCTGATGTGCCGGTCCCATACGCATGACAACAACATGATCCAGATTGTTCCCTTTTTGTTCCATAGACCGGGCGCAGAGTCAAGCGGAACGGAATCGGAGGTTGGTGCGAAGCTGCGATTTCGTCTCAGGGCCGGACGAGAAGCTTGCCGAAATTGCGCCCCTGCAGCAGGCCGATGAAGGCGGGGACCGTGTTCTCCAGCCCCTCCACCACGTCCTCGCGGTATTTCACCTGGCCGGACGCCACCCAGCCTCCCATGTCGCGCAGGAAGTCGTCGCGCTGGCCTGAGAAGTCGGAGACGATGAAGCCCTGGATGCGCAGCCGCTTCACCAGCACGCTGCGCAGCGCCACGCTGGAGCCCGGTCCGCCGCCCGGCACGCCATTGTACTGCGCGATCAGCCCGCACACCGGCACGCGCGCGAAATTGTTGAGCATGGGACGTACGAGGTCCCACACCTGGCCGCCCACATTCTCGAAATAAATGTCGATGCCTTGCGGGCAGGCCGCCTTCAGCTGCGCACCGAAATCGCCTGAGCGATGGTCGAGCGCCACGTCGAAGCCCAGCTCATCGCGGATGTAGCGGACCTTCTCCTCACCCCCGGCGATGCCGACGACGCGGCAGCCCTTGATGCGCCCGATCTGCCCCACGGCGGAGCCCACGGCCCCGCTCGCCGCGGCCACCACCAGCGTCTCGCCTGCCTTGGGCGTGCCGATGTTAAGAAGCCCGGTATAGGCCGTCATGCCGGGCATGCCGAGAATGCCGAGCGCGGTGGAAACAGGCGCCAGCGACGGGTCGATCTTGCGCAGCCCCTTGGCGCTGGCGCGCGGATGGGTCTGCCAGCCGGTCCCTGCCAGCACGATGTCGCCTGGCTTCAAGTGCGGATCGCCCGAGGCGATGACCTCGCACACGCTGCCCCCTTCCATCACGCCGCCCGGTTCCAGCGCCTGGGCATAGGACGGCCCCGCATCCATGCGGCCGCGCATGTAGGGATCGAGCGAGAAGAACAGCGTCTTGAGCAGAACGCCGCCAGCGGGCGCCTCGCGCGGCTCCGCCACATCCTCGAGGCGGAAGTTCCCGGGCACCGGCATGCCGGTGGGGCGCGACGCCATGACGATCCGCCGGTTCACAACTGTGCCTGTCATTGCTCTCTCCATCAGCCCGAGCAATTATAGGCGCAGTCCTGCTTCACGCACCAGCGGCGTCGAGAAAGCGCGGACTTCATCCGCTTGCGGAACACGAGATCGCGGCGGAGCAGGACCGGTCCGCCGCTCCCTCCAGCGCGTTCAGACGAGTTCGAAAGCCCGGGTCTTCACCTCTTCGGCGACTTCGGCGAAGGGCAGCTTCACCGGCTCGACCGGCACCAGCTCCATCGACACGCCGACGGGGATCTGCTGCAACGACAGCTCAACGCCATTCGCGAAGCGCAGGCCGTCGCGGTAGACGCCCGAGTCCAGGCGCACGAAGGTGGCCTCCTCGTACTCGGCGAAGCCATGACGCGCCGCCATCTCGGCGGGAATCTCCGCAATGGCGAGCCTGGTGTCGCAGGCCATGCACACGGCGGTGCCGGGCTGCCCGGGAGCGGTCAGACCCATCGACCCGCTCGGGAAGCGCGTCGTCACGTAACGTTCACCCTCACGGGCCGGACGCGAGCCATACATTTCAAGTGAATAGTCACACATAGCTTCCTCCTGAAGCAGACGCTTCGAAGCCAACCAGCCCTGGTTGCCAGTCGCTTCAATGCGGCGCGGAGGATTTCCGTTCCCAACAACACTTCGGCACACAAGACCAAAAGCCGTCACCCCGGCGAAGGCCGGGATGACGCCGTCGGGATAGGATGACCTAAATCAGAGATCGCCGGTGACGCATTTCTTCGCCAGCGCCTTGTACTGCTTTTCGGTGAACTGGATCGGGTTGCCGCCGGCGGACGGATCCTTGATCGCCATTTTCGCCACCTCGTCGAGGCGCTTGGTGTCGATGCCGATGTCCTTCAGCGCGTGCGGGATTCCGATCTCCTTGCGGAGCGCCAGGATCCACTTGAGGAAGCCGTTGAAGCCGCCCTTGATGCCGAGATAGGCGGCCGCACGCTCGATGTCCTTCTCGATCTTGCGGCGGTTGGCCTTCAGCACATAGGGCATGATGATGCCATTGAGCAGGCCGTGATGCGCATCGTAGAGCCCGCCGAAGGGGTGGGCCAGCGCGTGGATGGCGCCGAGGCCGCGCTGGAAGGCGGTGGCGCCCATGGCGGAGGCGACGAGCATGTTGCCGCGCGCATCGAGGTCCTTCGGCTTCTTCACCGCCTTCACCAGATTGTCCTTGACGAGCCGCATGCCTTCGAGCGCCACGCCCTGCGACCACGGATGATAGAACGGCGCGCAATAGGCTTCGAGGTTGTGCGCCAGCGCGTCCATGCCGGTGGCGGCGGTGAGCTTCGCCGGCAGGCCGACGGTGAGCTCCGGGTCGAGCAGCGCGATCTGCGGCATGATGGCCGGGTGGAAGATGATCTTCTTCTCATGCGTCACCGGGTGGGTGATGACGCCGGCGCGGCCCACTTCGGAGCCGGTGCCGGCGGTGGTCGGCACCGCGATGATCGGCGCGATTCTGGAGGCGTCGGCACGCGTCCACCAGTCGCCGATGTCCTCGAGATCGAAGATCGATATCTTCTGGCCGTGCATCAGCGCGATCATCTTGCCGGTGTCGAGGCCCGAGCCGCCGCCCAGCGCGACAACGCCGTCATGCTTGCCGTCGCGGAACACCTCGCAGCCCGCCAGCACGTTCTCTTCCACCGGGTTCGGCCGCACGTCGGCGAACAGCGCTGCCTTGAGGCCCGCCTTCTTCAGGTCGGCCATGATCTCCGCCACCATCGGCATGGCGGCGAGGCCCTTGTCGGTGACGACCAGCGGCCGCTTGATGCCATTGGCCTTGCAGAACTCGGCAAGTTCCTTGATGCGGCCCGCGCCGAACTTGATGGCGGTCGGGTAATTGATGTTGCGATTGGGAATGGCCATGGCGTGTCTCCTGATGCCGTCTGGTAAGTCTGTTTCCCTCCCCCTCGTGGGGAGGGACTAAGGGTGGGGGGGCCCCGGGCTCCGCTCTCCAGGGTTCGACTCGTGGGCCTCCCACCCCTGCCCCTCCCCACAAGAGGGAGGGGGAATACGCGAACTCAATACCGTTCGAACCCGCGCTTCAGCTCGAGGTCGGTGATGCGGCGGTCGAATTCCAACTGTTCCCACTGGGCGGTGTGGACGTAGTGGTCGATCACCTCATTGCCCATCACCTTGCGCAGGAAATCGGATTCGTCGAGCAGCCGGGTCGCCTCGCGCAGGGTCTTGGGGATCTCGCGCAGCTTGCGCGAGGTGTCATAGATGTCGCCCGAGACCACCGGTTCGAGCTCCATCTTCTTCTCGATGCCGTCGAGGCCCGCCGCGATCAGCGCGGCGAAGGCGAGATAGGGGTTGAGGTCGGCGCCGCCGATGCGGCACTCGACGCGGATCGCCTTGGTCTCCGCCCCGCAGATGCGGAAGCCGGCGGTGCGGTTGTCGAAGCTCCACACCGCGCGGGTGGGCGCGAAGGTGCCGGCCATGAAGCGCTTGTAGGAGTTGATGTAGGGCGCCAGGAAATAGGTGATGACGCCGGCATGCGCCAGCTGGCCCGCGAGATACTGCTTCATCAGGGGCGACATGCCGTGCTCGCCCTCCTTGTCCCGGAACAGAGGCTTTTCATCCAGCGACCACAGCGACTGGTGGATGTGGGAGGAATTGCCGGCCATGCCATAGTCCCACTTCGCCATGAAGGAGACGGACTTGCCGACGTTGTAGGCGATCTCCTTGGCGCCATTCTTCATGATGGCATGGCGGTCCGCCATCTCGAGGGCTTCGGCATAGCGGACGTTGATCTCCTCCTGCCCCGGACCCCACTCGCCCTTGGAATTCTCGACAGGGATGCCTGCGCCGGCGAGGCCGTTCCTCAGCGCGCGCATGTAGACCTCCTCCTTGGAGGTCTGCAGGATGTGATAGTCCTCGATGTAGTAGCCGGCGGTCTTGAGGTTGCGATAGCCCTTCTGGTGCGCCGCCTCGTAGCTGTCGTCGAACAGGAAGAACTCGAGCTCGGAGGCCATGTAGGCCTTCATCTTCATCGCCTCGAGGCGCTTGAGCTGCGCCTTGAGGATGGCGCGCGGGCTGTGCGGCACATCCTCGTGCGTGTGGTGGTCGAGCACGTCGCAAAGGACCAGCGCCGTGCCGGGCAGCCACGGCGTGCGGCGCAGCGTCTTCATGTCGGGCTTCAGCACGAAGTCGCCATAGCCCTTTTCCCAGCTCGTCGCCTTGTAGCCGGGCACCGGCTCCATCTCGATGTCGACGCCGAGCAGGTAGTTGCAGCCATGCGTCTCCTCATAGCCGCCGTCGGCGAAGAACTTGGCGTGGAAGCGCTTGCCGATGAGGCGGCCCTGCAGGTCCACCATGGCGGCCACCACGGTGTCGATCGTTCCGGCCTTCACCTCGGCCTTCAGCTCGTCGAGTGTCAGCATGCCGTCGCTCATTGTCGTTCTCCCTCAGGTCTTATTTTGTAGCGGATTGGATCAGCGGCACCGACAGGCGCTGGGCCCATTCGTCCTGGCCGCGCTCGGTGGACACCAGATCGTTGCGGATCTCGATCATCGCGTGCTGCAGCCCGCGCGTGAAGCCGTGCAGGTTCAGCGTGTGCAGCACGCCGTCCTTCGGGCCATAGGGCTCGTTCAGCCGCGCATCGACATTGGGGAAGCTCTTGATGAGCTTTGCCGACAGCGTCGTATCCCGGTCATGCAGGATGCCGAGTTCCACGCTCCTCGGCTTGCCCTTGTAGATGGGGGTGAAGGAATGGATCGACACCAGCAGCGAGCGCTGGCCCGCCGCCGCGCGCCGGTCGAGAAGGGCCGAGACGCCGTCATGGAAGGGCCGGTAGATTTCGCGGGCCCGCGCCAGCCGGTCCTCAGGCGAGAGCTTCCGGTTGCCGGGAATGGTGGTGAGCTCGCTCACCTCCGGGATCGAGTCGGGCGATTCCGGCGGGCGGTTGCAGTCATAGGCCAGCCGCGAATAGCGCTGCAGCAGCAGCGGCGCATCGATCAGGCGGGACAGCAGGCGCGCCACCTTCTCCGCCCCGATGTCCCAGGCGATGTGGCGGGTGAGCTCGGACTCGGGCAGGCCCAGCGTGCCGAGGCTCTTCGGCAGGGTGCTGGAGGCGTGCTCGCAGATCAGCACGAAAGGCGAGCGGCCCTGTTCGTTGACGGCGATAAAAGGGCTTTCCTCGCCCTGCTGGAGCAGCGCTCCCATGCACGAATTCTCCGGAAAATCGGTCTGTTGAAGCGATGATTTCAGATTGTGTGAAGCCTGTCAAATTCGTTACAGTGATGTTGAGCAGGGAGAGACGAATGCCACCGCAGCGCGCTACCACGGTTGCCGAAAGACTGCGCCTGATGTCGGGCGAACTGACCGCCGCCGAGCGCAAGCTGATGGCGGCGCTCTTCGCCAACTACCCCATGGCGGGGCTGGGCTCGATCACCGACTTCGCCCGCGAGGCGGATGTTTCGACCCCGTCGGTCCTGCGCCTCGCCAAGAAGCTGGGATTCTCCGGCTACCCCGCCTTCCAGGAGGATCTGCGCTCCGAACTCTCCGCCCAATTGCAGAACCCCATCGCCAAGCACGACCGCTGGGCGGCCGAGGCCCCCGACACCCACATCCTCAACACCTTCGCCACGGCGGCGATGGAGAACCTCTCGGGTTCGCTCAAGCTCATGGACCACCGCGCCTTCGACGCCATCGTGGCGCTGCTGGCGGACCGCCGCCGCAAGGTTTTCGTGGCCGGCGGGCGGATCACCGGGGCGATCGCCGCCTATCTCGTCACCCACCTGCAGATGGCGCGGCCGGGGGTCAGCCTGATGCCCGCCGCCCCCGCCGTCTGGCCGCAATATCTGATCGATACGGCCAAGAACGACGTGCTGCTGTTCTTCGATATCCGCCGCTATGACGCGCGCATGCTCGATCTTGCCGCTTCCGCCCGAGAGCGGGGCGCCCAGATCGTGCTCATTACCGACCAGTGGATATCCCCAATCGCGAGACTTGCCGTGCATTCACTCCCCCTGCGCATCGAAGCGCCGTCGAGCTGGGACTCGAACATCGTGCCGCTGTTCCTGGCCGAGGCCCTGGTGGCCGCGACCGTCAACGCCTCGTGGCGTGAGACGGAAGCCCGCATTGCCGCGATCGAGGGCCTGTCCGACACCGGGCGGCGCAGCAAATGACCGAGATCTTTGATTTCGTGATCGTCGGCGCGGGCTCGGCCGGCTGCGCCATGGCCTATCGCCTGTCGGAAGACGGCAAGAACTCGGTCTGCGTGCTGGAATATGGCGGCAGCGACCGCGGCCCCTTCATCCAGATGCCTTCGGCCCTCTCCTACCCAATGAACATGAAGCTCTATAACTGGGGCTTCGAGTCCGACCCGGAGCCGGGCCTCGGCGGCCGCAGGCTGGCCACGCCGCGCGGCAAGGTGGTGGGCGGCTCGTCGTCCATCAACGGCATGGTCTATGTGAGGGGCCACGCCAAGGACTTCGACACCTGGGAGGCGATGGGTGCGAAGGGCTGGGGCTTCCGCCACGTGCTCCCCTATTTCAAGCGCCAGGAATCCTGCCCCGACGGCGAGGACGGCTGGCGCGGCACCCGGGGGCCGCTGCATGTCAGGCGCGGGCCGCGCAACAATCCCCTGTACCAGGCTTTCGTGGAGGCCGGCCGCCAGGCGGGCTACCCGGTGACGGACGACTACAACGGCCGCCAGCAGGAGGGCTTCGGCCCGATGGAGATGACCATCCACAATGGCATCCGCTGGTCCGCCGCAAATGCCTACCTGAAGCCCGCCCTGAAGCGCGGCAACGTGAAGCTCGTCACCAGGGCCTTCGCCCACCGCGTGATCCTCGAGGGCAAGCGCGCCGTGGGCGTCGCGTATGACGTGGGCGGCCAGCTCAGGCAGGTGAAGGCGCGGCGCGAGGTGATCATCGCCGCCTCCTCGATCAATTCGCCGAAGCTGCTCCAGATGTCCGGCATCGGCGCACCCGAGGTGCTTAAAAACGCGGGGATCGCGGTCAGCCACGCGCTCCCCGGCGTGGGCGAGAACCTGCACGACCACCTCGAGATCTATTTCCAGATCAAGTCCAAGGAGCCGGTGACGCTCTATTCGAAGCTGAACTGGTTCTCCAAGGGCCTGATCGGTGCGGAGTGGGTGTTCTTCAAGACCGGGCTGGGCACCACGAACCATTTCGAATCCTGCGGCTTCATCCGTTCCGCGGCGGGTGTCGAGTATCCCGACATCCAGTACCACTTCCTGCCCGCCGCGATGCGTTACGACGGCAAGGCGGCCTTCGCCGGCCACGGCTTCCAGGTGCATGTGGGGCCGATGCGTGCAAAGTCGCGCGGTTTCGTCCGTGTGCGGAGCAACGAGGCCCGCGAAGCGCCGCAGATCCTGTTCAACTACCTCACCCACCCGGACGACCTGCCCGAATGGCGCCGCGCCGTCAGGCTGACGCGCGAGCTGTTCCAGCAGCCCGCCATGCAGCGCTATGCGGCCGAAGAGATCCAGCCAGGCCCCAAGGTCTCGACCGATGCCGAGATCGACGACTTCATCCGCGAGCATTGCGAGAGCGCCTATCACCCCTGCGGCACCTGCAAGATGGGTGCAGTGGACGATCCCATGGCGGTAGTGGACCCGGAGTGCCGGGTGATCGGCATCGAGGGCCTGCGCGTGGCCGATTCCTCCATCATGCCGCAGGTGACCAACGGCAACCTGAACGGCCCCACCATCATGATCGGCGAAAAGGCCAGCGACCACATCCTCGGCCGCCAGCCCATGGCGCCGTCGAACCAGGAGCCGTGGATCAACCCCGACTGGAGCGTGAGCCAGCGCTAGGGGGCCATCCCTCCTCAAGTCTCTGTCTTCACCTTGCCCCGGCGTGACCGGGGCATCCTTTTTCTTCTGCCACCGAAAAGGATCGCCCGGTCAAGCCGGGCGAAGGTGAACGGTGGAGTTTCACGTCTCCAATCGTGGAACCGTTTGCGGAAAATAATCCTTGACTTTAATTCCTAGTAATGCTATAAGCAGGATCGAAAGTTTGCCCTGCTGATTGACATCGTGAATCAAATTTTCGGACCCCAGTGGTCCGTCATTCCGGCGAAAGCCGGAACCCCGCTTTGGGCGCCCGAAGCGGGGCCCCGGCCTTCGCCGGGGTGACGGCATTGGGCGCTGCACCCGTATGGGTTCGCCTGCTCACGCGCTTGTGCCATCGCGTTTCTGCATACCCTTACCCCCTCCTCGCCTTGCCCCGGCTTGACCGGGGCATCCTTTGCGCCGCCGCCAAAAGAGATCGCCCGGTCGAGCCGGGCGAAGGTGAATGGGTCGGGAGAAATGACAGCGCTGCAGCAGTGAGGACTGCGGAGCGCGCCGTCTAAGCCGTCGCTTCCTTCAGGAACAGCTCCCTCAGCTTCCTGACCACCGGCCCCGGCTGCCCGCCGCCGATGCGCTGCCCGTCGATTTCGACAATCGGCATGACGAACTGCGAGGCGGAGGTGAGGAAGGCCTCGTCCGCCGCGAGGGCTTCCTCCACCGTGAACTTGCGTTCGACGATCTCCACACCCTCTTCCTTCGCCAGCCGCATCAGCGCCCGCCGGGTGCAGCCGGCGAGGATTTCGTTGGAGAGCTGCCTTGTGATGACTTTGCCGTCCTTCACGATGTAGGCGTTGGAAGACGTGCCCTCGGTCACGTAGCCGTGCTCCACCATCCAGGCTTCCTGGGCGCCCTTCTCGTAGGCCTCCTGCTTGCCCAGCACCGGGGCGAGCAGCATCACGGTCTTGATGTCGCGCCGGGCCCAGCGCAGGTCCGGCGTCGTCACCACCTTGACGCCGGTCACGGCGTTCGGATTGCTGACGAGGCTCATGGCCTGGGTGAAGGCGATGAGCGTGGGCTTCACCTCGCCCTTGGGGAAATTGAAGGTGCGGTCCGCAGTACCCCGCGTCACCTGCATGTAGATGATGCCTTCGGTGAGGGCGTTGCGCCGGATGAGCTCGGCATGCATGCGATCGAGTTCGGCGCGCGTGCAGGGCCATGCCAGGCGCAGTTCGCCGAGCGAACGCCCGAGCCTTTCCATGTGCGCGGCATAGTCGACCAACTTGCCGTTGATCACCGCACTCACTTCGTAAACCCCGTCGGCGAACAGGAAGCCACGGTCGAAGATCGAGATTTTCCCTTCGGTTTCAGGGAGATACTCGCCATTCACGAAGACAGTGCGGACCATCGAAACAGGCTCCTTCATGCTGCACTGCCTCTAAGCATGATTCCGCCGCCCGAATCCATGGGGGTTGTGGCCGCCTGTGCGGGCGGCTAGGACAGGGCCCAACGTCAACAGCCATACAGGATATCATGCCGCGCAGCGTTCCGGAGCAAGCGATCAAGGCCATGCTGAGCCGCGAAGAGGCCCTCTTCACCCAGCGCAACCCGACTTCGAAGCAGCTCTCGGAAGATGCGGCACGGAACTGGCTGAAGGGCGTTCCGATGCACTGGATGGTGGACTGGGGCACGCCCTTCCCGCTGTTCGTCACCAAGGCCAACGGCGTGGACGTGACGGATGCCGACGGCCACCACTACGTCGACTTCTGCCTGGGCGACACCGGCGCCATGTTTGGCCATTCGCCGCCGGCCGTCGTCGATGCGCTTGCACGCGAGGGAGCCAACGGCTTCACCACCATGATGCCGTCGCCCGATGCGGCGGTTGTCGGCCGCTTGCTCGAGGACCGTTTCGGGCTGCCTTGCTGGCAGGTGACCGCCACCGCGTCCGACGCCAACCGCGCCGTCATCAAGTGGTGCCGGGCCATCACCGGCCGAAGCAAGATCCTCGTCTTCAACCACTGCTACCATGGCGCAGTGGACGACACCTACGTGACCATCGACGGCGGCGTGGCCCATGCCGACCCCGCCCTGATCGGCGAGGTGCGCGACCTCGCGCAGTTCACCAAGGTCGTCGAGTTCAACGACATCCCCGCACTGGAGAAGGCGCTGGCCGACCGCGACGTCGCCTGCGTGCTGGCCGAACCCATCATGACGAATGTCGGCATGGTGCTGGCGGATGACGGCTATCATTCCGCACTCCGCGAGCTCACCCGCAAAACCGGCACGCTGCTGATCATCGACGAGACGCATTGCATGTCGTCGGGCCCCGGCGGCTATACCCGCGCATACGGGCTCGAACCCGATGGCCTCGTCGTCGGCAAGCCCATTGCCGGCGGCATTCCGGCCGCGGTCTATGGCTTCACCGAGGAGACGGCGGACCGCATCCGCAAGTTCCTCGAGACGCGCACGCCCGGCCATTCCGGCATCGGCACCACGCTGTCGGGCTCCAAGATCCAGCTGGCGCTGATGCGCGCCGTGCTCGAGACCTATTTCACCGAGGAGGCGTTCGGTCCCCTCGTGGCGCTTGCGAAGCGCCTCGAGAAGGGGATTGCCGATGTCATCATCAAACATGGCGTGGCGTGGCACGTCGTGCGTGTCGGCGCCCGGGTGGAGTTCATGTGCACTCCCCAAAGGCCCCGCAACGGCGGCGAAGCTGCAAGAGTGATCCACCGGCCCATCGACGAAGCCGTGCATCACTATCTTCTGAACCGCGGGGTGATCGTCACCCCCTTCCACAACATGATGCTCATCTGCCCGGCGACGACTGAGGCACACGTCAACCAGCTGGTCGAGGGACTCGACCGCTGCCTGACCGAACTGATGGGCTGAGGAGCAAGCAGAATGACACTCGTGTTCCCCCGCCGCGAAGCCGAAGCGCAGGCCTTCCTCGATGCCAATCCGGACATCGAGAGCGTGCACGTGATCTGGACCGACATGTGCGGCGTCGCCCGCGGCAAGATCCTGCGCCGTGACGAGGTGGTGCCGGCCTGGAAGGACGGCCGCTTCATGCCGATCTCGGCGCTCGTGCTCGACGTGACGGGCCAGGACGTTCCCGAAACCGGCCTCGTCTTCGACGAGGGCGACCGCGACATGCTGCTGTGGCCGGTGCCCGGCTCCATGGTGCGCGTGCCCTGGGCCGAGGTGCCCACCGCGCAGTACATCGCGACCGTGCACGACCTCGACGGCACGCCGCATTACGCCGACCCGCGCAACGCGCTGGAAAAGATCGTCAAGCGCTTCGAGCTGGAACTCGGCATGAAGCCGGTAGGTGCGGTCGAACTCGAATTCTTCCTGATGGACCGCGCCTCGGCCCTTGCCGGCAAGCCCACGGCTCCGACCTCTCTGATCAACGAAGCCAGGCCGCAGCACTACCAGGCCTATTATCTTCAGGACACGGAGGATTTCGCGCCCTTCTTCAAGGATCTCTACGCCATGTGCGAGATCCAGGGCCTGCCGGCGAAGACGCTGATCTCGGAATATGCGCCGGGCCAGATGGAGATCGTGCTCAGGCACCGCGCCGACGTGCTGAAGGCCTGCGACGAAGGCATCATGCTGAAGCGGCTGATCAAGAACGTGGCCGAGAAGCACGGGCTTGCCGCCACCTTCATGGCCAAGCCCTATTCGGCCTGGACGGGCTCCGGCATGCACATCCATGTCTCGCTCGGCGACGAGGACGGCAACAATCTCTTCGCGGCAGAGGATCCGCTGCAGAACGAACTCCTCATGCACGCGATCGGCGGCCTCAAGGCGGCGATGGCGGAATCGATGCTGATCTTCGCGCCCAATGCCAACTCCTATCGCCGTTTCCGCCGCAACTCCTATGCGCCGGTCTCGGCCTCTTGGGGCATCAACAACCGCACCGTGAGCTTGCGCATCCCCGCCGGCCCGCCCAAGGCCTGCCACATCGAGCACCGGCCCTCGGGTGCGGATGCAAACCCCTATCTCGTCATGGCGGCGATCCTTGCAGGCATGCATTACGGCATCACCGAGAAGTCGGACCCGGGCAACCCGGTGAACGGCAATGGCTATGAGCGCCGCGCCAAATACATTCCCGGCAACTGGTTCGACGCCATCGACGCCTTCTGGCGGGCCTCGATCCTCAAGGAATATTTCGGCAAGGAATTCGTCGACACTTACTGTACGCTGAAGGAAGTCGAGGCCGACCGGTTCTATGCCGAGCCGACGGCGCGCGATTTCGAATGGTACCTGAGAACGGTCTGAACCCTTGCCAGCGCGCCTGCCACCGGACTTCGTCTACGAACTGTCGCCACCGCTGCTGTTCCTGCTGGTGCTGGCGAGCGTCGCGGCGGTGGCGCTGCTGATCCAGGCGGCGATCCGCCTTCCCTTCATCGCGAAGGCGGCGCCGCAGCTTGCCCAGATCACGCCGGCGGTGTCGACCATCGCCGGCGCCATCTTCGGCCTGTCCATGACCTTCCTCGCGAACTCGGTGTGGAACACCGAGGACAGCGCCCACAATGCGGTGAATTCCGAGGCGCGCGCCATCCGGGTGATGGAGCTCTACATGGATTCGCTCACCGCACCCGCCTATGACGGCATGTCGAAGCTGATCGCCGACTATGGCCGCGCGGTGGCCGCCGAGTGGGACTCGATGAGCGAGGACGACTACGGCACGCCCGCCGAGGTGGCACTGCGCACCATCTATCGCGCGGTGATCAGCGGCCTCGCCGAGGGCGACCAGAACCGCCTGCTGCAGCAGCGCCTGCTCACCTCGCTCGACGAGTTGTCGACGGCCCGGCAGGAACGTCTGTCGATTGCCGAGAACTATGTGTCGATCAGCCAGTGGACGCTGGTCGTGGGCCTCGGGATCGTGCTGCTCTTCGTGGTGACGCTGAACCACATCGCCACGCCGGTGGCGCGGCGGGTTGCGGTGGGGGCTGTGGTGATGTCGATCAGCATCATGCTCTATGTCATCGTCCTGCATGACCGTCCGTTCATCGGCTATGCCGCGGTGACGCCGGAGCCCATCCTGAAGGCCACCGGGGCGGCGCCCTGACATGGTCGAGGTGGTCCATGACGGCAAGCGCTACATCTTGGCAGGCCACCGTGGCGAGGGCTCGTTCCGCGACCTGCTGAAATGGCAGATGGAGGGAAACCGCGCGCGCTGGCCGCGGCGCGTGAAGAACGCCAGTTTCCCGCCGCCACCCGAGCGGGTCGCCGGAGCGGATCTGAAGGCCACCTGGATCGGGCATTCCACCGTGCTGCTGCAGACCCAGGGGCTGAACATCCTCACCGATCCCTTCCTTTCGGCGCGGGCGAGCCCCGTACCCTTCGCCGGGCCGAAGCGGGTGCGACCCGCGGCGCTCACCGCGAAGACGCTGCCGCCCATCGACCTCATCCTGCTGAGCCACAATCACTATGACCACATGGACCTGCCGGCGCTGCGCCGCATCGCCCGCCGCCATGCCGCGCATGTGGTGACGCCCGCCGGCAACGCCCGCTGGGTCACGCGGGCCTCCCCGTCTTTCGGCATCGACGAGCTGGGCTGGGGCGAGCATGTCGAGCACAAAAGGCTGCGCATTCACCTGACGCCGGCGCTGCACTGGTCGAAGCGCGGGCTGTTCGATGCCAATACCGCGCTGTGGGGCGCCTTCGTGATCGAGGCGGCGGGCGGCCCGATCTATTTCGCCGCCGATACCGGCTTCGGCACCGGCTCGACCTTCGAGGCGATCCGCGCGCAGTTCGGCCCGCCGCGCCTGTCGCTGCTGCCGATCGGCGCCTACGAGCCGCGCTGGTTCATGCACCCGCAGCACATGAACCCGGACGAGGCGGTGAAGGCGCACAAGCTTCTCGACAGCCGCGCGAGCCTTGCCATCCACCATGGCACGATCCAGCTCACCGACGAGGCCATCGATGCGCCCGTCGAAGCTCTGAAGATCGCACTCGCCCAACATTCGGTTGACCCTGCCCGCTTCCATGTGCCTGATGCGGGCCAGACCCTGGACATCGACTGAGGACCTTGATGACGCTGCGCCGTGCCGCCCTTGCCGCGGGCTTCCTGCTGGTTTCCGCGATGCCCGCGCTGGCGGCTGAAGGCCTCGACGGCCGCACGCTGGGCCTGCCCTGGGCCATTCCCTTCCTCGGCATGCTGCTGTCGATCGCCGTCTTTCCGCTGGTGGCTTCGCATTTCTGGCATCATCACCGCTTCAAGGTGGCTCTCTTCTGGGCCCTCCTCGCACTCATCCCCATCGTGGTGACGAGGAGCCTCGGCACCGCCGGAGAGGCTCTGGTGCACACCGCGCTCGAGGAATACATCCCCTTCATCCTGCTGCTGCTGGCGCTGTTCACCGTGGCGGGCGGCATCGTGGTGCGCGGCAACCTGCATGGCGCGCCCGGCACCAATGCCGCACTGCTGGCGATCGGCGCGGGGCTCGCCTCCATCATCGGCACCACGGGCGCCGCGATGATCATGATCCGGCCGCTGATCCGCGCCAATGACGACCGCAAGCACAATGTGCATGTCTTCGTGTTCTTCATCTTCCTCGTGGCCAATGCCGGCGGCGCGCTGACGCCCCTGGGCGACCCGCCGCTGTTCCTGGGGTTCCTGCGCGGGGTCAGCTTCTTCTGGCCGACCGTGCACCTGCTGCTGCCGGCGCTGATGATCGTCGGCGTGCTGCTGGCGCTGTTCTACGCGATCGACAGCTTCATCTACGCCAAGGAAGGCCATCTGCCGAAGGACCCGACGCCCGACAGCCCGCCGCTTCACGTGGTGGGCGGCATCAACTTCCTGCTGATCCCCGCGATCATCGCGACCATCCTGCTGAGTGCCTCGGTCGACCTGGGCGAGGTGGTGATCTTCGGCACGCACGAGCCGGTCACGGCGCTGCTGCGCGACGGCGTGTTCATCGTCATCGTGGCGCTATCACTCGCCTTCACGCCCGCCCGGCACCGCGCCGAAAACAAGTTCGACTGGGAGCCGATCAAGGAGGTGGCGGAACTCTTCGCCGGCATCTTCATCACCATCATTCCGGTGCTGGCCATGCTGAAGACGGGGATGGGCGGCGTCTTCGCGCCGCTCGTCTCGCTCGTCCAGGGGCCGGGCGGCGAGCCCAACCACCTGGCCTATTTCTGGATCACCGGAGGTCTCTCGTCCTTTCTCGACAATGCGCCCACCTACCTGGTGTTCTTCGAACTCGCCGGCGGCGACCCGCAGCACCTGATGACCGAAGATGCCACGACGCTGGCCGCCATTTCGGCCGGTGCGGTGTTCATGGGCGCCAACACCTATATCGGCAATGCGCCCAACTTCATGGTCTATGCCATGGCCCGCGACGCCGGCGTGAAGATGCCCGGCTTCTTCGGCTACATGCTGTGGTCGGGCGCGATCCTGATACCGCTCTTCGCGGTGGTGGGATGGGTATTCTTCGCGGGGTAAGGACTCGCCTGAAATTCCGTCCGGATCAACGGAACCGGCCGCTTCTCCCTACTCTCCCTTTTCCTTCTTGGCCGCCGACGTGAGCCTGTCGATATAGGCGAGCAGCAGGGCCGAGACGACGAAGGTGAGATGGATGAAGGTGAGCCACATCAGCTGCATCTCGCTGTACTGCTGGGCATTGAGGAAGACCTGCAGCAGGTGGATGGACGAGATCGCCACGATGGTGGAGGCCACCTTGATCTTGAGCGAGCCGGCATCGAGCTTGCCGAGCCATGAAATCTCCCCTTCCTCGGCCTGCTCGAAGCGGCTGACGAAATTCTCGTAGCCCGAGATCATGACCATGACGACGAGGCTGGCCACCAGGGCGGCATCGATCAGCCCCAGCATGCTGAGGATGGTGTCGGTTTCCGCCAGCGTGAAGAGCTTGGCCGCGAAGGCGTAGAGCTTGCCGGCGAAGGACAGCGCATAAAGCAGCAGGGCGACGCCGAGACCGAGGTAGAACACCACCAGCAGCCAGCGCGAGGCCAGGATGACGGCTTCGATTGCATGTTCAAGCTTCTTCATGGACATGACCCTGGATTGCGGGAGGCTCTTGATACTTCATTCTCGGCGCGAGGCAAGAGGGCGTCCCGGCGCTCTGGCGAAGTGCCGCGAATTGCGGCAAGTTCGACCTGAAACGGGGGACGTCAGTTGCGGACATCGAAGGCGATTCAGGTCATCGGCTGCCACGCCGAGGGTGAGGTGGGCGACGTGATCGTCGGTGGCGTGGCGCCGCCGCCCGGCAATACCGTGTGGGAGCAGTCGCGCTTCGTGGCCTCCGACGGGCGCTTGCGCGCCTTCGTGCTGAACGAGCCGCGGGGCGGCGTGTTCCGGCACGTGAACCTGCTCGTTCCGCCCAAGGACCCGCGCGCCCAGATGGGTTTCATCATCATGGAGCCGGAGGACACGCCGCCGATGTCCGGATCCAACTGCATCTGTGTCGCGACCGTGCTGCTGGACACCGGGATCATCGCGATGACCGAACCGGAGACGAAGCTGGTGCTGGAGGCGCCGGCGGGGCTGATCGAGGTGACGGCGCAGTGCCGCGACGGCAAGGCGCAGTCGATCACGCTTCGCAACGTGCCGGCCTTCGCCGAACGGATCGGCGTGCCGCTCGAGGTCGAGGGGCTGGGCACGCTGACGGTGGACACGGCCTTCGGCGGCGACAGCTTCGTGATGGCCGATGCCCGGGCGCTGGGCTTTGCCGTTACACCCGACGAGGGCCGCGACCTTGCGGTGGTGGGACGCAAGATCGCGAAGGCGGCGAATGACAGGCTCGGCTTCACCCATCCGGACCTTCCCGAGTGGCGGCACTTCTCCTTTGCCTTCCTGACCGGGGAATTGGAGCGGGTGGAGGGCTCGCTGTCAAGCCGCAATGCCTGCGTGGTGAAGCCCGGCAAGATCGACCGCTCGCCCACAGGCACCGGCTGCTCGGCGCTGATGGCGGTGCTGCACGCCAAGGGACTGCTGAAGCAAGGCGAGCGCTATGTCGGACGCTCGATCATCGAAAGCCGCTTCGTGGGCGAAGTGGCGGCCCTCACCACGGTGGGAAATCACGCGGCGATCATCCCCACCATCACCGGACGCGCCTGGATCACCGGCCAATCGACCCTGATGCTGGACCCCGCCGACCCATGGCCCGACGGCTACAAGATCGCGGATACCTGGCCCATCGACGCAAAGGACTGACAAGATGACGATCACCGAGATTCCGGTCACCTGCCTTCTCGCGGCGCAGGACAAGCTGGGCGAAGGCTGCTTCTGGGACGCCGCGGCACAGGTGCTGTGGTGGCTCGACATCATCGAACCCTCCGCGATTCACCGCCTGCATGTGGCAAGCGGCGCGCACCGCAAGTGGCAGTTCACCGAGAAGGTGACGGCCATGGCCAAGCGCAATGACGGCACGGTGCTGGTGGGCACCCACACCGGCCTTGCAATCTTCAATCCGGAAACCGGTGCGCTTTCGCCGTGGCGCAGGATCGACCCGCAAACGCCCGGCAACCGCGGCAATGACGGGGCCTGCGATGCGCGCGGCCGCTTCTGGTTCGGCACCATGATGAACAACATCGGCCCGCGCGGCGAGGACCTGCCGATCACCGCCTCGACCGGCAGGCTGTTCCGCATCAGCGCGACGGGGGAGATCGCGGTGATGGAGCAGAACATCGGCGTGTCCAACGGCCCGTGCTGGTCGCCGGATGGCAAGACCTTCTATTTCTCGGATTCCAGGGCACAGATCATCTATGCCTATGACTTCGACGCGGAGGCCGGCACGATCACCAACCGCCGGGTGCTGAACGACACGAAGCAACACGGCTATCCCGATGGCGCGACGGTGGATGCGCAGGGCTTCATCTGGAGTGCGCGCTGGGAAGGTGCATGCGTGCTGCGGATCGATCCCAGGGGCGGCATCGACCGGGTGGTGCCGATGCCGGCGAAGCGGGTGACGAACGTGTGCTTCGGCGGGCCGAAGCTCGACACGCTTTATGCAACCTCGTCGCGTCAGGGCCTGTCGCAGGAAGAACTTCGCGACCGTCCGCTGTCGGGCGGGCTGTTCTGCTTCGACCCCGGCGTCACCGGTTTCGAAAAACCCGCTTTCGCGGGCTGAGCCGACGGGCTATTCGTCATACAAAAGCGAAGGGGAGATGCCGCGATGAACCTCGTCCAGATAACCGACCAGAAGGGCAAGCGCCGCGTCGGCCTCGTGGCGGCCGACCGCATCGTGCTGCTGAAGAAGGCCGCGACCACGCTGGACCTTGCGCGGCTGGCGCTGCAGGAGGGTGTGAAGCTCTCGGCCATGGCCTCCTCGCTCGCCACGTCCACGACGGAAGACTATGCGGCGGCACTAAAGGAGAAGCGGGTGCTGACGCCCGTCGACCATCCCGATCCCGCGCACTGCATTATCACCGGCACCGGCCTCACGCACCTCGGCTCGGCCGCGGCCCGCGACGGCATGCACAAGAAGCTGTCGGGTGCGAAGGAAGAGCTGACCGACAGCCTGAAGATGTTCAAGATGGGCCTCGAGGGCGGCAAGCCCAAATCCAGGGGGCAGGCGGGCGTGCAGCCCGAGTGGTTCTACAAGGGCGATGGCTCCTGGCTGGTGGGACCGGGAAGGCCGCTGCCGCTGCCGGCCTTCGCGCTCGACGGCGGCGAGGAGCCGGAACTCGCCGGTCTCTACCTCATCGACGACAAGGGCCGGCCGGTGCGACTGGGCTTTGCATTGGGCAATGAATATTCCGACCACGTCACCGAGCGGCAGAACTATCTCTACCTCGCGCATTCGAAGCTCAGGCATTCGTCCATCGGACCCGAGATGGTGGTGGGCGCGGTTCCGGCCTCGATCGAGGGCATGAGCCGCATCATCCGTGGTGGCAAGGTGATCTGGGAGAAGCCCTTCCTGACCGGCGAGGCCAACATGAGCCACACGCTGGCGAACCTCGAATACCATCACTTCAAGTATGACGGCTTCCGCCGCCCGGGCGACCTGCACATCCACTATTTCGGCACCGCCACGCTGTCGATCGCCGACAATGTGAAGACCGAGGATGGCGACGTGTTCGAAATCACCGCCGCACCCTTCGGTGCGCCGCTGAGGAACCCGCTGAAGGCCATGAAGGCAGCGCACAAGCCGGGCAGCGTGAAGGCGCTGTGAAGCGGCTGTTGCGTTGCCTGAGGCCTTCGCCGGGATGACGGCCCATAGAAAGAGTGCAGCATGAGCGCCGACTTCATCGCCCTGGACTGGGGCACCACCTCCTTCCGCGCCTACCGCGTGGCGGCGGACGGGCATGTGCTGGACACCATCGCCGCAACCGAGGGCATCCTCGCGGTGAAGGACGGCCTGTTCGAGGAGGCGCTCGAAGCCCTCATCGGCGCCTGGGACGTGAAGCTGCCGGTGCTGGCGGCGGGCATGATCACCTCGCGCCAGGGCTGGATCGAACTGCCCTATCTCCCCTGCCCGGCCAGCGCCGCCGACCTCGCGCGCGCCCTGCACATGCACACCACCCTCTCCGGCCGCCGCATCGCCTTCGCGACGGGCCTGAGCTACCGCGCGCCAGACGGCATGCCGGACGTGATGCGCTCGGAGGAAACCCAGGTCTTCGGCTCGCTCGACATGGGGATCAGCCACTTCGTGACGCCCGGCACGCATTCGAAGTGGATCACCACCGAGGGCGACCGGCTGGTGCATTACGCGACTTACGTCACCGGCGAAGTCTTCGCGGCGCTGAAGGACCACACCATCCTCGGGCGGCTGATGGCGCCCGGACCCGACGATGACGAGGCTTTCGCGACGGGTGTGCGCGCCGCACTGGACGACCCTGCTGGCTTCCTGCACCGCATCTTCTCGGCGCGTTCGCTCGGGCTGTTCGGCGAACTCGCGCCCGAGGCGATTTCCTCCTACCTTTCGGGGCAGGTGATCGGCACCGAAGTGGCGCATGCCATCCGCGACAATCCGCATGACGCGGAATATGCCGTGCTCGCCTCGCCCGGCATCGGCGGGCGCTATGTGAAGGCCATCGAGATCGCGGGGCTGAAGGTGCGCTATGGCGACCCGCAGGCGATCGTGAAGGGACTGGCGATCATCGCAAGAAAGGCCGGGATCATATGACGACATTCGAACAGGCAGCGGGTGACTGCGGCATCGTCGCCATCCTGCGCGGCGTGACGCTGGATGAGGTGACGGGCATCGGCGATGCGCTGTATGCGGCGGGGATCCGCGTCGTCGAGGTGCCGCTCAATTCGCCCGATCCCTTCCGCTCCATCGCCGCCCTCGCCGCGCGCTTCCACGGCCGCATGGTGGTTGGCGCGGGAACCGTGCTGGACACTGACGGCGTCGACCGGGTGAAATCGGCGGGCGGGCAGATTTCGGTGTCGCCGGACTGCAATCCGCAGGTCATCGCCCGGGCGGTGGAGCGCGGCCTCGTGCCGCTGCCCGGCGTGTTCACCCCGACGGAAGCCTTCGCCGCGGTGCGGGCGGGCGCGCGCCACCTGAAGCTGTTTCCGGCGGAGGCCGCCAGCCCCCGGACCGTGAAGGCCTGGAAGGCCGTGCTGCCGCGCGACGTGAAGATTTATGCAGTGGGCGGCGTGACGCCGGCCAACATGAAGGACTGGGCCGAGGCGGGCTGTGCCGGCTTCGGCATCGGCTCCAACATTTACAAGCCCGGCATGACTGCCGATGATGTGGCAAGGGCGGCGCGCGATTTCGTGGCGGCCTGGAACGGCCTGAGGGGGATGTGATGAAGGTAGCGATGGTGACGGGTGCGGGTTCCGGCATCGGCAGGGCGGTGGCGCTGGCCTTCGCGAAGGAGGGCTACCATGTCGTCCTGGCGGGCCGCCGCGCCGACCTGCTGAATGCGGTGGCCAAGGAGATCGGCGAGACGGCGCTGGCCGTACCGACCGACGTCGCCGACCCGAGATCGGTGAAGGCTCTGTTCGCGGCGGCCAGGGCGAGGTTCGGGCGGCTCGACGTGCTGTTCAACAACGCGGGCACCGGGGCGCCCGGCACCATCATGCTCGAGGATCTGTCGATCGAGATGTGGCAGAACGTGGTGAACGTGAACCTGTCGGGCGTGTTCTACTGCATGCAGGAGGCCTTCCGCATGATGAAGGAGCAAACCCCGCGCGGTGGCCGCATCATCAACAACGGCTCGATCTCGGCCCATGCGCCGCGGCCCAATTCGGCACCCTATACCGCGACCAAGCATGCGGTGACCGGCCTCACCAAGTCCGGCTCGCTCGATGGCCGCAAGTATGACATCGCGGTCTGCCAGATCGACATCGGCAATGCCGGAACGGAAATGACCGAGAAGATGAAGACCGGCATGCCGCAGGCCAATGGCTCCATCGCGCCGGAGCCGACGATGGACGTTGCCAATGTCGCCAAGACGGTGATGTACATGGCCTCACTGCCGCTCGAAGCCAATGCCCAGTTCGTGACGGTGATGGCGACGAAGATGCCTTTCATTGGGCGGGGGTGAGTGATTGCACGCTGACTGAACACCACCTTCGCCGGGCTTGACCCGGCGATCCTTCTTGGTGGCCAGAAAGGGATGCCGCGGTCGAGCCGGGGCAAGGTGACGGTCGGTGATGCGGGTGGCGGGCGACCGCCCTCAGTTCCCGTCTTCGGGCAGCCGCGGCAGCGGATGGACGGCAATGCCTTCCTCGACGAGGGCCTTTGCCTCGTCCGGTGTGGTCTGGCCATAGATGCCGCGCTGTTCGGCTTCCTCGTAGTGGATCTTGCGGGCTTCGTCGGCGAAGCGGTCGCCGACATATTCGGCGTTCTCCTCGACGTGCCGGCGCATTTCGCGCACCATGGCGAGAAGTTCCGCGAGGCGCGGATCGGCCGGGGCCGCCACCATCTGCTTCGCCGCATCGCCCTTGCGGTTGGCCTTCACCGGAATGCCCGGCGCCATGAGCTGCTTCTCGACCTTCACCGAGCCGCAATGGGTGCAGGTGACGAGGCCGCGGCCTGCCTGGTCGTCATAGGCAGCACTGTTGCGGAACCAGCCATCGAAGGCATGACCCTGGTCGCATATGAGGTCATAGTGAATCATGGCATTCAGGTAACGATCGCCGATCCCGCTTTCAAGGCCGTTAACGTGACGGCCCGGTCATGCAGGAGCGAGGGTATTCGCGCCCGCGCCACGTCGGCCTGCGCGAGGTCGATGTCGGCGATCACGATGCCGGGCTCGATCCCGGCCTCGGCCAGCACCTCGCCCCAGGGCGAGACGATGAGCGAGTGGCCATAGGTCTGGCGGCCCGACTCGTGCGTGCCGCCCTGCGCGGCGGCGAGCACGAAGCTGCCCGTCTCGATGGCGCGGGCCCGCAGCAGCACGTGCCAGTGGGCCTGGCCAGTGGGCACGGTGAAGGCCGAGGGCACGGTGAACAGCTTCGCCCCTGCCTGGGCCAGCATGCGGTAGAGGTGCGCAAAGCGCATGTCGTAGCAGATGGTGAGGCCGATCGGGCCCTTCGGCGTTTCCACCAGCACGGCCTCGGCACCGCCGGCATAGGCGTGCGACTCGCGCAGGCTCTCGCCCGTCGGCAGGTCGACGTCGAAGAGGTGGATCTTGTCATAGCGCGCGGCGATCGACCCGTCGGGAGCGAAGAGCAGCGAGCGGTTGACCAGCTTCTCGGCATCACCTCTCAACGCAAGAGATCCGATGTTGAGCCACAGGCCCAGCTCCCGCGCGAGAGCGGAGAAGGCCGCGACACTGGCGTCTTCGGCCTCGGGCCGCGCCAGGGACCGCAGGCGCGGACGGTCAGGCTCGAGGATGTTGGTCATCTCGGGCGTGGTGATGAAATCGGCACCCTGCGCGGCGGCCTCGCGAATTAGCGCCGCGGCCTCGGCCACGTTGCGGGCCATGTCGCGACCCGAACGCAACTGGATGAGGGCGGCGCGGATCACTGTGTCTGGAGCAGCGGGTCGAGCTGGCCGCGGCGGTCGAGCTCATGGATATCGTCGGAACCGCCGACGTGCTGTTCGCCGATGAAGATCTGCGGCACGGTGCGGCGGCCATTGGAGCGCAGCATCATCTGCTGGCGCAGCCCGACGTCCTGCACGTCGATCTCCTCATAGGCGACGCCCTTCCTCTTCAAGAGGGCCTTGGCCGCGTGGCAGTACGGGCAATAGGGCGTGGTGTAGATTGTGACTTTCGGCATGGTCGATCAAATATGAGGCTTCGAGGGGAGCTGGACAAGGGCGAAGGTCAGCAGATTGACCTGCCGTGCTCCGGCCTTCCTCAGCGCCACTGCGCAAGCCTCCGCCGTGGCGCCCGTGGTGCGGACGTCGTCGACCAGCACCACCGACTTTCCCGCCACCGATGCGAGCCGGTCGGCACACACCGCGAAGGCGTTGCGGACGTTCTTGCGCCGCGCCGCCTCGTCCAGCCCCACCTGGGCACGGGTCGCGCGGGCCCGGACCAGCACGTCATGCCGCCACGGCGTGCCGGAGAGCTGGGAAACCCGTTGCGCCAGAAGAGCCGACTGGTTGAAACGCCGTTTCCATAGCCGGTAACGATGCAGCGGAACGGGCACGATGAGATCGGCCTGCGCCATGAGCCGACGCCCTGCCCGCGCCATCATCCGCGCCATGAGAAGCCCCGCCTCGGGCCTGTCGCGGTATTTCAGGGCATGGACGAGCTTCGCCGCCTCGTCCTCGAACAGCACGGCGGCGCGCGAGCGGTCCCAGGGGGGCGGGTCCGCCAGGGCGGCGGCCGACAGCGCGCCCTCGCCCTGGTCATAGGCGAAGGGCGTTCCCAGCGCATCGCAGACCGGCTCCTCGATGGGTTTCAGCTTGCCCCAGCAGGTGACGCAGAGGCTTGCCGGCTCACCCACCGGTGCGCTGCAGGACAGGCACAGGCTGGGCGTCACCAGGTCGACGAAGCCGCGCCACAGCCGGGCCGGCAGGCGGGACAGGAGAATTTCCATGACCCAGCGTAACACGGCGGACGGGAACCGTGGATTCCCTTGCGCGATTGGTCTAACAGCGGCGCGAACCCATCCCGGAGCCCCGACATGTCATTTTCCCGTGCCGATCTCGACCGCCTTGCCGGCATCCTGGCGGAGGCGGCCGAAACCGAGATCATGCCGCGCTTCCGCAGCCTCGGGGACGACGGCATCCGCGAGAAGACGGGCGCCCTCGACCTCGTGACCGATGCCGATGAACAGGCCGAATGGAAGATCCGCGACCTGTGCGCCAGGGCCTTCCCGCAGGCGCTGTTCGTGGGCGAGGAGTCGGTCGCCCGCGACAAGGGGCTGCTCGGCAAAATCGGCGGCGCCGACCTCTGCATCATCGTCGATCCGGTGGACGGCACCTCGAACTTCGCCTGGGGGCTGCCGCTGTTCGGCGTCATGGCCGCCGTGGTGGCGAAGGGCGAGACGGTGGCGGGTCTGATCTACGATCCCGTCGGCCGCGACTGGCGCAAGGGCCTGAAGGGTGTTGGCGCCTGGGCCGAGAACGTCAACGGCCGTACCCGCGACCTCGCCGTGGCGAAGCCCGACAGTCTCTCCGAGATGACCGGGCTCACCTCCTGGTACCTGATGCCGGAGCCGCAGCGTTCGCGCACCGTGGCCAGCCTCACCAAGACCAAGGCCAGCTTCAACTACCGCTGCGCGGCCTATGAATACCGCCTGATCGCCGACGGCCTCGTGCACTTCTCGCTGCACTACAAGCTGATGCCCTGGGACCATGCGGCGGGCGTGCTGATCCACGCTGAGGCCGGCGGCTTTTCGGCACTTCTCGACGGCAGCGCCTACGATGCGATGACGCATGAGGGCGGCATCATTTCCGCTCCCGACCGCGCCACCTACGACCTCATCCGCCGGGAGCTCGTCGGCTGATGACCGGAGCCCCGCCGCTCTTCGACCGCGCGCTCTCCGCCGCCCGCGCGGCGAGGAAGCGCGGGTCCGAACCCAACATCCTGTCCCGCACCATCGCCGAGGAACTGGTGGAGCGGCTGGCCTTCGTCAACCGCCGCTTCGAACGCGTGCTGCTGATTGCCGCCGAGCCCGAGGCCATCGCCGCGCGGCTGAAGCAAGGTGGCCAGGTCAAGGACGTGGACACGCGCGGGCCGTCCGCGACCGACCACCTCGACCTCCCTGAAGCGCTCTACGATGCCGTGTTCAGCGTGCTCGACCTGCAGACCTTCAACGACGTGCCGGGCGCGCTGATCCAGATGCGGCGCGCGCTGAAGCCCGACGGCCTGCTGCTCGCCTGCCTGTTCGCCGGCGACACGCTGAGCGAACTGCGCCAGTCGTGGCTTGCCGCCGAGGCCGCGGTTTCGGGTGGCGTTTCACCGCGCGTGGCGCCGATGATCGACGTGCGCGAACTGGGCGGGTTGCTGCAGCGCGCCGGGCTGGCGCTGCCGGTGGCCGACCTCGACCGCACCATGGTGCGCTATGCCGATGCCGTGGCGCTGATCCACGAGATCCGCGAACTGGGCCTGTCCAACAATCTCGTCGGCCGTTCGAAGGTGTCGGTGAGCCGCAGGCTGATGGGCGCCGCCATCAACCACTACCAGCAGGCCTTCGCCGACCCCGACGGCCGCGTGCGCGCCACCGTCGAAGTCGCCTGGATCACCGGCTGGGCCCCGCATGAAAGCCAGCAGCAGCCGCTGAAGCCGGGCAGCGCCAAGGCACGGCTGGCGGATGCCCTGAAGGTGGAAGAGAAGAAGCTGCCCTGAATCACCGGGTCCTTCTCCCGTCCCGCAGGGATGGGAGAAGGTGGCCAAAGGCCGGATGAGGGCCTCGTTCCGCGAGTCCGGACTGCGCGCCCCCACATTGACGCAGCCCTCATCCGCCCTGTCGGGCACCTTCTCCCATTGCTGAGCAACGGGAGAAGGACTCGTCGCTACAGCAAATCCACCAGATGCGGAATCAGCGGCACATCCGCCGGCGGCATCGGATAGTCCTTCAGCTTTTGCGGCCTGACCCACGCGATGGCCTGGCCTTCGGCGCCCACTACCTGACCCTTCCAGCGGCGGCAGATGTAGAGCGGCATGAGCAGGTGGAAGTCCTCGTAAGCGTGGCTGGCGAAGGTCAGGGGCGCCAGGCAGGATTGGGCGACGTCGATGGCGAGCTCTTCCTTCAGTTCACGGATCAATGCCGCCTCGGGGCGTTCGCCCGCCTCGACCTTGCCGCCGGGAAATTCCCACAGGCCGCCGAGCTGCTTGTCCATGGGGCGCTGGGACAGCAGCACGCGGCCGTCCCTGTCGACCAGCGCCACGGCGGCGACGAGGACGATCTTCATGGCCTAGCTGCGGTAGGAGCCGTTGATGTCGATGTAGCGGTGCGTCAGGTCGCAGGTCCACACCGTGGCCTTGCCCCTGGCGACGCCCACATCCGCCTCGATCACGATGTGACGACCCTTCATGTGCGGCATGATTTCCGCTTCCTTGTAGGAAGGATCGCGCATGCCGTTCTTCGCCACCGTGATGCCGCCGATCCTGATCTTCAGCCTGTCGCGGATGGCCTTCTCGCCGGCCTTGCCGATGGCCATGACGACGCGGCCCCAGTTGGCATCCTCGCCGGCCACCGCGGTCTTCACCAGCGGGGAATTGGCAATCGACATGGCGATGCGGTGCGCGGCCTTGTCGTTCTCCGCCCCGGTGATGGCGATCTCGATGAATTTCTCCGCGCCCTCGCCGTCCTTCGCCACTTGGTGGGCGAGGTCCATGCACAAGGAGCCCAGCGCCTTGGAAAAGGCCTTGAGCTCGTCGTCATCGGCCTTGAGGCCCTTGGCGGCGTTGCCGGCCTTGCCGGTGGCGAAGAGCAGCACGGTGTCCGACGTCGAGGTGTCGCCGTCGACCGTGATGCAGTTGAAGCTCTTGTCGACCGCCTTGGACAGCAGCTTCTGCAGTGCCTTGGCGGGAACGGCGGCATCGGTGAAGAGGAAGACCAGCATGGTCGCCATGTCGGGCGCGATCATGCCCGAGCCCTTGGCGATGCCGTTGATGGTGACGGTCTTGCCGCCGAGCTTCACCCGGGCGGTGGCCGCCTTGGGGAAGGTGTCGGTGGTCATGATCGCCTTGGCGGCCATGGCCCACAGATTGGGGTCCGCTGATTGGGCGAGCTTCGGCAGCGCGTTGGTGATGAAGGAGGGATCCAGCGGTTCGCCGATGACCCCCGTCGAGGCCTGGAAGATCTCGTGCGGCTTGCAGCCGAGGAGCTTGGCCGCGGACTTCGCCACGGCGGTGACGGTGGCGACGCCCGCCTTGCCGGTGAAGGCGTTGGCATTTCCGGCGTTGATCACCACGGCGCGGGCGGAGCCGCCTTCCAGGCTGTCGACGCACCAGTCGACGGGGGCGGACCGCGACTTGGAGCGGGTGAAGCAGCCGGCAACGGTCGTTCCCGCGTCCAGGACCGCCAGCAGCACGTCAGGCCGGTTCTTGTAGCGAATGCCGGTCTCGGCCGCCGCCAGCCTGACGCCTGCGACGGGCGGCAGTTCCGGGAAGCCCGCCGGCGCGAGCGGCGAGACCTGATGTGATCCTGTGTTCGCCACGACGAGCCCCCCTCAGAACTGCCTGGATATGAAGACGTGTCTTACTGTGCCGGTTGCGCCGGCAACTGCAGGTCACCCTTGCCCGAGGTCGCGTCACCTGCGGCATTGTCGCCGCCGGCGCCGGTGGTGGCGGGCGCCAGGGTGGCCCCGGTCTGGTCCACCGGCTGCTTGTTGTCCTGGAAGTTCTTGGCCGCCTTGGCCGCTTCCTCGGCGTATTTCTTGAGGTCCTCGTCGAGGATCTCGACCTTCGAGGCCTCGCGGATCTTCTGCATGACCTCGCCGACCTTCTGGCGCAGCAGCACGTTGCGAATGGCCTGCTTCACCTGGTCGTAGGGCTGGGCGGCGCCCTGCTTCCTGTCCTCGAGGCGGATGATGTGCCAGCCGAAATCGGTCTTCACCGGCTGCGAGGTTTCGCCGACCTTGAGCGCGAAGACGGCCTTGGAGAATTCCGGCACCATTTCGGCGGCCGTGAAGTAGCCGAGATCGCCGCCGTAATCCTTGGACCCGTCGAGGCTGTACTTCTTGGCGAGATCCTCGAACTTCTGACCCGATGCCAGCATCTTCTCGATGTCCTGGGCTTCCTTCTCGGTGGCCACCAGGATCATGCGGGCGCGCACCCGCTCCGTCTGCTGCAGCTTGGCGGCCTCGTCGTCATAGGCCTTGCGGATCATGTCCTCCGTCACCATCGGACGGATCTTCTGGTAGAAATAGGCGTCGCGCAGGGCCTTGGCCTGGTAGAGGGCCAGGCGGCGCTTGTATTCGTCGGTGTCGGCGATGCCTTCCTTGACGGCATACTGGGCCAGCAGGTGGCGCTCGATCAGGTATTCGACGACGAAGGGATAGCGCAGCTTGGGCGGCATGTCCGGCAGCTGGCCGAGAATGTCGTCGGTCGCCATCTGGACTTCCGAAACGCGGATTTCATGGCCGTTGACGATGGCCACCACCTTGTCGTCCTTGGGGTTGATGTCCTCCTGCGCCCGGGCGGGCATCACGAGGCTGAGGCCCATCAGGGCCGACGCCATGCAAATCACGAGAAAGTTTCGGGAAAACGACATTAAGTCCACCGTTCAAGAGGCCATCGACCACGCCGGATGCCTTCGGCGGGCGCTGCTCTTTGTCCCTCAAAGAAGGCAAGAATAAGCCCCCGCACACGCCTGTCCGGGCCGTCGCAAATCGAGCGCACATTGGTCGCCTTGGGCGGGCGTTGCAAGTGGGGGTGATACAGATGAAACCCCTGTTGCGCCAATGCAACACATTGAAATTACGGAGGCTTGGCCCCATTTGGCCAGCGACACGAATTTCGTCGCGGCGGCGCATTGCTCCGGCACGGCAACTTGACTAATAAGCGCGACGACCCCGGGGGCGGAACGCTCCCTGCTGAAGGATACGAATCAATGTTCGGATTGCGCGGCATCGCCGCTAAGATTTTCGGCTCGAGCAACGAGCGGCAGATCGCCAAGTACCGTGGCCGGGTGGAGGCGATCAACGCCCTCGAGCCCGAGCTCGCCGCCCTCTCCGACGAAGCCCTGAAGGCCCGCACCACCATGTTCAGGGAGCAGCTCGCCCAGGGCAAGGACCTCGACGAGCTGCTGGTGCCCGCCTTCGCCACCGTGCGCGAGGCCGCCAAGCGCACGCTCGGCCAGCGCCATTTCGACGTACAGCTCATTGGCGGCATGGTGCTGCACGAGGGCCGCATCGCCGAAATGAAGACGGGCGAAGGCAAGACTCTGGTCGCCACCCTTCCCGTCTATCTCAATGCCCTCGCAGGCAAGGGCGTTCACGTGGTGACGGTGAACGACTACCTCGCCAAGCGCGATGCCGGCTGGATGAGCCAGATCTACGGCTTCCTCGGCCTCACCACCGGCACGATCGTCCATGGCCTCTCGGACGAGGAGCGCCGCGTCGCCTATGCCTCGGACGTGACCTATGCCACGAACAACGAGCTGGGCTTCGACTACCTGCGCGACAACATGAAGTACCATCTCGAGGAGATGGTGCAGCGCGGGCACAATTTCGCGATCGTCGACGAGGTCGATTCGATCCTCATCGACGAGGCGCGCACCCCGCTCATCATCTCAGGGCCCATCGACGACAAGTCGGACCTCTACAATGCAGTGAACCAGTACATCCCCGCCCTCACCGCCGAGGACTATGACCTCGACGAGAAGCAGCGCTCGGTGACGCTGACCGAACAGGGCAACGAGCACCTCGAGCAGGTGCTGGGCGGTGCGGGCCTTCTCCGCGGCACCAACCTCTATGACGCCGAGAATGTGACGATCGTGCACCACGTGCAGCAGGCGCTGCGCGCCCACAAGCTGTTCCAGCGCGACAAGGACTACATCGTCAAGGACGGCCAGATCGTCATCATCGACGAGTTCACCGGCCGCATGATGCCCGGCCGCCGCTATTCCGAAGGCCTGCACCAGGCGCTGGAAGCCAAGGAACACGTGGCGATCCAGCCGGAGAACGTGACGCTCGCCTCGATCACCTTCCAGAACTACTTCCGCCTCTACGCCAAGCTCGCCGGCATGACCGGCACGGCGCTGACCGAGGCCGAGGAATTCATGGACATTTACAGCCTCGACGTCCTCGACATCCCGACCAACGTGCGCGTCGCCCGCCTCGACGAGGACGACCAGGTCTACCGCACGGCGCGCGAGAAATACGAAGCCATCATCGAGACCATCGACGAGGCGCGCGGCCGCGGCCAGCCGGTGCTGGTGGGCACCACCTCGATCGAGAAGTCGGAAGTGCTGTCCGACATGCTGAAGGCCCGCAACGTCCCGCACAGCGTGCTGAACGCCCGCTACCACGAGCAGGAAGCCGCCATCGTGGCACAGGCCGGCGTTCCCGGCGCCGTCACCATCGCCACCAACATGGCCGGCCGCGGCACCGACATCAAGCTCGGCGGCAACCTCGACATGCGGGTCGCCATCGAACTGGCCGACCTGCCCAAGGGGCCGGAACGCGATGCGCGGATCGCCGCCATCAAGCAGGAGATCGAAGTCAACAAGCAGAAGGTGCTGGACGCCGGCGGCCTGTTCGTCATCGGCACAGAACGCCACGAGAGCCGGCGCATCGACAACCAGCTGCGCGGCCGCTCCGGCCGCCAGGGCGACCCCGGCCGCTCGCTGTTCTACCTCTCGCTCGAGGACGACCTGATGCGCATCTTCGGCTCCGAGCGGCTGAACTCGATGCTGACCATCTCGGGCCTCAAGGAAGGCGAGGCCATCGTCCACCCGTGGATCAACAAGGCCCTCGAGAAGGCCCAGCAGAAGGTCGAGGCGCGCAACTTCGACATCCGCAAGAACCTGCTGAAGTTCGACAACGTGATGAACGACCAGCGCAAGGTCATCTTCGACCAGCGCATCGGCATCATGAAGGGCGAGGAAGTGTCCGAGACCATCGACGACATGCGCCACAACACGATCGAGGACCTGGTTCACAGGCACATCCCGCCCAACAGCTATGCCGAGCAGTGGGATGCCGCGGGCCTGCGCGAACGCCTGCGCGAGGTGCTGGGCATCGACTTCCCCGTCGACGACTGGGCCAAGGAGGAAGGCATCGCCGAGGAAGAGATCATGGAGCGCGTCTCCAGGGAGGCGAACCAGTCCTATGCGGCCAAGCGCGAGCGCTATGGCCAGGAGATCATGGGCCAGGTCGAGAAGACCTTCCTGCTGCGCACGCTGGACCAGCTGTGGCGCGACCACATCATCACGGTCGAGCAGCTGCGCCAGGTCATCCACCTGCGCGGCTACGGCCAGCGCGACCCGCTCAACGAATACAAGACCGAGGGCTACAACCTCTTCGAAAACATGGTGCACCGCCTGCGCGAGGACGTGACGGCGCAGGTCATGCGCGTCGAGATCCAGATGCGCGACCCCTCCGAGCTGACCCAGCTTCCCGATGCCGAGGAACTGCCCTTCATGCAGGCCCACCACATCGATCCGGTCACCGGCGAGGACGAGTTGCTGCAGTCCGGCCAGCTGCTGGCGCAGCAGCCCGGAATCGACCCGAAGAATCCGAAGACCTGGGGCAAGGTCGCACGCAACGACCTCTGCCCCTGCGGATCGGGCAAGCGCTACAAGCACTGCCACGGGGCGTATGCTTAACGGGTTCGATCGTTTGCGCCTCTTCCTGGGCTACCTGGCGCATTCAGGCACTGTTTATACACCGATCTGAGCCTCCGATCTGCGAAGCGGGGGTCTTCAACCTGTGGACAGGTGAGCGGCGATCCACTCTTCGATGTCCGCCATCACCTCCTCCTTGCCCAGGTCGTTGAGCAGGTCGTGAGAGTGGCCATCGTAGAGCTTGAGGACTTTGTCGGCGGAACCAGCGTTATCGTAGAAGAACTGGCTTCCGCTTGCCCTGGCGGCCTTGTCGGCGGTTCCGTGCAGGATCAGCAGCGGCAGTGACATCAGGCGGAAGTCCCGTGTCAGCCGCGCGTCAGCGCGGACCAGTTCGGCCAGGGTCTGCGTTGGCTGGGTCTCGTGGGCGATGAGCGGATCGGCGTTCATTGTCGCAACGACCTCTGCGTCGCGGGAAAAATCCTCGTTCTTCAGCCGCAGGATGTGCGCATGGGGTGCGACATGGCTCAGTCCCTTGAACACGGCGAGCGCGAAGTCGGGAGCAGGCAGCTGGTAGGCGAAGCTTTCGCAGATCAGGCCGGTGAGATCGGACGGATGTTGCAGCGCATAGAGGCAAGAGATCACACCGCCGGCGCTGTGACCGAGCAGGAATATCGGCAAGCCAGGCTGTCGTGACCGCGCCTGTGCAACAACAGCCGCGACGTCGCTGACATAGTCGTCGAATGAGTCGACGTAGAAGCGCTCACCATCGGAGTTGCCGCGCCCCCGCAGATCGACCGCGTAGACCGCGAGACCGCGCTCGGCCAAACGCCCGGCAACCCAGCCATAATAGGCGCTGTGCGAATTGAAGCCCGGGACGATCACCACGATGCCCTTCGGGCCGCCAACGGCCTCCCAGGTCCTGAAAAAGATCTTCAGTCCGCCCCGACCTTCAAGACGTTCCTCGGCCATGTCCTCACACTCCTGTGGGTCTGCAGGGTTTTCGATGTCGACGAAGGGGACGGCACTCATGGGGCGTCACAGAAGCCGCGACATTTACCGATTACCGGGTCTCCGCACAATCATAAACTGCAAAATGGAATGCCGGCGAAGCGGGCGGCGTTCTTCACATCGACCGACGATTTCGATCCATGATATTTATGTATCTGAATATGAAAGAATATAACCGTTGCCTGAAGGGACGGCACGGTCACCGGACCCGCGCATGGCATGGTTCGGGCACATCCGGGACGATGCTGAACTTGAAAATGAATGACGGGGCGCAGCCAGCCAGACCGGCTGCGCCCCGTCCAAATTTCTTCGCCGAGCTTAGTGGCTGAGCAGCCGGCCGGCGTGACGCAGCGCGCCGCCTGCGGCTTCGATGGCCTTGTCCGAGCCTTCCACGGCCTTGTCGAGCGCCTCGATCGACTTGTCAGCCGCTTCCACGGCCTTGTCGGCCGCTTCGGTGGCCTTGTCGGCGTCGGCCTTGTTGCCGGCGGCGGCGGCGGCATTGGCCGCCTCGATGGCCTTGTCCGCGGCACCTGCTGCAGCGGTGGCATCGGCCAGTGCGGCGGTGATCGTCTCGGTCGCCTTGTCGGCTTGGGCGAGGGCCTTGTCCGCCGCCTGAAGCGCTGTCAGCGCATGCGGATGCGTCTTCCCGGCCTCGACGGCGGCAAGCGCTTCCTTGACATGGGCGGCGGTGGCTTCGACCACGGCGTCCTGGCCCTTGAGGGTGCTGGCCGCGGCGGCGAGCGTTCCGGTAAGCCCCTCGATCAGGCCGTCGGAGACCTTGGACAGGCCGGCGGCGTCCTGCAGGTTTCCAGCTTCGATGAGCTTGTCCATGTTCTCGACGGTGTGGTCGGCGGCTTCGACGAGCTTGTCGGCGCCCTCGACCTGGCGGTCGAGGCCTTCAGCGCTGCTGTCGGCGATCTTGATCAGCAGGCTGGCATGGCCAACCAGTGCCGCGGGCGTCTCGGCGGCCAGCACCGGATTGGCGATGGCGAGTGCGGCAACGGCTGCAGCGGAGGCCAGGAGGGTCTTCAAATTCATTATGGTTTGTCCGTTTGGTTGAATTGCGGTGGACTGCCGCGCGGAATAAGTTCTGCCGAATTCCAGAGTAAGCAAGCTCGCGGTGAAGTCCGGAGCTTCGAATAGATTGCCCCAGACATGCGAACAAGCGAAGGCTTTGGATAATTCATCCTTCCCAGGTTGCTTATTGTACTATCCGTCCGTACTTATACTGCCAAACCTGCGCTGGGCCCGCTGCGGCCAAGCGCCGCGTGCGCTTCGGGATGGTCAGACCCAGAGGCGGGGAACCGTTCCTTCCACGTGGCTCTCCTCGAAAAGTTCACCATCGGTGAAGCCCTGCACATTTGCCTCGTAGCGGAAGACCACGCTGCCGTCGGAGGATTGCCGTTCGCTCCACACCCGGGTTTCGGTCACCACCTGGACGATCCACGTGCCGCGCTGCAGGGTCGTCTCGTAGCGGGTGAAGCCCGTGTCGGACAGCGGCTGGCCATCGAGAATCTGGAAATTCTCCATGGCTTTCACGTCGACCAGCAGATTGTCGAGGACACCGCCCAGTATGCTGCGGCCGCTGTCGAAGGTCTTGCGCACCAGCGTTCCCGGCGATCCATCCACATTCACGCGCTCCACAACGCGCTGGTGCGATCCATCGCGGATGGTCTTGACGGTGGGGACATAGAGTTCCGGATTGACGAAGGCGGTGCGCGTCTGGAGACGCGCTCCCAGGCCCTCGTCTTCGGGCCGCGGGTCACGTCCTGGCAGCACGAGGGTTGCCGGGGGCTTGCCATCCACGGGGCCGACATGGAGGTTGAGCTCCGGGATTTCCGGCGCCTGCCACATGGTGGGAAACTGGAACGGCGACACCGCGAGCCTGATCTTCCAGCCACGCTTGAAGACGTGGCCGAAGATGTTGAGAACCGCCTCGGCGGCGAACACGCCGGACGGCACGGCTTCGGGTTTGGCCTGGTCGCCGGCGCGATAGACGAGATTGAGAAAGCTGTAGCTGACGAGATGCGATTTGCCCGTCTCGGGGCTCACCTCGGTGAGGCGGACGGCGATTGCCGCCACCGGCTTGTCGCAGGACAGGTTGAGCTTCACCACCGGGTAGCCGTAGCAGGTCAGATCTTCGGCTAGCGGCGCCGTATCGAAGGTGATGGAACGCTGGTCGTCAGGCGTCTGGTCCCCCGGCAGGTCGGCATTGAAGGCGGCGCCGAAGGAGCTGGTCTCGAGCATGGAGGTGCCCATGTCGAGTGGTGTGCCCGCCACGCTGAGCGCCAGCGGCGCAGCGGCCGAGCTGCCCGCCGCGGGCGGGGTGGGCGACAGCGTGCCATCGGCGGCGAGAAAGAACGTCCGTTCCTTCACCCGCTTCATCCAGTCGTGATCTTCCGCCACCCAGCGGCCACTGTCGTCGAAGTTGGGCGAGGTGCCGGGCTCGCGCGAATTGCCGAGCCACAGGGTAAGTTCCGGCCACAGCGCCTTGGGGTCCGGCTCCTTGGCGCGGAGCCAGCGGTCCCACCAGGTGTCGACCACATAGGTGAGCCAGTCGACGCGCGGCCCGGGAAAGCCATCGAAGGGATAGCGGTGGCCATAGGGGCCGAGCATGGCGGCGACCGGCTTGCCGAGGCCCCCCAGGCCGCGCAGCACGAAGTCCACCGGGTTCTTGTAGCCGTCTTCCCAGCCCGACATGATGAAGACCGGCACCTTCACCTTGTCATAGTGGTCGCGCACGCTGGTGCGGCTCCAGTAGTCATCGCGCGTCTGGTGGCTTGCCCATTGCTGGAACCAGAACGACATGTTGCGGATGCGCTGCCGCCACGTCTCGCGCCAGCTGTCGCCCACCACGGCAGGATCGGGAGGCGAGGGAAGCCAGCCCCACATGCTCGACGCCCAGCCGATGTTGTCCATCATCATGGCGCCGCCCATGTAGTGGACGTCGTCGTTATAGCGGTCGTCCGACCCGCAGTTGACCACCACGGCCTTGAGTGCCGAGGGGCAATCGTCGCGCGCGGCCACCATCAGCGAATTGATGGCGCTCCACGATTCGCCGATCATGCCGATGTTGCCGTCGCAGATCGGAAGCGCCGCGATCTGGTTGACCACCTGGACGCAGTAGGAGAGTTCCTCCTCGGTGTACTCGTCTGTGATCGAGCCGGTGGAGTTGCCGCTTCCCTGCAGATCGATGCGGAAGGCGAGATAGCCCTTGTAGGCGAACCACGGATGCATCTTGCTGTCGACATAGAGCGTGCCGTCCCGGCAGCGGTAGGGATTCAGCTCGACGATGGCGGGGCAGCGGGTTCCGGCTGCGATGGCCTTGGCGTTGTACCAGTAGTGGCCCGACAGCGTGACCGGATCCTTGCCGGGCATGCTGACGCTGAAGGTGATCGGTTCGGGATAAGGCACATCCGCGAGCGTCACCGGCAGGTAGTCGACGTCGCCGGCGCGGGCCGTGCCTGCCTGCAGTGCAAGCCCGCCGGCAAGGCCGGGCGGGATCGCCGCCCATGCCGCAGCCTTGAGCAGGTTCCGCCGGTTGATCCAGGTCCACATGGCCGCCCCTCTGACGAATCCGAATGCCCGAGGATCAATACACGGTTGAAGTCGATTGCCAATCTCCTCGCATTCAGCCGTGCTTGGCAAGTCGACGTGGCTTGGGCTAGGCAATCCGCCAGACCCATCGGGGAGGACCGGCGACGTGCTTCTGAAAACCGCCCAGGACCTGCACGCCGCCGGCAGGCTGCCGGAGGCGGTCGCGCTCTATGAGCGGATTCTGGCCATGGAGCCACGGAATTACGACGCCAACTACCTCCTCGGCATCGCGCTCTACCAGGCAGGACAGGGGCAGGCCGGCACGCGCCATCTGAAGGCCGCCGCGGAAATTCGCCCCACCGCACGCGAAGCGCTGCGCGACCTCGGCATCATCTCCCTCACGCTCCGCGACTATGCGGGGGCGGAGGCAGCCCTCGCCAGGGCCATGCAGCTCGACCCCCGCAATCCCCAGTTTGCGGTCAACCGCGGCATCGCGCTGAAGAACCTCGGCCGGCTGGAGGAGGCGGCGTCGTGCCAGCGAACAGCGCTCGCTCTGCAGCCCGACTTCGCGGAAGCCCATCACCAGCTGGCGAGCGTGCTGCTGGCCCTCGACCGCCCGGCGGAGGCGCTCGATAGCTTTCGCCGGGCGACGGCCGCGAAACCGGCGTTGGCCGAAGCATGGCAGGGGACGGGCCAGGCCCTGCTCGACCTCGAGCGGCCGGCGGAAGCCCTTTCGGCCTTGCAGCAGGCTGTGAAGCTCACCCCATCGGCACCCGACACCCGCCGGGCGCTGGCCCTTGCCCAGCTGCGGGCCGGACAGGGCGAGGAGGCGCTGCGGACCATCGACGCTGCCCTGGCCCTTGATCCCGACCATTCCGGGGCGCTGGCCGCGAAGGGTGCGATCCTCGAACGGCTGGAAGACCGCCACGCAGCCCTTGCCGCCTATGACGCAGCCTTGGCGAGGGATCGCGACGATGTCGATGCCATGCTGGGCCGGGCCGGACTGCTGCGCGGCGAAGACGCCGTCGACGAGGCCCTCGTCCTCTATGACCGCGCCATCGCGCTGGCGCCGCGCCGCGGCGATGCCTATTTCGGCGCCGGCCAGGCCTTCATGCGCAAGCGCGAGTTCGCGGCAGCGGCGCGCAGTTTCGACGAGGCGCTGAAATACCTGCCGCGGCTCGCCCTCTTGCACCATCAGCGTGGCGCGGCGCTGCGCGAACTCGGCTTCGTGACGACGGCCCTGGAGGCCTATGATGCCGCCATCGCCGTCGATCCGGCCTACATCGACTCCTACCTCGCCAAGGCCATGATCCTCTCGGACGAGCAGCGCTGGGAAGACGCGCTGGCAGTGCTCGAAGCGGCCCGCGTCCTGGACACGGAGAAGGACCGCGGCCTGGGCCAGCGTTTCGGGAACCGCATGCAGATCTGCGACTGGGCGGGATACGCCCAGGACCTTCAGATCCTGGTTGACCGCGTCGCTGCGGAAGACGAGGACCTGTCCTCGTTCAACTCGCTGGCCCATCTCGACGATCCGGCTCTGCAGAAGCGCTATGTGCTGCGCAGCAGCGAACGCCTGGCGCAACGCGCCCTGCCGGCGCGGCGGGATTTCCCCGCCGCCGGCGACAGCCGGATCACCATCGCCTACGTGTCGGGCGACTTCCGCGATCACGCCACGATGTACCTGATGGCGGATGTCTTCGCGCATCATGATCGCAGCCGCTTCCGCATCATTGCCCTTTCCCTGAAGAAAGTGGCGAACAGCACGATGCGGGCACGGGTGGAGCCGTTCTTCGATTCCTTCCATGACGTCGATGACCTGACCGACCGCGAGATCCTGGCACTGGCCCGGCAGGAAGGCGTGGAGATTGCAGCCGACCTCATGGGCTTCACCCAATTTGCGCGCCCCAGCCTGTTTGCCGCGAAGCTGGCGCCGGTGCAGGCAAACTATCTCGGCTATGCCGGCACCACGGGCCTTCCGGCCATGGACTACATCATCGCCGATCCGGTGCTGATCCCCGAGCATTCGCGCCCGCACTATACCGAGAAGGTCGCCTATCTTCCCGACAGCTACCAGCCGAACGACCGCAAGCGGGCGATCGCCGAGGGCGGCGCCGATCGGGCGCTGCTTGGGTTGCCGGAACATGCCTTCGTGTTCTGCTGCTTCAACAACAGCTTCAAGATCACGCCGGCGGTGTTCGACAGCTGGATGCGTATTCTCGCGGCGGCGCCGGATTCGGTGCTGTGGCTGTTCTCCTACGCAGCCGTGGTGGAGAACAACCTGCGCGCCGCTGCCGCGGCCCGCGGCATCGACCCGCACCGCATGGTGTTCGCCAAGAGCCTGCCCCTCCCTGATCATCTGGCGCGTCATCGCGCGGCGGACCTGTTTCTCGACACCCTGCCCTACAATGCCCACACGACGGCGAGCGACGCCCTGTGGGCCGGCGTGCCGGTGCTGACGCTGATGGGCGAGACCTTCGCCAGCCGGGTGGGGGGCAGCCTCGTCACCGCGGCGGGACTGCCGGAACTCATCGCCCCCAGCCGCGAGGCCTATGAGGCGATGGCGATCGGTTTCTACAATGACCGGAAGTCCCTCCACGCCCTGAAGCGAAAGCTGGCAGACAACATCCTGCACTGTGCGCTGTTCGATCCGCAGCGCTATACCCGCAATCTCGAAACGCTGTTTGCGCAGATGGCGGAGCGGCAGCGCCGGGGCTTGCCGCCGGACCACCTCTTCACCTGACGGTCAGGCTGCGCTGGTATAACCGATCGAACCCATCATGCCGGCATTCATGTGATAGGCGTGATGGCAGTGAAACGGCCAGGATCCCGGATTGTCGGCATCGAAGACGATGGTCACCGACTCCTCGGGCGGCACCAGCACCACGTCGCGCAGCGCGCCGTCGATCACCGTGTCGCCGAGCGCCACCACCTTGAAATAATGGCCATGGAGATGCATCGGATGGGCCATGCCCGTCAGGTTGTGCATCATCACGGCGATGCGCTCGCCCTGGCGCATGGTGAACAGCGGCTGCACCGGGTTCGCCTCGCCGTTGAGCCCCCAGACATAATTCATGTCGCCGCCGGTGAGTGTCAGCAGCTCGGTCCGATTGACCGGTTCCTGCGAGATCTTGGCCACGGGGCGGTAGAGCAGTTCCTGCGACAGGTCGAGTGCCGGCGCCGCGTCGCCTTCATGCGCCAGCTTCGCTATGGCGGCGCCCGCGGTGGCCAGCACGATGCCGGTGCGTTCCGTCACGCCTTCCGGACGGAACAGAACCGGGAAGGCCCCGCCCTGGGTCGGGATCCTGAGGCGGAGATCGGCACGCTGGCCGATGGCCACCGGAAACAGGCTGCCCTTCATCGGATAGATCGCGTTGCCGTCGACGGCGATGAGTTCGCCCTGGAAGGAGCCGAGATCGATCCACATGTTGGATGCAGCCGATGCATTGATGACGCGCAGGCGCAGCGTGCTGCCCCTCTCGACCGACACCACCTCCGGATCATCGAGGGTGCGGTCATTGGCGAGGTAGGCATCGAAGACGATGTCGTTGAGCATGCCCATTCCGCGCATCATGCCGCTCATCGATGTTTCGTCGGTGGCGGTCTGCTTCATCTGCGAGGACTCCATGCCCTGCATCATGTGCCCGGCATGCGCGCCGCCGCCGCCCGTCAGCTCTGCCAGGATGTCCTGCGGATTGCGGAAGGTGAAGTCGTGCAGCATCACCACGTGTTCCTGGTCGTCGAACATGGGCTGCTTCAGCTCGTTGACGATCAGCGGTGCGGCCAGCAGCTGCTGTTCCTGCAGGCCCAGATGCGAATGCATCCAGTGGGTGCCGGCACGGGTGTTGGCGAAATCATAGTCCAGCGTGCCCCCGGGCGGAATGGCTGGCTGTCCGTACATGGCGACTCCGTCCTGCCCGAACGGCGGGGTGAGCCCATGCCAGTGAACGATGGTGTCGGTGTCCGTGGCGTTTTTCACCCGCACCCGGAAATGCTCGCCATACATCATCGACAGTCCGGGCTTGCCGTCGGGCCCGGTGATGCCGAAAACGCTGGCGGGCTTGCCCTTCACCTCGATCACGCGCTTCGCCACGGTGAGGAGCCTTGGCTCCGCCGCCGCAAAAGCGTGGCGCGGCAAGCCCAGGAGCGACGTGCCGGCAAGGCCAGCCAGCATGAGTTCGCGGCGGTTCATGTCCATCCCTGATCGTTCACACCCCTGTGTGGAGGTGATTTGCGGCAGCAAGCAGGCAGAGCCGCGGCGATCAGAGATTGCGGCCTATACCGAGGAATTTCTCCCGGCGCTGGGCGCGCAGCGCGTCCGGCGCCACGCCGTCGAAGGTCTTGAGGGCGCGGGCAATGGCCTCGCCGGTCGCCGCGATCGCCTCGGACGCCGCGCGGTGCGCACCGCCCTTGGGTTCCGGGATGATCTCGTCGATGACGCCGAGCTTCTTCAAATCCTGCGCGGTGATCTTCATGGCCGCCGCGGCATCCTTGGCGCGCGCCGCGTCGCGCCACAGGATCGAGGCCGCCCCTTCCGGCGAGATGACGCTGTAAATGGCGTGTTCGAGCATCATCACCACGTTGGCAGTCGCAATGGCGATGGCCCCGCCCGAGCCCCCCTCTCCGATCACCACCGAGACGGTGGGAACGCCGAGCGACAGGCAGCAGTCGGTCGACCGCGCGATGGCCTCGGCCTGGCCGCGCTCCTCGGCATCGATGCCGGGATAGGCGCCGGCGGTATCGACGAAGGAGATGACGGGGAGGCCAAAGCGATCGGCCGTTTCCATCAGGCGCACGGCCTTGCGGTAGCCCTCGGGCCGCGCCATGCCGAAATTGCGCTTGAGGCGGGACGCGGTATCATTGCCCTTTTCCTGGCCCAGCACCATGACGGGCTGGCCCTCGAAACGGCCGAGGCCACCGACCACGGCGAAATCCTCGGCAAACTTGCGGTCGCCGGCGAGGGGTGTGAATTCGGTGATCAGCTGGCCGATGTAGTCGACGGCGTGCGGGCGTTCCGGATGGCGCGCCACCTGCGCCTTCTGCCAGGGTTCGAGACTGGCATAAAGGTCGGTCAGCTGCTTCGCCGCCTTCTTTTCCAGGCCCTTCACCTCGTCCGAGATCGACACGGTCTTGTCGCCGGTGGCGAGCGCGCGGAGTTCCGCGATCTTGCCTTCCAGTTCGGCGAGCGGGGCTTCGAAATCGAGATAAGTCGGCATTGGGCCTCGGAACGGGTCAGTGTTGGCGCGGAAACTGGCCGCGCGGCGGCCGGAAGTCAACTTTTCTTGGCAAGCGGATGGTGGGTCTCCACCACCTCACGTAGGCGCTCGGCCTGCACGTGGGTATAGATCTGGGTCGTGGAAATGTCAGCGTGGCCAAGCATTTGCTGGACAGCGCGCAGGTCGGCGCCGCCTTCCAGCAGGTGGCTTGCGAAGCCATGGCGGAGCACGTGGGGCGAGAGCTTTGCGGCATCGAGTCCGGCCTCCCGGCCCAGCGCCTTGAGCTCGAGCGCGAAATGCTGCCGGGTGAGGTGCCCTGCGGCGCCGGAGGAGGGGAACAGCCATTTCGACCCGGCGAGGCCGGATTTCTTCAGGGCTGAGAGATAATCGACAAGCGTCGACCGCGCCGTGGCGGAGACCGGCACCAGCCGCTCGCGCCCGCCCTTGCCCTTGACCAGGATGAAGTCCCTCTCGGCACTTGCCGCCTGGACGGTGAGGCCGACGAGTTCCGAGACGCGCAGCCCCGTCGCATAGAGCAGTTCGATGAGGCACAGGAGCCGCAGCGCCTTGAGCAGCTGCCGGTCCTTTGCGGCCTTCACGCGTGCCCGCGCCGCCTCGGCCAGCGCCGTCACGTCCGCCTGCGAGATCATCTTGGGGAGCGGCCGGGCGGCCCGCGGGCTGTCGATGGCGGTGGCCGGATTGTCGCGGGCGAGGCCGTCGCCATGCAGGAAGCGGTGGAACTGGCGGATGGCG
This sequence comes from uncultured Alphaproteobacteria bacterium, assembly GCA_945957365.1. Lineage (GTDB taxonomy): Bacteria > Pseudomonadota > Alphaproteobacteria > Rhizobiales > Aestuariivirgaceae > Aestuariivirga. The sequence continues at coordinate 69,317 of CAMFKI010000009.1, read as the reverse complement.
GAGAGCTTGCGCGCGGCGGAAGAGCGGGCGAGACCCTGCGCCTCCAGCGCCTCGAGATGCCGGCGGATGTCGTCGGGACCCGCTCCCTTCAGGTCGGCGATGCCTTCGGCATAGGATTCGAGGTCGCGGCGATAGGCGGCAAGGGTGTTTTGCGATGCGCCGCGTTCGGCCGCCATCATTTCGAGGAAGCGGTCGATCAGGCGCTGGGAGACGCTATTTGGCACGCAGCTTCTCGCTCGGCAGCGGCTTGACGATTTCTGCCTGCTCCGGCGGGAAGTGCGACAGCGCCCAGGCGCTGCCATAGATCGCGCCTCCGAGAAACGCCAGCACCAGCACGAACTTGACCGTATCGGGCATCAACCACCACCAGAAACGTCTCAAGTGTAGCGGGTAAGTCCTGCTTCGGAAAGGCTTTGCGGTCGATTGCCATGCACGGTAGAACCGGCGCCAAGTTGAGGAAGTTGGATGGCGCGCCGTTCTATTGCAAAAGAGGCCGAAATGGTCCGGCAGCGGTTGGGGCAGCGCCCCATCGTGCTCGTCGGTCTCATGGGCGCCGGCAAGACGAGCGTCGGGCGCCGGCTGGCCGAGAAACTTTCCATTCCTTTCGTCGATGCCGACCATGAAATCGAGGCGGCGGCCGGAAAATCCATTCGGGAAATCTTCGCCGACCATGGCGAGCCCTATTTTCGCGAAGGCGAACGCCGGGTGATCCAGCGCCTGATCGGCAACGGCGCGCAGGTGCTGGCCACCGGTGGCGGCGCCTACATGAACGAGGAGACCCGCCAGCGCATTCAGGAGAGCGGCATTTCGGTGTGGCTCAGGGCGGCGCTGCCCATCCTGATGAAGCGGGTGATGAAACGGCAGGATCGGCCGCTCCTCCAGAACGAGGATCCCGAGGCGGTGATGCGCGGTCTGATCGACAAGCGCTACCCGGTCTACGGGCTGGCGGACGTGACGGTGGAGAGCCGTGACGTGCAGCATGGCCAGATGGTGAACGACGTGATCCGCGCCCTCGCGCAGTGGGACGGCTGGGACAAGAAGAAGACGCAAGATGAGTGACCTGAACGCCACCGAACGCCGTGAAACCGTGCCCGTCGCACTGGGCGATCGCAGCTATGACATTGAGATCGGCGAAGGCCTGCTGGCCCGTGCCGGCGATATCGTGGCGCCTTTCCTCAGGCGCCCGCTGACCGCCATCGTGACGGACGAGAACGTGGCGAAGGCGCATCTCGCAACGCTCGAGCGCGCGCTGGCCGCGAAGGGCATCCGCTCCACCGCGATCATCATGCCGGCGGGCGAAAAGACCAAGAGCTACCAGCATCTGGCCGAACTCTGCGACAAGCTGCTGGGGGCCGGCATCGAGCGGCGTGACCGCATCATCGCCTTCGGCGGCGGGGTCATCGGCGATCTCGCGGGCTTTGCCGCCGCGATCCTGCGGCGCGGCGTCGACTTCATCCAGATCCCGACCACGCTGCTGTCACAAGTGGACTCTTCGGTGGGCGGCAAGACCGGAATCAACTCGCCCCATGGCAAGAACCTGATCGGGGCTTTCCACCAGCCGCTCGCCGTCATCACCGACATCGCGCTTCTCGACACCTTGCCGAAGCGCGAGCTTGCGGCGGGCTATGCCGAGGTTGCGAAATATGGCCTGCTCGGTGATGCGGGGTTCTTCGAATGGCTCGAGGGTTCCGCGCCCGCCATCATGCGCGGCGATTCACAGGCCCGCGTGCACGCCATCCGCAAGTCCTGCGAGGCCAAGGCGCAGATCGTTGCCGAAGACGAGCACGAAACCGGCGTGCGCGCCTTGCTCAACCTCGGCCACACCTTCGGCCATGCCCTCGAATCGGCCACCGGCTATTCGCAGCGCCTGCTGCATGGCGAAGGCGTGTCGATCGGCATGGTGCAGGCCTTCCGCTTCTCCGAGCGCCAGAAGCTCTGCGCGCCCGGCACGGCCGAACGTGTGGCCAAGCACCTGAAGAGCGTGGGCCTTCCCATTCACGCCGCGCAAATCCCCGGCGAACTTCCGCCGCCTGCCACGCTGCTGGACATCATGCGCCAGGACAAGAAGGCACAGGGCGGCAAGCTGACCTTCATCCTGGCGCGCGGCATCGGCGAGGCCTTCATTGCCAAGGATGTGCCGGAGCATGACGTGCTCGACTTCCTCACGGAGGATCTCCGCCAGCGATGAGTTCCGGCTCCGGACTGATCGGGGGCGCCCTCGTCGCCCTGCTCATCCTCTCCGCCTTCGCGGCCGCCGTGCGCGCCAGCCTGTGGAACGCCTCGCGCACCAGGCTGGGCGAATTGCAGAAGCGCGGCGTGCGCGGCGCCGGAACGGCCCTCGACCTGCTCGCAACCGAAGACCGCACCATGGGCGCCCTGGCGCTGGCCAAGCTGCTGGCGGCGCTGCTCGCCGGCGGGCTCGCGGCCTTCCTGCTGTTCCACCAGCTGCCACCGCTGCAGGCGGGCCTCGGGGGCCTCGTGATGATCGCCGCCTTCGCCTTCTTCGGCCTCATGCTGCCCGACGCCTATGCCGCGCGGCGCGCCGATCGCGTGGCGGTGACCCTGTCGCGCCCGGCGCAGCTTCTGACCGCCATCCTCGGCCCGCCCGCCACGGCTCTGGAGGTTTTGGCGCGCGGGTTGCTCACCCTCACCGGCAGCAGCGGCGTGGATGAAACCCACACCATGCACGAGGAATTGCGCGAGGCGATCGACCTTCACGTGAAGGACGGCACGGTGGTGAAGAACGACCGCGACATGCTGTCGGGCATTCTCGCCATGCAGGACCTCGAGGTTGCCGACATCATGGTCCATCGCACCAAGATGACCATGCTCGACATCGAGGAAGACCCCAAGGACATCGTCAACACGGTGCTGAAGAGCGGCCACACCCGCATTCCGGTGTGGAAGGACACGCCCGACAACATCATCGGCGTGCTGCATGCGAAGAACCTCTTCGCGGCGTTGCAGAAGCACGCTGGCGATGCCAGCAAGGTCGACATCGAGGACATCCTGCTGCCGCCCTGGTTCGTGCCCGATACCCGTGCCATCCCGGACCAGCTCAATGCCTTTCTCAAGCGCAAGAGCCACTTTGCGATCGTGGTCGACGAGTACGGCGAGGTGCAGGGCCTCGTCACGCTCGAGGACATCATCGAAGAGATCGTCGGCGACATCAAGGACGAGCACGATGCGGTGGCGACGGGCGTCAGGCCCAAGCCCGACGGCTCCTACCTCGTCGACGGTTCGGTGGCGATCCGCGACCTCAACCGCGCCTTCGACTGGGACCTCCCCGACGAGGAGGCCAACACCATTGCAGGCCTCGTCATCCACGAGGCCCGCATGATCCCGGAGGTCGGCCAGGCCTTCGTCTTCCACGGCTTCCGCTTCGAGATCCTGAAGAAGCGCCGCCACCAGATCACCGCGCTGCGGATGAGCCCGGTGAAGCGCGAGGGGGAGCTTGCGGAGGGGTAAGGCTAGCGGTGCATCTCGCGAAAGCCACCCTAAATGCCGTCATGCCAGCGAAAGCTGGCACCCCGCTTTGCATCAATGCGCGCCGCCCTCCGCCAAAGCGGGGCCCCAGCTTTCGCTGGGGTGACGGCAAGTTCGGAGGATGTGATTGAAGCGCGTCCTACGGCGCCGACGACTGGATCGCGAGCGCGTGCACGCGTTCCTTCAGCTCGTCCACCAGAGCGGCATTGACCATCCGGTGCTGCTCGACGCGCGATTTGCCGCGGAAGGATTCGGCCACGATGACGACGCGGAAATGGCTCTCGCCATCGGGCCGGGAGCCGGAGTGGCCAGCGTGGTGGTGCGACTCGTCGATCACCTGCAATGCCGCCGGCGCGAAACCCTGCGTGAGTTTCGTGGTGATTCTTTGGCCAACCGGGCCAAGTTTCGGATCAGCTGTCATTCTGTCTCTCCGCGGCAGGCAAAGCTTGCTTGCGCGGGGCTCTATCACCATAATCAGCCGCGATGAAGCTCGATTCAAAATACTTCGACAAGATCCGCGTGAAGCCCGCTGCCGACAAGAAAAAGGCAGCCGAAACCGTGCCGCAGTGCGACTGGCCCGATTGCCCGCGACCGGGGCCGCACAAGGCCCCCATGGGCCGCGGCCACGAGGGCAAGTTCTACAACTACTGCACCGCGCATGTGCAGGAGTACAACAAGTCCTACAACTACTTTCAGGGCATGAAGGACGACGAGATGCAGGAGTTCCAGAGGAACGCCCGCCTCGGCGAGCGTCCGACCTGGAAACTGGGCCAGAATGCGACACCCAATGCGTCCAGCGTGCGCCGCCGGGGTGCCCAGCTGCGCGACGACCCGTTCGGCCTTGCCGCCAAGGCCGCCAAGGCGCCGGGCCGCCACCCCACCGGGCGGGCGCTGCGCTCGACCGAGATGAAGGCCCTGCAAACGCTGGGCCTGGACGATACCGCGACACCCGATCAGGTGAAGAGCCAGTACAAGACGCTGGTCAAGCGCCTGCATCCCGACGCCAACAATGGCAGCCGGGCCAACGAGGATACGCTGAAGGCGGTGATCCAGGCCTATGACCACCTGCGTTCAAGTGGGTTCTGCTAGCACATGTCCCGCCGAGGTGCGCTCACCTCGGCGATGAGGACATGGGCCACATCAAGCTTTCGGCGGCGCAAAGCCTTGCCCGGCAGGGCCTGACCGTCTAAAACCCGCCCGCGTAACCCCGGAACATGAAGATCCCCTGACATGAATGCGAAGGCCACTGCAGAGGCGAATGGCATGCCCGACACCAAGGCGTCGGTGAAGCAGCTCTTCGGCTTCGACACCAACATGGAAGTTCCCGCCTATTCCAAGACCTCGGAGCATGTTCCGGATCTCGACCCGGACTATCTCTTCAACCGCGAGACCACGCTCGCCATCCTCGCGGGCTTCGCCTACAACCGCCGGGTCATGGTGACGGGCTATCACGGCACCGGGAAGTCGACCCACATCGAGCAGGTCGCGGCCCGCCTCAACTGGCCCTGCATCCGCATCAACCTCGACAGCCACATCTCGCGCATCGATCTCATCGGCAAGGATGCGATCGTGCTGCAGGAGGGCAAGCAGGTCACCGAATTCCGAGAAGGCATCCTGCCCTGGGCCTACCAGCACAACGTCGCCCTCGTCTTCGACGAATATGACGCCGGCCGCCCGGACGTGATGTTCGTGATCCAGCGCATCCTCGAAAGCTCGGGAAAGCTGACGCTGCTCGACCAGTCGCGCGTCATCCGTCCGCATGCCGCATTCCGGCTTTTTGCCACGGCCAATACGATCGGCCTTGGCGATACGACGGGTCTCTATCACGGCACGCAGCAGATCAACCAGGCGCAGATGGACCGCTGGTCGATCATCACCGCCCTCAACTACCTGCCGCATGCGCAGGAAGTGGGCATCGTCACGGCCAAGTCGAAGCACTTCGACACCGAGAAGGGCCGCAAGATCCTCTCCAACATGGTGCGCGTGGCGGACTTGACCCGCAATGCCTTCATGCAGGGCGACCTCTCCACCGTCATGTCGCCCCGCACCGTCATCACCTGGGCGCAGAATGCCGAGATCTTCGGCGACGTGGGCTTCGCCTTCCGCGTGACCTTCCTCAACAAGTGCGACGAGCTCGAGCGCAGCGTGGTGGCCGAATTCTACCAGCGCTGCTTCGGCGAGGAACTGCCGGAATCCTCCGCTCACGTTGCCATTGCCTGAGTGAGCCAAGGTGGCGAAGGAGAAGGACACACCTTCGAACGAGTTCAAGCGCGTCCTCACCGTCGCGATGAAGACCATTGCCGAAGACCCGGAACTCTCCGTGGCCTTCGGCAACGAGGCCCCTTCGCTGGCCGGCAACCGGGCCAAGCTGCCGCAGGTCGGCAATGAGCTGAAGGCGGGCGACATCGCCATCGTGCGCGGCTTGTCAGATGCCTTCGCACTGCGCCTCGCCAATCACAACGACAAGGTTCATTCCCGCTACCAGCCGCAGGGCAAGAATGCCCGCGCCGTATTCGAGGCGGTGGAGCAGGCCCGCATCGAGGCGCTCGGCGCCAATGCCATGCAGGGCATGAAGACCAACCTGGCCGCCATGCTGGACGATCGCTACCGCAAGAAGGACGTGGCCCGCTACACCGACCGCAAGGATGCGCCGCTGGACGAGGCCGTGGCGCTGCTGGTGCGCGAGAAGCTGACCGGGGCCACGCCGCCCGAGGGCGCGCGCACGATGGTCGACCTGTGGCGCCCCTGGATCGAGGACAAGGCACACGACCAGCTCGCGCACCTCATGGACAACATCCACGACCAGGCGGCCTTCGCCCGCATGTCGCGCGACATCATCGCCGCGCTCGACATGGCAGAGGAGCTGGGAGAGGACCCCGACCAGTCCGACGAGAATGACGAAAGCGAGCCCGAGGAGGATTCGGGCGAGCGCGAGGAGACGCCCGACAGCGAGGAGCAGGAAAGCTCCCAGCAGTCGATGGAGGAGATGCAGGACGCCGAGGGCGAGTCCGAAGCCGCCGAAATGGACGCCCAGCAGATGGACGTCGAGGACGAGGGCGAGGACCAGGAAGGCGAAGAGGAACAGGACGGCGAGGAGCCGTGGAAGCCGCAGCTGCCCTTCTCGTCCCTCTCCAACGAGGATTTCTACAAGGTCTTCACCAACCAGTTCGACGAGGTGATCTCGGCCGAGGACCTGTGCGACGCCGAGGAACTGACCAGGCTTCGCAACTATCTCGACAAGCAGCTCTCCAACCTGCAGGGCGTCGTCGCCCGCCTCGCCAACCGCCTGCAGCGCCGGTTGATGGCGCAGCAGAACCGCTCGTGGGACTTCGACCTCGAGGAAGGTGTTCTCGACGCGGCTCGCCTCACCCGCGTCGTCATCGACCCCATGCACCCGCTCTCCTTCAAGGAGGAGCAGGACACGGAATTCCGCGACACGGTGGTGAGCCTGCTGCTCGACAATTCGGGCTCGATGCGCGGGCGGCCCATCACGGTTGCCGCCACCTGCGCCGACATCCTCGCCCGCACGCTCGAACGCTGCGGCGTGAAGGTCGAGATCCTCGGCTTCACCACGCGTGCGTGGAAGGGCGGCCAGGCGCGCGAGAAGTGGCTGGCCTCCAACAAGCCGGCCAACCCCGGCCGCCTCAACGACCTGCGCCACATCATCTACAAGTCGGCCGACACGCCCTGGCGCCGCGCGCGCAAGAACCTCGGCCTGATGATGCGCGAGGGGCTGCTCAAGGAAAACATCGACGGCGAGGCGCTGATCTGGGCCCACAACCGCCTGCTGGCGCGGCGCGAGCAGCGCCGCATCCTCATGGTGATCTCTGACGGCGCGCCGGTCGACGACTCGACGCTCTCGGTCAATTCCGGCAACTATCTCGAAAAGCACCTGCGCCAGGTGATCAACGACATCGAGCAGCGCTCGCCGGTGGAACTCATCGCCATCGGCATCGGCCATGACGTGACACGCTACTACAAGCGCGCCGTGACCATCGTCGATGCGGAAGAGCTCGGTGGCGCGATGACCGAGAAGCTGGCCGAGCTGTTCTCCGAGAAGGCCACGCCGAAGGTGGTGGCGCCCGCGCCGAAGAAGCGCGCACGGGCCTAACGGCCCCCATTCGGTCCTCACACCCCGGAACCCGTCATCCCGGCGAAGGCCGGGATCCAGCTTCCCTTGCGCCGAGGGCCTTCAGGTGGCCCGTAGCGAACCCCTGAGCGGTTCCAGTCCGCGTGCAGCTAGGGGGCCACATGCAGTCCTGACTTGCCAAAAGCAATCGTTACGAACTGCAATATGCCCCGCCGGCCGAAGCTGAACCCCGGCCTTCGCCAGCGTGACGGCATCAAGGCGAATCGTACTTCCTCAGAAAATCTTCGACCGTCATCGCCCGCATGTCCTCCACCGCCTGTCCCAGCCGCCCATGCTCCCAGTCCCACCACGCAAGCCGCATGACGCGGTCGCTGATGTCGGGGGGAAACCGCCACTTGAGGAATTTCGCCGGCACCCCTGCCACGATGGCATAGGGCGCGACGTCCCTGGTGACCACCGCGCCTGCGGCAACGACCGCGCCGTGCCCGATGGTGAGGCCCGGCAGGATGATCGCGCCATGGCCGATCCACACGTCGTGACCGATCACCACCTTGTCGGCGATCCGGCGCTCGCGGAACCCCTTGTCGAGCTTGGCGCCGACGAAATACTCGTTGGGCCGATAGGTCATCTTGTGCTGGCTGATGCGCTCCACCGGGTGGTTCAGCGCATTGATGCGGCAGTGCGCGGCAATGGCCGTGAACTTGCCGATCTCGGCATAGATCGCCTCGGAATCACGCTCGATGTAGGAATAGTCGCCAAGCGCCGAATCGAGGAACTGCACGCGCTCCTTCAGTTCGGTGAAGCGGCCCAGGCTGGCATTGCGTGTCACCGCCGAGCCGTGGATGCGGGGGCTGCCGTCACGCGGGGCATTGCCCCGCTTCGCTCTGTCCTCTTCGCTCATGGCATGACCCATAAAGCAAAAGCCGCCCCGGTTGGAGCGGCTTTCGAAATCAGCCCTGACGGGAAAATCAGGCGGCCTTGGCGGCTTCCAGCTTCTTGGCGATCGAACGCTTGAGGCGCGCGGCCTTGTCCGAGAGCTTGGCGGTGTCGGCCTTCATCAGGAAGGCATCGAGGCCGCCGACATGCTCCACCGACTTCAGCGCGATGGCCGAGATGCGCAGGCGATAGGTCAGGCCCATCGCATCGCTCATCAGGCTCACGTCGCACAGGTTCGGCATGAAGCGGGTCTTGGTCTTGTTGTTGGCATGGCTGACCTTGTTGCCAACCAGCGCGTTCTTTCCCGTCAACTCACAACGGCGGGCCATGGGCTAAACTCCACAATAAGAATGGGTACCGGGAGGCTCGATGCCCCCGGTTCGGATGGCGGGTCTATAGTGGGAGCCGCGCGCGGGGTCAAGCCGGAAGGGCGTTTTCTCGGCACTCTCCCGCGCCCATGTGGACGATGGCACCCCCAGGCGTCCGCGCCGTGCCCCTTGCCCTCCGCGCGGGCCTCCGAACGGCAGCTGTGCCATTCCGGCACAGAGCGGTTAACGCGGGATCTGGAACGCAACCCTGCCGGATGGAAATTCTCCTGCCGCCTTGTAGGCTTAGCCTGGTCAAACCACAACATCTTGCGAGAACAAATGGCGAAGATCGTTCCTTCAGCGATTCGGGCGCGATCCGTTCCGGGGATGATCCAAGCCGTAAAGATCGGACGGGCTGTCGCCCGGCCCTCTGCAAGGAAGTGTCAACCCTAGGGCGCCGCAGGTTAAGCTTTGGACCGGCCTGGCCAGCGCTGATTGCCCGCACCGTCTTCTTGGGCCCTGGCCGCGCCGCCCGGGAACCCCCTGTAGACACTACATTGTGCCCGGGGAACAAACCCTGAATCGCGCAACTGCAGCGATTCGGGCCAGCTTCGTTCCGGTTTGAATCCATTCCCTAACGGCCCGGTTCAGAACGGGGCGAAAGACCTTGACCCTGGGGGGGCCTGCGCCCCAAGTCTGGGCCTCAAGGATTTCGCGAAGCCGCCTTAGATGCCGTCCCAGAAAACTGTCACTGCCGTGCTTGGCCCCACCAACACCGGCAAGACCCACCTCGCGGTGGAACGCATGCTGGGGCATGGCGGCGGCATGATCGGCCTTCCCCTCCGCCTTCTGGCACGCGAAATCTACGACAAGGTACGCGCCCGCGTCGGCGATGCCGCTGTCGCGCTGGTGACCGGCGAGGAAAAGATCATTCCCGTCCAGGCGCGCTACTGGATCTGCACCGTCGAGGCGATGCCCAGCGACGTCGACGTGCCCTTTCTGGCCATCGACGAAGTGCAGCTCTGCGCCGACTTCGAGCGCGGCCACATCTTCACCGATCGCGTGATGAACCGGCGCGGCCGTGACGAGACCATGCTGCTCGGCGCCGCCACCATGCGGCCCATTCTCGAGCGCCTGCTGCCGGGCACAACTTTCGTGTCGCGGCCGCGCTTTTCGCAACTTCTCTATGCCGGCCAGAAAAAGCTCACGCGGCTGCCGCGGCGCTCGGCCATCGTCGCCTTCTCGGCCGACATGGTCTATGCGACGGCGGAACTCATCCGCCGTCAGCGCGGCGGTGCTGCCGTGGTTCTGGGCGCATTGTCGCCCCGCACCCGCAATGCGCAGGTGGCGCTCTACCAGTCGGGTGATGTCGACTACATCGTGGCCACCGATGCCGTGGGGATGGGCCTCAACATGGATGTGGACCATGTGGCCTTTGCCTCGACCCGCAAGTTCGACGGCTTCCAGTATCGCCATCTGAACCCCTCCGAACTGGGTCAGGTGGCGGGGCGCGCCGGCCGTTACATGAATGACGGCACCTTCGGTGTCACCGGCGAGGCCGACCCCTTCGAGCCCGAGATGGTGGAGCGCCTCGAGAGCCACAATTTCGATGCCGTTCGCATGCTGCAATGGCGCAACCGCGAGCTTGACTTCGGCTCGCTCGAACGGCTGAAGCAGTCGCTGAACCTGCTGCCGCAAGCCCAGGGTCTCACCCGCGCCCAGCCCAACGCCGACCTGCTGGCGCTCGAGGCACTGGCCCGCGATCCCGCCACGCGCGACCTGGCCAAGTCGAAGAGGGACGTGGAGCGGCTGTGGGAAGTCTGCCAGATCCCCGATTACCGCAACATATCGAACTCGGAGCACGCCTCGATCGTTTCGAAGATCTACCAGTATCTGCAGACTGGTGATGGCTTCATCGACGAGGACTGGTTCGTGCGGCAATTGAAGTTCTGTGAGAACACCCAGGGCGACCTCGACACGCTGTCGAACCGCATCAGCCATGTGCGCACCTGGACATTCGTGGCAAATCGCCCGGACTGGCTCAAGGCACCTCTCTATTGGCAATCCTACGCGAGAGAGATAGAGGACAAGTTGTCGGATGCCTTGCATGAGCGCCTGACACAGCGTTTTATCGACCGCCGTACCAGCGTGCTGATGAAGCGCCTGGCCCAGAAGGAAGAATTGATGTCGACTGTTGAAGAAGATGGCGCCATCCACGTCGAGGGCGAGTATATTGGCCGGATCAAGGGCTTCCTGTTCGTGCCCGATGGCACGTCCGAAGGCGCCGAGGCCCGGGCCCTCAAGGCTGCCGCCATGTCCGCCGTCGCCGCCGAGATCACGGCGCGCGCCAAGGCGGTCGCCGCCTCCGCCGACACCGATCTGAAGCTGACGCGCGATGGCCAGATCATGTGGAACCATGCCGCCGTCGGCAAGCTGGAGCCCGGCGCCACGCTGCTGAAGCCACGTGCCTCGGTGGTCGCCGGCGACCAGCTTTCGGGTGCCGACCGCGAGGAGGTGCAGCAGCGCCTGCAGAAGTTCACCGACAGGCACATCGCCTCCACTCTCGAACCCCTGCTGAAGCTCGAGGAGGGCGAAGGTCTCGAAGGCATTTCGCGCGGCATCGCCTACCGTCTGGTCGAGACCCTGGGCGTGCTCCCGCGCGAGACGGTGAGCGAGGAGGTGAAGGGCCTGAGCCAGGAAGATCGCGCCAAGCTGCGTGCCCTGGGCGCCCGCTTCGGCGCCTTCAACATTTATGTGCCCGCCCTCCTCAAGCCTGCCCCCACGGAATTGCGCCTGCTGCTCTGGGCGCTCGGCCTGCAGAAGGAAGGCAAGCTCGAACCTGCGGCCCTGCCGCAGCCGCCGGGCCAGGGCCTCACCTCCGCCAGCTTCGACCGCTCGACTCCCAAGGGCTTCTACGGCGTCTGCGGCTATCGCATCTGCGGCTCGCGCGTGGTCCGCATCGACATGCTGGAACGCCTGGCCGACGTGATCCGAGACCGCGTGTTCTGGCGCCCGCGCTTCCCCGATGAGGCCCGCCCTGCGGGTTCCGTCGAGGGCGGCGGGTTCACCGTGGTGCCCGACATGATGTCGCTGGTCGGCTGCTCCGGCGAGGATTTCCTCGGCATCCTGAAAAGCCTCGACTACCGCATGCAGAAGAAGACGGTGAAGCGCCCGCTCGCCCCTGCCGCGGCGGCCCCCGGCACCCCGCAGGAGCTTCCCGGCAATGCGCCCAGCGAAGCGCCGCCGGCGCCAGCCCCGCAGGAGGCCCCGCCTCCCGCCGAGCCGGTCATGCCCGGACCTTCCGAACCACCGGCCGAGCCTGCAACACCGCAGGAACTGCCCGATACCCCGGCTGAGGTTCCAGCCGTTCCCGCCTCACCCGCCGCGGAGCAGACGGTCGAGCCGGCGCCGGCCGAAGCCACGTCGGAGGATGCCGTCCCTGAGCCTGCCCCTGAGCCTGCTGTCGCGCCTGCTCCCGCCGTGGAGGTGGCCATGCAGGACGTCGAGATCGACGTCTGGTGGCCCAGGGACACCGGCCCGTTCCGCCATCGCCCGGAACGCCAGCCGCACAACCGCCGACCGGCGCAGCGGCGCGATGCACCGGCAACGCCTGCCCAGCCGGCGGAAGCGGGTGACAAGCCCGCCGAGGGCGAGCGCCGCGACGGCGGCCGTCCGCACCGCCACCACGGCAAGGGCCGTGGCAACCGCGACCAGCGCCGCGAGGATCGCCCGGAAAGCCAGGACGCCGCCCGGCATGACCGCAAGCCCCGCCGCGAGGATCGCAAGCCCGACGTCCAGGAGCGGAAACCCCGCCCCGAGAAGCCGATCGACCCCGATTCGCCCTTCGCGGTTCTCGGCGCACTGAAGGCAAAGCTTGGCGGCAAGTGACGAGCTGCCGGGGCGCCAGCGCCTCGACAAATGGCTGTGGTTCGCCCGGGTGGTGAAGACGCGGGAGGACGCCGCAAGCCTCGTGGAATCCGGCAAGGTCCGCCTCAACGGCCAGAAGACGGTGAAGCCCGGACACGGCGTGAAGCGTGGTGACGTTCTCACCATCGTGCTCAACGCCAGGGTGCGCGTGCTGCACGTCGCCGGCATGGCCGAGCGGCGCGGCCCCGCGGAGAGCGCACGCCTGCTTTACGATGAGCCAGGCATGTCCTCTCCGGGGGACGAAACGCCGTAAAAGATGGTGCAAGCTCCGCCGGAAATTGCTAGGAAACGTTCGGAATAACGAACGGCTGAGCCCATGACCTATATCGTCACCGACAACTGCATCAAGTGCAAGTACATGGATTGTGTGGAAGTTTGTCCGGTGGACTGCTTCTACGAGGGCGAAAACATGCTCGTCATCCATCCGGACGAATGTATCGACTGCGGCGTCTGCGAGCCCGAATGCCCCGCCGAGGCGATCAAGCCCGACACCGAACCGGGGCTCGAGTCGTGGCTGAAGCTCAACACCGATTATGCCAGCCAGTGGCCCAATATCACCACCAAGAAGGACGCTCCGGCCGACGCCAAGGAGTTCGACGGGGTCGAGGGCAAGCTGGAGAAGTATTTTTCGCCCAACCCCGGCGAAGGCGATTGAGGCCATTTCCATGCCCTGTGCGCAGACCGGGCATGCAAGACCCTCCGGGAATTAACCTTTTTCATCGAGATTCGTCCGTGTGCGGCATAAGATTCCGCCGTACACGGACATCTCGCCCTTTAAAAATGCTTAAACTTGTGATATTTAGGTCACGATGAGTATGTAATCCGAGTTGGGTGAAGGAAACCGGGCCAAGGGCTCGGGTTTTTTATGCGAGTGCCGGCAATCCACAGACAGCGAATGGGGCCCAAGGGCGCCCTTCGGGTGGGAGGGCAGACAGGCACCGGTTACGGGAACTGGACGAAGAGGCAGGTTGCGCGGCCCCCCGGGACCGCGCCGCACGTCACCCCGTTCGCCGCCCGCGGAACGCATATTCCATAACAAGATTGGGCAAAGGGCGAAGGACGAGACATGACGAAGACCAAGACGAAGGCAGCGACCGCAAGGAAGCCTGCTGCGAAGGCCAAGACCAAGTCGGCCCCCAAGAAGACTTCGAAGCCGGTCGTGGCTGCCAAAAAGCCTGCCGCCGCCCCCGCAAAGGCCAGCAAGCCCGTTGCCGCCAAGCCGGCCCCCAAGGCTGCAGCCAAGCCCGCCGTAAAGCCCGCTGCACCTGCCAAGGCCGTGAAGCCGGCCGCCGCGGCCAAGCCCGCACTGGATGCGAAGAAGCCGGCCAAGGCTGCCGCCGGAGCGCCCGTGGCCAAGGCGGCGCCCGTGCAGCCCGCTCCCGCAACCGCCCAGAAGCCGGCAGCCGCCGCTGCCCCCGTTGCGCCGCCTCCAGCACCCCGCAAGCTCGTCTTCAAGGTCAACGAGCTCGTTGTCTATCCCGCGCACGGCGTGGGCAAGATCAGCATGATCGAGGAGCAGGAGATCGCCGGCGTCAAGCTCGAGCTCTACATCGTCGAATTCGAGAAGGAAAAGCTCCGCCTCAAGGTGCCGACCAGCCGCGCCGAGCAGAAGGGCATGCGCCGTCTTTCCGACAAGGCGCAGATCGAGGCCGCGCTCAAGGTGCTCAAGGGCCGTGCCCGCATCAAGCGCACCATGTGGTCGCGTCGCGCCCAGGAATATGATGCCAAGATCAACTCGGGCGACATCATGGCCGTGGCCGAGGTCGTTCGCGACCTCTACCGCTCCGAGCGCCAGCCGGAACAGTCCTATTCCGAACGCCAGCTGTTCGAGCAGGCGCTCGACCGCATGGCCCGCGAAATCGCCGCGGTGAAGAAGATCGATGACGACCAGGCCGTGAAGGAGCTGGAGGAATACCTCTCCAAGAACGCCAAGCGCGCGCCCTCGGGCGAAAAGACCGAAGAGGACGTGGCAGCCGACGAAGCCGCCTGATCCCGCCTCCGATGTTCGGCGAAAGGCCCGGCAAAGCGCCGGGCCTTTTCCATCTGCGTGACACCTTCCCAAAACGCATGAGGACCGTTAGAAAGGCCTCCGGCAAGGTCCCGTAGCTCAGCTGGATAGAGCATCAGTTTCCTAAACTGAGGGTCACAGGTTCGAATCCTGTCGGGGCCGCCATTTCCTTACAATGGCGAGAACCGTCGGCGCAGCATCACCCAGCTTGGTTGACGCATGAGGCGCGATGAAAGGTTCTGGCGTCGGGATCCCAGTTTCCTGGTTTCGGCTTCGAACGACACGCGCGATAGCCAGACGACGTCCGCAAGGGACTTCGCCATGCCCGGGGCGGCTTCTACCGTTGCGCGGCAAGCCAATCACAGAACTGCCGCGGCACCCTGCGTCGCGTCGCCACGTCGCACATCAGGGCATAGTGGTGGCGGCCGGTGAGCAGCCTGTCGGGCACCACGCCGACCAGCCGGCCATTTGCCAGCGCGCCGTCAACGATGGGGCGCCAGCCGAGCGCGACACCCTCGCCCGCCTCGGCGGCCTTCAAGGCCACCAGCGAGTCGTTGACCTGCATGTGAAACTGCAATCGCCCAGCCAGATCGACACCCAGCGCCCTCAGCCACTCGGCCCAGCCAAGACGAAAGCGGTGCGGGTCGACGTAGTTTATGAGGCGGTGGCTCACGAGGTCGACCGGGGTCACCACAGGGCCGTTCCGATCCAGGTAGTCCGGGCTACAGACGGCTATGATCTGCTCGGGCCACAACTGTACCGCCTCATGGCCCGGCCAGTTGCCGTCGCCCAGGCGCAGTTGCACGTCGATGCCATTGGCGAGGAGGTCGATGTCGCGATCGAGGCAGCGAAGTTCGAGTTTCATCTCCGGGTGGGCCCGGTGCAGCGAGCCGAGCCGCGGCATCAGCCATTCGGTGGCGAGAATCGTCGAGGTGCTGACCACCAGCGTGTCGCGGCGGCACTCGGTGCTGATGTCGTCCACCGTCTCGGCAATGGCCCCGAAGCTGCGCGTCACGGTGGAAAACAGCCGAAGCCCATCGCTGGTCAGCGTGAGCTTGCGGCCTTCGCGGTGAAACAGCGGATGCCCCAGGCCATCCTCGAGCTGGCGCAGCCCATGGCTTACCGCCGACTGGGTGATTGCCAGTTCCTCCGCCGCCTTGGAGAAATTCAGGTGCCTCGCGGCAGCCTCGAACAGCACGAGACCGTGCAGCGAGGGCAGCGACTGGCGCAGACGACGAGTCTTGTTCATGGTGTCATGAATCAGATGGGCCTTTACCGCTCGGCAGCACGGCCACAATCTGCGGGCCGAATGAATGTGGGAATCCAAGATGTCGCATGATCCGCTGCTTCAGCCCTATCGATTGAAGCATCTCACCTTGCGCAACCGCATGATGTCAACCGCGCATGAACCTTCCTACACCGAGGATGGCCTGCCGAAGACGCGCTATCGCCTCTATCATAGCGAAAAGGCCAAGGGTGGCCTGGCCATGACCATGATCGGCGGCTCCTCGGTCATCGATATCGACAGCCCCCAGGCCTTCGGCAACATCCAGCTGCACAAGGACGAATGCGTCAAATGGCTCACTGAACTGGCCGACGACGTGCATGGCCACGGTGCCGCTGTCATGATCCAGATGACCCACATGGGAGCGCGCACCAACTGGAACAAGGCCGACTGGCTGCCGATGATCGCGCCCTCCTCGATCTCCGAGCCCGCCCATCGCGCCTTTCCGAAGGAGATGGAGGACTGGGACTTCCAGCGCGTCTACCGGGCCTATGCAGATGCCGCCGAGAAGGTGAAGCAGGCGGGGCTCGATGGCATCGAACTCGAATGTGCCTCGCACCTCGTCGCGCATTTCCTGTCACCCGGCACCAACCGCCGGACCGATCGATATGGTGGCTCCGTCGACAATCGCCTCCGTTTCCTGCGCGAGGTGATCGCCGCGATCCGCGCCCGTGTCGGCAACGACATCGTGCTGGGCGTGCGCATGGTCGGCGACGAGCAGTGGCAGAAGGGCGTCGAGAAGAATGACGGCATCGCCTTCGCGCGCCGCCTGAAGGACGACGGCGCCATCGACTACATCAGCGTCATCCGCGGCCGCGTGGCGACCAACGAGGGTCTGAGCCGGGTCATCCCCAACATGGGCACACCCTCGGCACCTCACCTCGATTTCGCGGGCGAAATACGCAATGACGTGAAGCTTCCGACCTTCCACGCGGCGCGTATTCAGGACGTTCCCACGGCGCGCTACGCGATCGAGAGCGGCAAGCTCGACATGGTGGCGATGACGCGGCCGCACATGGCTGACCCCCACATCACGCGCAAGATCATGGCAGGCCAGGAACAGCGCATCCGGCCCTGCGTCGGCATGGGCTACTGCATCGACTCGATCTACACCGGTTCCGCCGTGTGCATCCATAACCCGGCCACCGGCCGTGAGGAGCATCTTCCGCATGTGATTCCGAAGACTGACGGACCCCGGAAGAAGGTTGTGGTGGTCGGCGCGGGCCCTGGCGGGCTCGAGGCGGCGCGCGTCGCCGCCGAGCGTGGCCACGACGTCATCGTCTTCGAGGCGGCGGCCAGGGCCGGCGGACAGATGTTGCTGACTGCGGCACTGAAGCGGCGCAAGGAAATCCTCGGCATCGTCGACTGGAGGCTGGCCGAATGCGAGCGTCTCGGTGTCAACTTCCGCTACAACAGCTATGCCGAAGCCGCCGATGTACTGGCCGAGGCGCCCGATTGCGTGGTCGTCGCCACCGGCGGCATTCCCGACACCGGCATTCTTGCCTCGGGCGACGAACTGGCCACGAGCAGCTGGGACATTCTGAGCGGGGCAGTGGCGCCTGCCCGTTCCGTCGTCGTTGTCGACAACAACGGTTCGCACCCCGCCATGACGGTGGCGGAATTCGTCGCACAACAGGCCGACGAGATTGAGTTGGTGACTCCCGACCGGACGCTTGCCCCCGACATCGGCGAAACCAACTATCCGGCGTACATGCGCGCCATGAACGCGCCCAACGTGAAGGTGACGCTGAACTTGCAGATCGAGAGGCTGGAACGCCGGGGCAATCGCGTGGCAGCGGTGTTCGTCGACGAATATCGCAAGACCGAAGTGGTGAAGGAAGCCGACCAGGTGATCGTCGAGTATGGGCTGTCGCCCGTCGCAGATCTCTATTTCGCGCTCAAGGATGGTTCGGTGAACCGTGGCGAGGTGGAGGTGAAGCCCTTCATCACCGGCAGGCCGCAGACGCGGGTCACCAATCCGGAGGGGCGCTACCGGCTGTTCCGCATCGGCGATGCCGTTGCCAGCCGCAACATCCATGCCGCAATTCTCGATGCCTACCGGCTGATGGTTGCGCTATGAGGGGCGCAACCTCATCCGGGACGCCAGGGGATTGTCGCATCATGCATAGGCTGGGTTTCGTCGGCACCGGCACGATCACCGCAGCGATCGTGCGCGGTCTCAAGAGGTCGGATCTCGCGTCGTGGCCAGTCGTGCTTTCGCCACGGAACACCACCCTCTCGATGGAGCTGGCCAGTTCACTTCCGGGCGTGACGGTCGCCGCAGACAATCAGAAGGTTGTGGACCAGTCTGACGTTGTCTTCCTTGCAGTGAGGCCGCAGGATGCCGAAGACGTGGTGCGGCCGCTGCGCTTTCGCCAGGATCAGCACATCATCAGCCTCGTCGCGGCACTCGACATCGACGTCATCAGGCACTGGACCGGCGCATCCAGCATCACCCGCGCGATCCCCCTCACCTTCGTCGAGCAGCGCGTCGGCGTGACCCCCATCATGCCGCCCGACGCCACCGCCGCCGAGATCTTCCGTGCGCTCGGCGGCTGCATCGAGGTCGCCGATCTCAACGCATTCGATGGCTATGCGGCGGCGAGTGCGCTGATGGGCACCTATTTCGGCATCATCGAAGCCGCGCAGGACTGGCTGGTGGCAAATGGCCTGAAGGAGAGCGACGCCGATCTCTACCTGCGCAACCTGTTCGGCAGCCTCGGCGACGTGCTGCGGGAAAGGCCGCACTCCCTGCGTGAACTGCGGAGCTCACATTCGACCAGGGGCGGCCTCAACGAGCATGTCTTCCTGCGGTTCATCGAGGCGGGCGGCGGCTCGGCACTCGACGGTGGGCTGACCTCCGTGCTGGCGCGCATCCAGGGCCGCGGCTGAACCGAACTGGCCTCATTCGTCGCCCGCCCGCCACTCCTTGAAGGCCAGGCTGAGCTTGCCGCCGAGCGTGGCGATCGGCTCCGGTGGCACGGGGCCCGGTGCCGCGGAGAGTTCGAAGTTGCGTCCGAGCTCCGACATGACGCCAAGGCTGCGCTCTGCAACCACGATGCCATTGGCAGTGGCATTGGTCGCGCCCACGCCGTTGCAGCCCGCCGCCAGCCAGAGGCCCGGCTCCACTTCCTGAACCACCGGCACGCTGTTCCAGGTAAGCGCCATCGCGCCCGCCCAGCGATACTCCATGCCGAGGCCGCGAAGCATCGGAAAGCGGCTCGCCAGCCGCGCGTCATGCAGGCGACCGGCGCGAACAACGGCGGCATCGCTCACCGTGTTGGTGGGGTTGAAGCTATAGCGGGAGCGGACCAGCATCCGGTCGCCCTCGGACGTCACGATGCGGCGCAACGTCGTCCCCATCGGCAGTGCGGGTGTTGCCGCCCATTGGCGGTTGCCGCCCAGCAGGCGAGGCTCGAAGGCACGTGTGAGCGATGCGTAGGTGAAGACATGCATCAGGCGCCGCTTCAGAAGGCCGAAGCTCTGGGCATGTCCGTTGACAGCGAGGAGGACACGCGCCGCGGTGACCGCGCCCCTGCCCGATTCCACCTTCCATCCCGCACCACTGGGCGTGATGCGCTGCACCGGCGACTGCTCGAACACCCTTACCGGCGGCTTCAGCGCGTCAGCAAAGCGGCGCACGAAGTCGGCCGGCTGGATCATCGCCGTGCCGGGCGTGAAAAGAGCGGAGGAAAAGGTGGTGACGCCGGTCAGTTCCGCCGTCTGCTTCGCGTCGAGCAACGCATGCACCTCGCCGAGTTCCTTGAGTTGCTCGGCGTAGGCGACGAGGTGCCTGTCGCCCGCCGGGCCCTTGGCGATCGTGTGGCGGCCGCATGGGTCGAAGACCTCCCGGCCCCAGCCATGTTCTTCCGCCATGCCCTGCGCGAGTGCGATGGCGGTGCGGTTCTTGAAGATGTCGCGGCGGCTGTGCGCAGCGGAGTCTCCGCCGAGGCTCTCGGCGGACACCTCATGTGGCAGGTCGATGATGAAGCCCGAGTTGCGCCCGGCAGGGCCCTCGCCGACGATCCCCGCCTCGAGCACGGCAACGCTCAGCTTCGGATCGAGTTGCGACAGTTTGCGGGCCGCGGCGAGGCCGGCAAAGCCCGCGCCGATCACCACGACGTCGGCCGTGATGTTGCCTTCAGGCGCGGGGTGTGGCCTGCGCGGCGGCAACAGTGCCACCCAACCTGATATGCCCGGCTGGCGAGGCAGGGCCGAGGCCACATAGGCCTTAGACATCACGCCGCCTTTTCGTGTGCGATGAGATCGCCCAGCGTGTCGCGGATGGCGGCGATGCGATCGGGGGTGAGGCCGCGGAGCGGCTTGCGCGGCTGGCCCGCCCCATATCCCGTCAATTCGGCCGCAGCATAGACCGACTGGACGTAGTCGCCGGCCCAGATCAGCGCCATGATCGGCTCGAGCATCGCCCAGATCAGGCGGGCCTCGGCCCACTTGCCCTCGGAGGCCGCCTTGACCACCGCGAGGCAGGATTTCGGTGCGAAATTTGCCCCGCCCCAGATCAGGCCCTTGCAGCCTGCGTACATGGCATAGGGAACCAGCAAGTCAGCGCCGTTCATGACGGGAAGGCCGGTGCGGATCAGCGTCGCCTGGGCACCGAGATTGCCGCTGCTGTCCTTCACCGAGGCGAAATTGGGAATCTGTGCGAGCCGCTGGAAGAGCCCCGGCGTGATCTCGACACCCACCGCGTGGGGCACATTGTAGCCGATGACGGGAAGGCCGGCCGCCGCCACGTCCGCGTAAAAGTCGACGATGCCGTCATCATCGGTGGGACCCTCGAAGAAGGGCGGCAGCACCATCACGCCGTTGGCGCCCGCGTCGGCGGCGCGCTTCGTGCGCTCCACCACGTCCTCCGCAATCAGCGCCGAAGTCTGGGCGATGATCCGGGCGCGGCCATTGATGACCTTGGCGCCATGCGCGATCACCTGCTGCGATTCCTCTGCTGAGAGATAGACGTGCATGCCGGTGCCCGAACTCAGCACGAAGCCCCTGATGCCGATAGCGAGATAGCGCTCGAGATTGGCTTCGAGCTGCTTCAGGTCGATCTTACCCCCGGCGTCGAACGGGGTGGCGATGGCCAGGTTGAGGCCGGGAAACGCAAAATCCGCCATGGTCGTGGCTCCATGCTATCAGGCTGATTTTTCATCGTATACTTATTGTATTATGTCAAGATGGCGAGCCGTGGGAAAGCGCCGCGGCGGGTGGCAGTTCGCCGTCATCAGGAAACCGCAGACGGCGGTTGCACGCATCGCCATGGACAGCCGACACCTCGGTCATCGGTGCCCCTGAGGCCTATGTGTATGTCCTAGTGCCTGCCGCGAAGGAAGCTGTCGCCGGTGGAGACGAGGCCCTCGGCGAAGCGGCCGAGGCGCAGCGGATTGTCTTCCGGCTTCATCTCTCCGGCTACCAGCCGCGCCACGCGGCGGCCCGCCTCGGGCGACAGCATCACGCCCGCCCAGTAGCCGCAGTTGAGATGGAAGCCATTCACTGCCTCGACAGGTCCGATCAGCGGCTGGTCGTCGGGCGTGTACATGTAATAGCCCGCGGTGGTGGTGAGATCGCTCGCCGAGAGCGTCTCCGCGACATCGGCCCAGAAGGGCGACAGCGCGGTGATCTTGTCGAGCAGCACGGCGGCATAGTCCCAGTCGGTCGGCACGTCCTCGACCGGGTTTGCAGTGGGTTTCTCGTCGGGGTCGACCCAGGCCATCAGCGCACCGCCATGTTCGGGGCGCCAGTAGGTCTCCTGGCCAATGTCGATGCACAGCGGTGCGTTGCGCGGGATCTGCGGCTTCGGCGCTACGTGCACCTTCTGGCGGCGCACCGCATCAACGGGAAGCGTGACGCCGACCATCCGGGCGATGGCCTGCGCAAAGGGACCGGCACAGTTCACCACCTGCCGCGTGGCGATGGTGCCGCGATCGGTGCGCACGGCGCAGATGCCGTCGTCATCGGTATCGATGCCGGTGACCTTCGTCGCCAGCAGGAATCTGGCGCTGGAGCCCTTGGCGAAGCCCTGCGTGGCTTCATGGGTGGAGAGCCAGCCATCGTTCTGGTGGAAGGTTCCGCAGACCATGCGTTCCGAAATGTAGGGGAAGCGCGCGGCGATCTCCGCCTGGTTCAGGAACTCGGAACCAGTCACGCCATAGCTGTGATGAACGGCCACCGCCTGCTTCAGCTTCTCCGCCATCGCCGCATCGTCCGAGACGAAGAGATAGCCCTGGTGTTTGAGCGCGATGTCATGCCCGGGAATACCCACCGTCTCGGCGAAGTTCTCGTACATGCGGATCGACGGGAGCACGAGGTCGGCCATCGCCTTCTCGGTCATCTGGGCACGGAAGCTTTCGATCGACAATGGCGTCGTGAGGGTCGAGAGACCCTCACGCATTTCGACGAGCACCGTGTCGAGCCCCGACTTCGACAGCCAGAAGGCGGTGGCCACGCCGACGATGCCGCCGCCGATGACCACCACATCGGCGGTCTTCGGCAGTGTTGCCGCATCGGGAACGAAGATCTTCCGCACGGGTGCCATGGGATCAGGCTCCGAAGGTCCACTGGGTCGGAGCGATATAGGCCTCCTTGACCGTGCGCGGAGAGGTCCAGCGCAGCATGTTCATCCACGAACCCGCCTTGTCGTTGGTGCCCGAGCCGCGCATGCCGCCGAAGGGCTGCTGGCCGATCACCGCGCCGGTCGGCTTTTCGTTCAGGTAGATGTTGCCCGCCGAATTGACAAGGGCCTGCGACGCCTGGTGCAGCGCCACCGGATCGGTCGAGAACACCGACCCGGTGAGCGCATAGGGGCTGGTCGAGTCGATCAGCGCGAACATCTCGGGCCACTTGGCGTCATCATACGGATAGACGGTAACGACGGGCCCGAAGAGTTCGTCGTTCATCAGCGCATGGCGCGGGTTCGACGTCTCGAGCACGGTGGGCTGCACGAAGTAGCCAACCTCGTCGGACGCCGTGCCGCCGGCGATGACCTTGATCTCGGCATCGCCCTGCGCCGCCTTGAGGCGGGCCGAGAGCCGGTCGAAGGAGGCCTTGTCGATGACCGCGCCCATGAAGGTCTGGGGATCGGCGACGTCGCCCACCGGCAGTTCGGCCAGGCGCTCCTTGATACGCTTGGTGACCGCCGGCCACAGGCTCTTCGGGATATAGGCACGCGAGGCCGCCGAGCATTTCTGGCCCTGGAACTCGAAGGCGGCGCGCACCAGCGCAATGGCAAGCGCCTCGACATCCGCCGAAAGGTGGGCCAGCACGAAGCCCTTGCCACCCGTCTCGCCGACGAGGCGCGGGAAGGTGCGGTAGTTCGACATGTTGGCGCCGACGCCCGCCCAGATCGAGCGGAACACCGCGGTCGAACCGGTGTAGTGCACACCGGCGAGCTCGGGAGACGACAGCGCCACCTTGGTCATTGTCGCCGCATCGGCCGGCACGAAGTTGATGACGCCGGCCGGAAGCCCCGCCTTCTGCAGTGCCTGATAGAAGATGTAGTTGGCGAGTGCCGACTTCTCGGATGGCTTCCAAACCACGGCATTGCCCATTAGCGCGGGTGCTGTGGAGAGATTGGCGCCGATGGCGGTGAAGTTGAAGGGCGACACGGCATAGACGAAGCCCTCGAGCGGGCGCCAGTCGATGCGGTTGGCGGCAGTGGCGGTCGACAGCGGATTCTCGCGCATCAGCTTCTGCGCATAGAACACGTTGAAGCGCAGGAAATCGATCAGTTCGCAGGCGGCATCGGGGTCCGCCTGGTCGATTGTCTTCGACTGGCCGATCATGGTGGCGGCATTGATGCGGGTGCGGAGCTCGGAGCCCACGATCTCGGCGGCGCGCATCATCACGGCAGCGCGCGACTGGAACGGCAACCTCGCCCAGTCGGCGGCGGACTTGATCGCGTTCTCGATCGCTTCGCGGTGCTGCGCCTCGGTCGGGCGGTGGATGCGCGCGACGACGCGCGACTTGTTGTGGGGTGAGCGAACCTCGACCGTGTCCTTCGAGAAATATTCCTTGCCGCCGATGACGGTGGGGATATCCACCACCTCATGCCCTGCCAGCACCCGGGCGAGTTCCTTTTGCTCAGGCGTGCCGGGCTTGTAGGCCCATTCCGGCTCGTTCTTGGGGAAGGGCAGGTCAGGAAGAAGGTTCACAGTGGTTGGTCTCCGATGGGATGAAGGCGGACAACAGCCGCCGGCGATGCGGTCAGCATAGCGCGTCCCGACCCCCTTGCTCTATTCGCGAAAAACTTATGTGGGTGTTGACTTCAGCGCAACACAAGGTTTGAAGCAGATATGGCCCGGAAGTTCTACAATCTCCCGCCGCTCACCGGCATGGCGGTGTTCGAGGCAGCGGCGCGGCACATGAGCTTCCGCCTCGCGGCGGAGGAACTGAACGTCACCACCAGCGCGGTGAGCCGCCAGATCAAGGCGGTGGAGGAAGACATCGGCCTTCCCCTGTTCAACCGCTCGGCCCGCGGCGTGGCGCTCACGCCCAGCGGCGAGGCCCTGTTCGCCGTGCTGTCGCAGAGCCTCGCACGCATCTCCGAGGCGGTGCAGCGCGAGAAGCAGGGCGCCCGGATGGCCCGCGTCACGCTCGCCTGCTCACATGCCATGGCCACCATGTGGCTCATGCCGCGCATGGGCCGGTTCTGGAAGGCGCATCCGCACGTGGTGGTCGATCACCTGCTCTCCGACTGGCAGCGCGACTATCGCCGCGCCGACGTCGAACTGCGCATCCGCTATGGCAGCGGTGCCTGGCCGGACGAGACCGCGCAGCTCCTGTTCGACGAGATGCTCTACCCCGTCTGCAGCCCGGGTTTTGCTCGCAAGTACGCCAAGGCGACGGCGGAGGACATCCCGAAGCTGCCGCTCCTCCATGTCGACTGGTCGGAGCCCGACTGGACAGACTGGGAGGAATTCCTGGAGCGCGCCGGCATTCCACACGGTCCACTGATGGGTGGCCGCATCAACAACTTCGCCATGACGCTGCAGGCGACGCAGGACGACCAGGGCATCGCCGTCGGCTGGCATCGTCTCGTGCGTCCGCTGATCACGGCACGCAGGCTGGTCCGCTTCACCGACGTGTCGATGCCCGCACCCGGCGCCTACTACCTCACATGGAACCGCAATCGCACGCTTTCGGAGGCCGGCAGGGTGCTGAAGTCATGGTTGCTCGCAGAGGCCGAGCAGTTCCGGTCATCGTGACCGGCGCAGGCTACTCGGCGCGCGCCCGCCATTCCATCCAGCGCATGTAGGCATTCGCGCCAATCGTGTCCAGGGGATGCGGCGGCAGGGTCACGGGCTCCTCCTCGGCGAGGAAGAAATCGGCAATGTCGCTCGTCCGCCCGCAGGCCAGTTCTGCTGCGGCGATTCCCATCAGCGTGCCACGGGCCGTGCCAAGCCCGTTGCAGACGCAGGCGGAGAACAGGCTGGGCTCGAGCTCGCGCATCACCGACACACCGTTCTTCGACAGGCAGAGGTGCCCGGACCAGGAATATTGGAAACGGACATCGGCAAGCTGCGGGAAGCGCGCTGCGAACTTTTCGTGCATCTTGCCCTCGAGCCGCTTCAGGTCGGAGGCACTGGTCTGCATCTCCGGCCGATAGTAACCGCCCTGGCGGATGACAATGCGGTTGCCACCCTGTGCTCTGGAGATGCGGCGCACCGTGGTACCCATCGAGTCCGCGGGAGTGATGCCCCATGTCTCGTCACCGCCAAGGCGGCGGATCTGATCCGCGCTCAAGTCCTCGGTCATGCAGGCGTTGAGCATGATATGCATGAGCTGCCCGCGCTTGTAGCCGAAACTCTCGAGGTGGCCATTGTTGGCGAGGATCACCTTCGAAGCCCTGAGCGTGCCGGCGTCCGTTTGCAAGGTCCAGCCGGTGCCCGTGCTCTCGAAGCGCGTGATCGGCGCGTTCTCGAAGATCGTCACGCCATCGCGCTCGAGACCCTTGGCGAGACCACGGATGTAGCCCGCCGGCTGCAGCATGGCGGTGCCCGGCGTATAGAGGCCACCCTGGTAGTAGGACGTCCCCGTGACAGCGCGCATCGCCTGCGCGTCGAGCAGCTCGTGCGGCTCCTTCAGCGCGCCGAGATGGGCGGCATAGCTCCTGTTGGCCGAGAGGCCCACGTCGGAGGCGGCACCGTTGATCTTGCCCACGCGGCGGAAATACCCTTCCGGGATGCCGTACTCCGCCACCGCCAAGCCAGCGAAGTCGATGGCCTGGCGGTTGAGACGGGTCAGCAACCTGTCTCCGCCCGCGCTGCCGCCAGCATAGTCATGCGAGGTGACGTCATGGGGCAGGTCGATCATGAAGCCGGAATTACGCCCGGCCGCGCCCTCGGCCACGCGCCCGGCATCGATGACGGCGAGCTTCGCCTCGGGTGCGATCTGGCGCAGGCGCCGCGCCGCGGACAATCCCGCGAAACCGGCGCCGACGATGACAACGTCGCACCCCACCTCGCCGACCAACGCAGCACGCACCGGCTCCGGCCCAAGGATCGCAGACCATGCGGCGGGACCGTTGTGAACAGGGGTGCGTTTGACCTGGCGGAGGCTCATGCTTGGCTCAATCGATGCCCGTGTCGGAATTATCGGTCAAGTCCACCCAGATGGTCTTCAACTGGGTATATTGGTCATGGGCGTGGATGGAGTTGTCACGGCCACCGAAGCCCGACTGCTTGTAGCCGCCGAAGGGCGTGGTGATGTCGCCTTCCCCGAAGCTGTTCACCGTCACGGTGCCGGCGCGCAGCATGCGAGCCCCGCGCAGGGCGCGCTTGCCATTGGCCGAGAAGATCGATGCGGCGAGGCCATATTCGGTGTCATTGGCGACCGCGATCGCCTCCTCGAAGGTCGCGACCGTGATGACGGTCAGCAGCGGCCCGAACACCTCCTCTCGCACCAGTGCGGCATCGCGTGCGGCGACTTCGACGATGGTCGGCTCGATGAAGCCCTCGGCCACCATCTTGCCGCCCATCAGCAGCTTCTCGGCTGCCGCCATCTTGAGGTAGCGACAAACCTTGTCGAAGTGGCCCTTGGAGATCAATGCCCCGACGCGCACTTCCGGGTTCAGCGGCTCACCGACGATCCATTCGCGGGCATGCTCCTTCACCTTGGCGATCAGCTTGTCCTTGATGCCCTTCTGCACGATGAGGCGCGATGCGGCGGAACAGTTCTGCCCCATGTTCCAGAAGGCCCCGTTCACCACATGGGCAGCTACGGCGTCGAGGTCCTCTGCGTCGTCGAGCACGATGCAGGGGTTCTTGCCGCCGAGCTCCAGCACCACTTCCTTGAGGTTGCTCTCGGCGGAGTAGTTGAGGAAGCGGCGACCCGTCGCCGTCGAACCGGTGAAGGACACCATGTCGACGTCAGGGTGACGGCCCAGCGCCTCGCCGGCCTGCGCTCCGGTGCCAGTGACGATGTTGAGAACGCCGCGCGGCAGGCCAGCTTCGGCCGCGAGTTCCGCCACACGCAAGCCTGTGAGGGAGGTTTCCGCTGCGGGCTTCACGACCACCGAGCAACCGGCGGCCAGTGCCGGGCCGATCTTCCACGCCAGCATGAGCAGCGGGAAGTTCCACGGGATGACGAGGCCAACAACGCCGACGGGCTCGCGCACCACCATGGCGATGTGGTCGTTCGAGGCAGGCGACACCTGGTCATAGATCTTGTCGATCAACTCGCCATGCCACTTGATGACGTGCGCCGTCTCCGGCACGTCGACGTTCTCGCAGTCATAGATGGTCTTGCCGCTGTCGAGGCTCTCCATCACGGCAAGCTCGCGGGCATTGCGGGTGATCAGCTTCGAGAGTTCGACCAGCACATCCTTGCGGGCGCCGGGGTGGAGGCGCGACCAGCGACCATCCTCGAAGGCCTCGCGCGCCTTGCCGACGGCAAAGTCGACGTCGGCCTTGTCGCAGGCGGCGATGGTGCCAATGACCCTGCCGGTCGCCGGGTTCACGGTGTCCAGCGTCTTCGCCGAGATCGCCGGGCGGTAGGCGCCATCGATCCAGGCATTGTTCGGCAGCTCAAGCGAGGCGGCAATGGCCTTGTATTCTTCGTGGGTCAGCAGATCGGCCATGGTCAGTTTCCTCCCTGGATCGCCTTGATGGTGACTTTAAGCGTGCGGATCACCTGCTCCAGCTCGCGCTTTTCCTCCTTGTTCAGCCCCTTGAGCGGTGGCCGCATGGGGCCAGCGACGAGGCCCGTCGTCTCCACCCCGTGCTTGACGCACTGGATGAACTTGCCGCCCTGCTCCAGCACGCGCATCAGCGGCAGCATGGCCGACATGATGCGGCGGCCCTTGGCGAAGTCACCATCGACCGCGCAGGTCTTGTAGAGCAGCACGTGCTCTTCCGGCAGGAAGTTCGAGCCCGCACAGATCCAGCTCCGCGCACCCCAGGCGAAGAACTCCAGCGCCTGGTCATCCATGCCGCAGGACAGCTGGATGTGCGGATAGTCCCGCGCCAGGAGGTGCACGCGGTTGATGTCGCCCGAGCTTTCCTTGATGCCGATGAAGTTCTTCGAGCGCCCGACGCGGTCGAGGAAGTCGCGGCCCATCTCGACGCTCATGCGGCCCGGATAGTTGTAGAGGATGATCGGCAGGTCGGCGGCGCGGTCGATGGTCAGCGCGTTGATGGCGTTCTCGCGCTCGGTCGGCACGGAGTAAGGCGGCGTGCCGAGCAGTAGTCCGTCGGCCTTCATCTCCTTGGCGCCCCTGGCAAGCGCCACGGAGTCCGGCGTGCGCATGGCGCCCGTACCGACGAAGACCGGCAGGCGGCCCTTGACCTGCCCGACGATGAACCGCGCGATCTCGAGGCGCTCCTCCACCGTCTCGGCATAGTTCTCACCGGTCGAACCGCCTGAGATTAATCCATGCACGCCGGCGGCGATGAGGTTCTCGATCAGCTGAGCCAGCACCTTGTAGTCGATGCTCCCATCCACCGCGAAGGGTGTGATGAGCGGGGTGTAGATCCCCTCGAGCTTGAAGAGTTGGGTCATGGCATGTCCTGTAACAGGTGTGGACGGTTCAGTGGGCTTCGGAGGCGGACGACAGAGCTGCCGTGATCTTGCGAAGGGTAATGAGACCGAGCGGCTTGCCGCCGGCATCGATGACCACAGCCGCGTCCGCGGCCGACGTTGTGAGTTCCCTCGCCGCCACCTCGAGCGTCGTGCCGGCGGGAATGCGCAGGCGCGAGCCGATGTCGATCGCCTCGGCACGATCCATGACGGCATCGACCTTGAGGAAGCGGCCGCGGTTCACGTCCTTTACGAAGCGTTCGATGTAGTCGTCGGCCGGGCGGAGCAGGATGTCTTGGGCATCGCCCTGCTGGATGATCGAGCCGTCACGCAGGATGACGATCCTGTCGCCGAGACGAAGCGCCTCGTCGAGGTCATGGGTGATGAACACGATGGTCTTGTTCAGCTCCTTCTGGAGGTCGAGCAGCATGGTCTGCATGTCGGTGCGAATGAGCGGGTCGAGAGCCGAGTAGGCCTCGTCCATCAACAGGATCGGGGCATCGTTGCTGAGAGCCCGGGCAAGCCCGACGCGCTGCTGCATGCCGCCCGACAGCTCGTCGGGATAGCGGGTCTCGAAGCCCGTGAGGCCGACACGCTCGATCCAGCGCATGCCGGTGTCGCGCGCCTTCGCCCTGTCGACGCCACGGACCTCGAGCCCGAAGGTGACATTGTCGATCACCGAGCGGTGCGGCAGCAGGGCGAAACGCTGGAACACCATGGCGGTGTTCTGGCGGCGAAAATCGCGAAGCTCCGTCTCGTTCATCTCCAGCACGTTGCGACCGTTGACGAGAATTGAGCCGGAGGTCGGTTCGATGAGCCGGTTGATGTGGCGGATCAATGTCGACTTGCCCGATCCCGAGAGACCCATCACCACCTGGATCTTGCCCGCGGGGATCGAGATGTTGATGTCGTTGAGGCCAAGGATGTGGCTGTGATCCTTGCCGAGCTCGGCCTTGGTCATGCCCTTCCTGACAAGATCGACGCAGGCCTTGGGGTTCTTGCCGAAGATCTTGTACAGGTTGCGGATGTCGATCGATGCGCTCTTGCCGGTCCTCGTCGCGTCAGTCATGGGCGGCACCCCGGTGCCTTTGCAGGCGCTGTCCGTAGGCCTGGCTGATACGGTCGAAGATGATCGCGATGCCGACGATTGCGAAGCCGTTCAGGATGCCCTGGGTGAAGTACTGGTTGGCGATGGCCTCGAGCACGTTGAGGCCAAGGCCCTGCACGCCGATCATCGATGCGATCACGACCATTCCAAGCGCCATCATGATGGTCTGGTTGATGCCGGCCATGATCGTGGGGAGCGCGAGCGGCAGCTGGACCTTGATGAGTTTCTGCCAGCGCGAGCAGCCGTAAGCGTCGGCGGCTTCCAGCACTTCCTTGTCGACCATGCGGATGCCGAGGTCGGTCAACCGGATGATCGGCGGAATGGCATAGATGACCACGGCGATGAAGCCCGGGACGCGGCCGATGCCCAGAAGCATGACGACCGGGATCAGGTACACGAAAGGCGGCATGGTCTGCATGATGTCGAGGAGGCCCTGCAGGAAGCGGCCAGCCACCTTGAATCTGTTCATGATGATGCCAAGCGGTATGCCGATGCCCACAGAGAACAGCGTGGCCGAGAAGACCAGCGAGATGGTCTTCATCGTCGGCTCCCACAGCCCGAGCAGACCGATTGCCAGCAGCGTGGCGACAACGGCAGCCACCACGCTCCACTTGCGCGATGCAAACCAGCCGATCGCCGCAATGGCGAGGATCACCACCGGCCAGGGGGCGCCCGAGATTACCTGCTCGAAGAACACCAGGATCCGCTTCAAGGGATCGAATGCGCTCTCGATCGCATCGCCATAGTTGCGCGTGAATTCGCGCAGCGACCCGTCGATGCCGCGCTTGATGGCGAGCAGGAAGTCGGAATTCAGCTGCGGGAACTTGAACAACCAGTCCATGGTGTCATGCCTTTGCGGTTGCACCGCGACTTGTCCGCAATGCAGCGGGAACGGTCTTGGCTGGCGGTGGCGGCGGCCTTGCCCGCCGCGGCGGGAACAATGAAGTTCCGGGAAGAAGGCCCCGGACAATGCCCGGGGCCTTCTCGATTGTCGTCGGTCAGGCTCAGAGAGCCGCCTTCACCTTTTCGGCCACGTCGGCGGGAACCCACTTGGTCCACACGTCGGGCATGTTCTTGAGGAACCACTTGGCGCCGTCTTCGCCATTGGCCTGGTTCTGGGTCATCCACAGCATGACCTGGGCGACCTGGTCCTGGGTCCAGCCACGCTTGGCCAGGTAGTCCTTGACCTCCGGGATGTCGGTGCGCTGGTTAAACTTCTCGCTGCCCAGCGTCACCATCTCGGCGACACCCCAGTAGTTGGGCTTCGGGTCCGGGCAGTCGGCCTTGGTCGTGCAACGGGCCCATTCGGCAGGATCGTTCGGCATGTCGAGGCGCTTCATCTTGTACTGCGCCAGCAGCGAGGTCGGCGACCAGTACTGAGCAATGAAGCCCTTCTTGCCTTCGTAGGCCTTGGTGATCACGCCATCGAGGGCGGCGGCAGAACCCGTCGGCACGAGCACGAAGTTCGGGTTGTTGAGCGCCTTGAACAGCTGCGCGGTGACAACCGTGTCGCCCCAGCCCTGCGGGCCCTGGATCACTTCGCCCTTGGACGGATCGTCCGTCGAGGGGAAGAGCTCCGGATGCTTCATGGCATCCTCCACCGTCTTGATCTCGGGATGCGGATCCGCGAGATACTGCGGAATGTACCAGCCGGACACTTCGCCATCGGTGATGGCAGTGCCGATCTTCTTGATCTTGCCTTCGGATTCACCCTTGGTGAAGACCTCGCCGAGCAGGCTCGGGGTGGTTTCCGGCGCAACGTCCGGCTGGCCCTTTTCGATCATGGCGGTGATCGTCGGCACGGTGTCGCCGGCGACGATGCTGGCGTTGCAGCCATAGCCGTTCTTCAGGATGAACTCGTCGACGCCGGCCATGGCCTCGGCCGACTGCCAGCTGAACTGCGACAGCGTGATGTCGCCGCAATCGGCATGCGCCGCGCTGGCACCGAGCATGGTGCCGAGGGCGACGACTGAGAACAGAAGACGCTTCATGTGATTTCCTCCCTTGCTGCGCCAGGTTCCGCGTTGGGATTGCCCGCGCAATTCGACGTTCATGCCCGCCGAACGAGTCTGCCGACGCCGCGACCGCAGTCGCTGCACCGGCCTCGCCCCGTGCATGGCAGGTATCCCTCGCACGCCTTATTATCTCCGTCAATAAAAATGTATTCTTATTGTATTATGATCGGTTGGAGGTCCGCATTCTTCACGGCAGGCCGCTGAACAGCAGTGGACGGATGCACCGTTTTCACCGTAAATTGCGCTCAGGATTCGACACCCAAGCTGAGGGCCCAATCCTTTCCTTCAAGTGCTTGACATGTTAGTTGTAATACATATTGTATTATAAAAGGCTGTTTGGCCTTCTGGAGGAGGATTGAGGGGTGGATACGGTTCCCGTCGGAAAGAAGTCGGTCTGCATCGAGGACCTCAGGCGGCGCATTCTCACCCAGGAACTGGAGCCCGGCGCCTATCTCGACGAGGTCGAGATCGGCGAGACCTACGGCATCTCCAGGCCGCCGGTGCGCGAGGTGCTGCGCCAGCTGATGGGCGAGGGTTATGTGCTGCTGCACGAGAACCGCGGCGCGCAGGTGGCGCCGATGAGCCACAAGTCGCTGCGCAACTTCTTCATCGCCGCCCCGATGATCTATGCCGCCGTCGCCAAGCTCGCCGCGCAGCACGCCACCCCACAGCAGATCGAGCGCCTCAAGCAGGTGCAGCGCAACTTCCGCATCGCCATCCGCAACGGAGATGCCACCGAACGCGCGCTGCTCAACGAGCGCTTCCATGCGGTGATGGGCGAAGTCGCCGACAACGAATACCTGCTGCCGAGCCTGCGCCGCCTGCTCATCGACCACACCCGAATCGGCATGACTTTCTACAATCCGCGCCAGACCAACCTCGCCAGGCAGCAGTCGATCGCCGCCGACCAGCATGACCAGTTCATCGAACTGATATCCGCAGGCGATGCGGACGGCGCGGCCGCTCTGGCTGTCGACCACTGGGAACTCTCCCGTGCGGCCATAGAGAGTTTTGTCACGCCGGACAGCATCCATATGCCGCTCGGGATACCACCCAGACTGGATCGTTAACCTCGCAGGCCAGACCTTGAGATTCCATGTCCTCTAGCGAACGGATGCAATCACCCGGCAGAATCTGTGAAGCAGATCATGAACGGTTCGTGAGCAAGAGTGCGGCCACGTTCGCTCTCGAGGGGATGGCGGCCACACGCGACTTCTACTTCTTGATGTTGCCAAAGATGACGATGCTTGCCTTCTCCGCCGCGGTGGAGCCGCTGCGCATCGCCAATCAGTTGACCGGCAAGTGTCTCTATCGCTGGTATCTTCTGTCCGAGGATGGTTCACCGGTCCGTTGCTCGAACGGCGTATCAATCGTCGTGGACGGCGGTCTGACCGAAACAAAGAGGGGAGATACGGTCTTCGTTTGCTCCGGCGTGGATGGCTACCTGGCGGCGTCGTCGCGGACGCTGTCGTGGGTGCGCGAGCAGGCCCGGCATGGACGCACCATGGGTGGCGTGTGCACAGGCGCCTTCACGCTTGCACGTGCCGGCCTGCTCGCCGGCAAGCGATTTACCCTGCACTGGGAGAACCAGCCCGCATTCGAAGAGATCTTCCCGGACCTTTCCATCGCCCCACAGATCTATTGCCGTGATGAACAGATCATCACCTGCGGTGGAGGAGACGCTGGTGTTGACCTGATTGTCTCGCTTATCGAAGAGCAACACGGCACCGGGCTCGCGACAAAGGTCGCGGAAATGTGCCTTCATGGCCTGCCGCGCAGCGAGGACAACAAGCAAAGACTCTCGATTGCTGCGGAACTTGGCCTGCGCAACCCCAAGCTTGCGGCCATCCTGCGCGACATGCGCGAGCGCTTCGCGGAGCCTCTGAGTGTCGAAGGGCTCGCGGCAAAGCACGGGATGTCGCGCCGTCAGGTGGAACGGCAATTCCACAATGCGCTCAAGACGTCGCCGGCAGCCAAGCTTCGCGACATCCGGGTTCAGCAGGCACACAGCCTGATTGCCGAGACTGACATGTCGCTCATGGAAATCGCGGTCGCTTGCGGTTTCTCCTCACAGCCAGCGCTTCGGAAGGCGTATCGACAGCGTTTCGGAGTTGCCCCGTCGTTCAAGTTCCGCCGTGCCCAAAGGAACTCCTCGTGACAACCGGAGTGCGCAGACTGACGCCGGCGGCGGCGCGCAAACTGATTTTCGGCGCCCTGACGGGGGCTGGCACGTCCAAGGCCAATGCCGACTGCTTCACCGATGCGATTCTCGATACCGAGCTCTCGGGCATGGAAGGCCATGGCTTTTACTGGCTGCAGCACTATTGCGAGCACGCCAGCAGCGGCAAGGTGAACGGCAAGGCGAGGCCGAAGCTCGAAAGGCTCACCTCCGTGGCCTTTCGCGTCGATGCCCGCAACGGCTTCGCGCATCCGGCCATCGCGGCCGGCTTCGCCAGGCTCGTCCCGGCCGCAAGGAAGTTCGGCATCGCCGGTCTGGCGATCCACAATTCCTACAATGCGGCCACGCTCGGCTACCACACCGGCCGCCTCGCCGCGGAGGGACTCCTCGCCTTCGGCTTCACCAATGTCACGCCATCCATGGCACCGGTTGGCGGACGAATGCCGGTCATCGGCACCAACCCGATGTCCTTTGCGGTGCCCGGTGCTCGCAAGGGCAAGGTGGCCCTGCTGATCGACCAGTCTTCCTCCGCCGTCGCATGGACCGCCGTGAAGCGCGCGGCGGACGAGGGCTTGCCCATTCCGCTGGGCTGGGCGCTCGACAGACGAGGGCGGCCCACCACCGATGCCACTGCGGGCCTCGCGGGTTCCATGGCGCCCGCCGGGGGCTACAAGGGATTCGGTCAGGGACTTATCGTCGAGGTGATGTGCGCCGCCGTCGCCGGCGCATTGCGGGGCCCTGAGATGGGTTCCTTTACCTTGGATGACGGCAAGCCCATCGGCTGCGGCCAGTTCTTCATCGCCATCGACCCTCGGCTGTTCGGCGGCACGGGTTTCGATCGCCAGGTGGCTGCTCTCGCGAAATCCATCACGACGCAGCCCGGCGCACGTCTGCCCAACGCGCGGCGCGAGGCCAACCGCAGGCGCCTCGCCAAGGATGGCCTGCCCATTCCAGAAGCGCTGTACCAGCGCCTCGCGAGCTTCACCAGAGAGCCAGCATGACCAACCACTTTCCTGCCCTGTTCCAGCCCCTGCAGCTTCGTCACAAGACGCTCAGGAACCGCATCGTCTTCGGCTCGCACACCGCCAACATGTCGGACCAGGGTCTGCCGGGCGAACGCCACCGCGGCTATTACGAAGAACGTGCCCGCGGCGGCGCAGCCATGATCGTGGTGGAGCCCGTTCCGGTGCACCCCACGGCGGTGCTTACCCGCGGCAACTTCCGTCATTCGACTGACGAGGTTATCCCGCATTTCCGCAAGATCACCGACGCGGTCCATGCCCACGGGGCCGTCATCTGCCACCAGCTCTACCATGTCGGCCAGCACGGCGACTTCGACAACAGCTTTCAGCCGAGCTGGTCGCCATCTGGCCTCCCCTCCTTCCATGACTCGGACGGCAGCCACGCCATGACCGAGGCCGAGATCGAGGAGGTGATCGAAGGCTTCGTGCAGGCGGCGCGCCGGGCGAAGGAATCGGGTTTCGACGGCATCGAGCTGTTCGCCGCCTACAACGCGGTCATCGACCAGTTCTGGCTCCCTTTCAACAATCGCCGCGACGACAGATGGGGCGGCAGCTTCGAGAACCGCATGCGCTTTTCGCGCACGCTCATGGAGCGTATCCGCAGGATGGTGGGTGAAGACTTCATCATCGGTCTCGCGGTCAGCATGGATCCGTCGAGCCCCGTCTCCCAGACCATGGACCAGTTGCAGGAAATCGTGTCCTGGCACGACCGGCGCCAGCTGATGGATTACGTCACCTGCGGTACGGGGAGCTATTTCAGCGGCGCCAGCATCATCCCGACGGTGTTCTTCGGCGACAAGCTGGGCGCCCCCTTCGCCGAGGCGCTGAAGCAGGCTGTGAAACACGCGAAAGTGCAGTGCGAATCGCATGTGAGGACGCCGGAGAACGCCGACTACGTTGTCGCCTCGGGACAAGCCGACATGGTGTCGATCGTGCGCGGCCAGATCGCCGACCCGCACCTTGCCAACAAGGCGAAGGAGGGACGTCCCGAAGACGTGCGTCCCTGCCTCTCCTGCAACCAGATGTGCTGGGGCCGCCGCTCCCGCGACTACTGGATCTCCTGTCTCATCAACCCGAGTGCCGGACGCGAATTCGAATGGGGCGGCGACCGCTTCACGCCCGCGGACAAACCGAAGAAGGTGCTCGTCATCGGCGGGGGCGTCGCCGGCCTCGAAGCGGCCCGCGTTGCCGCCGAACGCGGCCATCAAGTGACGCTGGCCGAGGCCTCCGACAAGCTCGGCGGCCAGTTCCGCCTCGCGGGGCTCACGCCGCGCCGCCACCAGATCATCGATTACCTCGACTGGTTCGAACGCCAGCTGGCAAGGCTGCAGGTGAAGGTCCTGCTCAATACGCCACTGGACGCGGATGAAGCCGAGGCCATGGGCGCGGACTTGGTGATCGTCGCCACCGGCTCGCTGCCCGATGGCAAGGCCTTCCAACGCGCCATGCCGGAACATGACGCACTCCCCGGCATCGAGCGCGGCAACGTGGCCAGCGCCGAAGACGTGATGGCGCGCATCGTGAGGCCGGGCAAGCGGGTCATCGTGCTGGACGAGACGGCCAACTGGAAGGGCGCCGGCGTGGCGCTGACACTGGCCGAAGCGGGTCACGAGGTGACGATGGTCACCCCTGCTCCTGCCGTCATGGCCGAGATGGCCCGCACTGCCGCCGACATGACGCTGCGCGCCCGCCTGCGCGAACTCGGTGTCGAGCTTCTGACCGAGACGGTCATCCGCGAATGGCACGGCGATGCCGCGACCATCCAGCCCTTTGGAGGGCCTGCCCAGCGCCGCACCGCCGATACGCTGGTGGTCGCCGCCACCAATGTCTCCGAACGCGCAGTTGGTGATGAGCTGAATGCCCCGATGATCGGAGACGCAGTCGCTGCCCGAAACGCCGCCATGGCGATCTATGAGGGTCGAAGGCTGACGATGTCGATCTGAACCGACCTCCGCACCCCAAGGTCAGAGGCGTTGCACATTCTCAAGCTGAAAGTCCAAATCTCAATTTCTCTCTTCCGCCAAGTCATCAGTCGCCTTGGGGACAGTCTGGCTTGGGCGCTTGTCATTCGCGTCCGAGTGGCGTCCATCCCGACCGAAAATTCTTCAGTCCGGCGCGAGCTCTAACGACAGTTCAAGGGAGTCATGATTTTCCTCTTAGCCCGGGGTGCCAGCACTGAGCTTGCGGACAGAGATGCCTATTCGGGGTAATCATCGATTCCGCTCGACGGCACCCGATTGAAGAGAATGAAGGCGATCACATTGCCGGGCTCCGAGGTGGCGTCACTGCGCAAACCGCCAATCTTGCCATCGACCTGGCTGGTATATTCCGCAACGATCTCGCCGAACATGTTGCGCTGGACTGCGACCTTCTGGCCGGGGCTCACCGTGTCCTTGAGCTTCACGAGATGTTCGACGATGCCGCCTGCGGTCGCAACAACCGGGAAGAGACTGTTGCCCACGAAAATTCCCGTGTCACGACCTGTTCGTCCGATCGGTCCATCGATGATGCCATGCATCTTGAGCACGTTCATCGTGCCCTCCACGAAGAGAGGTATCATGGCCGGATCAAGACGCCTGGCATTGCCGATCTCGGGCGTGAAGGCTGGGATGCCCGACCGCGAGAGGGCGTCCGTAAGGAGACCGGGATAGCCGGCGCTGTCGAAGATCTGGTCGATGGGGAAGAGTTCCGCCATGGCCCTGATCTCGGGTTGGTCCATCTTGGCCAGATGAAACGCGGGTGCATCGATGCCGGTACAGGCAGTGTGGAAATCGAGCACATAGTCCGAGTTCGGACGGATCAGTCGATTGAACAGAAGACCGGCATGGCGCGCCGGGGCGTCCGGCCCGTTCTCGTCGCCCGGCCAGATGCGGTTGATGTCGATCAGTTCCGCACCGCGACCGGAATTCGGCCAGCGCCGGCCCATGCTTTCGATCGCCGGTCGGGACACATCGAAGATCGCCATGACGGTGCCGCGCATCGCCGCCGGGTCGAGCCCAGCGATGATGGTCTGGACGGCGTGGATGGAACTCATCTCGTCGCCGTGGACACCGCTTACGAGTGTGACACGCTTGCCCGGCTTCGCTCCCCGGAGGACGGCGACCGATACGAGCCATGGCATGCCGGAGGGGCCTTCGACGCCGCGAAAGTAGAATCGATGGTGCTTCCCGGGTTCAAGGTCGGCAACGCCGAGCGTGCTGACGACCGGCTTCTCGTCCACCATGTCGCCCGTATAGACCGTCCCTCCCGGCAAGGTGGCCGGCGCGGCTCGTGCCGCAGCATGCTCCGAAGCAAAAGCAATCGATGCCGCAGCGCCGCCGACGGTTGCGAGCATGAAATCCCGACGATCGAGGCTTGACTCATCTGCCACGGCGAGCCGCTCCTGACGTTGCATCGAGCACAGCCACATAGCACAGCGCTCCTAAAGAGTCCTGCAGACCGTCCGTTTGAGACGTCCGCTCTGATTCCGCGACCCGTACCGGCCGTATGAAACTCTTGCGGGCCGGCCAGGAATGCCTGCAACCGTAGCAATGCGTCGGGTTCGGCTGTTGGTGATGTCGCCCACCCATGATAGGTTCATCGACGAAGATAATTTGCGGGTTCGTCATGATCGGAATTGTCTCGCGTCGCGTCGTGTTGAGAGGTGGTGCGTCGGCTGTTTCGGCGCTTTTCGCCGGCGGCCTTGCCAGCGCCCCTGCACTTGCTGCCCAGTCACCATCCCTTGATCAGTTCATCGCCCTTTCCAGGAAATTGACGGGCATTCAGTCTCTCGACAGCGGGATGGGGAAGAACATACTGGATGCATTCGTCACAGCCGGGCGAGGAGAAGACATCGTCAGCCTCGCTGGAGATCCGGCGCCACAGCAAAGTCAAACGAAGCTTGCCAACGCCATCGTCGCGGCCTGGTACAGCGGGTTGTCACCCCTGCCGGGCGCGCGCGAGGTGACCGGCTTCAACGAAGCTCTGGTCTGGACGGCCCTTTCCTATACCAAGCCCTGGGGATCCTGCGGCGGAGAGACTGGATATTGGGGCGACGCACCGCCGGACCAGGAGCCCTGAGAGCATGAGCGACCCATTGACGACCGACATCGCCATCATCGGCTCTGGTGTGGCCGGCGCCCTGATTGCGGCTCAGCTCGCCGAACGTGGAATGAAAGTAACGATCCTGGAGGCAGGAGAGGACGTCGACAGAAGTGCGGCGGTCGAGCGCTATTGGTCCGCCGCGATCAAGGTGCCGGAGTGCCCCTATCCACCGGTGCCGCAGGCGATGCACCCGGTCTCGGATGATCTCGATTTCTGGTACCAGCAGGTTGGACCCGACAAGTTTGCGAGCACTTACATAAAGACAGTGGGCGGAACGACCTGGCATTGGCTGGGCACCGCGCTGCGACTTGTGCCGGCCGATTTCGAATTGCGGAAGCGCTTTGGCCAAGGCGAGGATTGGCCGATCGACTATGCGACACTTTCTGCATACTACGACAAGGCCGAAACAGAATTGGGCGTCTCAGGCGATGGAAAGGCGGATCTCGGGTCTCCGCGGTCAACCGATTATCCGATGCCCGCCATTCCCCAGACCTACCTGGACAAGGCTTATGTTTCGGCTCTGCAGGGATCCGTCTACGACGTCCGTTCAACGCCACAGGCGCGGAACTCCAAGGATCAAGCCGAACGCCCGGCCTGCTGCGGCAACGCGAGCTGCATTCCGGTGTGTCCCGTTCAGGCAAAGTATGATGCGACCGTTCATGTCAACAGGGCGACAAAGGCCGGGGCTACGCTCCTCAGCAGGACGACGGTGGTTGCACTCGAAACCGGCGACGACAACAGGATCACTGCAGCCAGATTCATCCGCTGGGATGGCAGTGAGGGAAAGCTCACTGCCCGTCTGTTCGTCCTGGCGGCGCACGCCATCGAAAGCCCACGGCTTCTCCTGAACTCGGCATCGGAGCGCCTGCCAAATGGCGTGGCGAACAGTTCGGGCCAGGTGGGCCGCAATCTGATGGACCATCCGACGCAGCTTTCCTGGGCGCTGGCCGCAAAGCCCGTCTATCCATACCGCGGCCCGCTCTCCACCTCCGGGATCGAGAACCTGAGGGATGGCGACTTTCGGCGCACGCGGGGAGCATTTCGGATCGAGATCGGGAACGACGGATGGTCGTGGCCCACCGGAGCGCCGATCTCCACCGCCGCTGACCTCGCCAACCAGGGGCTTCGCGGCAAGGAACTCGACCAGGCCCTGCGGCAGCAAACCTCCCGCCATGTTCGGCTTGCTTCGCTTGTTGAGCAATTGCCCGATGCCGACAACCGGGTGACACTCGATCCTCGCAAGCGCGACATGTACGGCGTTCCTCTGCCTCGCCTCTCCTACCACATCGACAGCTATGTACAGGCGGGGCTTGCTGCGGCGCGGACGGCGCATGACGAGATATTCGAGCGGCTGGGTGTCACCGAGAAGCACCACAGCCCTCAGGTTCAGGGCGCCGGTCACATCATCGGAACACTCCGCATGGGGTCGGACGCGGCCACGTCCGTGGTCGATGGCGACTTGAGGAGCCACGACCATCCAAACCTCTTTGTCTCAGGCTCATCAGTCTTTCCAACGTCAGCGACGGCCAATCCGACGCTTACGATCGCTGCCCTTGCGCTTCGCCTTGCTGATAAGATAGCAACTTCCGATCAGCAATAGGTGACGCATCAGCTGCGTTTCCGCCGGCGTGGAACAAAGCCGCAGCGCATCACATTGAGGAAGCGTATCCCGCCGGGCATAGGGAGACCTTTCGTGCCGATCACATCGATCTCGGCCAATCTCAGCTGTCGTGACCTCGAGGCGAGCATCACCTGGTATGCGGCCCTGTTCGGCAAGAAGCCGGCGCGGCGGCCCATGGCGGGTCTTGCCGAATGGACCTTTGGACGGGGCGCAGAGGTGCAACTTTACGAGGCGCCCGAGCATGCCGGCCACGGAACGCTGACCCTCGCCGTCGATGATCTCGACCTCGAGCGGGCGCGGCTGTCAGCCGGAGGCGTGAAACCTCAAGACATCGAGAGAGGCGACCGCCGCCAACTCATGCGTATGCGCGATCCCGATGGCAACCTGGTCGTGATGACCAGCACAGAATCGCAGCCCGAAGGGTAGCGTCACGTTCCTCCCAACCCTCGCAGCGAACAGCTTCGCTCCAGCAAGCCCACGGCCTCGCCATTCACTTTCCCCGCAAGTTTCAAGAAAACCTCGCAGCGTAGCATGCCCATCCGGAGGGCAGGTCACCGGTTCCGGACGATGCCGGCCGGTCGGGCGGAACCAGTTTCGCTGCACCCGGTTCTCTCTCTGGTGAGGTCACGACATGAAACTTCTTTCGGTCTTCTGCATCGGTGTGTTCTTTACGCTCGCGGCTTGCAGCTTCGATCACACGCTTCCCGACAAATATCCTGTCTGGATGTATGCGATGTTCATTTCCTCACAGCTCTTCGTTCTTACCTTGGCGAGCCTGCGCCGCCGTTTGCGGAGCGCGGTGGCGGCCAGCAGTTCCGATGCGCGGTCCTGAGGCAGTGGAGTACGGCGGCTTCTTCCGCTGACGAGTGCGTTGGTTTCGGCCGTTCAGTTCATGATCCTGAGATAGAGGATGACCGCGCCCG
The DNA here is from genome assembly GCA_945957365.1 of uncultured Alphaproteobacteria bacterium. GTDB lineage: Bacteria > Pseudomonadota > Alphaproteobacteria > Rhizobiales > Aestuariivirgaceae > Aestuariivirga. The sequence goes on along the minus strand of CAMFKI010000009.1, from coordinate 27,300 downwards.
AGGAGAGCAGGCAGACCGCAATCGCGCCCCAGAAACCCCAGGGGGAACCGGTGAAGGGAATGCCCTCGACATTCATGCCGAACAGGCCTGCCACCAGCGCCGGCGGCAGAAAGGCCGCCGTGAGTGCCGACAGCGTGAAGAGCTGCCGGTTGGTCTCCGCCGTCAGCTTGGCGTCGATCTCGTCGTGGAAGAAGCGCGACCTTGATTCGAGTTCGGCGAAGTCCTGATCGAGATTGTTGAGCCGCGCAGCGGTGAGGCCGAACCCCTCAGGGGTGGGAATGCTCGCCCGCTCCGCCAACTGCAAGGCACGGCGGAGCGAGCGCATGTGACGGTGCAACTGGGCGATTTCGCGTCGCGTCACCATCAGCCGTTTGCGCTCGCCGCGGTGGTGCTCGTCGAGGACGTGGTCTTCGATCAATTCGAGCTCATCCGAGAGACGATGCAGGGACGCATCGAGCACGTCGGTATAGAGCGCAAGCAGATAGGAGAGCAGGCTTGCCGGACCGGAGAAGACGTTGCCCGATGTGATCACCTGGCGCAGCCGCTCCGCCGAGCGCACGGCCTTCACCCGGCCGGTGATCAGGAAGCGCACGCCCAGCGCGAAGTGCAACCAGGCGAAATCCGTCGATTCGGCATCGAACTCATGACGAAAGTCCGCGAGGTGGCCGAACAGCACTCCTTCCCACGCGCTCACATGCTGGCGCAGGGGCGGGTCGCAGATTTCGTCTGCCAGCGTGCCCGGGAAACCGAAGGTCTGGGTCAGCCAGCGCCGGCAGCGCCAGTCCGAGAAATTGAGGTGGATCCACATCCACTCGTCGTCGCCGGCAAGCTTGTTTCCGACCTCGTCCTCCCGCAAGGGACGGCCCCGGCCCCCTGCATCGAAACCGAATGCACAGATCAGGCCGGGAACGGCAGTGGCGTTCAACTGTGGCATCCGTCATTGAGCGGCGAAAAAGCCCGCGCTACGCCGCTCGTGTGACAGTCCGACGACAACGGTGTTCCAGCTCCTTGAGGACAGGAATTCCCGTTATTTCGCAGCATCTTAAAGGCATCTGAAAAGCTGGGTTGCCGCCGTGCCGCAATCCGCTGACGGACCGCGAAGTAGCGCGGCAACATCCAAATCACGCTGCCGTCGGAGCGGATCAGTTTCACCGCGCATAGCCGCCCGGCGCCTTGCGCGGCTGCCGAGGCTTGCGCGCGCGCCGCACCGAACTAAAGAGTCTGTTCAGTCGTTCTCATCATTCGTTCCCGAAGAGCTGCGGATTTACCGCTCGAGCATCATCATGGCCCGCTCCCAAACGTCTGCCCCGTTGTCCCATGTCGATATTCGCACGATCGTAATCGGCGTCGGTGTCGCGATGTTTCTCGGTGCGCTGGATCAGACGATTATCGCCGCTGCCTTGCCGGCCATCGCCGGAGACCTCGGCGACTTCGGCGCCATCTCCTGGGTGGCCAGCATCTACCTCCTGACCGCGACCGCGGTGACGCCGCTCTACGGCAAGTACAGCGACATCAAGGGGCGCCGGACCGCGCTGTCACTCGGCGTCACGGTGTTCGTGCTGGGTTCGATCGCCTGCGCGCTCGCGCCGTCCATGGGATGGCTCATCGCCGCGCGCGCCATCCAGGGTCTGGGGGGTGGCGGCCTCATTTCGCTCGCCCAGACGATTGTCGCCGATATCGTCGCACCCAAGGAACGCGGCAAGTACCAGATTTATTTTGCCAGCGTATTCTTGCTCGCCAGTCTGCTCGGCCCGACCCTTGGCGGCTTCTTTACACAGCATCTGCACTGGACCCTGATTTTCTGGATCAACGTGCCGCTTGGCGCCTTTGCCTTCTTCATCAGCAACAAGGCGCTGAAGCGCTTGCCACGCCATGACCGGCCGCATGAACTCGACATCCTCGGCGCCGTGCTGCTCGTTGCAGCCACCGTGACGCTGATGCTGGCGCTGCATGACGGCGGCACCGACTATGCTTGGACGTCGACCCGGATTCTCGGCCTCTTCGGCGCTTCGCTGGCGCTTTGGCTGGCGTTCGTATGGCGCATCCGCCGCGCGCCCGAGCCGCTCATCCCCGTTGCCATTCTCGGCAACAAGGTCGTATCGCGTGCCACCGTTGCCGCGGCCTGCGGCATGGGTGCATACATCGGGCTGTCGATCTATCTGCCGGTGTATTTCCAGGCGGCGCGCGGCATGAGCACTTCGGCGTCCGGCCTCGGGCTCATTCCGCTGATGGTGGGCACGGTGGTTGGCGCAACCATTGCCGGGCAGCTGATGGGGCGCATTGTCCATTACAAGCGCATCCCGGCGATCGGCCTCTGCGTTGCGACGCTCGGCGCACTCGTGCTGGCGCTATGGGCCGATGCGCTTCCGCTGACCGCGTTCGAAATCGTGCTTGCATTGATCAGCATCGGGCTCGGCACGGTCCTCCCTACCACGACGGTCGCCATTCAGAACGCCGTGGAGCTGCACCAGCTCGGCACCGCCACGGGGGCCATGAATTTTTTCCGTCAGCTGGGAAGTGCCGTTACCGTGGCCATCTTCGGCGCGCTGCTCAACGCCTCCGGCATCAGCGAAGCCACGCTGCATGCCGGCGCCACGATGCCGCCCGGCGGGTTCCAGCCCATCTTCTCAGCCACGGCCATCGGCTTTGCGGTCGCTTTCGTCTTCATCCTGTGGATGAAGGAACGGCCGCTGCGCTCGTCGTCGCGTCACGCGGCCGAGGCGATCGTGGCCGACTGACCGGCACCCCGGATCTGCAGACTGGTTCAGTCCACGAGATCGCTCTTCCACGCAGTGTAGATAAGTGTGGCGCCTCCGACGGCAACAAGTACCAGGAATGCAATTCCCACCATTTCAACCCTCCCTTCAAACCCGACCAGGAGGATTTACGGGATCGAGCGGAGGGCCACTTTGCGCTGAAACAATCTGCGTGGATCAGCTTTCGGCCGGCCGTTGAAGTCGTTCCTCGAGCCGGATGGTGCGGTCATGCAATGATTCATAGATGGGGCGGTCGCGCAGCAAGGTCGCCGCCATCATCGCCGTGAAGCTCGCAAAGACGGTGGGCACCAGCAGACTGGAACTTCCGGTCATCTCTCCGACAAGGATGATCCCGGTCAGAGGGGCTCGTACGACGCCCGCGAAGAATGCCGCCATGCCGACCACGGCAAAGGCCTCCGGGGGCACATTTGCATGGAAGACGGCCCCGCACAGCGCACCAAACATGAAGCCAATTTGCGTGCCGAGCACTAGAAGGGGCGCAAACAGGCCACCGGGTGTTCCAGCTGCATAGGACACCGAACCGAGCACGAAGCGCAGCATGAACACAGCAGGCATGAGAGCCAGAACGGCACCGCCGGACAAGATGGATTGGGTAATGTTGTCGCCACCGCCGACGAGTCCCGGTGCGAACCATGCAACGGTTCCAATCAGTCCGCCGACGAGGGCGGCGCGGACTTCCGCCGGAAGGTACGTGGCACGGTCGGCCAGGGCCAGGGCGCCGAGGATACTGCGATTGTAGCCCACTGCGACGACACCCGCGACGCCGCCCAACGCCATGAACAGTGGCCAGGTGGTCATGCCGGGCTCGGGATAGGCGGCGACCTGAAAGTCCAATTGGTTTCCCAGCAACAACCGCGCCACCGCAATGGCGCTGGCGGCCGCGCCGAGCGCTGCAATGGCGATGCGGTGTTCGAAGCGTTGAACGAGTTCCTCGAGCACGAACACGGCGCCGGCAATCGGGGCGTTGAAGGCCGTGGCCAACCCTGCTCCCGCGCCGGCGGCCAGGAGAACCCGGCAGTCGGCCCGCGTCCGGCGGAACACCCGCCCCACCACATGCGATATGATCGCACCCATCTGCACGCTCGGGCCTTCCCGGCCAAGCACGAGGCCAGCACCGATGGCACTCAGGCCGCCTACGAACTTGACCAGTACCAGGCCTGCTCCTGCAGGCCTGATGATTCCGTGCAGCACTGCCTCGACATGGGGAATTCCACTGCCCGTGGCATGCGGTGAAAAGTGGCGCACCATGAAGGCTGCGAGGAATGCCAGAACCGCTGTCGCCCCCGCCACGGCGAAGAATCCGACAACCGAGTGGCCGTGAGCATCGGCGATCAGCACCTCCCTCAGCTGTTCGGCCCGGTCGAGCAGCATCCTGAACGTGGCGGTGACAAGACCGGTGAGCGCTCCGCCGAGGAGTATCAGGCAGGCCAGGCCGACGAGACCGCCCTCATCGGCATTTCCGGTGAGATCGAGCGGTGCAGAGGAGGCACCATCGGGCGTGTTGCGTGTTACCATGTGAGCGCTTTCGAATGATGGCCACAGTGTCAGACCTGCAGCGTCGATGCTGTGGCCCGGAGAGCCTTTTAGGCGCTGGCACTCGGCACCACAACAATCGGTCTAGGCCCGGCTTCAACGGTTTGCATCAGCAAGTCTTTGCAATCCGGTGGAGGAACGGCGAGAATGGCTGTCAAAAGCAAAGAACCAAGCAACGCGTCCGCCGCAGTGAAGTGATTTCCAGTTCTATGACCAGCTTCGCGATGTACCGCATCATCGGCAACTCCCTGCCGCCTCGTCATGCACTGGGCGAGAATCTGCGTGCGGTGGAGCACGTTCTCAAGCATGAGCCGGCATTTCCCGGCTGCCGCAGGAACTGGGTTGTCAACAGGCTGGTCAACCCGCGGGAAAAGGCAACCATCACCCAGCTCATCGCGTCGGCGGGAGAGCCGATCATCGATATCCCCTTCGATGCGCGCAGGCACTATGACGCCTTCCTGGATGTCACCGGCCTTCCCATGGCCGGACGGGCCCGGGGCGATGCGGACATCGCCGCCAAGGAAAAGCCGCTCGAGCTCGAATGGATGCTGCGCCACAAGTCGCAATGCCTCATCAATATCAACCATGCACGCAACCGGGCGCTTGAATTGGGGCGCGCCGCCGCCGACTGGACTCTCGTCCTCGACGGTGGGGTCATATTCACGATCGAGGGCTGGGAAGACTTCGTGTCGGGTATCGAACGGAACCCGGAGGCGCGCTTCGCGCTGCTTGGCTTGCGGCGGTCTGCTGACTGGAACGCGATCGAACCGGTCGGAGAGCTGAACGATCGCGAAGAGCCCCAGATCGCCTTCCACCGGCAGACCACCGAATTGTTCGACGAGCGGCTCAGATACGGCAACCGCAACAAGGTTGACCTGCTGAAACGTCTGGGCGTCGAAGGTCCCTGGCAAACCTGGCGCTCGGCGAGCTGGGATCGCATCGATCCGCTGCCCGCGCCAAACAAGAACAAGTTCATATCCGCAGGGTTTCTCATTCGGCTGCCATCGGGAGAGCCGCAGCTCGACTCTCTGGTAGCGCATGTCCCTGACGAGATACCCAACCGCTTCAAGAGATTCATGGGCCGCTTTGTCGGCGTGGCCCAGCGCTCGGCGAACATCGATCTCGGCATCGCGCGGCAGCGCCGGAGGCATCACAAGGAATTCGTCATGCCCCTGCCGCCTGTGCAGGGGGATGGCGGGTCACTCGAGACGCTCGCAAATTCGCTGCTGGGCTTGCCTCCGCGCTTCGTCACGGACAAGCTGAACCTGCCCCCGAGCGGCGACCGGCATGATTATCTTTCGCGTGCGCCCTATTGGTCGGATGCAGGCGAGCGCTTCGATGGCGTCCCGCAGGACACGAGAAGCGTTGATGATCCGGCGTCGGGCTATTTCGACAAGGTTTCGCTGCGGCGGGCCACGCGGGCAATCTATGGCTTGAGCCTGTGCGGCAAGCTGATGGGCCGAAGGGACATGTTCATGGCCGCAGCCGACCTGCTGTCGCGCTGGCTGCTCGATCCGGCCACCCGCATGAACCCCAATGCGAACTATGCCCAGGTCATTCCCGGCCGATCGAAGATCAATCACATCGGGCTGGTGGAATTCTGGAGCCTGTCGCTCCTGCCCTATGCCATTGCGCTTCTTGGCAGCGAAGGAGCATTGTCAGCCACCCAGATCGCCGGCCTGCGTCAGTGGTATGTGCAGTTCTTCCTCTCCTGCGAAGCCAGCGGGAGCATGGCCAAGGGCCTGCTGCAGAGCAACAACGTGGGGACCTGGGTCACTGTCCTCTTCACCGCGGTGGGCCTCTTCGCTGGTGAGTTCGACCGGTCCTTCACGCTCATTCGCAACGCCTCGCTTCGCCTCGGACGGCAGCTCGGGCCGTTCTCCATCCAGCCGCTGGAGGTGGAGCGGACGAATCCATTGCACTACTCGTTGTTCAATCTCTGTGCCTGGTGGTCCCTGTCGCGCGTCGGCGGCGAATTCGGTATCCAGCTGCAGAGTTTCAAGGGGCGGGACGGCGAAAGCCTGACCAACGCCCTTCTGTTCTGCGCCGACAACCGGGCCCGGTTTTCCGACTATGCCGACAACGCCGATGGCTTCGACCGGTGGATCACGCTGCTTTGCCGCATCTATGGCCTCGATGCTTCGGCGGGACCGTTGGTCATCGTCGAGGAAGAGGATCTCGGCCTTCCGCCTCTCGTCGTTTTGCAGCACGGTGGACGCGCGGGGGTTGTTTGACGCAGCGATTCAGTGGGATTAATCTCCGAACCTCAAAAGGAGCCATGCAGCATGAGGAATCTCGCTCTCGTTTCGTGTCTTCTGCTGCTGTTCCCGGATGCCGCCCTGGCCAAGAACCGCAGTCAGTCGGCTCCTCTCGGAAACAGCGGCCCCGTGACGCTCAATCAGTCGAACTCCACCACCGTGGTGCAGGGAACGATTACCGGCGGCAATACGACCGGTCTGACGGTGAACGGCTCCAACAACACCGTCGTGAACAACGGGACGATCACCGGCACCACCGGCGTCTCCATGACGGGCGGATCGTCGACGGTGGTGAATTCGGGTACCATCCGCGCCACGAGTTCCGGAACGTCTTCGTCATCCTCCGTCGGAATCAGCATCAGCCAGTAGCAGGCTGAGCACCGCCGACTTTTCATCTCGATACGGTCATCCGAAAAACTGTCCGCCTGCTGGCGTGGCGGACCGAATACCCATGTCCGGACGGGCGCGAAGTCGAACCGGCGGCCCGGTCGCCGGTTGCGGATGCGAAGTCGCTCCTGGCGACCGTCCCAAAAGCCGAGGGCCCCCGCCTCGCCAGCTTCCTTGCGGAAGCGTGGTCGCGGCGGAGGCCCTTGTCCGTGTCGTTCGGCCGAGGCCCTGGCTTAGAACTTGTAGCCGAGGGTCGCGGTCACACCGTTCGACGTGTAGTCGGTGTTGAACTGACCATTGTAGTAGAGGCCAACGTCCAGAGCGTCGTTGAACTGGAACTTGGCGCCGGCATCGACCACGGCCGAGTCGCGGGCCACGTTCGAGCCAACCGAGGTGAAGGTCGCTCCCGACGGCGCACCGGCGAAGGACATATTGACCTCCTGGCGGGTGTCGTCGAATTCGTGCATCCACGCCACCGAGAGGACCGGGCTGAAGACGCCGGAGCCCATCGCCATGTCGGCGGTGAACCGGGCACCGAGCACCGAGGCCACAGAGTTGGCATTCGAGCTGTGCACGTTGAGCGCGGCACCCGAGTTGTCCGGGTCCTTCTCGGTGAAGCCATCGAGGTTGGCCGTCGCGATGCTCAGACCAAGGAACGGCGTGATCTGGCCGACCGAGGAGAGATTGAAGCGATAGCCGGTTTCACCGTAGAACGACCAGGTATCCGAGTCCGGGTTGCCCTTGAGCGTGGAGTACTCGGTGTTCGGAGCATCCAGCGCAAGCGAGCGGTGCGCGTCACCCGAGTAGTTGCCGTAGGCCACGATGCCACGCAGGTAGTAGGTGGAGTTATCGTAACCGCCGTAGGCAGCGATGTTCAGGCCATCATAGTCGATCGATGCGCCGTTCGCCCCACCCCAGTTGTCGAAGTCGCCCTTCGAGTTGAAGTAGCCGCCCGCGACACCGAAGAACAGGCTGTCGGTGAAGGAGTAGTCGGCACCGAACAGGATGCCATACTGCGTCTCGTCGTAGCCCGGGGCGTTCTGGTCGCCCGAGAGCTTGTTCCACTGGCCGAAGCCGCTCATCCAGATGTTGGCTTCGCCCGGATGGAAGCAACCGGTCGAGCTGATCACGTCGGCCGTCGGCGCGATCGTGTTGTTGCCAACCGTGGCGTCGCCGTTGCTGGCCATCTTGTCGTGGCTCGTGTCGTCCTTGCACTCCATGCGCTCGGTGATCACGCGATCGATTGCGCGGGTCGACCAGAGCACGGACTGCAGGTGGTTCGCATACTGCGAGCCGGAGAGCTGATCGAGCTCCTTCTTGTAGTCTGCGGCATCGAGGGTGAACATGTCGGCAACCAGATCGCCGAAGGGAGTGTTCGGATCGATGTCCGGATAGACCTTCTCGATCGCACCACCGACGTTCTTCTGGTTGGTCGTCAGGCCCTCGACCGCGTTGAAGGCAACGCGCTCGTAGCCGATGTCGACATGCGAGTCGTAGTAGATCGCGGTGGTGTCGAGCAGCACCTGGTTGTCGGTGACATTGGCGAAGGTGCCAGCGACATTTCCGGTGATGACGTCGGCGTAGTAGCCTTCGTTGCTGTAAAGCCCGGCGTCGTAGACCACCTGCAGGGTGCCATCGAGATTGGCACTGTTGGTGTGGAGCTGCGGATAGTCACCCGAAGCCTGGCTAGGCGTCAGTTCGACCGCGAGCGTGCCGCTGGGCGACATGTTCAGGCTGTCGACGTAGCCGCCCGACTCCGGGTCCAGCGGATCGTGGTTCTGGACCAGTACCAGGGTGCCGCCATCCTGGATGTTCAGCGTTCCGACCAGATCGCCGCCAGCGTTGAACTGGCCGTCGAAGATGGTCGCGCCTTCCGAGACGTTCACGGTGTCGTCTTCGGTCAGCTGGATGTTGCCGTAGATGTAGCCGTAGTTGGCATGCCCCGCGAAGGTCTCCTCGACGTCGTCCGACACAAGTCCGTCGTTCGACATCACGTAGGCCTTGCCGAGATCGCCGGCCGCACCACCCATGAGGTTGATCTCGACCGGGCCGTTGGCTTCGGCAAAGTAAACGTAGTTGTTCAACGAGCCCCGCGTGTTGATGGCATTGCCGCGCGACTGGTCGCCGTTGACATCGATCTGGGCGACGATCACGCCGCCGTCGTTGTTGACGATGGGCGCGCTGTTCGGATTATTGATGAACGGAACCAGTTCCGAACCGCCGGAGATCGAAATGCCGGTGGCCTGCGCATCAGAGCCGTACTGGGCGGTCGCCAGGGCGAAGATGCCGCCGGTGTTGGTCAGGACGGTGGTGTTGCTGCCCTCACCCGTTTCCAGGACGCCGATTGCCTGAGCCGAGGCGCCGTAAAGGGCGGTGGCCGAGGCGTGGATCACGCCCGCGTTGTTGATGGTGCCGGACAGGGTGCTGAACTCGTCAGTCCCCTCCCAGGCGCCAACCGCGAAGGCCTGGCCCGACCTGGAGTTGACGAATGCATTGGCGGTGATATGGGCGCCTGTCTCGTTCGTCACATCCAGAACGACATCCCCGAAACCCCCCGCATACTGTGCGACCGCTTCCACCACGGCTGCCTCGCTGGAGGCGAAGACATAGCCCTTTGCGAAGGCCTGCACGGTTCCGCTGTTGTCGAATGTGTCGCTGCTGCCGGCGTCGCTGCTGGCAAACTGGGAGACGCCGGTCGCGAAGACGTTGACGTCCGCCTCCGACGATGCGGAGGCATAGGCCACGGCCGAAGCACCGATGTAGCCGCTATTGGTTACGGCAAGGCTCGACTCGCCGGCGCTGGACCCATATTGGTAAAGTCCGACGGCGCGGGCGTTGGCCTCCGCATCACCATTGGTGGTGTGTCCAGTGGTGGCATTTGCATAAGCGAACGCCGTGATGTCGTGCTCATTGTTGGCCGTGATCGAGGCCAGGCTGTTGGCCCCGGCGCCGTAAGCCACCTGGCTCACGCCGAAGGCATCCGCCTCCGCGTAGGCGCTTGAGCCGAAAGCATTGGCGTAGGCTTCGGCCCGGATGATGCCGGTCGAACCATTGGTCAGCTCGACCGTCGAGTTGCCGTGGAACGAGCTGGCGCTCTGGTAGACGCCGGATGCGTGGGCATAGGCATCGGCGGTTTCGGCGACGTCATAGACATTGGACGCCGTCGCATAGGCCCTAGCCGCAATCCCGCCATCGTTGGTCAGGCTGGCCAGTGCGGTGTCGAGACCCGCGCCAACGAGTTGGCCCACACCGAAGGCATTGGCGCTGGCATAGGCCTTGTCCGTACCCCACACCCAAGCCGTCGCGGTCGCGACGATGACGCCATTGGCGCTGTTGTCGACGGTGCCCGTCGCAAGGCCGTTCACCACCGAGTCGACCACCTGCTGGGCGCCGATGGCCGTGGCGTAGCCGTAGGCGGAGGAGTCATACGACCAGCCCTGGGCGCTGGCGAAGGCCGCCAGATTGCCGGTGTTGTTCAGGGTCGCGGTCGCCGAGTCATTGTTCGACTCGACGTGCTGATAGATCGCGCTGGCTCTTGCCGTGGAGTAGACTTCGTCTTCGCCGACCGCGTAGCTCTCGGCCGTCGCGTAGACGTTATGGTTGTTGTCGATCTGGCCCGAAGCCGCGCCGCTGAGCGACGAAGCGAACTGGCCGATGCCGAAGGCGCCCGCGTTGGCCGAGGCGTCGTAGAGCGCGGTCGCATTTGCAGCCGCGAAGGCAACGATGTTGCCGTCATTGGTGATGATGGCCGTGGCGGAATAGTTGATCCCCGACGAGGCTTCCTGATACACGCCAACGGCATTCGCTCCAGCCGTCGCGTCGCCGAGGTACGCCGTGGCGAACGCATGGGCGCTGGCGAAGATGCCTGACGAGCTGTACTGGCCGAGGTTGTTCGTCAGCTGCGCCGTCGCGATGCTGGTGGCGAGCGTGTCGGCGTTCTGGGCGACACCCACCGCATCGGCCTGCGCGTTGGCATCGAAGTCGAATCCCGCCTCGGCATAGGCATCGGCCACACCGACGATGGTGCCGCTGTTGATCAGGCTGGTCGATGCTTCGCCACCGGCGAACGTCTGAGCGCTCTGGCTGACGCCCGCACCGTGGGCGTTGGCATAGACATTGGTCGAGCCGTAGGCAGACGCCGCGGCATGGCCGAGAATGAAGTTCGTGTTGTCGAGGATCGCAGCTGCGTTGCCGCCGAGCAGCGATGCCACGGTCTGATCGGCGCCCGTAGCCGTCGCATTTGCGTAGGTGCCCAGAAGGCTGTCATACGTGGCAGCCACCGCACGGGCTTCGGCGACGATGACGCCACCATTGTCGATAGTCGCGGTCGAGTTGCCGGCAACGTTGTAGAAGGACTGCTCGACACCCACTGCCTCGGCATAGGCCGTGGCGCCGAGCCAGGCGTGCGCGCTGCCATAGGCAAAGGCACCGACGAAGCCGTTGTTGTTGACCAGAGCGTCGGCAGACCCGGCGATCGAGACCGGAAGTTCGGGTTGCGAGCCGATGATCGAGGTGATGGAGGTCAGCCCCAGCCCGCCGAGATCGAGCGTCAGGGAGCCCTGGAAGATGCCCGTCGCGTCAGCCTGTGCTTCAGAATACTCAGTCGGACTGTAGCCCGCCGAGGCATGGGCGACGGCGGTGATGAACTCGTTGTTGCTCGCCGACAGAGTTACATTGTCGAGGCTCAAGGCATACTGCGTGACGCCCTGTGCATCTGCATGCGCACTAGCGTCAAAGCCCGTGCTGTAAGCCCATGACTCTGCATAAATCCGACCATTGTTGGTCAACTCGTCAGACACCGGACCAAGGCCGGCGGCGAACTGCGCCACGCCGGTAGCGGCGGCACTTGCGTTGGCGACAAAACCGTTTGCGGCACCGAAGGCAAAGGCGGCAATTTCGTCATAGTTGTCGACGGACGCCGTGGCCGAGTCGAGGATGTTGATCGAGAGCTGCTTCACGCCAGCAGCATCGGCATTCGCAGATGCGAACTCTCCTGCGCTGTAGGCAGAGGAAAAGGCCAGGATGTTCCCATCGTTGCTGATGTCAGCGACGGCAGCGTCACCCACGCCGATCGCGATCTGCGCCGCGCCGATCACATAGGATTCGGCCGTCGCGTAGGCGCCGTGCGCAACGGCGGAGCCATAACCGACGACCGTGCCGCCGGCCAAGTTGTCGAGCGAGACGGTGCCGACCCCGTAGACGGAGCCTGCAACCTGCAGCGAACCGACGCCGATGGCGTTCGCCGCGGCGTCATAGGCACTTGCATAGGCCCGGGCGGCGCCACCGATGAAGCCGTCATTGGTGATCGAGGCGGTCGCCTCGTCGTACAGGGTTCCGGCGATCTGCAGCGCACCCACGCCGACGCCAAGGGCAACAGCCTCGCCGTAGAGATCGGTCGAGCTCGAGAAGGCGTCGCCCTCGGCATAGATCGAGCCATGATTCAACAGGCTGGCGGTCGCGCTGAACTCGCCGAGCGCTGCCTGCGCAACGCCGACGCCCGCGACCAGGGAGTTCTGGTCGCCGGTGCCGGTGGCTGTGCCATAGGCATGGGCGTTGATGTAGCCCGCCGAGGCGTTGGTGATGTAGGTCGCCACCGTGCTGCCGAGGGCAAGCTGGCCGACGCCGAAGGCGAGGGACAGCGCGGTGTCAGTGCTGCTGTCCTGGCTGCCGTTCACCGACTTGGCGTGGGAAACGGCGTTCACCGAACCGTCGTTCGAGAAGGTGGCAGTCGTCTCGTTGTACATCGTGACCTGGCCGACGCCGCCGGCGATCGCCAGCGAGGTGTCATAGCCGGTGGCCCAGGCCTGGGCCGAGACGTAGCCGTGGTTCTGCACATTCGAGTTGACGTCGAGAAGCGTGGCGATGCCGAAGGCTGCCGCTGTTGCATCCTCATGGGCATTTGCCCTGGCGGTTGCCTGGACGGTGCCGTTGCTTTGGTTGATGATCGCGCCGCCCACCTGCGCGCCGTCATCGACGAGCACTGCAGCGAGGCTGGTGCCCGCGTCATTCGTGGGGGACGTCGTGGTAACGTTTGCGGTGACGTAAGCGCTGATATTGACGTTGCCGCCGACAAGGGCGCCGTTATCGAGATAGAAGCCGTGGTCGTTCTGGGTGCCGGTGCCGCCGCCGACATTCTCGTCGAGGTTCACGTCACCAGAGACGATGTAGTTATTGTTGATGATGATGAAGTCGCGATTGGCAGGAAGTGTATCGACGGAGGCCGACCAGCTGGAAGAGCCTCCCGGCCCTGAAACAATCGTTCCAGCTGCAAACGCTGGCATCGCCGAAGCGGAAAGCGCGATGAAAGACACTCCGGCAAGCGCGAAAGCGAGCTTCTTCTGGCGGATCATGTTGTCTGTCCCTGCAAAATATGACTTCCATTGGAACAGGTCCGGGTTTTTTTGGGACCTGCTCCCCCAGCGGTAGTTCTAAGCGAAGCCTTCGATGCCGACAACAGAAAAGGATTGCAAAATCGAGCCGGAATGCTTCGTGTTGCATCGGTGCAACACCGGCTTTTGCCCCGGCCTTAAGTCCTAATATGTTGATTTTACGGTTTTTTATCGAATACTAAAATTGACTTCCGCAATTCAAAGGCGAAAATCGTCTAGAACAAAACAAAATTTCTTTCTGATTTCCTAACGGCCAAACTGGCGGTTTTCGGGGAGAGATTCAGCCTTGCGGTGCATCCTGTGGACATCTTGCCGCCGCGCAGGGAATCAGGCCGAAAAAAGGCGAAGCCCGCGGCTCGGCGCGGGCTTCTTACCAGGTCGTAATGACTGAAGACGGTTACTTGCCGCCGATCTGGCTGTTGAAATAGGCATAGGCATCGCTGAACTGCTTGAGATCGATCTCAAACTTCACCGGCTTCTGATTGGCGGCCTTGAGATTGACCACCACCTTGTCGTTGCCGCTCAGCGCCTTCGACCACTGGGCGGTAAAATCGAACTCCGCCACGCAGGCCTGCGGCCCGCAGGTGAGATAGTTGATCTTCACCGGGTCGGCGCCTTCGAAGCCGATGTTCACGCCTTCCGACAGCAGCACGCCGGTGGGCGTCCGCACCACGGCCTTGTTCACGTCGCCGTCCTTGTCGCCCTTCGCGATGGCCCAGCTGAAGATCGGCCGGCGGTCCTTCTTGTTCACCAGCGAGTACTGCAGCACGCAGGCCTCCTTGCCGCCGTCGGGCTGGTTGCAGTCAACCTGCCAGCCGCCGAAGCTCTTCTGGGTGCGCGTGTCGGCCTGTGCGCCAAGCGCCATGCCTGCCACGGCTGCGGCCGCAAGCACGGCCGTGGCCAGGGTCTTTGTAGTGCTCATCCTCGTATTCCCTCATGTGGTGCGAATGTGGTGATGGCCGTCATCGGTGGCCCGCGCAAGCGGAATCCACCGTGTTCATTCGTGGTAATCCAGTGCCTCGATCAGCGGCTTCAGCTCGTCGCCATAGCGCTTGTAACGCCCGACCGACGATGAATAGACGGGCTGACGGACCTGAACCACGCTCGCCGTCTTAACCGGACGCGATGATTCGTGGAAATTCAGGCAGGCATCGTCCCACGGAAGCCCGAGGAAGGCGATGAGCTCGCGCGCCATCTTCGGCAGGTCGTCGACGACCTCCTCGTAGACCACTGTCTTCATCACGCCGGCGGGCAGCACCTTGTCCCAGTGCGCCATCAGCTCATCGTATTTCTTGTAGTAGCGGCCGAGCTCGCCCAGGTCGTAGCTGTGGGGCATGTCGTCCTTGAACAGCTTGGTATAGGCCGAGAGGCAGGTGTCCACCGGGTTGCGCCGCGTGTGGATGATCTTGGCCTTCGGGAACAGCACATGCAGCAGCCCGACGAAGTAATAGTTGGTAAGCAGCTTGTCGGTGATGCGCGCCGACTGCGGCGACAGCGCCAGCAGCTTGCCGAGATAATTCTCGGCCAGGAGATTGTACTGCGCGGGGCTCGTCTTCAGCATCATCTGCGGATATTTCGGAAGCCCCGGGAAGCGGCTGCGCAGCGCGTTGAGCTGGCGCGAGAACTCCTTGATCTCGCCGGCACCGAAGGTCGCGGGGTGATTGGACAGCACCTGCTCGACCAGCGTGGAGCCCGAACGCGGCATGCCGACGATGAACACCGGCACATCGGTCGACTTGCCGGGATAGGGCGGGTTCTTCATGAAGTCTTCGGTGAAGGTCTCGCGGATGGCATCCATGAAGCCCAGCGTCTGCGCCTCGTCGTAATTGAGCTTGGCGCGCTTCTGCGCCGTGCCCTTCTTGAAATGCGCCATGGCCTTCTGGTAGTCGCCGATGTCGTCATAGGCCTTGCCGATGGCGAAGTGCAGCGGCATCAAGCGTTCGCTGTCGGGATCCTGCGCATTGGCGAAAGCCGCTTCCATCGCCTGGAAATGGCTGTTGTCACGCGTGAACTTCTGCAGGTCCGCCAGATTGGCGTAAACGCCATAGGCCGTCGGCAGCATGGCGAGCGTCTTTTCGAACTGGGCGCGCGCGTCGTCGAGGCGATTGAGCGTCTTGAGACACACGCCGTACAGCGACTGCATTTCGATGAGGGTGGGCTTCAGCCGCAGCGCCGCCTCGCATTCGTGCAGGGCCTCCTCGACGCGGTCGGTTTCATGCAGCACGGTGGCGAGCGCCGCGTGGGCCTCCGCATTGTTGGCATCGATCTTCAGCGCCAGGTGTGCCGCCTGCTCGGCCTGCTCGAAATTGCCCTTGCGCTGCTGGATACGGGAGACCTGGATCAGCGTACCGATATGATTGGAATTGATCTTCAGCGCTTCGCTGAGAACCCGCAGCGACTCGTCGCCGCGATCGCTGCTGTCGAGCAGCACGGCGAGGTTGACGTAGGCTTCGACATATTCCTTGCGCTGGCTGATCGCCTTCCGGTAGGCGTGCTCCGCCTCGGGCAACTGGCCTTGATCACGCAGGACGGATGCCATGTTGTTGTAGGCCTCCGGATAATTCTCGCGCAGCATGATGGCCTTCTGATACTGGTCGATCGCCTCGTCCAGCTTGCCGGTGGCGCGGAGCGCGTTGCCGAGGTTGTTGTGGGCCTCGGGATAGGCCTTGTGCAGTTCCAGCGCCTTCCGGTAGCTCGCGATCGCCTCTTCGAATTCCTTCCGGTCATAGTGCACGATGCCGATATTGTTCAGCGCCTGCGGGTTCCGGGGTTCGAGATGCAGGGCTTCGCGCAATGCCGCATAGGCCTCGTGGGACTTGCCGCGCTGGCGTTCGATTTCCCCGAGGTTCGAGAAATACTGGGCGTTCTTGGGCGACAGGCGGGTGGCTTTGGTCATTGCCTTCGCGGCTTCCGCGCGCTTGCCCAAGCCCACCAGAATCGCGGCATGCAGATTGTGCGCCTCGCTCAGCCGCGGCCGCTTGTCGACGACCTGCGCGACAAGCCGTTCAGCCGCCTGCAGCTGGCCGCTGTTGTACAGCTTCAGGGCACGGTCGAGCGCGGTGCGCACCGACATGACGGTTTCCCCCGCCGGCGCGGCGGCAGGCGCTGCAGTTTCGGCTGCGGGGCGATTGTTGCCAGTCGGTTGTGCTGCCTTCGATCCCGTCACCACTCATGCTCCTTCAAACTGAACCTGCGCCGCGCCGTTTCACTTTACGCTGGCCGGGCGAATATACAATCCGCGGCTCCGGCGGAATCCCCCGCGCGGCATGGCGCGACCTCATGCATCATTTCGCCCGAAAAGTCTCGGCGCTTTCGATCCGGTCCATTGCGATATCCATTCAAGCCAGAAAATTGGAAATGAATGCTATTTAAAATTGAATTCATGTGAGCCGGGTTTTCGACGCCGTTGGCTGTGGCAAGCGCTTTCCGGTATCAATGGCCAACAGTTTCGGGAATCGTCTGTCATGAAATTCAGCATCGTCACCACCTGCAAGAACAGGTTGTCCCACCTCAAGGAAAGCCTTCCGGCGATGGTTTCGCAGCCCGACTGCGAAGTGATCGTGGTGGACTTCACCTGTTCGGAAGGCACGGCCGACTTCGTGCGGACCCATTATCCGCAGGCGCGTGTGGTGGTGGTCGAAGGCCGCGACTACTTTTCGAACTGGGAAGCCCGCAACATCGGCGCAGCCGCGGCCACCGGCGAATGGCTGGTCTTCGTCGATGCCGACATCATCCTGAGCGCCGGATGCGCCGCCTGGCTGGCCGACAACGTGAAGCCCGGAAATCTGATCAAGTTTCCACCCGGACTGCAATTGGAGCGCCTGCGCAGCCGGGTTTCGGCGATCAGCCTCAACAATCTTCAGGGCTTCCTGGTGGTCGAGCGCAGTGCCTTCGATCGCGCCGGCGGCTATGACGAGCTGCTGAAGGGCTGGGGTGCGGGAGGCGACGTCGACATCCAGAATGCCCTGGGCTTTCTCAACATCGGCAAGTCCTTCCTGCCGGAGGACGTCGTCGAACGCATCATCGAACATGGCGACGACCTGCGCTTCGCGCACACCGGCGGCAGCTTCCGCCGGAGCTTCATTCAAAACCTGCTGTATCGCGAGCTGAAGCGCTTCCTGTTCCCCATCCTCGGCGTGCCGATCGCGCTCGAAACCCGCAAGAAGATCTTCGTTGCCGCCGTCAAGGCCGCCACCATGGCCAAGGACCGGCTGCCGAGTGCGCGCGCCGAGGTCATCCTCTCCCGAAGGCCGGTGGAAATGCGCCGGCGCCTCGGGCATCCGAATTCGGAGATCCAGATCAGCCTGCGCGCCGTGGTCGATCATCTCGAGGTGCCGCAAGCCGCGCCGGCCAATCCCGGCGCGCCATCGCAACAGCCACCACCGAAGCCCGGCGTGCCGACGGCCTGAGCCGCGACACTGCCCGTCAGCCGGTGCAGCTCTCGTTCGGCTTCAGTCGGCGCGGGCTGATGGTGATCTGATCGAGCCGGCAGGTGACGATCAGCGAACCGTTGCCCGCACAGATGCGGGCCACCGTGATGACCTTGCTTTCGGCCAGCACCTTGAGCTTGTCGCGTGGCGCGCCGATGTCGTCGAGCAGCCCGTAGGCGGTATCGAGGCATTCGGCCGAACTGCCCGCCAGCGACACCGTCTCGAAACTGCCGATCTCGACGTCGCCCGCCTTGTCGCCCATACGCAGGACGGGGCTCTTCGAACGCTGCGCGGTCGGATCTTCGGGCCCCACGACGATATCGCCCGGGCCATCGCCCTGCTCCTGGCCTGCAGCCGGATCCGTGGCGGCAACCGCCACGGTGGCAATCGGTGCTGACGACGGCACCAGCGTGATCTCGAGCGGGCCCTTCAGCTGGCGCTGCGGGCCGTGGGTGAGGAGTTCATTGTCCTGAAGCTGATAACGCGAAAGCGCCAGCGGGTCGTCGCTCTTGCCGGCCGCAGCCGCGGCGGAGGCAGCATTGACGCCGAGGACTCGGCCCTTGATCGCGTCGAAATTCCAGCCCACGGCAAAGCAGCCCAGAAGCACGATATTCGTAACGCTGCTCCACAGCACGATGTCGAAGATGCGAAGGCGCGGCGCTGCAGCGGCGCGATTCCTGGCTGCCTTCCCGGCGCGCGCGTCGTCACCGAACTGGACGAGTTCCACGAGTTCGTTCACCAGTCGATGATCGCTGACATTCGCCATCAGTTGGCCGGGCGTTTCACACTCTTTTCCGACTCGCCGAGGAGCCGGAGGTTGTTCTGGATGTAGGGGTTGTCAGGCTCGAGTTCATAGGCCTTCAGCAGGAACTTGCGCGCACTCACCAGATTGCCGCGGAGCAGCTGGGAATAGCCTGCGTTGTTGAGCATGACCGCATTCTGCGCGCCCAGCTTCAGGGCGCGTTCATAGGCCTGGTCCGCAAGATCGAAGCGGCGCAAGTGATCGTAGCTTGCAGCCAGCCCCAGCCATGCCTCGGCATCCTTCGGCGTGACCTCGACGGCCTTCTGGTAGCTGTCGGCGGCGAGGCCGTAGTTCTCGTTGCGGAAATAGACCTTGCCCATGCGGAGATAGTCATCCGACGGGAAGAACGCCGCGTCCTCGACCTTGGGACCAGGCTTGTTGCCCGGCCCCGCCAGCAGCAGGTTCGCCTGGGAAGTGCATGCCGTCACGCCCACGCAGAGGCCGAGCAGCGCGAAACATCGCAATGCCCTGCCGGTTGTTGCCCTCGTCCCCATTTAATGTCCCTTCGATATCCCTAGCGCCGCAAAAAGTTTGATCACGACCGGCAGCAGCGTAACCCCAAGCACCACCGGAAAGATGAAAAGTCCGAGCGGCAGAACCAGCTTCACGGGCAGGGCAAAGGCCTTTTCCTCGGCCCGTGCCATGCGCTTCTGCCGCATTTCCTCACTGTAAACACGCAACGACTGCACGAGACTCGTGCCGAGTTCCTCCGACTGGCGGATGAGTGTCGCAAACGACAGCGCCTCTGGAATGCCCAGTCTCATGCCGAGATTTTCCAGGGCCTCGCGCGTTGTCTTGCCGGCCCGCAGCTCCAGCGACATGAAGCCGAGATTGCGGGACAGCGAGGGATAATCACGCGAGAGATCCTTGCTGATTCGGTCCATCGCCGAATCGACGCTGATACCAGCTTCAACGCAGATGACCAGCAGATCGAGAAAGTCCGGAAAGCCCTGACGGTGCTCCTCGAACAGCTTGTCACGGCGCACGCTGACGAGGGCCCGCGGCAGCATGTAGCCGATGAAGGTCATCACAACGCAGGCAAGGATGGTGTAGGCGATGGGCTGGCCGGGGTAGAGGCGCCCGAACAGCGCCGCCGTCAGAACGCCGAACACCAGGGCAACGCCCAGCCGGCTCGCCTGGAACAGCACCAGTGCGCGATTGCCGTAATAGCCCGAGGAATTGAGGAACTTCACGAGTTCCGATTTCTTGGCCTCGTCGGTCGGAACCAGGCCGCGCAGGTATTCCGGCTCGGCGCTGTGAAGCACCGATTGCGCCGGGGCAGGCCCCGAGGGTGCCGCCGGCCCCGACGCCGTGACGCGCCGGCGCACGCCGGACCATGACGAGGTGATGCTGCCGAAGGCAAGCGTCAGGGATGCGACGGCAAGGAATACCGCAGCCAGCAACATGAATTCGCCGCGTGACGTTACGAATGCGGTGATCCTGTCCATGTCCCCCATCAATACTTGAAGTTGATCATCTTGTAGATCATCAGGTCACCGATGATCTTCCAGACGATGAGTCCGCCCATCACGATCTGGAACGTGGGTTCGTGCCACACGTCCGAATAGTAATGGGGGTTCGGAAGGTAGATCGCGAAGAAGATGGCGATCGGCATGATGGTGAGGCCATAGGCCGAGAAGCGGCCTTCGGCCGAGAGCGACCGCACCTTGCGCTTGAGCTGGAAGCGCTCGCGCAGCACGCGGGAAAGATTTTCGAGGACTTCGCCGAGATTGCCGCCAGCCGATTATTGCAGCGACACCGCGGTCACCAGCAACGACATGTCGGCGACGCCAACGCGGGAGGCGAGGTTCTGCAACGCCCGTGGAAGATCGAGGCCGTAGGTGAGTTCGTCGGTGGTGAGGCCGAATTCGGTGCCGATGGGATCGGGCATCTCGCGGCCCACCAGGGTGAGTGCGGTGGGCACGGGGTGGCCGCTGCGCAGGCTGCGCACCACGACGTCCAGGGCGTCGGGCAGCTGGGCGCCGAATGCCGTCATCCGGCGCTTGCGGATGAAGCGCACGACCAGGAAGGGGATGCCGAACCCGATGGCGATTCCGATGGCGGCGCAGATCACCGGCGACTGCGTGGTGAAGGTCACCAGAAGGGCCGTCAGCACGACACAGAGCGCCACGACGATGGTCAGGAAGCGTGCGACCGTCACCGAAAGTCCGGACTGCACCAGCATTTTCCGCAACCCGCCGGTGACCGACTGGTTGCGGTCATCGATGCCGCGGTCCGACTTGAGGCGCAGCATCGCCTGCTCGCCGCTCGACACGTCGTGCTGCATGCGCAGCCGCCGGTTGATGGCGCGGCGCGACCGCATGGGTGCGATCACCCCGAGATAGAGCGCCTCGGCGAGGAAGATGACCGCCATCGCCGTGCAGACGTAGAAGGTCATCCTGATGAGATAGCCGGGGTCCATGTCACTGCGCCTTCGAAGGATCGAAATAGCTGGACGGCACGGTGATGCCCCGGCTCGCCAGGTCCGCGAGGAACTTGGGGCGCACGCCGGTGGCCTGGAAGCTGCCCTGGATGGTGCCATCCTCCAGCGTGCCGGTGCGGTTGTAGCGGAAGATCTCCTGCATCTGGATCACGTCGCCCTCGATGCCGGTCACTTCGCTCACCGTCACCACCCGGCGCTTGCCGTCGCTCATGCGCTGCAGCTGGATTACCATGCGGATGGCCGAGGCGATCTGGTTGCGCAGGCTCTGGATGGTCATCGGGAAGCCGGCCATGCCGATCATCGTCTCGAGCCGGCCCAGCGCGTCACGCGTGGTGTTTGCGTGGATCGTCGTCATCGAGCCTTCGTGGCCGGTGTTCATGGCCTGCAGCATGTCGAAGGCCTCCTCGCCGCGGCACTCGCCCACCACGATGCGGTCGGGACGCATGCGCAGCGCGTTTTTCACGAGCTCGCGCTGGCGTATCTCGCCCTTGCCCTCGATGTTGGGCGGGCGGGTTTCCATGCGGCCCACATGCGGCTGCTGCAGCTGCAGTTCGGCCGCGTCCTCGATGGTGATCAGGCGTTCCTTCGGGCTGATGTAGCTCGACAGCGCGTTGAGCATTGTGGTCTTGCCGGAGCCCGTGCCGCCGGACACCAGAACCGTCACGCGGCCCTTGACCGCCGCGGCCAGCACGGCCGCCATCTCGCGTGACAGCGCATTGTTCTCGACCAGCTTCTCCATCGAATACGGGCGCTTGGAGAATTTGCGGATCGAGACCAGCGGGCCATCCACCGCCACCGGCTTGATCGCGACGTTGACGCGCGAGCCGTCGAGCAGGCGGGCGTCGCACATCGGCTGGCTCTCGTCGACGCGTCGGCCGACGGTGGACACGATCTTGTTGATGATGCGCAAGAGATGCGCCTCGTCCTTGAAGCGCGCATCCGAAAGTTCGAGAACGCCGCGGCGTTCGACATAGATCTGGCGGTGGGTGTTGATCAGGATGTCGTTGACGGTATCGTCCTTGAGCAGCGGCTCGATCGGTCCGAGGCCCGTCATCTCGTTCAGGATGTCGTCGACGAACTGCTCGAATTCGGTGGCGTTCAGCACCAGCCGTTCGGTGGCGACATGCTGGGCCACCAGCGCATGGATTTGCGGCCGCAATTCCTTGAGCGGGATCTTCTCGATGGTGGCGAGGTTGATCTCGTCGATGATGCGGCCATGGATTCGCAGCTTGGCGTCGAGCAGGCGCTGGCGCAGCACGGCGGGATCGAAATCCGGCGGCAGCGCCGGCTCCGGCGCCTTCACGGGTTCGGCGGCCGGCGCTTCCTGCGGCGGCGGCACGGTGCCGTTGGTGTTGCGGGTCAAAATCGAGAATCGACCGATGGCCATACTCAGTACCCCAAAATCTTGGACAGGTCGGAAACGAAGCGATTGCGCGGCTTGATCTCGATCGTCGGGATGCCCCGGTCGATCGACTCCCGCAACAGGCGGTCGTCGGCGGAAATCTGGCCGGCCAGAACGTCGCCCAGCAGATCCTTTACCTCGCTGGCCGAAATGCCGGTGCCGAACAGCGAGCGGGTGAACTTGTTGACGATCACCTTCGGCTTCACAAGTTCGCCGAATTGCGCCGTGAGGTCGTTCACCATGCGCCGTGCCGCCTTGAGGCCCGGCACCGAGAAATCGGTGATGACGAATACGTCGGTTGAACCCAGGATCACCGCATCGCTCCAGTTTTCCACGTGGCGCGGCAGGTCGACGATCAGGTTCTGGTGGCTCTGCGAGACGATGTCGAGCGTGCGGGTGATCACTTCGGGAGCAAAGGTGAAGGCCTCCCCGAACTTGCGCTGGGCGGAGAGCACGTCGACCTTGCCCTTGTAGCTGGAGGTCATGATCTCCAGCATGTGCGGGTCGAGGCGCGACGGATTGGCGATGATCTCGTCGAGCGCCCAGGACGGCCTGAGATCGAGATACTCCGCGCAGCCGCCGCCCGTGAGGTCGAGGTCGACGATGCAGGTGGTGATCGACGGCGACTTGCTGCGCCGCTCGGTGAGCAGCGCGGCGTGAATGGCGATCGATGTCGTGCCAACGCCGCCGCGCGCGCCCATGAAGGTCATGCATTTGAGGTCGGACTTGGCGGTACTGCTCTGGCTCAGGATGCGGCCGCAGGCGGCGATCAGCTCGCCGGCGCTCAGGGGCGCCTTGAGCCAGTCGGCGACGCGCAGCCGCAGCAGCCAGCGGATCAGCTCGTCGCCCAGCGCCGGTGACAGCACCACCACCGGGAGACTCTGCGGACGCTGGCTCATGAAGCGCTCGAACTCGCGCTGCGAGGCCTCGTTCGACGAATCGAGATCATAGACGAAGATGCTGATGCCGCGCGGATCGAAGCCCGGGACCACCTTGGAGGACGCGATGAGGCTGAGATCGACACCTTCGCGCTGGGCGACATACTCCCTCAGCTGCTGGCCGATTTCCTCGTTCTGCGTGACGAAGCCGATCCCCATGATGGGATTGGCTGACCTGATGGAGCGGCTGAAGATCTGCAACATGTCAGCTGCCGCTCCATGTCGCCTTGAAGCCGCGGTGACCCGTCACCTGCGCCGTCGCGCTGACAGGGGCCGGCCCGGAGACCATCGTCACGACGCTCCGGCCACTTACCTCCTCAATGCCAATTTCACGCTTAGCGGACACCGGTCACACGCTCCATGGGAGAGCCTGACGTGATGGCCGAATGAGCCTCGATAGCCTGCGTCCCGTCACATCCCGCGGCGGACAGAACGAGGCCTGCGATGAGGGGAAACGGAATGCTTGCATTGCTGAGCGCCATGCCGGGTTCGACGGCGCGCAGCGGCTCTTCAAGAGGCCTCGCCCGTGTCTCGTGCAGAGTCTCTGGCGGATCCTGCCCATCCCGGCCGCATCACCTCAGTTAGCGCCCGAACCGGACGACATTCCGCCGGACGAAACACCCGCACTTGGCGATGCCGCGCTCGAACCGCCGCTGTTGGTCGAACCCGTCCCGACCGACGAACCGTCCGGATCATAGTAAACCGTCCTGCCGCCGCCCTGCATGTACTGGCCCAGCATGTTCTCGAGGGCGTTGATCCCCTGGCTGCTCGGAGTCTTGATCCGTGTGTTGTTGACGTAGGACGGCCAAGGCGTCGGATGCTGGATGATGATGTTCGAGATCGGCGCATCGCCCAGCCCGATGGTGATCGAGTCGCTGTGGCCCGAGTAGTCGTAGATGTAGTTGTTCGGAATCCCGTCGGCCATGGCCGGCGCGCCGGAAAGCGCGGCGGAAAGGGCGCCGGTGAGAAGGCTATTTCTGAGGAGCGCCATAATTCACCTGTGGCAAGTCGATGATGTGGCCGTATTCGTGATTGTACTTGGTGTCGAGGCTCTTGCGCGAAACCTCCTGCTGGCCAAGCAGGAAGAACTCGGCGTCGTTCGAAGAGACGAGCCCGTCGTTCAGCGGGTCCTTCAGCTGCTGTTCGGTGCCGACCGGTCGGACGAGGCGCGGCGTCACGATGATGACGAGATCCGATTCCTTCTTCTGGAAGGCGGAGGAGCGGAACAGCGTGCCGATGATCGGCACGTCGCCGACCCACGGCACCTGGCTCGCATCCTTGGCATTGAGGGACTGCAGCAGTCCGGCGATGGCGAAGCTCTGGCCGTCGCGCAGTTCGACGCTGGTGTTGGCGCGGCGGGTGACGAAGCCGGGGTTGCCGTTATAGCTGACCGACGGGTCGATTTCGGAGACTTCGGGATTGATCTGAAGGTTGATGAGGCCGTCGTCCATCACCGTGGGCGTGAAGTCGAGCTTGACGCCGAAGTCCTTGTAGGTGACGGAACAGGTCTGGTCGGCGAGTGAGCCCTGACAGGTCTGCACCGGCACTTCGCCGCCCGCATGGAAGCTTGCGGCCTGGCCGGACAGCGCCGTCAGGTTCGGTTCGGCAAGGCGGCGGGCCAGCTTGCGCTCTTCCAGGGCGGAGATCAGGAGGTCAGGCGACGTGCCGTTCTGCAGGATGTTGGCGACGATCGAACCGAAGGGCAAAACACCCGACAGCGCGCCCGCAACGGCGGTCAGTCCAACGCCCGGCGTTGTCACGGCGCCCTGCCGGGCCCAGCCGTTCACGCCCGTGCCCTGGGCATAGCCGTTGCCGTTGTTGGTCAGGTTCCAGTTGAAACCCAATTCCTTGCCGGCCTGGCGCGCCACCTCGATCATGCGGACTTCGAGGTTCACCTGCTGGTTGGCGGTGATGGTGAAGGAGTTGGTGACTTCATCGCCGGCGAAATCATGTGCGATGGTCATGGCCTTCGCCGCAGCCGGAGCGCTCGGCACCTCGCCTTCGAGCAGCACGCGGCCATTGATGCTGCGCACCTTGAGGTTGGACCCGGGGATCGCCTGCTGCAATGCTTCCTTCAGTCCGCTCAGGTCATGGGTCACTTCCACGTCGACAACGGCAAGGAGATTCTTGTTCTCGTCGAACAGCGTGACGTTGGTGGTGCCGATCTTGCGGCCCAGCACATAGAGCGTGCGGTCGCTGAGTGCGTTGACATCGGCCGTTTCGGGATCGCCGACCACGATCTCGCCGAACGGCACGGTCAGACGGAAGGTCTCCGAATGACCGGCGACGACCTTGAGGCGCGCCACCCGCTCATCCGCCGAAATCTTCAGAAGTGTTGCCGCGGCCGCACCGGTGGGCCGTTCCATTTGCCAGCCCACGAGCAGCAGGACTGCCAACGCCGACCCAACGGCTGTTGCAGCCACATTCCTCGGGCAGACCTGGCGGAAGAAGGATTTGATCATTTATTGGCGTCCAGAGGAACGGTGTAGTCGGAACCTTGCAGGCCGCGATAGATCGTGACCTGCGCAGTGGTGGGCATCGCCTGTTCGGCGGCCGCGGGTGCGGGAGCCGGTGCGGTCTTGGCTTCGACGACGATCTGCTGGGCGCGGTTGGCCTCGTCCTGCTTCAGCTTGGCCTCGAGGTCGGCAATCCGCTGCGCAAGTGCGGCCTGGGCAGCGACCGCGGTGGGATCGGCCGGCTGATAGACATTGGCATCGGAGGTGAGTTCGCTTTCGAGGATCCGCCGCGCCGGAGCGGGATCGAGCGAGCCCGCGGCGCGCAGGGTGAAGGACAGGTCACCCGTGGCCTGCGCCAGCGCCAGCTTTTCGGCATCGACAGGGCTCAACTCGAGGGTCGCGGTGCGGCCGTCGATCGGGTTGGAACCCTTCTGGTCGTTGTTCTGGTTGATCGCAAGAACGCGCACGTTCTGCAGCAGCACGTCGATGCTGGCCGTCTCGCCCTTCCGTGCGTAGAGCACGTCGACGCGGTCGCCCGGCAGCACGAAACCGCCGATCCCCGAGGTATCGTTGATGCGAATGGTGACGGCGCGCTGGCCCTTGGCCACCAGGGCCGAAAGGCTGGCACGGGCGCCGGGGCCTGAAATCTTCCAGGTCAGGACGGGTTCGTTGGGGCTGATCGGGGTCAGGACCACGCGGGCGCCATCCTTGTTGATGTCGGCAATGGTGGAAAACGAGCCATCGGGCCTCGAGCCCTTCGGCCAGTCGATTTCGCTCAGCACGTCGGGCGTGAGCGGTTCGCCGAAGTTCAGATCCTTCTTGGCGATGACGATGGTTTCCGTCTGGACCTTTTCAGGGGGCGGTGCGACCTGCACGACGGGCGTTTGCTGGTTGGCGAGCCACGTCTTTGCCAGGAACACCGCGAGGCTGCCGAACAGCAGCGCAACGAGAAGCATAATCAAGGTGCCGAGCCGCACGGGGAGCATGTATGACTACTCGTTGATGTTTTCGTGTTGTCGATGCGTCCGAGAATCCAAGCTGCCGCGGCGGGTGCCGCGGCAGATTGGCGTAAACGTTTGCTTACTTACAATTCGTGCCGAGGCCGCTGCAGAGGGTCGACCACTGGGTGGTGGCCCAGTTGCCAACCTTCGTCAGCACGAGAAGGCCGACGGCAAGGATAACGCCCAGAAGAGCGGTGTATTCGATGAAGGCGGCGCCGCTGTCGTCGGCGTGAAGAGCGCGGAAGAGAGAAACAATCGATTTCATTTTTGCAGTCCCTGTTAGTTGATGGTGCACTTACGCAGAGTTGTTCTTAGGCTCAAACCACGTCAAGGGAAGTTCCCTTCGTAGAACCTTTTCAGCACCACGACCGTGGGTCGTGGCATCGAAAGACGGAATTTCTACTGAGACAGAGACTATCACTACCTAATTCTCTTTTGTGGATGCCGCCCCGTTTGCAAGGAAAAAATGAACTTCTGGACATGT
>CAMFKI010000008.1 GCA_945957365.1 uncultured Alphaproteobacteria bacterium | reverse complement strand
TGCTGCAGCAGATCCAGCAGGCGGTGGCCACCAAGGTCGACGGCATCGCCACCTACGGCTTCGCCGGCGAACCGGCCACCGGGCCCATCGTCGACCAGGCCTTCGCCCAGGGCACGATCTTCACCAGCCTCAACACCGCCCTACCCGACAGCCAGAAGAAATATTCCGCCCAGGGCCTCGGCTATGTGGGTGCGCCCAACTACGACGCCGGCTTCGCGCTGGGCTCCGAAGCCGCCAAGCGCGCCAAGCTGCAGGCGGGCGACCAGGTCTTCGTCTGGGGCCTCAAGGGCCAGGGCGGCGACCGCGGCCAGCGCACGGTGGGCGTGATCGACGCCTTCGAGAAGGCCGGCGCCAAGGTGATCTACCAGGAGATCGACTCGGCCACCAACGCCGATCCGAATGCCGGCACGGCCACCTTCGTGGGCGTGATGGGCGCCAATCCCGGGATCAAGGTGGTGGTGACCGACCATGGCGGCCTCACCTCCAACGTCGGTGTCTATGCCAAGGCCGCCTCGCTGAAGCCGGGCCAGGTCTATTTCGCGGGCTTCGACATGTCGCCCAACACCGCCCAGGCGGTGAAGGAGGGCTACCAGAACCTGGTCATCGACCAGCAGCCCTTCCTGCAGGGCTATATCCCGATCCTCAACATCTGCCTGACCAAGAAGTACGGCTTCTCGGGCCTCAACATCAACACCGCCGGCGCCTTCGTCGACTCGACCAATGTCGATGCCGTGGCGCCGCTGGCCGCTGTCGAGATCCGCTGACGCCTTGTCGCGGCGGCCTCCGCCCGGAGGCCGCCGTCTTCATTCCCGACCCTGAAGAGGCTCCATGTCCCAGGCGATGTCCCAGGCGAACGGCACCGCATCCGTGCCGGTGATCGAACTCCGCAACGTGTCGAAGACCTTCGGCGAAGTGCGCTCGCTCTCGGCGATCGACTTCAAGGTCCATCCCGGCGAAATCGTCGGGCTGCTGGGCGACAATGGCGCGGGCAAGTCGACGCTGGTCAAGACCGTGATGGGCTTCCACCGCCCCGACTCGGGCGGCGAGATCTTCTTCAAGGGCCAGCGCATCGACGACTGGTCGGTGGCGCGGGCCCGCGGCCTCGGCATCGAGACCGTCTACCAGGAACGCGCCCTGTGCGAGAAGCAGCCGATCTGGCGCAACATGTTCATGGGCCGCGAACTGCGCAACTCCTGGGGCCTGCTCGACGTGCAGCGCATGCGCTCCGAATGCGCAAGGCTGATGAGCGAGCACATGGGCTTCACCTCCGCCGCCGTTCACCCGGACAACATCGTGACCACCATGTCGGGGGGCGAGAAGCAGGGTGTCGCCATCACGCGTGCCCTCTATTTCGATGCCGAACTCGTCATCCTCGACGAGCCCACCATGGGCCTTTCGCTGACCGAGACGAAGAAGACGCTCGACTTCGTCGGCAACATCAAGAAGGCCGGCAAGTCGGCGATCTTCATCGACCACAACATCTTCCACGTCTACCCGGTGGTGGACAGGCTCTACGTGCTGGACCGCGGCAAGGTGGCCGGCGTCTACGACAAGAGCCAGATCACCATGGACCAGCTGATCGAGCGGCTCTACCACGTCGCCCGCACCGGCTCGATGCAGTGAGGGAACGCCATGTCGACTGAGACCCAGAAGGCCCGCCCTGCCGACAACCGCGTGGCGCCGCCGTCATGGCTGCGCCGCTACGGCTCGCAGCTGGGCATCATCGGCGTGGGGCTCGCCATGTGGCTGGGCTTCGTGCTCGCCGCACCCGCCGTGTTCACCAACATCGACATCTACAAGGCCTTCGCGCAGACCACGCCGCAATTCGGCATCATCGCACTGGCGCTCACCTTCGTCGTCATCACCGGCGAGATCGACCTGTCGTTTCCTTCCATCATGGCGCTCGGCACGGCAGCCTTCTGCCTGCTGGCGCAGGCCGGCATTCCCTGGCCCATCGCGCTCGCCGGGGCCTTCGTGGTGGGCGCCATCTGCGGCTGGATCAACGGCACGCTGGTGGCGCGGCTGAACATTCCCTCGCTGGTGATCACCATCGGCACCTCCTTCCTGTTCCGCGGCCTCGAACTCGTGCTGATGAACGGTACCGGCGTGCCGCTGACAGCCGACAAATACCCGGCGCTCCACACCATCTTCCGCGAGCCGGTGTGGGGCGTGCCGGTGCAGAGCCTGTGGATGATCGCCATCGGCATCGCGCTGTGGCTGCTGCTCAACCGCTCGCGCTTCGGGGCACATGTCTTCCTCGTCGGAGACAACCCGACGAGTGCCCGGCTGATGGGTGTCGACGTGGTGCGGGTGAAGACCAAGGCCTTCACGCTGGTCGGTGTCATCGCGGTTCTCGCCGGCATCATGACGTCGATCTACGGCTATTATTTCTGGCCGACGACGGGGGACGGCTTCCTGCTCAACACCATCGCCTCGGTCTTCCTCGGTGGCACCTCGGTGTTCGGGGGCACGGGCTCGATCGTCGGATCCTTCGTCGCCTCCTACATCATCGGCGCCATCAACGCCGGCATCGTGTCGGCCGGCATCAACGCCTTCTACACGCAGCTCTGCTTCGGACTGGTGATCGTCGTCTCGGTGGTGCTGCAGACCATCATCGAGCGCCGCATCCGCCGGCAGTCGATCACCGGGCGTTGACGCCATGAAGATCACCGCAGTCAGGAGCTTCGTGGTCAATGCGAAGCTGAGGAACTGGATCTTCGTGCGGGTCGAGACCGACGTGCCCGGCCTCTATGGACTGGGCGAGGCGACGCTGGAGTTCCAGACCCGCGCCGTCGCCGGCGCCATCGATGATCTGGCGCAGCTCGTCGTGGGCGAAGACCCGCTCAACACCGAGCACCTCTGGCAGGTGATGTTCCGCCACCCCTTCTTCAAAGGGGGCATCGTCACCATGTCGGCGCTCTCTGGCATCGACCAGGCGCTGCACGACATCAAGGCCAAGCACCTCGGAATTCCGCTGTGGCAGCTGCTCGGCGGGTTGTGCCGCAAGCGGCTGCGCATGTACGACCATCTGGGCGGCGGCAACTCCGACGCGGTCTATAATTCCGCCGCCGCGGACTCCTTCCGCGAGAAGGCCGCACAGTCGCGCGCCGACGGCTTCACCGCCGTCAAGATCCTCGCCGTCGGGAGGACCGCGCCCCTCGACGGCCGCGCCGCACTGCGCGAGGCCGATGCCCTGATGGCCGCGGCGCGCGAGGGTGGCGGCGCGGACATGGACATCATGGTCGACCTCCACGGCCGCACCACGGCTGCCATGGCCATCCAGTATGCCGAGGTGCTGGCGCCCTACCGGCCCTTCTTCATCGAGGAGCCCTGCCAGCCCGAGGACTGGCGCGGCACCGCCCGCGTGGCGCGCGCCACCCGCGTGCCGATCGCGGCGGGCGAGCGCCTCGTCCACCGCCACGAGTTCCTGCACCTGCTGCAGGCCGAGGCGATCGCCGTCGCCCAGCCCGACGTCTGCCACGCCGGCGGCCTCACCGAGGTGAAGCGCATCGCGGCGCTGTGCGACGCCTTCGGCGTGTCCATGGCGCCGCATAATCCGCTGGGACCGATCGCCACCATGGTGAACATCCACCTGGGCTTCGCCACGCCCAACTTCCTGATTCAGGAGGTGATGCGTTCCGACGTGCCGTGGCGTGACGAGATCATCTCCGGCGTGACCCCCATCATCGGCGGCTATGTGGAACCCAGCATGGCGCCCGGTATCGGCGTCGAGATCAATTTCGAGGCAGCGAAGAAATATCCCTTCGCCGAGGTCCAGCCGGTGCAGTGGTACCAGCACGACGGCAGCGTGGCGGACTGGTGATGGCGGGCCGGCTTCACGATCAGCACATCCTCGTCACCGGCGGCAGCCGCGGCATCGGCGCGGCGATCGTCGAGAAGGCGCTGGCCGAAGGCGCCAATGTCAGCTTCATCGACATCGAAGCCCAGGCCGGGGACGCCCTGCTCGCCGCACTCCCTGCGAAGGACCGCTGCCACTTCGGCGCCGGCAGCGTGACCTCTGCCGCCGACATCGCCCGCGTGCATGACCAGGGGGTCAAGCGCTTCGGCCCGGTCACAGGTCTGGTCAACAATGCCGGGCGCAATTCCTATGCCGATCCCGTGGCGATGACCGAGCAGGACTGGGACGACGTCTTCGCAGTCGATCTGAAGGCGGCCTGGCTGGTGGCCCGCGAGGTGCTGCCCGGCATGATCGCCGCCAAGCGCGGCAGCATCGTCAACATCGCCTCGA
Source organism: uncultured Alphaproteobacteria bacterium (assembly GCA_945957365.1). Taxonomy (GTDB): domain Bacteria; phylum Pseudomonadota; class Alphaproteobacteria; order Rhizobiales; family Aestuariivirgaceae; genus Aestuariivirga. The sequence continues at coordinate 142,449 of CAMFKI010000008.1, read as the reverse complement.
TCCATGCCGACATGACCTATCCCGGCTTCTTCCCCTATGCCGCGGCGAAGTCGGGCCTGGTCGGCCTCACCCGCTCGCTGGCGCTCGACATGGGCAAGCACCAGATCCGGGTGAACGCGCTCTCGCCCGGATACACTGAAACCTTCCTGGTGACGGAATTCTTCGCGAAGAACGACCCTTCGCTGCGCCAGAAGGTGCTGGACGTTCACCCCATGGGCCGCATGGGAACCCCCGCCGAGATCGCCAATTGCGTGGCCTTCCTGCTGTCGGACGAAGCCTCCTTCGTCACCGGCGCCAACTGGCGGGCCGACGGCGGGCTGAGCGCGCGCTTCGCCGGATCGTGAGCGGACGACTTCCGGTCAGCCGATGACGGCCGCTTCCAGTGCGGGCCAGTCCCCCGCCGGAATGACCTCGGCGATCGCGGTCACGTCCTGGGTCCAGGCAAAGAGACAGAGGAAGGGATGCCGTCCGACCTTCGTCAGGTGCGGTTGCAGCGAGGGGTTCCACACCGGCTCGCCGGCCGGCTTGACGATCAGTGGGCGGTCAGGCGCGAAGCGCCAGCCGTGGGGGCCGGTCAGCGGCGCATAGAGTTCCGGCGCCAGGTGGCGATGATCGCGGTAAAGGACGCCGGGCGCGATCAGGAACAGGCCCAGTTCGAAATTCCCGGCCGCAAACGGCGCCTCGCCGCCGGCGATGGGGGCGAAGGCATGGCCCTCGGCAAAGCTGTCGCCGATCGCCTTGCGCGGATAGGCATCATAGCTGATCCACGCGAGATGGGGCGCCGCCGCGGCGATGGCCGCGGCGAGGCACGGCTGCAGCAGGGCCGCCTGCTCCAGCGCTGGCCCGAGCCAGCGCTCGGCGACGGGGTGCGGCCGGGCTTCAGGAACACGCTCACGCGGTGAACACCGCCGCAAGCCGTCCCGCACCTCTTCCTGGCCAGGGTGGACGAGGCCGCTCAGGTAGTCCTGTGCCGTCACGAACAGCGCCCGAAGCAAATCCGCCGGCGCCTGCGGGAGCACCGGCACGGGCTGCAGCCGGCGGTCCGCCAGCATCGCGGCGGGATCGCGGCGGTCATGCGGGGAGGCATCGCGATAGACGTCGAGCTGGGCCTCGCTCAGCACGCCGAGCTGGTACAGCTGCATGGCGGCGCCATAGCGCACCCGGCCCGAGCCCGGAACGCCGAGTGGCATGTGCAGCAGGCGAAACGGATCATCCATTGGCGCGGAAGGCCATCTGCTCGTCGAGCTGGCGGCGGCGCTCGGCGCGGTTCATGACGACGCCGGCGATGGCGACGCCCACCGCCACGGTGCTGACCATCAGCGTCGCCAGTGCATTGATGTCGGGCGTCACGCCGAGCTTGACCTTGGACCAGATCAGCAGCGGCAGGGTGGTGCTGCCGGGGCCCGTGGTGAAGGATGTGATGACCACGTCGTCGAGCGAGATGGTGAAGGCCAGCAGCCAGCCCGACATGATGGCGGGAAAGATCACCGGCACCGTCACGTCGCGCATCACTTCCCACGGCTTCGATCCCAGGTCCATCGCCGCTTCCTCGATGGCGCGGTCAGACTGCAGCATGCGCGCCTGCACGATGGTCGTGACGAAGACCATCGAGAAGGTGATGTGCGACAGCGTCACGGTGGAGAAGCCGCGCTGCTCGGGCCAGCCGATCCACTGCGCCATCATGATGAAGAACATCAGCGAGGAAATGCCGGTGATCACCTCGGGCATGATGAGGGGCGCGGTGACGAGGCCCGAGAAGAGCAGGCGCCCGCGGAACTTGGTGAAGCGCGCCAGCGCGATGCCCGCCATGGTGCCGAGGATGGTGGCCACGCAGGCCGACACGAAGGCGATTTCCAGCGACAGCATCAGCGCGTCGATCACCTGCTTGTTGGAGAACAGCGAGACATACCATTTGGTCGAGAAGCCGCCCCACACGCTCGCCAGCCGCGACTCGTTGAAGGAATAGACGATCATCGACAGGATCGGGATGTAGAAGAAGGCGAAGCCGAACGCCAACATCGAGACGAGGAAGGTGTGACGGCGCTTCACTTGGAGCCCTCCGCCTTGGCCTGGAAGTGGCTGTAGAGCACCGCCGGGCCCACCATCAGCACCAGCAGCACCACGGCGATGGCGGATGCCATCGGCCAGTCGCGCGCGGCGGAGAATTGGTCGGAGATCACCCTCCCGATCATCGGGCTTGAGGCATCGCCCACCAGCGTCGGGATCACCAGCTCGCCCGCCGCCGGAATGAACACCAGCATGCCGCCGGCGATGATGCCGGGAATGCTCTGCGGCAGGGTCACGTCGAGAAACACCTGCCACGGCTTGGAGCCGAGATCGAGGGCAGCCTCGTCCAGCGTGGGATCGAGCCGCTCGAGGCTGGCATAGAGCGGCAGGATCATGAAGGGCAGGTAGGTGTAGACCATGACCAGCACGACGGCGAAGTTGCTGTGCATCATTGGCACGAACTCCACCGCCCAGCTTGCCGGCACGATGTCGTTCCACAGGCTGGTGAGGCCGGCATTGAACCAGCTCGACTTGCCCATCAGCCCCATCCAGGCATAGACGCGCAGCAGGAAGGACGTCCAGAACGGCAGGATCACCAGCATGAGCAGGATGTTGCGCCAGCTGCGCGACACGCGGGTGAGGCCCAGCGCCATCGGATAGCCGATCAGAAGACAGAGAACGGTGGCGATGCCCGCACTCACCAGCGAGGTGATGAAGGCGCGGAAATACAGGCTGTCCGCCACCGTGCGCACATAGCCCTGCAGGTTGATCAGCGGATAGTCGCCGCCGAAGGAAATGGGCGGCGCCGTCGGCGTCTTGGTGCCGACGCTCATTCCCACGACGATGATGAAGGGCAGGAGGAAGAACAGCAGCAGCCACACATAGGGCGCCAGGATGAGGATGTCGGACCAGCCCTTCCGGTCGAACCACAGCGCCAGCCGCTTGCGGTCCATCATTTACTCCGCCAGCACGATGGCCGAAGCCGGGTCGAAGGAAATCCACACCTGGTCGTCCCAGCCGGGGGCGCGCGAGGCTTCGCCGCCGCGGCTGGCATTCACCGCATGCGCCTGCACCAGCGCCCCGGAGCTGAGCACCACGCGGTAGAGGCTGTCCTTGCCGAAATAGGCAAGGTCCTTCACCTTGCCCGGAAAGGCGTTGGCGCCTTCCGGACGGTCACGCGAAATGTGCAGCTTCTCGGGGCGGATCGACACCGTGGCGTCCTGTCCTTCCGACAGGCCCGGCACGTCGCGCGCCACGACGTCGCCGCCAAGGGCTGGAACCGACAGGCGCAGCTGGGCCTCGGACCGGGCGAGGATGGTGGCGGGAAACGACGTGATCGAGCCGATGAAATCGGCGACGAAGCGGCTGTTGGGGAACTCATAGATGTCGCCCGGGCTGCCGACCTGCTTGACCTCGCCCTTGTCCATCACGGCGATCCGGTCGGACAGGGTCATGGCCTCTTCCTGGTCATGGGTGACCACGATGAAGGTGACGCCGGTCCGCGCCTGGATCGCCATCAGCTCGAACTGGGTGCGTTCGCGGAGCTTCTTGTCGAGGGCGGCGAGCGGCTCGTCGAGGAGCAGCAGCTTGGGTTGCCGGGCGAGGGCGCGCGCCAGTGCCACGCGCTGGCGCTGGCCGCCGGAAATCTGGTGCGGCTTGCGGGTGGCGTACGGCACAAGCTGCACCAGTTCCAGCATCTCGCGCACCCGGTCGGCCTTCTGCTGCGGGCTCAGCTTCTCGTGTTTCAGGCCATAGCCAATGTTCTTCTCGACAGTCATGTGCGGGAACAGGGCATAGGACTGGAACATCATGTGGACCGGCCGGTCCCAGGGGGCGACGCCCGTCATGTCGCGGCCATCGAGATAGATCTTGCCGCCGCTCGGCTCCTCGAAGCCGGCGAGCATGCGCAGCAGCGTGGTCTTGCCGCAGCCGGAGCCCCCGAGGAGGGAGAAGATCTCGCCCTTCTCGACATTGAGCGACACGTTGCGCACCGCCTGGAATGTGCCGAAGGACTTGGAGATGTTCTCGATTCGCAGGAAGGGCTCCGCTGCCGCCATGATGTCAGCCGCCCGTCTTGATCTCGGTCCAGGTGCGGGTCAGCGCCTCTTCCTGCTCGGGCGTCGGTGGCGCGAGCGTGAACAGCCGGGCCCGCGTTGCCGCGTCGGGGTAGATGGCCGGGTTGTTGACCGTGGCCGGATCGACCAGCGGCGTTGCCGCCTTGTTGGCATTGGCATAGCCGATGAAGTTGGTGCAGGCGGCGATCACCTCGGGACGCAGCAGGTAGTTGAGGAAGAGATAGGCATTCTCGAGGTTCTTCGAATCGCTCGGGATCGCCCATGTGTCGAACCAGGCCGGTGCGCCGGTCTTCGGCACGAAATAGGCGAGGTCGATCTTGATGCCCGCATCGGCGGCGCGCTTCTTGGCGACACTGTAGTCGCCCGACCAGCTGTTGACGGCGCAGACCTCGCCATTGGGCAGCGTGGTGAGGTAGTTCGAATTGTCGAAGGTCGAGATGTCGGGACGGATCTTGGCGAAGGCGGCGGCGAGCTTCTTGTAGTCGTCGGGGCCCGCCTTGTTGGGGTCGATCCCCAGCCACTTCATCACCATCGGACCGATGTCGGTCGGGCTGTCGAGAATGGAGATGCCGCAGTCCTTGAGCTTGTCGGCGTTGGCGGGATCGAAGATCGTGTCGAGGCTCTCGAGATCGGCATTGGGCAGGCGCTTCTTCACCATGTCCATGTTGTAGGTGAAGCCGACGGAACCCCAGGTATAGGGAACGCCGTAACTGTTGCCGGGGTCGAAGCCCTGCAGGATCGTCAGGATCTCGGGATCGAGATTGCCCCAGTTCGTCAGCTTCGACTTGTCGAGCGGCTGATAGACCTTGGCCTTGATCATCTGCGGCAGCTTGAGGCCGGCCTGCAGCACCACGTCATAGCCGGAGGAACCGGCCAGCATCTTGGCCTCCATTTCCTCCGAGCTGGCATAGAGGTCGTAGACGACCTTCACGCCGGTCTCCTTGGTGAAGTTGGCGACCGTGTCCTCGCCGATGTAATCGGCCCAGTTATAGACGTTCACGGTGCCCGAAGCGGCCCGAGCGCGGCGGACATAGGGCATGGAAAGCCCGGCGGCAGCTGCTCCGAGAGCGGCGAGGGCCTGGCGGCGGTTCATCGACATCCGTTTCTCCCTTGAATTTGCAATTCTTGCGACCAGCCTAGAACGAGTTGGACGGGCCGCAAATTAATTATTGGTTGGCTGCGATCAGGCGGCTGTCGGACGGCGCTTCCGCCAGGGTCATCACCGGCATAAGCCGGCGCAACCCGTCGTGGTGACGGCGCAGCCCGTATTCGAGATCGGAAAGATGGAAGCCCTCGAAGGCGTCCGATTTCATGGATTCATTCGACCAGACCGAGAGTTGCTGGTCCTCCGCCGAGGTGAACCGGTCGATCCGGTGGCCGAGGTAGCGGGCGAGCTTCGTCTCGCGGGATTCGTTCGGCCAGCGATAGGTGCGGCCGGTCACCAGCGTGCGCCCCGGGGCGACGGGAATGTCCTGGTAGAACTGCGCGCCTTCCGGGGTGACGGCGATGACCGCATTGGGGAACAGTCCATAATAAGTCCACGCCTTCTGCAGGTGGGCGGGAAGGTCGTCGCGCGGCGGCGAGATGCGGGCGTAGTTCCGCACCGACCAGCTTCTCGCAGCCCCCTCGTCGAACCAGCCGATGGAGATCGACAGGTTGTTGTCGAGATGGAGATCGCGGTAGGTGCGGCCGTAGAGTTCCTGCAGGCTGGGGTGGGCAAGGGCCACGTGGTAGCCCTCGTTGTCGACGTCGCGCACCGACTTCCAGTTCACCGGCAGTTCGACGGTCCATTCGGGGTTCTTGCAGGGCAGCAGCCGGTCGATGCCATAGGCCGCGAAATCGGCGCCATAGGGGGCAAGCAGCTCCGCCACCGACGGCTGCGGGCCGGCGCGGAAGCGCAGGAAGATGAAGCCGTGGAAGATCTCCATCTCGATCGGCTTCAGGCCGAAGTCCTCGCGCTTCATCTCGCCGAAGCTCGAGGGACGCGCTGCGCCGCGCAGGCTGCCGTCGAGATTGTAGACCCAGCCGTGAAAGGGGCAGACGATCGCCCCGCGGCAATGCCCCTTCTCGCCATCCACCACGCGCGCGCCGCGATGGCGGCAGAGATTGTGAAAGGCGCGGACCACGCCGTCATTGCCGCGCATGACCATGGCGCGCTCGCCCAAGAGGTCGAAGGCCAGCCAGTCTCCCGTCGCAGGAACGTCGCTCACATGGCCGACCACCTGCCAATGGGTGAGGAACAGCTTCTCGCGCTCGAGCTCGAACAAGGCAGGAGAATGATAGGTCCAGGCCGGCAGGCCGCGGCGGTTCCAGTCATTCGGCACGGCAATGGTTTCATACGGGAGTTCGGTCATGCGGGCGTCTCCATCTTGTCCAGCACCCATTTGTGAAAGCGGTGGATCTCATATTCCTCGGGCATCAGGCGCGCCGCCCGGAAGGCGGGCGAACGCATGCCCGCCTGGTTCATTTCGGCAGCCGCGCCGTCCTGTTCCATCACGATCTTGGCGAAACCCGCGACAGTGGCGGCATCGAAGCCCGGCTGCGCCAGGGTCTCGGCCGGAAAATGCCATTCGGCAGTGAGGCGCGTGCGCTCCGGCGCCATCGGCGCGATGCGCACCGACCGCACATAGTCGACATGCGCCACGACGTAGGTCGAGGGCCACAGCGTGACGAAACTGTAGCCCGCGATGCGCTCCGCTTCCGAGAGGCCTGGAAAAACCGGGCCGCAGGGCTTGCCGCTCAGCGTCCAGGTTTCGGCACCGCTGCGGAGGTTGGAACCTTGCGCCCCGCCCGGCGTCCAGCCCAGCGCCTCCGACGGGCCCATGATGCCCTTGCCGTAGATCGGCACCATGTCGCAGAGCTCCGGGTGAATGCCCGGGCAGTGCAGGCATTCCGAATAATTCTCCCAGAAGGTCTTCCAGTTGCAGGCGATCTCCACTTCCCAGTGATTGCCGGTGAGGAGGCTCGCCATCGGCCAGTTATCGAGCGCGTCGAGGCCGGTGTCGGCGGTGAGCGCGCCCGGTTCCGGGCTGAAGTTGAGGAACAGGAAGCCGTTCCAGTCGCGGCACTGGACGCGTTTCAGGCCGTGGGCGGCGCGGTCGAAGTCAGGCGTGGGCACGGCGTGGCCGGTGGCCACCAGTGCGCCATCGGCGGCGGCGAAGGAAAAGGCGTGGTAGGGGCAGCGGATCAGCTTGCCCAGCGGCTCTTCCGCCGCACGGCAGAGTTCCGAACCGCGATGCGGGCAGCTGTTGTGATAGGCGGCAACACTGCCGTCGGCGCTGCGGGCAACGATGACGGGTGCCGCGCCCACCTGCACGCGCCGCATGCGCCCGGGGGTGAAATCGGCCAGCCTGCCCACCATGACCCACTGCCGGGTGAAGATCGTGGCCATCTCGCGGTCGAACCAGGCGGAATCGACGTAGGCTTCGCGCGGTAGCCCTTGCGGGCAATGATCGAGGCGCGGCGAAAGCGGGTGGCGTTCCAGTCCCATTCAGGTCTCCCCGGCTCCTTCAGCTGTCATTCCGCGGGCCGGTGGACGGCAGGGTGCCATTTGACTGACTGAACTGTCAATCAACTTCTTCACCGTTGCCCTTCCATGCCAATCGGGTAGGAGAAGGGCATGTACCGAGTCTTGTCGTGACCGAACCCGTGTCTGCCCCGCCCACCCGCGCGCCGCGTACCCTCAGCCGTGATGAACGCCGCACGCAATTGTTCGAGGCCACGCTCAGCACCATAGCAGAATGCGGCCTGTCGCGCACCACGTTGACCGAGGTGGCCCGCCGTGCCGGCCTGTCGCATGGCCTGGTGCTGTTCCACTTCGAGACCAAGGACAAGCTGCTCGCCGAGACGCTCGACTATATCTCGGACGAATATGCCAACAACTGGCAGACGGCGCTGGCGGCGGCGGGGCCCGCACCCGAACAGCGGCTGGCGGCGCTGGTCGACGCCGATTACAACCCGGCGGTCTGCCGCCCCAGCCGGCTCTATTCATGGTGCGCCTACTGGGGCGAAAGCCAGAGCCGGCCGCTGTATCAGTCGCGCTGCGGCGCCAATGACGAACTCTACAACACCACGTTCGAGGCGATCTGCGCGGACATGAACAGGGTCCACGGCTACACCACCGACCCGGTGCGCGCCGCGAGGCTCATCCGCATCACCATCGAGGGCACTTGGCTCGAGCTGATGACCATGATCAACCCCTATGACCAGCAGGAAGCCAAGATGACCGCCTGGACCTGCGCCAGCTATCTCTACCCCCGGCATTTCGGACCCGACGGTCCGCTGAAGCCTGCGGGCGCGACCTAAGGGTAAAACTGGTCTTCGCCGAGGATGGTCCAGACCGGGCGCATGGTCCAGGTCGGATAGATGCAACTCCGCCACTTGCAGCTCATCTGCACCGGATGCTCGGCCTGCCATTGCGTGGCATCGGCGGCGACGCGCTGGCGCACCGCTTCCTTCAGCTGGTTGTAGTGCTGGTCGCGCAGCAGCGGCGCCAGCGGGTGGCCGCCCGCCGCGGCGAGTTCGAACCAGAACAGGGCCGCCGCCGGATCCTGCCTGACGCCGCGGCCATTGCCGTAGAAGCGCCCGGCCATGTATTGCGCGTCGGCCAGCCCCTGGAAGCCCGCACGCTTGTACCACATCAGCGCCAGCGCGAAATTGCGCGGCACGCCGAAGCCGTTGTCATACATCACCGCGAGGCTGTATTCGGCAAAGGGTTCACCCCGCTGCGCCAGCGGCTCGATCAGGGCCACGGCCTCACCGTAATTGCCGACGCGATAGGCGGAAAGACCCTGGGCCAGCGTTCCCGCATGGGCCGGCTGGATCCAGAGGAACAGGGCGATGGCGGCGAAGAGTCGTTTCATCCGGCGTCCGGGAGAATCAGGTTGGCAGCAGTCTAGCGGGAATTCCCGGAAAAGGTGAGGGCTTCGCCCGCAAACGTCTTCTTCGCAGGCGCGAGACGGCTGGCTTGCGTGTTTAGTTATTTCATGTTCAGTAAACACATTCACTAAACAGAGGACCAAGGCCCGATGGCGCTTCCCCTCGACTCGCTGCTCGACCGGCTCTCCGCCCGCATCATCGCGGCGGCGGACGAACTGACCGACCTCGACTCCGCCATCGGCGATGCCGACCACGGCCTCAACATGAAGCGCGGCTTCGAGGCGGTACAGGCGGAGAGGGCCAACATCCTCGCCAAGCCTGCCAACGAAGCGCTGAAGACGGTCGGCATGACGCTGGTGATGAAGGTGGGCGGCGCCTCGGGCCCGCTCTACGGCACGCTGTTCATGACGCTCGGCAAGGAACTTCCAGAGGACCCCACCCTCGCGGACATCGGCAGGGCCCTGCAGGCCGCCGTCACGGCGCTCAAGGCGCGCGGCAAGGCGGAGATCGGCAACAAGACCATGCTGGACGTGCTGGGCCCCGTCGCCAGCCATCTCGAAACCGGCGCCGCCAGCTTCGACAGCGTGCGCGCGTTGGCATCGGAAAGCGCCAGGGCGACGATTCCCCTGAAGGCGATCCGCGGCCGCGCCTCCTTCCTCGGCGAGCGCTCCATCGGCCACATGGACCCGGGCGCGCGTTCGAGCGAGATCATGATCACCGCCGTGTGCGACGTGCTGGAGGGCAAATCATGACCGTGGGCATCGTCATCGTGTCGCATTCGCCCGATGTGGCGAAAGGTGCCGCCGACATGGTGCGGCAGATGGTGGGCAACGACGTGCCGCTCGGCTTTTGCGGCGGCAACCCGGATGGCGGGCTCGGCACCAGTGTCGAGAAGATCCTCAGCGCCATCGATGCCGCCTGGTCGGAGGATGGAATCGCCATTCTCGTCGATCTCGGGGGCGCTGAAACCAACAGCGAGATGGCGATCGAGATGCTGCCCGAGGACAGGCAGAAGAAGATCGTCATCTGCAACGCCCCCGTGGTCGAGGGCGCGGTGATGGCCGCCACCGAGGCCTGGGGTGGCGGCTCTCTTGCCGAGGTGAAGCGCACCGCAGAGGAGCTTTCCCCGCAATGAGCGACACGGTGAATGGATCGGTGGTCATCACCCATGACGTGGGCCTGCATGCCAGGCCCTCGGTGAAGCTCACCAAGCTCGCCAAGGGCTTCGCGGCGACGCTCGAGATCGCCGGCGCGGCGGACGGCCCGTGGATCGATGCCAAGAGCATCGTCAAGGTCATGGCGATGAAGGCGAAGCAGAACTCCACCCTGTTCGTGCGCGCCGCAGGTGCCGATGCGCAGGCCGCCGTCGATGCGGTGGTCGGCCTTGTGCGCCGCGACTTCGACGAAGCGGGCGATGGGCACTAGCCACAAGGGCATCTCGGCCTCGGACGGGCTGTTCCTCGGCCCGGTGCGGCGGCTTGGATCTGCGCGAGCCGAGCGCCAAGGCACTGGTGACGCGAACGCAGAACGTGGCGCCCTTCACGATGCCATTTCTGCCGCCGTCGCCGATCTCGCGGGCCTGATGGAGCGCGTCGAGGGCGAGGCGCGGGATATTCTCGGCTTCCAGCTGGCGATGCTGGAGGATGACGCGCTCGCCGCGCCGGCCATTTCCGCCATCGCCGGCGGAACGGCGGCCCATGTCGCCTGGGCCGGCGCACTCGACGGAGAGATCGCCGGCTACGAGGCGTCGGATGATGATTACTTCCGCGCCCGCGCGGCGGACTTGCACGACATTCGCGACCGCGTGCTGCGCCATTTGGCGGGCGAAGAGGACGCCGGCGCGACGACAGGGTCCGTGCTGCTGGGCGATGATATCGCGCCGACCGCCTTCCTCGAGACCGACTGGTCGGCGGGCGGCGCCATCGCACTCCAGCAGGGCAGCACGACGAGCCACGTGGCCATGCTCGCCCGTGCTCGCGGCATCCCGATGGTGGTCGGCCTCGGCGAACTCCCGTCGGCGATCACGACTCTCGCCGTCGATGGCAGCAGCGGCACCGTTCAGGCCGACCCCGACGCCGAGCAGCGAAAACACTTCGACGCCGCGCGCGAGTCCCACGCCCGCGCCCGCGCAAGCGAGGAGCAGTTCCGCTTCCGCCCGGCGACGCGGCGTACCGGAACGCGGATCGACATTCTCATCAATGTCGCCGGCATCGCGGAGCTCGATCACATCGATCCCGCCGCCTGCGACGGCATCGGCCTCATGCGGTCCGAATTCCTGTTCCGCGACGGCGCACCGCTCCCCGACGAGGAGACGCAATACCGTGCCTATCGCCGCTTCGTCACGTGGGGGGCGGGCAAGCCCGTCACCATCCGCACGCTCGACATCGGCGGCGACAAGCCGGTGCGCGGGCTGACGCCTGATGGCGAGGCCAACCCCTTCCTCGGCCTCCGCGGCGTGCGCCTCACGCTCGCCCGCGATGACGTGTTCCGCACCCAGCTGCGCGCGCTGGCGCGGGCTGCCGTGCACGGCAACCTCAAGGTCATGGTGCCGATGGTGACGGTGCCCGATGAACTTGCGCGCAGTGCCGCCCTGCTCGACGCCTGCGTGGCCGAACTCACGGCACAGGGCATCGCCTGTGCAAGGCCGCCGCTCGGCATCATGGTCGAGGTTCCTGCCGTCGCGGTCGTGCCGGAACTGTTCGACGCGGCGGCCTTCTTCTCCATCGGCTCCAACGACCTCACGCAATATGTCACCGCCTCCTCGCGCGACGATGCGCGCGTGGCGGCGCTGAACGACCCGTCGCATCCCGCCGTGCTCGCGCTCATCACGAAGGTCGCGAAGCATGGCCGCGAGGCCGGCATCCCGGTCAGCCTGTGCGGCGACATGGCGAGCGAGCCCAGGCACCTCGCGGCGCTGCTCGAGGCTGGCCTTACCTCGCTCTCGGTCGCACCGGCACGCATCGCCCGCCTCAAGGCGGCAATTGCCGAGCTCTGACATGGCACAGACCGCCGCGAGCCAGACGCCCCCTGATGCGGTTGCCGCCTACAAGCGCCTGCTGGCGGCGATCATCGACCGCCGCCCCTCGGGCACGCGCCAGCGACTGGCCACCGCACTCGCCAAGAACCGCAGCTTCGTGAGCCAGATCACCAGCCCCGCCTATCCGACCCCCATTCCGGCCAGCCATCTGCCGCAGATCTTCGAACTCTGCCATTTCTCGGCCGCGGAACGGCTGGAATTCACAAGGCTCTATGCCCGCGCGCATCCGCGGAAAGTGCTTGCGGAAAAGCCTGTGCGAGCCGCGGCAACAGTCGACTTGCCGGACCTCGGCGACGAAACGAAGAACCGAAAGCTGCACGGGCTGGTCAGCGCCTTCGTGCGGGACATCGCAAGGCTGATCGAGGATGATCGCGAGAAAGGGAAACGGCGATGAAGAAGCTCATCAACGACGTGTCGAACGTGCTGACCGAAAGCCTCGACGGCTTCGTGGCGGCGCATGGCGACATCATCACGCTGGGTACGGAACACAAGTTCGTGCAGCGCAAGACGCTGAAGCCCGGCAAGGTGGCGCTGCTGTCGGGCGGCGGCTCCGGCCACGAGCCCTTGCATGCGGGCTTCGTCGGTCACGGCATGCTCGATGCCGCCTGTCCGGGCCAGGTCTTCACCTCGCCCACACCCGACCAGATGATCGCCGCGGCGGAGGCTGTCGACACCGGTGCGGGCGTGCTGTTCATCGTCAAGAACTACGAAGGCGACGTCATGAACTTCGACATGGCGCGCGAGATGGCGGGCCGCGACATCGAGACCGTCATCACCGATGACGACGTGGCCGTCGAGAACTCGCTCTACACCACCGGCCGCCGCGGCGTCGCCGGCACGCTGGTCGTCGAAAAGGTGGTGGGCGCCGCCGCCGAACGGGGTGCTGACCTCAAGACCCTCAAGACACTCGGCGACAAGGTCAACAAGGCGACACGCTCGATGGGTGTGGCGCTGACCAGCTGCACCGTGCCCGCTGCCGGAAAACCCACCTTCGACATCGGCCCTGCGGAAATGGAAATGGGTGTCGGCATCCATGGCGAGCCGGGCCGCCGCCGCGTGGCGCTGCGCAGCGCCAACGAGATCGCCGAGGAAATGGTGGCCGCCATCGCCGGCGATCTCAATGCGAAGGGCAATGTACTTCTCTTCGTCAATGGCTTCGGCGGCACGCCGGCGATGGAGCTCTACCTCATGTATCATTCCGCGAGGGCGCAGCTGGCCAAGCATGGCATCACGCCGGTGCGCTCGCTCGTCGGCAGCTATGTCACCTCGCTCGACATGGCAGGCTGCTCGATCACCGTTACCCTGCTCGACGACGAGATCACCAAGGGCTGGGACGCGCCGGTGCACACCCCGGCTTTGCGATGGGGGCTCTAGAACGGCGGGCAGTCAACACAAGCCCCAAGGATTCCCCTCCCCCCTGTGGGGAGGGGCAGGGGTGGGGGGCCACGAGTTCCCACACTCGGATATCTGAGCCCGGGGGCCCCCACCCTCGATCCCACCCCGCAAGGGGGCCAGAAATCAATCTTGATCGGATGCTTCCGTCCTAGCGCTGGCCGAGCAGGTTGGCGACGGAGAAGGCTTCCTGCAGCTGCGCCTCCGTCATCAGCCCTTCGGCGAGCACCACGTCGCGGATCGAACGGCGTGACTTCAGCGCCTCCTTGGCGACACGGCTGGCCGCGTTGTAGCCGATATAGGGGTTGAGCGCCGTCACCGTGACCAGCGAACCTTCGAGCAGTTCCTGGCAGCGCTCGCGGTCGGCCTCGATGCCGATGATGCATTTCTCGCGCAGCACCGCCATTCCCCTCAGCAGCATGCGCATCGACTGCATGATGTTGAGCACGATGACGGGCTCCATGGCATTGAGCTGCAACTGCCCGGCTTCCGCCGCCATCGTCACGGTGAGGTCGTTGCCGATCACCTGATAGGCGATCTGGTTGACGACTTCCGGGATCACCGGGTTCACCTTGCCCGGCATGATCGACGAGCCCGCCTGCACGGCCGGTAGCTTGATCTCGCCCAGGCCGGCGCGTGGTCCGGAGTTCAGGAGGCGGAGGTCGTTGCAGATCTTCGACAGCTTCACCGCGATGCGCTTCAGCACGCTCGAGAAGGTGACGAAGGCGCCAAGGTCGGAAGTGGCCTCGATCAGGTCCGCCGCGGGCACCATGGCCACGCCGGAAATCTCCGCCAGGTTGCGGATGACGCGTTCGGAATAGCCCTCCGGCGTGTTGATGCCGGTGCCGATCGCGGTGCCGCCCAGGTTCACCTCGCGCAGCAGGCTGGCGAATTCCTTCAGGCGCTCGATGTCCTCCGCCACGGTCACCGCGAAGGCGCGGAACTCGGAGCCCAGCCGCATCGGCACCGCATCCATCAGCTGGGTGCGGCCGACCTTGATGACGTCGTCGAACTCCTTCGCCTTGGCCATCAGCGCCTCGACGAGCAGCTTCTGCTCCTCGATCAGGGCCGGGCAGGCGCGCAGCACGGTGAGCCGCACGGCAGTGGGGTAGACGTCATTCGTCGACTGCGACAGGTTTACGTGATCGTTCGGATTGATCGTCGCATAGTCGCCACGCGGCTTGCCGAGCAGCTTCAAGGCAATGTTGGCGATCACCTCGTTGGCGTTCATGTTGGTGGAGGTGCCCGCCCCGCCCTGCAGCATGTCGACCACGAAGTCGTGGTGCTCGTCGCCGGCGATCACCAGGTCGCAGGCGGACACGATGGCTGCGGCGGTCTCGGGCGACAGCCGCCCGAAATCGCGGTTGGCGAGTGCGGCCGCCTTCTTGACCATGGCGAGCGATTCGATGAATTCGGGAAAGTTCGAAAGCGTGATGCCGGTGATCGGGAAGTTTTCCACCGCGCGCGCGGTGTGGATGCCGTAGTCGGCCTCCGCCGGAATTTCCATGTCGCCGATCGAATCACGTTCCGTGCGCATGCGCCGCATGTCCTAGCTCCCATTTCGCCGTTGCTGTGCTGCCGGCTGCCCGCCCGGGAAGGCGTTGCCGGCAATCATTCTTGCCGTATAGTGGGATAATATGATGGAACCGGGCTTGCCGCCCCCCAAATCGTCACACCCCAGCTCCCGGAGGAAATCCATGGATCGCCGCAACTTCATCCGGAAGGCCGGACTTGCCGCCGCTGCCACCCCTGCACTTGCCGCCCCCGCCCTCGCCCAGTCGCAGCCGCAGATCAAGTGGCGCATGACCATGAGCTTCCCCAAGACGCTGGACGTGCTTTACGCCAGCGCCCAGCGCTTCAGCCAGTTCGTGTCTGAGGCGACGGACGGCAATTTCCAGGTCCAGGTGTTCCCGGCGGGCGAAATCGCCCCGGCACTCGAAGCCGCCAACGAGGTCGGCAAGGGCTCGGTCGAGATGTGCCAGACGGCAAGCTATTATTACTGGGGCAAGGATCCGACCTTCGCCTTCGGCACCGCCGTGCCCTTCGGCCTCAACGCCCGCCAGCAGAATGCCTGGGCCTATTTCGGCGGCGGCATCGACCTGATGAACAGCTTCTACGCCACGCACAATCTCATCGGCTTCCCGGCCGGCAACACCGGGGCGCAGATGGGTGGCTGGTTCCGCAAGGAGATCAATTCCGTTGCCGACCTCAAGGGCCTGAAGTTCCGCATTGCAGGCTTCGGTGGCGCCGTCATCGCGAAACTGGGCGTGGTGCCCCAGCAGCTGGCCGGCGCCGACGTCTATCCCGCCCTGGAAAAGGGCACCATCGACGCCACCGAATTCGTCGGTCCCGCGGATGACGAGAAGCTCGGCCTCTACAAGGTGGCGAAGTATTATTACTACCCCGGCTGGTGGGAAGGCGGCGCCATGCTCCACCACTTCGTCAACCTCGACAAGTGGAACGCGCTGCCCAAGTCGTATCAGGCCATCGTCAAGGCCGGCTGCGCCGACTGCAACGTCAGCATGCTCGCCGAATACGACGACAAGAATCCGCCGGCGCTGAAACGTCTCGTCGCGGCCGGCGCCGTGTTGCGGCCCTTCCCGCAGGACGTGATGACCGCCTGCTTCGAGGCCGCCAAGGACAGCTATGCCGAGATCGGCGCCAAGAATGCGACCTTCAAGACGGTCTATGAGTCGATGGCCGCGTTCCGTTCCGATGCCTTCCTGTGGGAGCAGGTTTCGGAAGCGACCTACGACAATTTCATGATGTCGCAGCAGCGCAAGAAGCAGCTCTGAGAGCTAGTTGAAGGATGGCGGCGGCGGCACGCCGCCATCACCTCCGCCGCTGCCGTCGGGTGCGGCCTGCGGAACCACGATGTCGATGGTCGCGGGGTTGATCTCGGGCGTCTTGGCGGGAATGGCCAGGCTCGGGAAGGCCACCACCACGCCGATCATGATGACCTGCAGGATGATGAAGGACAGCGCGCCCCTGTAGATGTCGGCGGTGCTCACGCCGGCGATGGTGCGGCCCGTCAGCTTGTCGGCGAAGGGCTCTGACGGCGCGACCGAGCGCATGTAGAACAGCGCGAAGCCGAAGGGCGGGGTGAGGAAGCTGGTCTGCAGGTTCATGCCGAGGATGACCCCGAACCACACGAGGTCGATCCCCAGCTTGGCCGCCACCGGGGCCAGCAGCGGCACCACGATGAAGGCAATCTCGAAGAAATCGACGAAGCAGCCGAGCACGAAGACCAGCAGGTTGACCGCGAGAAGGAAACCGGCAGCACCCCCGGGAAGGCCGAGGAACAGGTGTTCGACCCAGACATGGCCGTTGATGCCGTAGAAGGTGAGCGAGAAGATGCGGCTGCCGATCAGCACGAAGACCACGAAGCACGACAATCGCGCGGTCGCGTCGAGCGCGTCGCTGAGCTGTCGGAACCCAAGCCTGCGCCGCGCCAGCGCCAGTGCGAGCGCGCCAACGGCTCCCATGGCGCCGCCTTCGGTGGGCGTGGCGATGCCGAGGAAGATGGTGCCGAGCACGAGGAAGATCAGTGCCAGCGGCGGCACCAGCACGAAGACCACACTGCGGGCGATGCCGCCGAGCCTGTTCCGGCCCAGCTTCTCGTCAGCAAGCGTGACGGCGAAGGCGAAGACCACGGCGAGGGTGATCGCCCAGATCACGGCGTTCTGCTCCATCCGCGGCGCCAGCAGCAGGTAGCCCGCCTCGCCCACGGCGGCGGACGCCAGGAGCAGCGCCAGCAGCGGCAGCGGACTGCCGGTGAGCGTGCGCGCCGCCGCCGGCAGCGCCGGCACGCTGGCGGGCTTCAGGATCGCCAGTGCGGCGATGTAGACGCAGTAGAGACCGGTGAGCAGCAGGCCAGGAATGAGCGCGCCATTGTAGAGATCGCCCACCGAACGGCCGAGCTGGTCGGCAAGCACGATGAGCACCAGCGACGGCGGAATGATCTGCGCCAGCGTGCCGGAGGCGGCGATGACGCCCGCCGCCACCGGCCGGTCATAACCATAGCGCAGCATGATCGGCAGCGAGATCAGGCCCATCGCCATCACCGAGGCGGCGACGATGCCGGTCGTTGCGGCGAGCAGCGCGCCCACCAGGATCACCGCGAAGGCGAGCCCGCCGCGCACCGGGCCGAACAGCTGGCCGATGGTGTCGAGCAGGTCCTCCGCCATGCCCGACTTCTCCAGCACGATGCCCATGAAGGTGAAGAACGGAATGGCCAGCAGCGTATCGTTGCGCATCACCTCGAGGATGCGCCCGGGGAGGGTCATCAGCAGTGGCCAGGACAGCGAGATCTCGTTCGAATAAGGCGACAGCTCCACCGCGATGACGAAGAACAGGAGCCCGTTGGCGGCGAGCGCGAAGGCCACGGGATAGCCGAGCAGAAGGAAGCCGATCAGCGCCAGGAACATGATCGGCGCCAGGTTCTGGCTGATGAAGTCGATCACTCGACGTGGCCCCCGCTGATCGAGGTATCGGACGGCTCGTGGCCATGCACCGGCTGCGGCACCGGATCGGCGATCACACCGGCGAGCACTGCGGCGCGCTTGATGATCTCTGAAAGGGCCTGCAGCAGCAGCAGCGCCATGCCGGCGAAGATCAGGAACTTGGCCGGCCACACCGGCAGGCCGCCGGCATTGCTCGACACCTCGCCGGAGCGGAAGCTGTCGAGGAAGAACGGCCAGGCGAGCCACGCCGTCAGCAGCGCGAAGGGCACCAGGATGAACAGATGGCCCAAGAGGTCGATCACGTCGCGGCTGTGCTTGCTGAGCCGGCTCGACACCACGTCGATGCGCACATGGGCGTTTTTCTGCAGCGTGTAGGCGGCGGCCAGCATGAACACCGCGCCGAACAGCAGCCACTGCAGTTCGAGCCAGGCATTGGAGCTGATGTCGAAGGCCTTGCGCAGGATGGCATTGCCGGCCGAGATCAGCACCGTGGCGAGGATCAGCCAGCGCAGCTGGCGGCCGATGAAGGCCGTCACGGCATCGATGAGCCGGCTCAAACCCAGAAGGGCGCTCAGCATGTGGTGACCAGACCTGACCCTAAGTGGCGTTGACCGGATTGACGTTCGTGGCGCAGAGATTAGGAGGAGGGCGGCAAACCCCACAAGAGGCATTCGATGCGCCTTGAACTGAGGCCCGATGGACGGCAGTCCGACACCGCGCTGATGATCCAGCGCGGCGTGTCACGGCTGCTGCGCGCGGCGAATTTCGCGGTCCTGCCGGAATTCACCCTGGCCTCGGGCCGGCGCGCCGACCTGATGGCCATCGCCGACAGCGGCGAGATCTGGATCGTCGAGATCAAGTCCTCGCCCGAGGACTTCCGCAGCGATTCGAAATGGCCGGAATACCGCGACTGGTGCGACCGCCTGTTCTTCGCCATCCCGACCGCGATGGAACCGGCCCTCATGCCGGCCGACGCGGGTCTCATCATCGCTGATGGCTGGGGGGCGGACATCGCGCGCCACACGCCGGCATCGAACCTTCACGCCGCGCGCCGCAAGGCGGTGACGCTGGCCTTCGCGCGTGCCGCCGCGCTCCGCCTGCATGGCCTCTACGACCCGCTGGCGGAGAATTTCTGACCAGTAAGGCGAAAGCCTATTTGGGCGCGCGCTTGGCGAGGATGCGCTGCAAGGTGCGGCGGTGCATGTTGAGGCGCCGCGCCGTCTCCGAGACGTTGCGGTTGCATAATTCATAGACGCGCTGGATATGTTCCCAGCGCACCCGGTCCGCCGACATCGGATTGTCGGGCAGGGCAGCGCGCGTGTCGGTGTCGCCCACCAGCGCGCCATACACGGCATCGGCATCGGCAGGCTTCGCCAGATAGTCGATGGCGCCCAGTTTCACCGCGGTGACCGCCGTGGCGATGTTGCCATAGCCCGTCAGCACCACGGCGCGGGCCTCTGGCCTGGCCTGATGCAGTGCTTCGATCACGTCGAGGCCATTGCCGTCGGCAAGCCTGAGGTCGACCACCGCGAAGGACGGCGCCGAACGCTTCACATGCGCCACGCCTTCCGCCACCGACTCCGCCATCAGCACCTCGAAGCCGCGGGCTTCCATCGCCCGGGCCAGACGCGTCAGGAACGGATGGTCGTCATCGACGAGCAGCAGGGTCTTCTCGGCGGGTATCTGGGTGGTGCTCATTCAGGCGCGGCCAGTTCTGGTTACTCGGACTACTGTTACACGGAATGCTCGGGGGCTCTCTAGCGTCTTGAGGGCACCGGTTCAAACACTTCCCGATACGCTGTCAGGCGCGCCCGAGATCAACCAGGCTCCGCGGCCAGACCACGTGTACTACCGCACCGTGTTCCGGTGCCGGCCGGTTGGCGAGGGAAACCGTGGCGCCGGAGCGTTCCAGCAGCGTCTTGGCGATGAAGAAGCCAAGCCCCATGCCCTCGTGGCGGCCCGGCTCCCCGCTGTCCTCGCCGTAACCGGGCCTGGTGGTGACGAAGGGATCGCCCAGCCGGTCGAAGATGTTCTCGTGGAAGCCCGGGCCATCGTCGCGCACCGAGATCGACACCTGCGCCGGGGTCCAGCGCGCGTCGACCTCGACGCGGCTTTCGGCGAAATCCACGGCGTTTTCGAGCAGATTGCCAAGTCCGTAGGTTATGGCAGGGTTGCGCCGGAACACCGGCTCGCTGCCCAGCGCCTTGTCGTCGAGATCGGCCGAGCTCGTCACCGCAATCACCGCGTCGGGGCCGCGCAGCGGCGCCACCAGATCCTCGATCATCGGCAGGATCGCCGTGCGCTGGTACATTTCGTCGGTCTGCGCCTCGCGGCTCGACAGCCTGGCGAGGATTTCGCGGCAGCGCGCCGTCTGGCTGATGAGGAGATCGATGTCCTCCGTGTGCGGAGCATCCGCCGGCATCTCGCGCTTCAGTTCCTTGGCGACCAGCGCGATGGTGGCGAGCGGGGTGCCCAGCTCATGGGCCGCCGCCGCTGCCATGCCGTCGAGGGCGGAGAGCCGCTGCTCACGCGCCAGCACCATTTCGGTGGCCGAAAGTGCGGCCGACATCTGCCGCGCCTCGTCCGCGATACGCCGCGCATAGATGGCAGAGAACACCACGCCGCACACGATGGCCGCCCACATGCCGCCGATGTAGATGTCGGGAAGCTCGAAGTGCTCTCCGGGCAGCCAGGGCAGCGGAAAGTGCCGGAAGGCGAGCAATGTCGCGCAGGCAAAGGCCATCAGGCCGAGCCACAGCGTCCAGCGGTTGGGGAGCGACGTGGCCGAGATCGTCACCGGCACGAGGAACAGGAAGGAGAAGGGGTTCTCGAGCCCGCCGGTGAGATAGAGCAGCACGGCGAGCTGCAGCACGTCGTAGACCAGCAGCAGTCCGGCGTAGCGCTCATGCAGCCTGACGCTCTTGCGCCAGCGGATGGTGAGGAAGATGTTGAGCCAGGCACTGAGCGCGATCGCCGCGAGGCAGAAACCCAGCGGCAGCGGAAAGCCGAGGACGATATGAACGCCCAGCACCGCTCCCGCCTGTCCGACGATGGCCAGCCAGCGCAGGCGCACCAGTGTGCGCAGGCGCAGCATGCCGATTTCGGTGCCGCTCGTCGGCTTGGTGTCGATCAGGACGTCCTGTGGCATGCGCTCCCGGAGGCTGGGTGACCGTTGCGTTCGGCCCAGTCTAGACATATGTGCAAGGCGATTGAAGAAAGAACACCGATGCCGCGCCGGCCGATCCTCATCCTCGCTGCCATCGTCCTGCTCATCGCCGCAGGGCTGGGCGGTTACGCGTTTCTCGGGAGCGCCGACCACCGGCCGTCCGGTTCCGGGGTGGCCCTCGTCGGTGGCCCCTTCTCGATGGTCGACCAGGATGGCAAGCGGGTGACCGAGAAGGACTTCCTCGGCAAGTACATGCTGGTGTTCTTCGGCTACACCTATTGTCCCGACGTCTGCCCCACCGAGTTGCAGGTGATGACGGCCGCACTTGACCAGATGGGTCCCGAGGCCAGCCGCATCCAGCCCATCTTCGTGTCGATCGACCCGGCGCGCGACACGCCCGCGGTGCTGAAGGCCTATGTCGGCAATTTTGGCCCGCGCCTCATCGGCCTCACCGGCACGGCGGAGGAAGTGGCAGCCATCGCCAAGGCCTATCGCGTCTACTACGCCAAGGCGGCGACAAGCGGTTCTGGCACGGATTACCTGATGGACCATTCCAGCATCATCTACCTGATGGGGCCGGACGGACGCTTCGTCACCCACATGGCCTACACCACGGATGCCGCCAAACTCGCGGCGGAACTGAAGGAAACACTTAGGACTTCCCCCTAAAGTCTACCAATTGACGGGTTGCTCCGATTCGGCAGAATTGCTACCGTCGAGCGTTAACGAGGGGTCTCCCGGTTGTGCTGTATTATCTTTACGAGATGAACCATGCGGCCCTTGCACCTTGGCGTGCAGCTGCCGATGCGGGCTTGAACTTCTGGCGAAGCCCCGCCAATCCCCTCTCCGAAACTCAGTTCGGCCGTTCTCTCGCCGCCTCGCTCGAACTCTTCGAACGCACCACCCGCCGCTACGGCAAGCCGCCCTTCGAGATCCACGACGTCATCATCGATGACGAGATCGTCGCGGTGGAGGAACGCAACGTCCTCACCAAGCCCTTCTGCACTCTGCTCAACTTCGAGAAGCAGTGGGAGACACCGAAGAAGCAGCACAAGCTGCTGATCGTCGCCCCCATGTCGGGCCACTATGCGACGCTGCTGCGTGGCACGGTGGAATCGATGCTCCCGCATTATGACACCTATATCACGGACTGGGTCGATGCCCGTGGCGTACCCATGTCGCAGGGCGCCTTCGACCTCGACGACTACGTGGACTACGTCACCGAATTCCTGCGCTTCCTCGGCCCCGACACCAGCGTCATGGCGGTGTGCCAGCCCTCCGTGCCGGTGATGGCGGCGGTGGCGCTGATGAATGCCGCGAAGGACCCGGCGGCGCCGAAGACCATGATCCTCATGGGCGGCCCCATCGACACGAGGCGCAACCCCACCGCGGTCAACAACCTCGCCCAGGAGAAGGGCGTGGACTGGTTCCGCAAGAACGTGATCATGAAGGTGCCGGCACCTCATGCCGGCATGATGCGCGACGTCTATCCGGGCTTCCTGCAGCTCGGCGGCTTCATGACCATGAACCTGGACCGCCATCTCGATGCCCACCGCGACCTGTTCTGGCACCTTGTCGACGGCGATGGCGACTCGGCCGAAAAGCACCGCGACTTCTACGATGAATACATGTCGGTGATGGACCTCACCGCCGAGTTCTACCTGCAGACGGTGGAGAAGGTCTTCGTCAACCACGACCTTCCCAAGGGTACGCTCACCCACCGCAATTCACGCGTCGACCCGTCGCTGATCACGCGCACCGCGCTGATGACCATCGAAGGCGAACGCGACGACATTTCGGGCGTCGGCCAGACCCAGGCCGCGCAGGACCTGTGCAGCAATCTCGCGCCCGAGAAGAAGCTCCACCACCTGCAACCGGGTGTGGGGCATTATGGCGTGTTCAATGGCTCGCGGTTCCGCAAGGAAATCGTTCCGCGAATCGTCGAGTTCGTGAATAAGAACGCTGATGATCGGTCTTCTCAGAAGCCTGCAGCGAACGGTCGGTCCAAGACCGCTTGAGCCGAGCCGGCTGCTCGTCGGCGACGAGGTGCTGGATGTCACCTTCCGCCGCCATGCTCAGGCCCGCCGCCTCGTCCTCCGTCTGAACGCGACCGGCACGGGTGTGCTGGTGACGGTGCCGCGCGGCGTATCGCGTGCAAGGGCCCTCGAATTCACCGAACGCTCGCGCAGCTGGATCGAGGAGCGTGTGCGGGCGCGTGGCGGCCTCATTCATCTCGCCGACGGCAGTGCGCTGCCACTGCGCGGCATCGAGCACGACATCCGCCACGTGGCCGGCCGCCGCGGCATCGTCACCGCCGACCGCGACCGCTACTACATCAACGTTCCGGGCGAGCTTGCCCATCTGCCGCGCCGCGTGCTCGACTTCCTCAAGGCGGAGGCGCGTGCTGATCTCACGCGGGCGACGGTGAAATATGCAAGCCTGATGGGTGTGAAGTTCCGCCGCATCACCATCCGGGACCAGCGCAGTCGCTGGGGCTCGTGCTCGGCAAGCGGCGACCTCTCCTATTCCTGGCGCCTCATCCTGGCGCCAGACTATGTGCTCGACTATGTCGCAGCCCACGAAGTGGCGCATCTCCGCCATCTCGACCATAGCCCGCGCTTCTGGCGCCTCGTCCTCACCCACTGCCCCAATGCCGCCCGCGCCAAGAACTGGCTGCGCCTCCACGGCCAGGACGTGCATCGCGTGGTGGTGTAGGCGGACCCGGCCCGATGCGTCTCTTCAGCTGACGAGAACGGCAGGCGCAAACCCTAAGGCTCGTCCAGCTTGTCGCGCAGCGCGCGGTCGTGCGCCGTGGTGCGCTTCCTGCCGGGGTCCTGGCCGGTGCTGCGGGTGAGGCCGCCAAACAGCCGCGCGAAGAAGCCGCCGCCGCTGTTCACCTCGGGCGGCGGCGCCGGTTCCTCGGCGGCTCCCTGGGCATATTGCGTATCGCTGACGGTGGCCGGTGCGCTCAAGGCCACCTGCGGGGTGCCCGGCAGTGGCCGTGGTGTCAGGCCGCGATGGGCGGGCTCCATCACATCGCGCCAGATCATGGCGGGGATCAGCCCGCCCGTCACCTTGTTGGTGGGCGAATTGTCGTCGTTCCCCACCCACACGCCGGCCACCAGTTCGCTGGTGAAGCCGACGAACCAGGCATCGCGGTAGTCCTGGCTGGTGCCGGTCTTGCCGGCGATGTCGAAGCCCGGGAAGGCGGCGCGCGTGCCCGTGCCATCGGTGACGACGAGCCGCATCATGCGGTTCATGCCGAAGAGGTCGTTGTCGGTGATCGCCTTCGGGAAGCCGGAGCCGTTGCGCTCGTAGATCACCTTGCCGTCGCGCGTCTTGATTCGCGTCACCGCATAGGCCGTCACCGGATAGCCGCCGTTGGAGAAGGGCACGAAGGCCGACGTCATCTCGAGCGGCGTCACCACCGATGTGCCGAGCGCAATCGAGGCGTCGTTGCTGAGCGGCGAAGTGATGCCCAGCCGGTGCGCCACGGCGATGACCGCCTCCGGCCCCACCTGCAGCACCAGCTTCACCGAAATGGTGTTGAGCGACAGCGCCAGCGCCGTCTCCAGCGCCACCGGGCCCAGATATTTCTTGCGGTAGTTCTCGGGCGACCAGTTGCCGACGCGGATCGGCTCGTCCACCACCATGGTGTCGGGCGTCAGCCCATGCTCGAGGGCGGCGAGATAGACGAATGGCTTGAAGGCCGAACCCGGCTGGCGCAGCGCCTTGGTGGCGCGGTTGAACTGGCTCTTCTGGTAGGACCGGCCGCCCACCATGGCCAGCACCGCGCCCGAGCCGTCCATCACCACCATCGCGCCCTGCGACACCTTCAGCTTGGCGCCCTGCTCGCTCAGCTCCTTGGCCACGGCCAGTTCGGCGCTGTTCTGGATCGCCGGGTCGATGCTCGTCTCGACCACCAGTGACTGCTGATAGTCCTTGACGAATTCGGGCAGCTGCTCGCCGATCCAGTCGATGACGAAATTCTTGGCCGAGAGATAGGAGTCCGTCTTGGCCGCCGCCGGGTTGTCGATCGCGGCGGTGGCCTCGTCCTGCGTGATGAAGCCGGCGTCCGCCATGCTCTGCAGCACAAGCTTGGCGCGATCAGCGGCGGCCTGGGGGTCGGAGATCGGGTTGTTGGCGCTCGGCGCCTTGACGACGCCCGCCAGCGTTGCCGCCTCGGCCAGCGTCAGGTCACGGGCGGATTTCTTGAAATAGACCTGCGCCGCCTTCTCGATGCCGGTGGCGCCCGAGCCGAAATAGACCCGGTTCAGGTAAAGCTGCAGGATGTCGTCCTTCGAGTAGTGCTTCTCCAGCCACAGGGCGAGAACCACTTCCTGCAGCTTGCGCTGCAGGGTACGGTCGGGCGACAGGAACAGGTTCTTGGCCAGCTGCTGGGTCAGCGTCGAGCCGCCCTGC
Source organism: uncultured Alphaproteobacteria bacterium (assembly GCA_945957365.1). Classification (GTDB taxonomy): domain Bacteria; phylum Pseudomonadota; class Alphaproteobacteria; order Rhizobiales; family Aestuariivirgaceae; genus Aestuariivirga. Next base: position 117,009 of record CAMFKI010000008.1, on the reverse strand, counting down.
ACCACGCGGCCCGAGCGGTAATTGGTGTACATCGCCCGCAGCAGGCCGATCGGGTCGACACCGTAGTGGCTGCGGAAGCGCCGGTCCTCGATGGCGATGAAGGCATTGGGCACGTAATCGGGCAGGTCGGCGATGCGCACCTCGTCGCCGTTGAACGAACCCTGCTCGGCCAGCACCGATCCGTCATTGGCAAGGATCATGATGCCGGGATCGCGGTCGGGGATCTTCAGCAGGCCCTGGCTGTCGAGCCCCATCCAGATGTAGCCGAAGAGGGTGCCGAGGCCGAGTGTGCCGAGGATGGCGAGGGTGATGCCGAAACGGATGACGGGCCACAGGAAGGAGCGCCTGCGGCGGCTGCGCGGCTCACGCGAGGCGGCAGCGTCCTTGACCCGGACCTTCCCCCTTGCACCGCCCTTGGCCGACTTTGCGGCAGGCTTGGCGGCGAACAACTGCGGCTCCTCGCGCTGACCTCCCTGACCCTTCCTGCCCGACCGACCCATCACTCCCCCGGACCACCGGATGCGGGCACTAGCCTAGCCGGGGTCCACTTTACGCGTCGTGAACCCGGGGTCTCCCGCGAGGCCGACCATTGTTCTGCAATCATGGTGCAATGATGACCCGGGCAACAACCGGATGGCATCCGGCAGCAACACCGAATGCAACTACATCATCGCGCCGACATGCCAGGGAACATACTCGTTGTCACCATAGCCGAGCTCTTCCGACTTGGTCTTTTGCCCGGATGCAACCTTCAGCATCAGCTCGAAGATCTGCTGGCCCTTGGCCGCGATCGAGACGCCATCGAGGATGTCGCCGCAGTTGATGTCCATGTCATCGATCATGCGCGTGTAAATGTCGGTATTCGTTGCCAATTTGATCGACGGCACGGGCTTGCAACCATAGGCGGAGCCGCGTCCCGTGGTGAAGCAAAGAAGGTTTGCACCGCCGGCCACCTGGCCCGTCGCCGCCACTGGATCATACCCCGGCGTGTCCATGAAAACGAAACCACGACCGGTCACCGGCTCGGCATAGCGATAGACGTGGCGCAGCGTCGTGGTGCCGCCCTTGGCCGCCGCGCCGAGCGACTTTTCGAGGATCGTCGTCAACCCGCCAAGCTTGTTGCCCGGCGACGGATTGTTGTTCATTTCCATGTTGTTACGCTTGGCATAATCTTCCCACCACTTGATGATGTCGACGAGCTTCTCGCCCACTTCGCGGCTGGCGGCACGTCGCGTGAGAAGGTGCTCCGCGCCATAGATTTCCGGTGTTTCCGAGAGGATGCCGGTGCCGCCGTGACGCACCAGGATGTCGACGGCCGCACCCAATGCCGGGTTCGCCGTGATGCCGGAATAGCCATCCGAGCCGCCGCACTGCAGCGCCACGATGAGATCGGATGCATGACAGGTTTCACGCGTCACATTGTTGACGTGCGGAAGCATCTCGCGGATCGCGGCAACGCCTGCTGCAACCGTTTTTTTCGTGCCTCCCGTCTCCTGGATCGTCATCGTCCGGAAGGTCTCGTTCTCGACCACGCCATAGGCTTCCTTGAAGCGCGGGATCTGAAAACCTTCGCAGCCGAGGCCGACCATCAGCACGCCACCCATGTTGGGATTGGTGGCATAGCCCCAGGCCGTACGCTTCAAGATGTCGAAGATCACGCCGCGGTAGTCGACGACGCAGCCATTGTCCATCTTCAGCGCCACGATGCCATCGATGTTGGGATAGGCGTCCAGCATGCCGGAACGCTTCACCTCTTCCGCGATGAAGCCCGCGACGGTGGCCGAGCAGTTCACCGAGGTGAGAACGCCGATGTAGTTGCGCGTTCCGACCTTGCCATTGGCGCGGCGAATGCCCTGAAACGTCGCCTGCTTATCCAGGGGCAGAATGTCCTCCGGCTTCGCATCCTGCGCGAAAGCGTAGTCGCGGTCGAAATCCTGCATGCCCGTATTGTGCTCATGCACCCAGGCACCCCGGGGGATGTCCTGCTTCGCAAATCCGATGATTTGTCCGAACTTGCGCACGGGCTCACCTGCCCTGATCGCTGCCGATGCCAGCTTGTGGCCCTTGCCGATGCGGTCCAGAGCAGTAATACCCTCGGGCGCTTGCGCACCCTTGTCGACGGTGTCGATCGCGACGAGAACATTGTCGGCACTGGAGAGACGAAGCATGCGAGGGGTCTTCGGCACGGTTGCAATCATCTGAAAGCTCGCTTCTCTGCTGCGGGGCTTGCCCGCACGATGAATATCGCTAACATGTTAGCATGCCAGTGGCTGCCGTCACCTATGATTTCTTGAGTCCGGGCCGCGTTGTGGCCAAGGGCGCCACCGCCCGGGTACATGACGCCTTGCGCCAGGCCATCGTCCAGCTGGACCTGAAGCCCGGCGAGTTCCTCGACAAGCAGGCCATTGCGGCGCGCATGGGTGTCTCCCGCTTCCCTGTGGGCGAGGCGATGAACCGGCTGGCCGCGGAAGGCCTGGTCGACATCATTCCGCAAAGCGGTTCGCGTGTAGCCCTTATCAAGATCTCCGACACGCGCGAGAACATGTTTCTGCGCCGCGCCCTGGAAGTCGAAACGGTGCGCCGCCTGGCGGGGATGGCATCGCCCGAGCTGATCGAGCAGCTTGCCCGCAACCTGCGCTACCAGAGAGCAGCGATCGAGGCTGTCGACCTCAAGGGCTTCCACGGCTTCGACCTCGCCTTCCATGCCCTGCTGCAGGACCATCTGGGCTTCGAGCGGGTCCGCATCGCCACGGAGACCGCGCGCCTCGGCCTCGATCGCGTCCGCCAGCTTCTGAATACCCGCCGCCGGCTCGAACTGACGCTGTCCGAACACAAGGCCATCGTCGCAGCCCTCGAAGCCCATGACGGCGATAGGGCAGCGAGGGCCATGTATAGTCACCTCGACGCGGTGATGGCCGAGCTTGAAACATTCGCCCGCGAAAGGCCGGAGCTTTTCGCCGATCTCAACAACATCGGAGGACCTGAGGCATGAAGAAGCGCAGTTTCAAGGCGCCGTCTGGAGAGACCATCTCCTTTACCGAGCTGGGCTTCGGCACGGCGCCACTCGGCAACCTCTACAAGGCGACGGGTCCGGAAGAGGCACACAAGACATTGGAAGCCGCCTGGAAGGCCGGCATCCGCTACTATGACACAGCACCGCTCTATGGCCTCGGCCTCGCCGAAACGCGCCTGAACCGCTTCCTCTATGGCAGGAAGCGGAAGGACTACGTGCTGTCCACCAAGGTAGGCCGCCTCCTCGAGGTCTGCGACCCGACGCAGCGCACCGGCATCGGCAAGTTCTTCGATACGCCATCACGCCGCGAGGTTTATGACTACAGCTATGATGGCTTCATGCGGTCCATCGAATTTTCCCTGGAACGCCTCGGCGTCGACTCGATCGACGTGATCTTCATTCATGACGTTGACGTGTTCAATCACAAGACCGTGGCCTCGCGCGATGCGCATGTGAGGACCATTCTCACCAGTGGCATCAAGGCGCTGGAAAAACTGCGCAGCGAGAAGGTGATCAAGGCCTATGGCGCGGGCGTCAACGAGTGGGAGGTCTGCGAGATCCTGGCGAAGAATGCCGACGTCGACATCTTCCTGCTTGCCGGGCGCTACACGTTGCTCGAACAGGAGTCGCTCAATTCATTCCTGCCGCTGTGCGAGAAGCGCGGTATCGGCATCGTGCTGGGTGGACCCTATAATTCCGGCATCCTCGCCACCGGGCCCAGGCCGGGTGCATGGTACAATTATGACCCCGCCCCCAAGGCGATCCTCGAGCGCGTCGGACAGATCGAGGCGATCTGCAAGAAGCACAAGGTGAAGCTGGCGCAGGCGGCGCTGCGTTTCCCGATGCATCATCGGCAAGTGGTGAGCGTCATCCCCGGCGGTGTCAGCCCGAAAGAAGTGGCCCAGAACGTCGCCACGCTCGACGCCAAGATCCCGAAGGCTCTGTGGAAGGACCTGAAGGCGGCAGGGCTTCTGCACGAAGACGCGCCGGTGCCGCGTTGAAGACGGCGATCCTTGGCTCGGGCCTGATCGGCCGCTCCTGGGCGATGGTGTTTGCCCGCGGGGGGCACGCGGTGACCCTGTGGGACCAGGACTCCGCCCAGGTGCAGAAGGCGTTGGCCCACATTGCCAACACGCTCCCGGACATGGCGGCGGCGGGACTCATCGACGACGCTGACACAGTGCGGACGCGCATCACCGGAGCGGCAAGCCTGGCGCAGGCCTTGTCGGGTGTCGGCTTCATTCAGGAAAACATCGTGGAGCGCGCCGAGCCGAAGCAGGCGCTGTTCGCTGAGGTCGAGGGGCTCGCGCCGGCGGATGCGATCATCTCGAGCTCGACCTCGGCAATCATGCCGTCGATCATTTTCGGCGCACTCGCCACCCGGCAGCGCTGCCTGGTTTCCCATCCCCTCAATCCGCCCCATCTCGCACCGATCGTCGAAATCTGCGGCGCGGACTTCACGTCGGCCGGCGCCGTCTCGGAGGCCAAGGACTTCATGTCAGGCTGCGGCATGTCACCTATCGAAGTGAAGCGCGAGATCGAGGGATTCATTCTGAACCGGCTGCAACTGGCGGTGCTGAACGAGTCGTTCCGGCTCATCGCCGAGGGCTATGTGACAGCCGATGATCTCGACAAGACGATCAAGGAGGGCCTGGCCCTGCGCTGGAGCTTCATGGGGCCCATCGAAACCATCGATCTCAATGCGCCGAACGGCGTCGCCGACTATCTCGAACGCTATGGCCCGACCATTCGCCGGGTGGGTGACAGCCAGGCTGCTGCTGCACCCTGGCCACACGCGATCGGCGCGATGCTCGAGGCCGAGCGGCGCGCCGCCGTACCGCGGGAGAAGCTTGCCGATACAACGGCATGGCGGGACAGGCGAATGATGGCGCTGGCCGCCCACAAGCGGGACCAGGAAAAGAAGGCGCCACGCTGACGGCCCTGCATCGGCCGGTGATCAGGCCGCCATCAGTTCGGGCGGCGGCGCCTTGGCGCCGGTCATGAAGGCCACCGCATCGGACATGGTGAAGTCCTTCGGATTGATCACGCAGAGGCGCTTGCCGAGCCGGTGGATGTGGATCCGGTCAGCCACTTCGAAGACATGCGGCATGTTGTGCGAAATGAGCACGATAGGCAGTCCGCGGCGCTTCACATCGAGAATCAGTTCCAGCACGCGTCGCGATTCCTTGACGCCCAATGCGGCCGTCGGTTCGTCCATGATGACGACCTTTGAACCGAAGGCAGCCGCACGCGCGACCGCGACACCCTGGCGCTGGCCGCCGGACAGGGTCTCAACCGCTTGGCCGATGTTCTGAATGGTCATCAGGCCCAGTTCGGTGAGCTTGTCACGTGCGATTTTTTCCATCGCCCTGTGATCGAGTTTCTTGAGCACGTTGCCAAGAAAGCCGGGCTTGCGGATTTCACGGCCCATGAACATGTTGTCGGCAATCGACAGGGCCGGTGAGAGGGCGAGGTTCTGATAGACGGTTTCGATGCCGGCATTGCGCGCCTCGAGAGGCGAGCGGAAGTGAACGGGTTTGCCGTCCAGCCTGATCTCGCCTTCATCCGGTGTTACCGCACCGCAGATGGCCTTGATGAGGGTCGACTTGCCTGCGCCATTGTCGCCGATCACCGCGAGAATCTCATTGGAGTAGAGATCGAAATCGCAGTGGTCGAGGGCGGTGACGCGGCCATAGCGCTTCACCAGGTTGCGCGTCGTGAGGATCGGGTCGACGGTGATGGTCATGACGGATGCCCGTGCTTGCAGCGTTGAAGTGTTAGCTCGATGCCTTGCGGATCCACTGGTCGATGGCGACCGCGGTGATGATCAGGATGCCGACCGTGAAGTCCTGCCAGAGCACATCGACGCGCGACAGTGACAAGCCGAAGCGGAAGACGCCCACGATGATGGCGCCCAGCACCGAGCCCACGATGGTGCCACGGCCGCCGAACAGAGATGTACCGCCGATCACCACGGCGGTGATGGAATCGAGGTTGGCGGTTTCACCGGCCAGAGGCGTGACCGTGCCGCCGACGCGGCCGATGAGCACGAGGCCGGCAAAGGCCGCGATGACGCCCGCCACGGAATAGACCGAGCGCAAGACCTTGTCGGTCTGCACGCCCGACAGCATGGCGCCGTTTACATCGTCGCCCACCGCATAGACATGGCGGCCCCATGCCGTATGACGGAGCACATAGCTCATCAGCCATGCAAGCAGCAGGAATGCGACGGTGCCATACAGAATCTGGAAACCAGCAAGGGAGATCACCTTGCCGAACCAGATAAGCAGGGGGGCAGCGGCTTCGGTATCAACGTTGCGAATCGATTCGGAGCCGGAATACCAGAGCTTGAGCGCCTGGAAGATGTAGAGCGTGCCAAGCGTAACGATGAAGGGCGGCAACCGCAGCCGCGTGACCAGGAAGCCGTTCAGGTAGCCCATGAGGCCACCGGCGAAGCAGCCGATTGCGATGGCAGCAGGCGCGGGAACGCCGGTCTGGACGGCCAGCTTGCCCATGATGATGGAGGCCAGCACCATGATGGCGCCGATCGACAGATCGATGCCGGCGGTAAGGATGATGATGGTTTGCGCGATGGCGACGATGCCGATCGGCGTAATCTGCTTCAGAATGGTGGAAAGGTTGCCGGGCTGAAGGATTTTGCCATCCGTGGTGAAACCGAACAGCAGGACCGACATCACGAGCACGAAGACCGGAACCGCCACCGGATAGGCCTGGAGGAAAATGCGGAAGCGTTGCAGCGCGGTCAGGTGCTCATGTTCGAACGACGCGACGGAGACGTCGGCCTTGGTCAACGTCGCTTCGAAGTCAGAAAGGGTTTTCGTCGGCTGACCGCTGTCGCTCATGTTCCTACCCCCGTGAAACCGTGCGGGTGTGACCCCCGCATCTTGTATGAGGGGCGACGTTAAGGCCGCCCCCCACGCTGTTCAACTCAGAAAATCCGATGTGGGATCAACCCCAGCAGATCTTCAGACCTTCTTCCGAGGTCTTGGCGTCAAGGCCATCGACCGGCTTGTCGGTGATGAGCTGCACGCCGGTGTTGAAGAAGGTCAGGCCGTCGGAGTTCTTCGGCTTGGAACCGTCCTTGGCGAAGGCGGCGATGGCTTCGACGCCCTTCGAGGCCATCAGCAGCGGGAACTGCATGGAGGTGGCGCCGATCACGCCGCCCTTGACGTTCTGCACGCCGGGGCAGCCGCCGTCGACCGACACGATGATCGCCTGGTTCTCCTTGCCGGCGGCCTTCATGGCCTGGAAGGCGCCTTCGGCGGCCGGCTCGTTGATCGTGTAGATCACGTTCATGTCCGGGTCTTTGGCGAGCAGGTTTTCCGCCGCCTTCAGGCCGCCTTCCGGGTTGGCGTTCGAGGTCTCGTGGCCAATGATGCGCGGATCCTTCTCGGAACCCAGCACCTTGCCGTCCGGAACCTCGATGCCGAAGCCGGTGAGGAAGCCGGTGTCGCGCAGCACGTCGACCGAGATGTTGTCCTTGTTGATGTCCAGCATGCCGATCTTGGCGGTGGCGGCCTTGTCGCCGAGCTGGGCCTTGGCCCACTTGCCGATGAGCACGCCGGCCTGGAAGTTGTCGGTGGCGAAGGTCGAGTCGGCAGCGTCCTTGTCACCGATCGGCGTGTCGAGGGCGATGACGAGGAGACCCTTCGAACGGGCTTCCTTGAGGGCGGGGATGACCGAGTCGTTCGACGCGGTGATCAGGATGCCCTTGGCGCCCGAGGCGACGCAGTTCTCGATGGCTTCGATCTGCGGGCCGGCATCGCCGTCAACCACGCCGGCGAAAGCCTGGAAGTCGAGGCCCAGTTCCTTGGCCTTGGCTTCTGCACCTTCCTTCATCTTCACGAAGAAGGGGTTGGTGTTGTTCTTGGTGATCAGGCACACGCCATCAGCCGCGAAAGCGGGGGTGACGGCGAAGGCGACGGTCGCCGCAGCGCCGAGCAGAGCAGCTTTGAAAAGGGTCTTCACATAGGCCTCCCATGAATTGTTTTACCCCGATCAAGGGGTTAGATGACGTTTCGTTGCTACCGGTGCGGGAGGGTAATCGACGTCCACACTCCTGCACATGACAGCATTCTCAACTCAAAAATTGACCCCTGTCAATAAATAAACCGGAATGATTTATTGATTGACAGTCTCCCGGGCTGCTGGAAATCTGTGCGCCTTCTGCTGAGGGATTGGGACTGCCATGTCGATCGAATGGGCCAGCGGCACGCGCGGGGACAGCTACCCCGAGCTCTCGCGCGGCACCACGCAAAGCGGCGTGCGGCTCTACAACGAGCGTCTCATCCTGTCGCTTGTCCGCCTGCACGGCCAGTTGCCCAAGGCCGAGATGGCGCGCCTTACCGGCCTTTCGGCGCAGACGGTTTCGGTCATCGTGCGCCAGCTCGAGGCCGATGGCCTACTGAAGCGGCGCACTCCACAGCGTGGCAAGGTGGGTCAGCCGCTGGTGCCCTTCGAGCTCGATTCCAATGGCGCCTTCTCGATCGGCCTCAAGGTGGGACGGCGCTCGGGCGACCTGATGCTGGTCGACCTCGCAGGCAATGTGCGCCACACCATCCATCGGCCCTACACTTTCCCCTCCCCCGCCGAGATGATCGGCTTCGTGACGGCAGGCGTGGAGGAACTCACCTCGGGGCTGACGCCTGAGCAGCGCGGCAGGATTAGCGGCATGGGGATCGCCGCACCTTTCGAGCTGTGGAACTGGGCGGAGGATGTCGGCGCGCCGTCCGACGTGCTGATGGCGTGGAAAGGCTTCGACCTGCAGGCCGAGATCGCCACGCGCTTCGCCTGGCCCATTCATTTCTGCAACGACGCTTCGGCGGCATGTGCGGCCGAACTACTGTTCGGGCGCGGCCGCGACCTGCAGGACTTCGCCTATTTCTATCTCGGCTACTTCATCGGCGGCGGCGTGGTGCTGAACGGCAGCCTGTACCTCGGCCGCCACGGGAATGCCGGGGCTTTGGCGTCGTTCCCCGTCACCTCCGGAGAGGGCCGCTCCGAGCAGCTGGTGCATTCCACCTCGCTTGCTTCGCTCGAGCGCGACATCCGCCGTGATGGCGGCGATCCGGAATTGCTGTGGCGCGATCTCGGTGAGTGGCGGGGTGCAGGGCCGGCACTCGGCCGCTGGATCGCGCAGGCCGCGCGAGACGTTGCGACCGCCGCGGCTGGTGTCATGGCCGTGCTCGACTGTTCGGCGATCATCATCGACGGCGCGATTCCGCTGCGGGTGCGGGCACGCTTCGTTGAAGAGGTGCAGCGAGCACTGGCCAGCGTCGACCGCCAGGGCCTGGCGGAGTTTCCCATCCTCGAGGGCACCATCGGGGCGGATGCGCGCGCACTGGGAGCGGCCAGCCTGCCGCTATTCGACAATTTCATCATCAACCGGAATGTCTTGTTCAAGGAGAAGGCGTGATGCTCAAGGGTATCGATCCGCTGCTGAGCCCCGATCTCCTGCGCGTGCTGCGCGCCATGGGCCACGGCGACGAGATCGCCATCGTCGATGGCAACTACCCGGCGGAGGAGCACGGCAAGCGCGTGGTGCGCCTCGATGGCCATGGGGCGCCGCGCATTCTCGATGCCATCCTCTCGGTGATGCCCGTCGACGACATGGTTCCGGAAGCGGTATGGCGACCGGCGGCCCGCATGGACCCCGAGCACATGGAACCGGTCTTCGCCGATTTTGCTGCCGTGCTGTTGCGACACGAGCCGAGGCAGAAGATCGTACCGCTGGTTGGCGATGCCTTCTACAACAAGGTGCGGGCCTGCTTCGCCATCGTGGCGTCCAGCGAGCCGCGCCTCTATGGCAACATCGTCGTCAAGAAGGGCGTAATCTATCCGGCGTGAGGCTCGGCGCTGCGAGCCTCACGGCATCGTGGTTCGAACCGATCCTGCCTGCGCGGCGGAGGCGGTTTGGATGTCTGACCACGAGGTTGCCGTCGTGGCTGCCTGCCATTCGCAAGCTACGCGGACTTGATGAGCTTATTCATCGGGCTGACGTCGGCGCTCATCGGGAAAATGTCATTGTCGAGAACATCCCGGGTGATTCCCAGATGATCCCGAAGGATGCCCTTGAACAGTGCACGGGTGCAGGTGGTTGCGACGAGATCGCGATCATCCTGAAGCTTGGCGAGGCCAGGCCAATCGGCGATCACCTTGCCACCATTGACCGCTCCGCCAATGAGCAGCGCTGCCGTTCCGACGCCATGGTCCGTACCATTGCGACCATTGTCATGCACGGTGCGGCCGAATTCGCTGACACAGGCGACGACGGTGTTGGCCCAAGCATCATCGCCGAGGGCATTTCGGAAGTCCTGGATGCAGGAGTCGAGCGACGACAGCATGTTGGCAAGGCCGCCTGTTTCACTGACATGGGTATCGAAGCCGACGATCTGCATCGCCGAAATGCGGGGGCCATTGGGGGCCTTCATGAGATTGCCGGCGCCATGGAAAGCAGCGTTGACGATAGGCTTGCCATCCGACGCAGCCAACGCCATTTCGCGAATACTCTTACCGCGCGACAAGAGATCTGAAAGAACGGGATCGGTCTTGTCCGTCCTGCCGGGGGCGATGGGGGCGTCGTAGAGGGATTGGGTGGAAATTGTCGACGCTGCCCATCGATCGGGTGTCCATGACAATGTGGGCTGCGGACCGGTGAGAATGAGTGGTGCGTTGCCGAGCTGAAGGCCGTTCGACATCACGTTCTCGCCTATTGGCAGATGTCCGAGGAGCCGGTTCATCCAGCCCGTCTTTGAACTCCTCACCTGTTGACCGGGAAGGCCCGCCTCGAGGTTATACATGCATTCGAAATGCGAACGTTCGCGCAGCGGCGGCGCAATGGCATGAACGATCGCGGCCTGCCCTTGACCATAGGCCTTGTAGAAATTGGGCATCGATGCATTGAAATAAAAATAATTCGACGGATCGAGCGGGAGCAACTTGCTCGCGTCAAGCGCCATCATGCCCCGTTGTCCGTGATAAGCCGGGTCGCCGATGGGCGGTACAACGTGCAACCCGTCCATCCCACCCTGCAGAAGGACCACGAGCAGCCGCTTTTCGCTCAGGTTGCTGCCGGCAGCGCTGGCGCTGCGGGGCAGAAAGGCCCAGGCGCTGAGCGATGCCGTGACGCCCAGGAGCGCACGCCGGTTGATATAGAGGCGCGACTCGTCGCAACCCTCTTCAGCTGCCGCCTGGATACGTGGGTCGATCGTTTCATGTTCAAAATCTGAGTGCAACATCGGATCAGCTCCAGAGGTATTCGGGCGACATGAACAGGAGAGGGAAGGCTGCGCGGTCGTCGCGAGATGCGGTCAATTTATCTTTCAGGCTAGGCGTCAGGCATGTGCCCAAGAGATTTTCGGCGAGAACTGCAGGCCTCTGGCCCGGCCACCTGGGTAATCCAACGCCGGTGCTCACGACCTTGCAAGAGATATCATTCCTCACGCGAAGAGCATCGGCCGTCATCCAGTAGTCATTGTCGTCCGGATAGCCATCCGGGGTGATATGCGACCAGGGATAATGTCCCATGTAGTTGCCGAAGACATTGTAACGCCACGTGTTGTCGACCATTTGTGTGGCATTCATTCCGAGGCCGCGTGTGATGCTCACCATCCAGAAATATGGCTTCCTGATACGCGCGAAGGGCTCTGTCCAGGCCGAAGGCAATTCGAGCAGGGCTTTCGAGACAGCGAAAAGATTGCCCTTGTTCGAGACAAATACATTCGCAAGAGTCGAAACATCGGCATCGGACGGAGAGTCCGTAATGAAATGCCGGATGAGCTTCGTTGCGATGTGCTGCGCCGTCTGCGGATGGGAAGCCAAGTCGCTCAGGACAGCCTTGCCCTGCGCGAGGTCGGGCTGGGCATAGGTCTTGCCCAACACCGTCTGCGCCCCGGGCTCATGGGCTTCAGGGACATACACAAACTGCCCAGGGGTCGTGCTGTTGATGTTGGCGATCTGCCAGCCCGTGAGGACCTTGGCGAAGCTCGTTACATCGCCTTGCGTGTAGCCGCCGTTGACGCCAAGGGTGTGCAGCTCCATGATTTCGCGGGCAAGGTTTTCATTGTGCCGGTAGTTGAATGCCGGATTCTTCTTGGCAAGCGGGCTGTTCATGCCGACGGAGGTGTTGTTGTCGAGGTAGGCGATCATCGCAGGGTGGGTGACAACCGCCGCGAGCATGTCCCCGAAATTGCCGAGCACGTTGGCGCGGATCGCGGTACGTTCCATATGGCCGAGCCACGGCCGTGCCTTGTGGCTGGTTGAAAAATGGTTGTTCCAGAACAGCACGAGCCGCTCAAGGAAACCCACCTTCGGCTGGATATACTTCACGTATCTCGCTGTATCCTCGGCCTGGAAAATGCACAGATTGAAGTTTCCGGACATCGGGTTCACGCCGACCGCTCCGCAATTGGCCGCGGTCGCCGGGTAGGGGTGTCCCTGAAACGGCGCCCAGTTCGGCCCATACTTCACGATCACGTCGTTGTCCGCGATGAGCGCGGCAGCGGGGTTGTTCAACTCCGCCAGGCAGGCGTCATACGCCGCATCTGCTCCTGACCCGATCAGCGCCCGGCTATCCGGCTTTGGGCCAAGCCCGAGACGCATGAACGCGATCCTCGCCTTGGTATCGGCAGTTAGACTTGCGTAATTCCCTGCAACGGCTGTCATATTGGAACCTCGTGCAACCTGTGCGAGTCGAGTAACATGATCAGGCGGGACATGCAAGCTATACGTGCATATTCGATGAGAAGCAGTTTCAGAGACCGTTAAGGCTCCGTCGCTTGGATCAGCGAGGGTCGAGAGACCGGATTGGCGGGGTGTTAACCAGCCCGCAGTGGGGAGCCGCCTAGCGGTTCAGGAATTCCGGTTTGCGCTTTTCGATGAAGGCCTTCATGCCTTCCTTCTGATCCTCGGTCGCGAACATCGAGAGGAACAGCCGGCGCTCGAAGCGCGCACCCTCTGAGAGCGACGTTTCCTGGGCACGGTTCACGGTTTCCTTGGCCATCATGACGATGGGCTGGGAGTAGGACGCTACCTTGGCGGCGGCGGAGAGGGCTTCGTCAAGCAGTGTCTCCGGTGTGACGATCCGGGCGACGAGGCCGCAGCGCTCCGCCTCCGTCGCATCCATCATCCTGCCTGTGAGGATTAGGTCCATGGCCTTGGCCTTGCCGATGAAACGCGGCAGGCGCTGCGTACCGCCAGCACCTGGCATGATGCCGAGCGTGATTTCGGGCAGCGCGAAGCGTGCCGTATCCGACGCGATGATGAAGTCGCACATCATTGCAAGTTCGAGCCCGCCTCCCAGGCAGAAGCCCGAGACGGCGGCGATCACCGGCTTGCGGGTTTCCGAAATGCGCGTCCAGCCGTCAAGGAACCTGCCGAGATAGGACTCGATGTAGGACTTCCCAGCCATTTCCTTGACATCCGCGCCGGCCGCGAAGGCCTTCTCGCTGCCGGTGATCACGGTGCAGCCAATCTGCGGATTCGACTCGAAGCCGGCCAGCGCTTCGTTCAGCTCGCCGATCAGCGTTTCGTTCAGCGCATTGAGCGCCTGGGGGCGATGTAGCGTCACGAGGCCCACATGGCCACGGGTTTCAACGAGAATGTTCTGGTATGCCATGGGTTCGGTCCTATGTCTGGCAGTGCCGGCAGTAGAAGGTGGATCGGCCCGATTGCACAAGCCTTTCGATGGCTGCTCCACAATTCAGGCAAGCTTCGCCCTCACGGTCGTAAACGAGGAAACGCTGCTGGAATGCGCCGGAAGCGCCATCGGTGTGGGCAAAATCCTGCAGGGTGGACCCACCGGCCGTGATGGCCTCCGCCAGGATATCGCGCACATGCCTGACCAACTCATCGAGGCGAGGATCATGGCTCTTCTTCTTCACCAGAGTCCTGGCCTTGCGGCGGGGCGACAGGCCGGCGCGGTACAGGGCCTCGCAGACATAGATGTTGCCGAGGCCTGCGATGATGTGCTGATCGAGCAGGGCAGTCTTGAGCGGAGCCGCCTTTCCCCGAAACCGGTCCGCCAGATAGTCGGCACTGAATTCGTTGCCCAGTGGCTCGACACCGATGCCACCGAGCAGCTTGTGCGAGGAGGCTTCCCTCGCGGGGAACACATCCATGATGCCGAAGCGGCGGGGATCGGTATAGACGACGCGCGTGCCATTCTCGAGGACGAGGATGACATGGTCGTGGGGTCCCTGCCCCGACTGGCCAGCCGCCGCCTCGAAATAGAATTCGCCGAGATTGCGTGCCTCCTCCCCCGAAAACACGGTGAAGCGCCCGGTCATGCCGAGGTGGATGAGCATCACCTCGCCGGAATCGAGGTCTGCCAGGATGTATTTGGCCCGCCGCCACAGAGCCGTGACGCGTTGCCCGGTCAGCCGCTCCGCGAAATGATCCGGGAACGGAAAGCGGAGGCCCGCGCGCCGCAGGACCACCGCTGCGATGCGCTGACCCTCGAGAACGGGCTTGAGGCCCCGCATGACGGTTTCAACTTCCGGAAGCTCTGGCATGGTACCTGTTTAGACCCCGTCGCACGGGGGAAGGCAAGCCGTGTGGGAGGCTCTTTTCACGACCTCCATTTGCGGGCATAAGCGGCCCGCTTCCGAAGGAGAGGGTTCCTGATGTCCACGTTCGTTCCGCGCGTCTTTTCCGGCATGCAGCCGACCGGCAACTTGCATCTCGGCAATTACCTGGGCGCCATGCTGAACTGGATCCGGATGCAGGACACGCATGAATGCATCTATTGCGTTGTGGACATGCATGCCATCACCGTGTGGCAGGATCCCAAGGAGCTGAGGCGTGCGATCGTCGACGTCACGGCGGCCTACCTCGCCTGCGGGCTCGACCCGAAGAAGAGCATCATCTTCAACCAATCACAGGTGGCCGAGCACGCCGAACTGGCCTGGATACTTGGCTGCACCGGCCGGATGGGCTGGCTGAACCGCATGACGCAGTTCAAGGAGAAGGCCGGCAAGGACAAGGAAGCGGCGTCGATCGGCCTCTTCACCTATCCGGTGCTGATGGCGGCCGACATCCTCGGCTACCACGCCACCCACGTGCCGGTGGGCGAGGACCAGAAGCAGCATCTCGAATTGGCGCGCGACATCGCTAACAAGTTCAACCTCGACTATCGCGACGCCATCGAAGCGGCGGGCTTTGCGGACGGCGTGTTCTTCGTGCCGCCCGAGCCCTATATCTCGGGGCCCGCGACCCGCGTGATGAGCTTGCGTGACGGCACCAAGAAGATGTCGAAGTCGGACCCGTCCGACCTCTCCCGCCTCAACCTGACGGATGATGCCGACACCATTGCCCGGAAGATCCGAAAGGCCAAGACCGACACGGAGGCGCTGCCCACCGAAAAGGTCGGCCTCAAGGGTCGGCCCGAGGCCGACAACCTGACGGGCATCTATGCTGCGTTGTCCGGCGAGACCGTCGAAAGCGTGCTGGGCCAGTATGGTGGCGGTCAGTTCTCGGTGTTCAAGAATGCCCTTGCCGACCTCGCCGTGGCGAAACTTGGCCCTGTCGGGGAGGAGACGAAGCGGCTTCAGGCCGATCGTTCCTACGTCGAGAGCGTTCTGAAGGACGGTTCCGAGCGGGCCAGGGCCATTGCCGCTCCGATCATGCGCAAGGCCCGGGAGATCGTCGGCTTCATCGTGTCCTGAGGGCCTGGGGCGGCTTGCCGCGCCGGAACAATTTGAAATGGTTCTAAACCCAGGCTATATAATTCCCGAGTAGAGGAATCGGACATGTTCATCCAGACGGAAGCCACTCCCAATCCCGCCACGCTGAAATTCCTTCCCGGCAAGCCGGTGCTGCCGGGGGGGACGCGCGACTACCGGGACGCCGAGGCCGCGGCCGAGTCGCCTCTGGCCCAGAAGCTGTTTTCGGTCAATGGCGTGGCGGGCGTGTTCCTGGGCCAGGATTTCATCACCGTCACCCGCGCGGGCGCCGAATGGCAGCACATGAAGCCGGCCATTCTCGGCCTGATCATGGATCATTACCTCTCCGGCGCACCCGTTCTGCTGGGTGAAGCGAGCAGACCGGAAGCCCCGGGTGAGGAATTCTTCGCCGAAAGCGATGCGGAAGTCGTGACCACCATCAAGCAGCTGCTCGACACCCGTGTGCGGCCCGCGGTGGCGCAGGACGGCGGCGACATCACCTTCCATGGCTTCCGCGAAGGCGTGGTGTTTCTCAACATGAAGGGCTCCTGTGCGGGCTGCCCCTCCTCCACCGCGACTCTCAAGCACGGGATCGAGAACCTGCTGCGCCACTTCGTTCCGGAAGTGAGCGAGGTCCGCGCCGTTTGACGCGATGGCCCGGTGCGGCCTATCACGCCGCCCCATGAAGATCCTCAGCCTCGACACCGCGATGGCGGCCTGCTCAGCCGCCGTCGTCGACACGCAGACCGGCCTGCCGCTGGCGGCCGATTTCGTGACGATGGAACGCGGCCACGCCGAGGCCCTGCCACCCATGGTGGCAAGGGTCATGAGCGAAGCGGGTCTCACATTCGCGCAGATCGACCGCGTCGCTGTCACGACCGGCCCCGGCACCTTCACCGGCGTGCGGATCGGTCTGGCCTTTGCGCGCGGACTGGGACTTGCGCGCAACATTCCGGTGATCGGCCTCGGGACATTGTCTGCGATCGCAGCAAATGAAACCCGGCGAGTCCCCCTTCTCGTCGTTGCCGATGCAAGGAACGACGAGGTCTATGCGGAAACCTTCGACCCGGACCGCAACCCGAAATCGGCACCGCAGATCAGCGCGCTTGGACGGGCAGCGGCGGAACTGCCCGTCGGCTGTCTGGTGCTCGGTACTGCTGCACACGCAGTGATCGTGGCGAGCGGGCGCGATGACCTGCTCCTGTCGGAGGCTGGGGACGTGCCGGTCGCGGCGCGCTTTGCCGCGCTGGCTGCGGACGTGACGGCGGGGCCGATGCCCTCGGCCGTCTATCTTCGCGCACCCGATGCGAAGCCACAGACTGCGACCCTGCGGAAAATCGGTACACTGACAATCGAGACTGTTGGCCCCGCGGCTGCACAGCTTCTCTCCGAATTGCATCGTGAAGTCTTCAGCGAGTTCTGGACGGCAGAAGCCTTCGACGGAATTCTGAAGGCCCCTGGCACGGATGCTCTCATCGCGAGCGCGCACGGCGAGCCATACGGCTTTCTGGTAACGCGCGCAGCCGCGGACGAGGCCGAGATCATCACCATTGGCTCGCGTCCCTCGCAACAGCGGCGCGGCGTGGCGAGGCAGATGCTCACCCGGCAGATGACAGTTCTGGCAAGTCAGGGCATTCGCAGCCTGTTTCTCGAAGTCGCCGCGACGAACATCGCCGCGCAGCAACTCTATCTGGCCTGCGGATTCACCGAGGCGGGACGGCGCAAGGGCTATTACAAACGCGCCGCGGGCGCCGAGGATGCCATCGTCATGCGCTGCGAGCTGCAGCGGTGAGCAGCCTGCGGCCGTGGGTGGCACTTAGCATTTTTGCTGCGCTCACCCTGCCAATGATGCCGGTGCAGCAGCTGTTCGTGTGGTTCTGGCCGCGCATGGCGCGGGTCTTTCCGATGCATTACCACCGGCTGATCTGCCGCATTCTTGACGTGCGGGTCCAGGTGTTCGGCGAGGTTCCGTGTCACGGGCCGCTGCTCGTTGCCAGCAATCATGTCAGCTGGCTCGACATCGTGGTGCTGAGCTCGCTTGCGCCACTGTCTTTCGTGGCAAAGAAGGAGGTGGCCGGCTGGCCCCTGTTCGGCAGCCTGGCGCGACTCCAGCGCACGATTTTCGTCGATCGCCAGCGCCGCCACGCGGCGGGCGGCGGGCGCGACGAAATGCGGGGTCGGCTGAGGGCGGGCGATACCCTCGTCCTGTTCGCCGAGGGCACGTCCGGCGATGGCCGCAGCGTGTTGCCGTTCAAGAGTTCGTTCTTCGGCGCGGCGGAGCTCCCCGGCATGCGAGTACAGCCCCTGACCATCGCCTATCGCAGCCACCGGAACTTGCCGATGAACCGCCGTCTGCTCCCCTCCTATGCCTGGTATGGAGACATGGATCTGCTGCCGCATCTTCTGGGCGCCCTGCGAACAGGACCCATCGAAGTGATGGTGGTCTGCCATCCCCCCCTGCAGGTCACGGAGGGTTCGAGCCGCAAGGAGATGGCAAGGCAGGCGGAAGAACAGGTGCGGCGGGGGCTGGTGGCGGCGCTTCACGACCCCGGCAAAATCGGCTAGAGGCCTCAACCCATGGACAATGCCCCCAAGAAGGTCTTCGTGAAGACCTACGGCTGCCAGATGAACGTCTACGACAGTGAGCGCATGCGCGACGTGCTCGCGCCGCTGGGCTACGCCGAGACGGGCACGCCGGAGGAGGCGGACCTCGTCATCCTCAACACCTGTCACATCCGGGAGAAGGCGGCGGAGAAGGTCTATTCCGAACTCGGCAAGATCCGCCGCATGAAACGGGATCGGGCCGAGCAGGGCGCAGAGATGCTGATCGCGGTGGCCGGCTGCGTCGCCCAGGCCGAGGGCGAGGAGATCGTGCGGCGCGCCCCTGCCGTCGACCTGGTGTTCGGACCGCAGACATACCATCGCCTGCCGCAGCTTCTGGCGCGGCGGCGGGAGGACCGGAAGGCGGTGGTCGAGACCGAGTTTCCGGCGGAAGACAAGTTCCACGGGCTGGGTGAGGAGGCTCTCCCGCGCAAGGGTGTTGCAGCTTTCCTCACGGTTCAGGAAGGTTGCGACAAGTTCTGCAGTTTCTGCGTGGTTCCCTATACCCGGGGATCGGAATTCTCCCGGCCGGTAGAGCAGGTTCTGGCGGAAGCCCGGCGCATGGCGGCGCAGGGTGTGAGGGAGCTGACGCTGCTTGGCCAGAACGTCAATGCCTATCACGGGCTGGACGCTCGAGGCCGCAGCATGGGTCTTGCCGGGCTTGTCGCCGAACTGTCACGCATCGAGGGTATCGAAAGGCTGCGATACACCACGAGTCACCCTCGCGACATGACGGAAGACCTGATCGCTGCCCATGCCGAAAATCGCAAATTGATGCCGTATCTGCATCTGCCGGTCCAGTCTGGCAGCGACTCGATACTCAAGGCGATGAACCGCGGACACACCGCCGAAAGCTATCTCCGTATCATCGACCGAATGCGCGTTGCGCGGCCGGATATCGCCTTGTCCGGCGACTTCATAGTCGGCTTTCCTGGCGAAACGGTTAGTGATTTCGAGTCGACACTCAAGCTGATCAAGAATGTCGGCTATGCCAGCGCCTATTCCTTCAAATATTCACCCCGGCCAGGAACGCCTGCTGCCGAGAGCGACAAGCAGATTTCGGAGTCCGAGAAGTCGGCCAGACTGCAAGATCTCCAGGCGCTGGTTCACGCCCAGCAAACAGCCTTCAACGCGGCGATGGTGGGGCGAACGGTCCCGGTCCTGCTGGAGAAGCCGGGGCGCGATCCGGGCCAGCTGGTCGGCCGGTCACCCTATCTTCAATCCGTCCATCTTCAAGCCAGCCCCACCCTTATCGGAACGATCGTGGATACCCACATATCGGGGGTTGGAACCAACAGTCTTTCGGGTCATTATGCCAATGCAGTCTAAACACGGAGAATCGATTCCTTGAATCCGCCCGTCACTGCGGCCCAGATCGGCAGCCCCGCCACCGGCTCCCGGCACGAATCATCGGACATCCTCACCCTCTCTTTCGACGATAACCGGTTGTTATCATTGCTCTGCGGCGAGCATGACGAGAATCTCGCCGTACTCGAACACCGGCTCGGCGTCGACATCACACCCCGCGGCAACAGGCTGGCCGTGCGGGGGAGTGATTCGGGGCGCAGTGCTGCCCGCGACGTGTTGATGGCGCTTTACAACCGGGCAAGACGGGGTCTCGACATCACCAAGGGCGAAGTCGAAGGAGCGATCCGCATGCGCGAGGCGCAGGAAACCAATGTGCCGGGCGGCGCGATCCGCACCCGGCGCAAGCTGGTGATGCCGCGCACCCCCACACAGGGAACCTACATCGAGGCGATCCGCAAGCATGAACTCGTTTTCGGCATAGGACCTGCGGGTACCGGCAAGACCTACCTTGCCGTCGCCTGCGCCGCCGAGGCGCTGATGAACGGCGAAGTCGACCGGATCGTTTTGTCCCGCCCTGCGGTCGAAGCCGGCGAGCGGTTGGGCTTTCTGCCCGGCGACATGAAGGAGAAGGTCGATCCCTATCTCCGCCCGCTTTACGACGCCCTCTATGACATGATGCCGGCCAGTCTCGTGGCCAAAGGCATTGCCGAGAACCAGATCGAGATTGCGCCGCTTGCCTTCATGCGCGGCCGGACCCTGTCTTCCGCCTTCGTGATTTTGGACGAGGCGCAAAATACCACGCCGCAGCAGATGAAGATGTTCCTCACCCGCCTCGGCGAAGGCAGCCGCATGGTGGTGACGGGCGATCCCACCCAGGTGGACCTGCCAGCGGGTGTCACGTCTGGTCTTGCCGATGCGGTGGCGGTGCTGCACGGCGTATCGGGCGTCGCATCGGTCGGCTTCAGCAATTCCGATATCGTGCGGCATGCTTTGGTCGGGCGCATCGTTGCCGCTTACGACAAGAAGGCGCCGAAGCCGAAGAAATGATCCTGTCCATCGATGTCGAGGACGAGGCGTGGCATGGCCTCGCCGGACTAGACGATCTCGCCCTGACTTCCATTGAAGCTGCCTTGGCCGCTGCCGGTTTTCCGGGCGACAGTTGTGAGGTCGCCGTCCTGTTCACCGACGACGCATCGATGGCGGAGATCAACGCCGAATGGCGCGGCAAGAACCGACCGACCAACGTCCTGTCGTTCCCCACCGCGCCGGATACTCCGTTACCCACCGGCGAAGCCCGCCCGCTGGGCGACATTGTGCTCGCCTACGGCGTGGTCGCCGGCGAAGCAGGCGAACAGGGCAAGACATTGCGTGATCACGTGGCCCACCTTATGGTCCACGGTACCTTGCATCTCCTCGGCTATGATCACGAAACCGACGAGGACGCCGAGATGATGGAAGCGCTCGAGACGAGCATCCTGAAAGGCCTGGGCATCACTGATCCCTATGAGTGATACAGAAAATTCCGGCAGCAAGGCTCCCGACGCCCCCCGCGAGAGCATCTGGCAGCGCCTGCGCAGCCGCTTCGGCCGTGGCCGGGACGTGGGTCTGCGCGAAAGTCTGGAAGGAGCGATCGAGAGCCACGAAGCCCTGAACCCCGGGGAAACGGTGGGCCAGGAAGCAAAGTCGATGATGCTGAACATCATCGAATTTTCGAGCCTGCGCGTCGATGACGTGATGGTGCCGCGCGTCGACATCGTCGCCGTCGACGAGGCGGACACCATGCAGGATTTGCTCGCCAAGTTCATCGACGCCAATCATTCGCGCATGCCCATCTATCGCGAGACGCTCGACGGCATAACGGGAATGATCCACGTGAAGGACTTCCTGCGCTGGATGGCGGCCCGCGGCGTCCGGAAGCGGCGCTCGCTGAAGGCCGAGAAACCGGAGAAAACCGATAAGGCTGAGAAGGCCCCTTCGCCCGGCCTCAGCATTGCCGCCACCGCGCTGGCGACAACAGTGAAGCAGGCCGGACTCAATCGCGAGGTCCTGTTCGTGCCACCATCGATGCCGGCGACCGACCTTCTGGTGCGGATGCAGGCCAGCCGCACTCACCTTGCCATCGTCATCGACGAGTATGGCGGTACGGAGGGGCTGGTTTCCATCGAGGACCTGGTCGAAGTCATCGTCGGCGACATCGCCGACGAACATGACACGGACGAAGATCTCGAGATCAAGCCGGTGGAGGACGGTGTCCATCTCGCAGATGGCCGCGTCGACCTGGCCAAGCTCGAAGGGCTCCTTGCCATCGACCTCCTGCCCGAGGATGAGGAAGAGGAGGCCGATACGCTGGCCGGGCTGATCTTCAAGATCGCAGGACGCGTTCCAGCGCGGGGCGAAATCATCCGGCACGAAAGCGGACTCGAGTTCGAAATCCTCGATTCCGACCCACGCCGGGTGAAGCGGGTGCGGATCAACGCCCGCAATGTCAGCACGCCCAATGCCGAAGCGGCTGGCGACAGCACGTCCGGGTAAACGCAAAGTTTTTGACGGGTTTTACAACCTCCTGTAACGTCAGATTCTGGAGGAATGCGATGACGTCTCGCGCGGCAACAGTGGCATTTCAGGGCATCGAGGCCGTCCCGGTCGATGTCCAGGCGCAGTTCCTGTCAGGCATGGTGGCATTCAGCGTCGTGGGACTGGGCGACAAGGCCGTGGCCGAAAGCCGCGAAAGGGTGAGGGCAGCACTTTACGCCATCGGCCTGGCACTTCCCGGAAAGCGTCTGGTCGTCAATCTCTCGCCGGCCGACTTGCCCAAGGAGGGGAGCCATTTCGACCTGCCGATCACGCTGGCGGTTCTGGCAGCCCTCGCAATCATCCCCCAGGATTTCCTGACGCACTATGTGGTGATGGGTGAATTGGCGCTCGATGGGGCGTTGAAGGCCGTATCCGGGGTGTTGCCGGCGGCAGTTGCGGCCAATGCCCGCGACATGGGGTTGATCTGTCCCAAGGCTTCAGGACCGGAAGCAGCATGGGCGGCAGAAGATGCCGATGTTCTTGCACCCGAGAACCTCATTCAGCTGATCAACCACGTGCGCGGAACACAGGTTCTCACCCGACCCAAGCCCGCCGTTGCGGCCGAAACCGAACAACTGCCCGACCTCAGGGACATCAAGGGGCAGGAGACTGGCAAGCGGGCGCTCGAAGTTGCCGCAGCAGGTGGCCATCACTTCCTGATGGTGGGACCGCCGGGCGCCGGAAAATCCATGCTGGCGCAGCGCCTGCCATCGATCCTGCCACCCCTCGACTCACGCGAAATGCTGGATATCAGCATGGTGGCGTCACTGGCAGGAGAATTGTCCAATGGCCAGCTCTCCCGCCGGCGTCCGTTTCGGGCGCCGCACCATTCAGCCTCCATGCCAGCACTCGTCGGCGGCGGACTGCGTGCCAAGCCGGGCGAGATGGCGCTCGCTCATCACGGCGTATTGTTCCTCGACGAATTGCCGGAGTTTCAGCCGCGCGTGCTCGAATCGCTCCGGCAACCCATGGAGACAGGCGAGACCGTGGTGGCCCGCGTGAACTACCACGTCACCTATCCCGCCCGCTTTCAACTGGTCGCGGCGATGAACCCTTGCAGGTGCGGCTATGCGGGCCAACCCGGCCATATCTGCCGCAGCGGGCCGCGCTGTGCCGCGGATTATCAGGCTCGCATTTCCGGTCCGCTGCTCGACCGCATGGACATTCAGATCGAGCTTTCCGCCGTCAAGGCCTCGGACCTCAGCCTGCCTGCGCCGAAAGAGTCGAGCCACGATGTGGCTGCGCGGGTTTACGCTGCCCGACAAATGCAGGAACAACGTTTCGCCAGGCTGGGGCGGCCGGAGCTCCGCACCAATGCCGAGGCGGATGGGGCGCTGCTGGAGGAAATCGCCACCCCTGACGCTTCGGGGCTCACGCTGCTGCGGGATGCCGCGGATGCGATGAAGCTCTCGGCGCGAGGGTACCACCGCGTCCTGAGAGTTGCTCGTACCCTTGCCGACCTCGACCGTCGTGAACAGATTGCCCGCATTCACGTCGCCGAGGCACTGAGCTACCGCCAGAAATTGTCGTCCTTCATTGTCGCTGCGTGAGGCAAAGGCTGACGGCCTGCACAAGCCCAACGCGTTAATTCCTCATTCACCATTTTTCCGCGGCGTAAGGCATTGGAAAGAAGCGCGTGGCATGGTCGCGCCCATGCGCATGAAACATCACGACGTTTCCACCACACCTGCCGCCGTCCGGGCGCCGGGCGAAGCGCCGGACCACAACCGGGGCGGCTTGATCGTGTCGCTGGTGCTCACGCTGTTGTTCGCAGGAATTGCCTTCGCAGCATACGGTCCGGCCACAGTGCCTGACGTGATCGTGCCGATGGCCTGTACCGGCATGTTTCTGTCCGTTGCGCTGATGCTCGGGCAGTTTTTCTGGCGCAACGGCACGGTGCGCCGGTTGAAGGAACTCGCCCGGGCGGCCGAAGCGCTTCACGAAGCCAATCTGCAGGCCCAGGCATCCAATGTCGCGAAGTCCCGCTTCCTGGCCATCACCAGTCATGAGATCCGCACGCCGATGAACGGCATTCTCGGAATGATCGGGCTTCTCATGGAGACGCCGCTCACGCTCGAGCAGCGCAATTACGCCCGCACGGCAGAATCCTCCGGCCGCGCCCTGCTTTCGATCGTCGACGAGTTGCTCGATGCCTCGCTGGCAGAACGCCAGGGTGTGGACGTCGCCGACGAAGCCTTCGACCTCGCCGCACTGATCGAGTCGGTGACCGAATTGCTTGCACCGCGCGCCCATGCCAAGGGCATCGAGATTTCGAGTTTCATTTCCATGGCCATCCCCTCGCAGGTTCGGGGTGACGAACGGCGGCTGCGCCAGGTGCTGCTGAACCTGTGCGGCAATGCCATCAAGTTCACGCCGTCGGGCGGCGTCGGCATCAGCGCCAGGCTTCGCGACGATGGCCTCCTGCTGCTGACAGTGAGCGATTCCGGCATCGGCATGTCGCTGGACGAACAGCAGCGCATCTTCGAAGAGTTCACGCAAGGCAACGAGACGACGCGCAAGCTGTTTGGCGGCACCGGACTCGGGTTGACGATTTCACGCCGCCTCGTCGAAGCGATGAAGGGAACGATCTCCGTTCGCTCCGCCCCTGGCGAAGGCTCGTCCTTCGACGTCGTACTGCCGCTTGGCGACATCCACTTGTCGGGCGGGCACGAACTGCTGCGGCGGCGAAGCTTCGTGCTGGCTGCATCACCGTCGATCACCGCCAACCACATTCGCCAGACGCTCGAGGACAGTGGCGCCGCCGTGCAGATGCTGCACTACCCGCATGAGCTGCTGCAAATGCTTGGCGACAAGACAGCGGCGACATGCACCGCCATTCTGTGCGACAGCGAGTTTGCCGAAATCCTGCGCGATGCCTGGCCCCAGATCGGCAAGACTGCACAGCATCGGATTTTCCTCATGATGCGCAGCGAGGAACGCCGGCAGTTCGCGGACCTCCTGTCGAAAAGTTTCACCGGCTATCTGCTGAAGCCATTCCGACGCCACTCGTTGCTGCGGCTGGTGACGCTACGGGATGAGCCGGTACCTGCCGCTGCCATCCAGCCTCCGGCGCGCAATGTCATTCCACTTGCGCCCAAGCGGCAACTGCACGTGCTGCTGGCGGAGGACAATCCGGTGAACACGCTGCTTGCGAGCACACTGTTGCGGCGCGAAGGATACACTGTCACCTCCGCAGTCAATGGAGAAGAGGTCCTTAAATTCCTGGCCGATGGCGAGCGCCCGGATTTCGTCATCATGGACGTGGAGATGCCTGTCCTCGACGGCCTGGAAACGACACGTTGCATCCGCCGCAGGGAGGCTGACCGTTCCCTGCAGCGCCTCCCCATCCTGGCGCTGACGGCGAATGTACAGCGTGACGACATCGCCGCCTGCCTCGATGCCGGCATGGACGGATATCTGTCGAAGCCCTTCGACCGGGACGCGCTGGACGAGGCAATATCCCGGCTGATGAAGCGGCAGGTTGTAGCCTGAACCAGCGGTGCGACTTCCGTCCTGAGTGCTGATGTGGCAAAGACCCGCGAGGGAGTAACCGACACTGCTGCACAGGCCGGACATACGCGTCGAACGGGGCGATCTCATCTTGCGTCAGGCATCAGGCCGCGACGAGATCGAGGCATGCCAGCGGCTGCGCTACAGGGTCTTCTACGAGGAACTGGGCGCCACCCCAATCGGCGACATGGCCATGCACCACGTGGATGGAGACGAATTCGACCCGATCTGTGACCACCTGGTAGTGATCCGCCGTGAGACAGCAACGGAAGATTCGATCAAGTTGGCCGATGGCGAACTGATCGGAACGTACCGCCTGCTCCGCCAGGAGGTGGCGGAGGCGCACCAGGGTTTCTATTCCCAGGCCGAGTTCGACGTCGCACCCTTGATCGCCAGGCACCCGGATCTCAAGTTTCTGGAACTCGGCCGTTCATGTGTTCTGAAACCCTACCGCACCAGACCTGTCGTCGAGCTGCTCTGGAAGGGCATCTGGAACTATGTCCGCGCCCACGATATGAATGTCATGCTGGGCTGCGCCAGTCTCGAGGGGACTGACCCCACGGAACATGCCCTGTCACTTGGCTTTCTCGCTGCCGCTGCGGCGCCGCCCGAATGGAGGGTCGGTGCACAGCCGGCACGCCGGATCCCCATGCAACCCCTTGCGCCGTCCAGCCTGGAGCGGAAGAAGGCGCTGCGGCAGCTGCCGCCCCTCATAAAGGGCTATCTGCGGCTCGGCTGCTTCATCGGCGATGGCGCCGTCGTCGATCCACAGTTCAACACCATCGACGTCCTGATCATCCTTCCGGTGTCAGTCATCAACGCGCGCTACTTTGCGCATTTCGGCGCGCCTAACGATTGATGTCGTAGGCGGCGATGGCTGCAAGGTTGAGAATTTCCGAAGCGGTTGCGGACATGGACGCGATCTGCACCGGCCGGTCGAGACCGGTGAGCAGGGGCCCCACGACCGTCACGCCACCAAGTTGCTGAAGCATCTTCGTTGAAATCGAAGCCGAGTGCGCGGCGGGCATCACCAGCACGTTTGCGGGTCCCGTGAGGCGGCAGAAAGGATAGAGTGCCATGGCCTCGCGCGACAAGGCTACGTCGGCCGCCATCTCGCCATCATATTCGAAGTCGACGTTGCGCCGATCGAGAACCGACACCGCATCGCGCACATAGGCGGCACGTTCACCGCGGGGATAGCCGAAGGTGGAATAGGACAGGAAGGCGACGCGAGGTTCATAGCCGAAGCGGCGTGCGACGCCAGCTGCCTCCTGCGCGATGTCCGCCAATTCAGTGGGCGAGGGCAATTCGTGGATCGACGTATCCGCGATGAAAACCGTCCGACCACGGACGAGTGCCATCGACACCCCGATCGGCCGGTGACCAGGCCGATTGTCGACCGCCTGACGCACGTTGTCGAGGGCCACCGAAAAATTGCGCGTGAGGCCCGTCACCATCGCATCGGCATCGCCCATCGCAACCATGCAGGCGGCGAAGACGTTGCGATCCTGATTCACCATGCGCTGGCAATCGCGCAGCAGGAACCCGTTGCGCTGAAGTCGCTCGTAGAGGAAATTTGCATAGTCGACGTTGCGTTCCGAAACGCGGGCATTGGAGACGTCGACGCTTTCGTTGAGTTCGAGCCCGCTGCTTGCGAGGGTCTGCTGGATTTGGGTCTCGCGGCCGATGAGGATGGCGCGGCCGAGGCCCGCCGCGGCATAGCTGTTGGCAGCGCGGATCATGCGGTCTTCCTCACCCTCGGCGAAGACCACGCGCTTGGGCGCCACGCGCACCTTGCCGAACACGCTCTGCAGCGTTCCGGCGATGGGATCGAGGCGCGCCGACAGGGTCTGCTTGTAGTCTTCGAGATCGGCGATGTGATGGCGGGCGACACCGCTTTCCATGGCGGCCCGGGCCACAGCCACGGGGATGGTGGAAATCAGACGCGGATCGAAGGGCACGGGGATGAGATAGTCGCGCCCGAAGGAAGGCCTGGGACCATGGTAGGCTGCGGCCACCTCATCCGGCACGTCCTCGCGAGCAAGCCCGGCCAAAGCATGGGCCGCGGCGATCTTCATCTCGTCGTTGATGGTCCGGGCCCGCACGTCGAGCGCGCCCCGGAAGATGTAAGGAAAGCCGAGAACGTTGTTGATCTGGTTGGCGTAGTCGGATCGTCCCGTTGCCATGATCGCGTCCTGGCGCACCTTCAGCACATCCTCCGGCGTGATCTCGGGATCGGGGTTCGCCATGGCGAAGATGATGGGATTTTCGGCCATGCTCTTGACCATGGCGGGCGTGAGGGCGCCTGCCACCGAAAGGCCGAAGAACACGTCAGCACCTTCCATCGCGTCGGCCAGCGACCGCGCCGCAGTCTCGACGGCATGGGCGGACTTCCACTGGTTCATGCCCTCGGTCCGGCCCTTGTAGACGACGCCCTTTGAGTCCGCGAGGATGACGTTGCCATTCGGCACGCCCAGCGACTTGACAAGTTCGACGCAAGCGATGGCCGCCGCTCCTGCGCCGTTGCAGACGATCCTCGCCGTCTTGAGATCGCGCTTCGTCAGGTGCAGTGCGTTTATGAGGCCTGCCGTGGCAATGATGGCTGTGCCGTGCTGGTCGTCGTGGAAGACCGGAATGTCCATCATTTCCCGCAGGCGCTGTTCGATGATGAAGCAGTCCGGCGCTTTGATGTCTTCGAGATTGATCCCGCCGAAGGAGGGGCCGAGATACCGCACCGCATTGATGAACTGCTCGACGTCCTTGGTGTCGACCTCCAGATCGATCGAATCGACGTCGGCAAAGCGCTTGAACAGGACGGCCTTCCCCTCCATCACCGGTTTCGACGCCAGCGCGCCGAGATCGCCCAGACCCAGGATGGCGGTACCGTTGGAGATGACGGCGACCAGGTTGCCCTTTGCTGTGTAATCGTATGCCGTTTCCGGGTTCTCTGCGATCCGGCGGACCGGGACAGCCACACCCGGGCTATAGGCCAGCGACAGGTCACGCTGGGTGGCCATTGGCTTGGTGGGGGTGATTTCCAGCTTTCCGGGCTTGCCGCGCTGGTGGAACTGCAGGGCCTCCTCGTCGGTGATGGTCGGACGGCGCGGCTTCTGATCCATGTCTTTGCCCCAAAAACAGTTCTCGAACGTGAGCCTGACAGCCTAGAGGGGTGGGGGGAGACACTCAAGCGTTCCGAAATCGCCGCTTGTACCTCTTTGGTCGATTCCTGCTATGGAAGGCGCCGTGAACGAGATGGACAACATGACCGAGGGAACGGGCGAGGAGGCCTCCAGCCGCGCGACACCCGTCATGGCACAATTCCTGGTGCTGAAGCAGGCCAATCCAGGGAGCCTCCTGTTCTTCCGGATGGGTGACTTCTACGAGCTGTTTTTCGAGGATGCGGAAGTTGCTTCCAGCGCCCTCGGCATCGCGCTGACCAAGCGCGGCAAGCACCTGGGCGAGGACATTCCAATGTGCGGCGTTCCGGTCCACGCCGCCGATGCCTATCTCCAGAAGCTCATCCGCACGGGCCATCGCGTTGCCGTCTGCGAGCAGATGGAAGACCCGGCGGAAGCGAGAAAGCGCGGCTCCAAGGCCGTGGTCAAGCGTGACGTCGTTCGCCTCGTCACGCCGGGCACGCTGACCGAGGAAAACCTGCTCGACTCCCGCAGCCACAATTTTCTTGCCAGCATCACCCGCAGCAAGGCGACCGGCGACATGGCGGTGGCCTGGGCAGACATAAGCTCAGGCGAGCTTGCAGTGCTGCAGACGTCGCCACAGCGGCTGTCTGCCGACCTCACCCGCCTCGACCCGCGCGAGATTGTCGCCGCGGATGGATTGCTGGCCGATCCGGAATTCGCCGGAATGCTCGAGCGCATGCGGATTTCCTTGACGCCGCTGCCGGCCGTGCGCTTCGACTCGCTTGCCGCCGAGCGGCGCCTCAAGGAGCAGTTCGACGTCAAGGCGCTGGAGGGCTTCGGCAGCTTTTCGCGCGCCGAGGTCTCGGCTCTGGGCGGACTACTCGACTACATCGTCATCACCCAGGCGGGGAAGGTTCCCCATTTGCGGCCGCCGCGGCGCGAACTCGCAGCCGCGGTGCTGCTCATCGATCCTGCCACGCGCGCCAACCTCGAGCTCACCCGCACGCTGGCGGGCGAACGACGCGGCAGCCTGCTCTCCGTGATCGACCTCGCGATCACGGCCGCAGGCTCGCGCTGCATCGTATCACGCCTGTCGAACCCCTTGTGCGATCCCTATGCCATCGCCAACCGGCTCGACGACGTTGCGCATTTCGTTGCCGATGCGGCCTTGCGTGAAGATGTTCGCAAGCTCCTCGCCGCCATGCCGGACCTCGAGCGTGCGCTGGGCCGGGTGGCGATCGCACGCGGCGGTCCACGCGATCTGGCGGGCATCCGCGACGCCCTGATGATGGCTGGCCACCTGGCCCACCGGCTGGGCGCCAGTGCGACGATCAGCGGCCTTCCCGAAAACCTTGATTCCATCTGCGAGACGTTGAGCTGGAGTGACCTCGACCTTGCGCGAGAGCTCGACACCGCGCTTGACATCGACCTCCCGGTTCTGGCGCGTGATGGCGGTTTCGTGAAGCAGGGCTTTTCCGCCGATCTCGACGAAAACCGCTCGCTGCGAGACGAAACCCGCCACGTGATTGCCGGACTGCAGACCCGCTATTGCGAGCTATCCGGCGTCAAGTCGCTCAAGGTGAAGCACAACAACGTGCTCGGCTACTTCATCGAGGTGCCGGCCGCCGCCGCGGCAGCGCTGCAGTCGCCCGACAAGGCGGGGCTATTCATCCACCGCCAGACGGTAGCAAGCGCCATGCGCTTTGTCACAACTGAACTTGCTTCGCTCGATCAGCGTATCGCCGCCGCAGCGGAGAAGGCCCTGGCGCTCGAACTGGAGATCTTTCAGTCGCTGTGCGCAAGGGTGACGGCGCGGCGCGATCTCCTTTCCAAAATTGCCGACGCCGCGGCGCATCTCGACGCGGCTTCCGCACTGGCCGAGGTTGCGGAGCGACGGCGCTTTGTGCGGCCGCGTGTCGATGGATCATCGGGGTTCAGGGTCCGCGGTGGCCGGCACCCGGTGGTCGAAGCTGCCTTGCAGGACCAGGCGTCCGGATCCTTCGTCGCCAATGACTGCGAGATTCCAGGCGACGGCAAGCGCCTGTGCCTGCTGACAGGCCCCAACATGGCGGGCAAGTCGACCTATCTCCGCCAGAATGCCTTGATCGTCATTCTGGCGCAGATGGGGTGTTTCGTGCCGGCCGCGGAAGCGCATTTCGGCGTGGTGGACCGGTTGTTCAGCCGGGTGGGTGCGGCCGATGACCTGGCGCGTGGCCGTTCCACCTTCATGGTGGAGATGGTGGAAACCGCCGCTATTCTCAACCAGGCCACCGAAAAGTCATTCGTCATCCTCGATGAGATCGGGCGCGGCACTGCGACTTACGACGGACTTTCGATCGCTTGGGCGACGCTCGAACATCTCCACGGCGTCAACAAGTGCCGAGCGCTGTTCGCCACGCACTATCACGAGCTCACCCAGCTGGCGAGCAAGCTTCCCCACCTCGCCAACGCGACCATGAAGGTGAAGGAATGGCAGGACCAGATCATCTTCCTGCATGAAGTCGTTGCCGGCGTTGCGGACCGCTCCTACGGCATCCACGTGGCGCAGATTGCGGGTCTCCCGGCCGCCGTCATCCAGCGCGCGAAGAAGGTTCTCGAGCGCCTCGAGCGCGAGGGCGCGAAAGCGCCGGCCGCGGGACTGGCCGACGAACTGCCGCTGTTCGCCGCGGCCCCCCCGCCGGCACCACCCGAAAGCGCCGTTGAGAGCAAGCTCAAGGACGTCGTCGCCGATGACCTGTCACCGAAAGATGCGCTGGCTCTCATCTACGAGCTGAAAGGCTTGCTCGGAGCGCGGCAGCCGTGAAGCTCTCCAGCAATCCGGAGGCCCTGGTGTCGGGCGATGTGTTGCACGCCGATCTGACGGCGATGCTTGCCCACCTCGGCACAGGCCATGCGGAACTGCGGCCTGCGATCGTCAAGATCCTGAAGGCTTCTCTCGAAGCCTCGCACCGAATGGCCGAGACGAAGCTCCTCGCCGACGGTGACGGCACCCGCTGTGCCGAATTCCTCAGCTTTGTCGAGGATCAGGTGATCCGCAGTCTCTTCGAGATCGCCAGTAAACAGCTCTTTCCGGCAAGAGAGGGCGAAGACTCGATTGCCGTCGTCGCAGTGGGCGGCTACGGCCGCGGTACGCTGGCGCCCGGCTCCGACATCGACCTGCTGTTCGTGCTGCCGGCGCGGCAGTCGGAGCGCGTACAGAATATCGTCGAATTCGTGCTCTACTGCTTGTGGGACACCCGCCAGAAGGTCGGGCATGCCACGCGCAACATCGACGAATGCATTCGTTTGGCAAAATCCGACAACACTATTCTGACGGCCATTCTCGAAGCGCGCTACATCTGCGGCAACGAGGCGCTCTTCAAGCGCTTGGTGGACGCGTTTCGCCGCGAGATCGTATCCAAAGGTGCGAAGGATTTCATCTCCGACAAGCTTGCAGAGCGTGACCTGCGCCACTTGAAGGTGGGTGAAAGCCGCTATCTCGTGGAGCCGGACGTCAAGGACGGCAAGGGCGGCCTGCGCGACCTCAACACTTTGTTCTGGATTGCGAAATTCATCTACGCGACCAATGCCACGGATGAGCTCGCGGAGAAGGGTGCCTTCAGCGCCGAGGAGCTCGCGATCTTCAAGAAGTGCGAGCGCTTCTTATGGGCGGTGCGCTGCCACCTGCATTTTCTTTCGAGGCGGGGCGACGACCGTTTGAGCTTCGACCGGCAGTCGGACATAGCCGAGCGGCTGGGCTACACGTCGCATGGCGGCCTGAAGCACGTCGAGCGCTTCATGAAGCACTATTTCCTGGTGGCAAAGGATGTGGGCGATCTGACGCGCATCCTCTGTGCCAGCCTCGAGGCCCAGCAGGTAAAGGACGCACCCGGACTCGGACGGGTGCTCGGACGGCTGATCTCCAAAACCTCGGGCACCCTGCGCGATGCCCCCGACTTCCGCGTCGAAAGCGGCCGCGTGGTACCGAGTTCGCCGGATGTCTTCACTCGCAACCCGGTCAACATCATCAGGCTCTTCGCGGTTGCCGGCAGACATGGCGCGGAAATTCACCCCGATGCACTGAAACTCCTGCGTCGGTCGCTGGGTCTCATCCGCAACATTCTCGACAATCCCGAAGCCAATGCCATCTTCCTCGAACTGCTGACCGCGAGCGAAACGCCCGACATCGTGCTGCGCATGATGAACGAAGCAGGCGTGCTCGGTCGCTTCATCCCGCCCTTTGGCCGGATCGTAGCGATGATGCAGTTCAACATGTATCACCACTATACGGTGGACGAGCACCTCATCCGCGCCGTTGGCCATCTCTCGGCAATCGAGCGCGGACACCTCTCTGAAGATCATCCGCTGTCGACGGCAATTTTCCCCACGATCACCAGCCGCCGCCTTCTTTATGTCGCCGTCTTCCTCCACGACATCGCCAAGGGCCGCAAGGAGGACCATTCGATCGCCGGGGAACGCATCGCGCTGGAGCTTTGTCCACGCCTTGGTCTCACGGCGCCCGAGACCGAAACCGTCGCCTGGCTCATCCGCCATCACCTGCTGATGAGCGAGACCGCGCAGATGCGCGATCTAAACGATTTCAAGACCATCCTCGACTTTTGCGCCATGGTGCAGAGCCTGGAACGGCTCAAGCTGCTCATCATCCTGACAGTGGCCGACATCCGTGCCGTCGGACCCGGCGTCTGGAATGGATGGAAAGGCCAGCTGCTGCGGACCCTTTACACCGAAGCCGAGCCGGTGCTGACGGGCGGTCACACGGCGGTGTCGCGCAAGGAGCGGGTGGCAGGCGCCCAGGCCGCTTTCTTCGCCCGCCTGCCCGAATGGAACGAGGACCAGCGTGCGGCCTATGCAGCGCGGCATTACGATGCCTATTGGCTCGGCAGTTCAACCGAAAAGCAGGTGAAGCACGCGGAGCTCATCTCCGGCGCGGCGCCGAAGAGCGTGGTGACCAGCTTCGAGACCGATGCCTTCACAGCCATCACCGAACTGTCGATCTATACGCCCGATCATCCCCGCCTGCTGGCCCTCATCACCGGAGCCTGCGCTGCGGCGGGAGCCAATATTGCCGGGGCGCAGATCTTCACGACGACCGACGGCATGGCACTCGACACCATCCTCATCCAGCGGGAGTTCGCGGATGAGGAAGACGAGCGGCGGCGCGCCGAGCGCATCGCAGAACTGGTGCGCAAGGCGTTGCGCGGCGAGCTTTGGCTGAAGGAGGCCGTGGCCAAGGCCTACAAGCCGCAGCACCGCATCAAGGCCTTCACCGTCGAGCCGCGCGTCATCATCGACAACCAGTCCTCGAACCGCTTCACCGTCATCGAGATCAACGGCCTCGACCGCATCGCATTGCTCTACGATCTCACCGAGGCGCTCTACCAGCTCAACCTCAATATCGCCTCGGCGCATGTCACGACCTTCGGCGAAAAGGCCGTCGACGTCTTCTACGTGACAGACCTGACGGGTGCGAAGATCGAAAGCGCGACGCGCCACAAGCAGATCGAGCACGCGCTCGCAAACATCCTCAAACCAGGGGCGCAAGCCCTCCCGCACAAGGCCTGAACCACATGTCGATGCTCAAATCCGCAGCCACCGTTGGCGGCCTCACGCTGGTGAGCCGGGTGCTGGGATTTCTTCGTGATCAGCTGATTGCCTTCGCGCTCGGCACGAGCTTCGTCGCCGAAGCCTTTTTCGTGGCGCAGCGCTTTCCCAATCTGTTTCGGGCGCTCTTCGCCGAGGGAGCCTTCAACAATGCCTTCGTGCCGCTGTTTGCAAAGCGCGTGGAAGGCGAGGGTCAAGCCAAGGCACGCGACTTCGCCATCGAGGTGTTTTCGTTCCTCCTGGCATGGCTCATCGTGTTTTCGGCTGCCGCGATGATTGCAATGCCGTGGGTGATCTATGTCATCGCTCCCGGCTTCAAGGAAAGCGGAGAGAAGTTCCAGCTGGCGGTGGACCTCACGCGCATCTGCTTTCCCTATCTTCTCTTCATGTCGCTCACTGCGCTGCAATCGGGCGTGCTGAACAGCCTCAACCGCTTTACCGCCGCCGCGGCGGCCCCCATCCTTCTCAACATCGTGATGATTGCCTCCAACGTGGTGGCGTGGATCATGGCCACGGGAAACTCGCCGGAGACAGGTTACATCTTCGCCTGGGGGCTTTTCGCGTCTGGCATTGCACAGTACGCCTTGCTCACCAATGCGTGCCGTCGTGCCGGCATGCGACTTGTGCCGAGGTGGCCGCGCTTCACGCCCGACGTCAAGAAGGTCATCATGCTGTCGGGCCCAGGCATCGTGTCGGGCGGTGTGATGCAGATCAACCTGGTCGTTGCGACGATGATCGCCACGACTCTTCCGGGGGCGGTCGCCTTCCTCTATTATGCGGATCGGCTGTATCAGCTGCCACTGGGCGTGATCGGGGTGGCCATCGGGGTCGTGCTGCTGCCGGACCTGTCCCGCCGCCTCCGGGCAGGTGACGAGGCGGGCGCCTTGAACAGCCAGAACAGGGCGCTGGAACTGTCGATGTTCCTGACTATGCCCGCAGCCATTGCGCTCATGGCCATACCGCATCCCATCATCCACACGGTTTTCGAACACGGGGCATTCAAACGCGCCGACACATTCGCCGTGGCGCCCGCCCTTCTGGCCTTCGCCTCGGGGCTCCCTGCCTTTTCGCTCTCCAAGGTGTTTCAGCCCGGCTTCTTCGCGCGGGAAGACACCCGAACACCCATGCGCTTTGCGGTTGTGTCGGTCGTGGTCAACGTCGTTGGCAGTCTTCTGCTCTCCCGCGTCATCGGTCACGTCGGCATCGCTCTTGCCACGTCGCTGGCAGCCTGGACCAACGCGATCCTGCTGGGTGTCACCTTGTCGCGGCGCGGGCTGTTTTCTCTTGATGACCGGTCGCGCCAACGTCTGCCCAGGATTGTCGCTTCCGCACTGGTGATGGGAGGCCTCTTGCTGGCGGGCGCCTGGGCGCTCGAAGGAAATTACGCCGAACATGCGGGCTTTCTGGCCGCAGCCTGGGCCTTGTCGGCTCTCGTCTCAGGAGGCGTCGTCGGGTATTTCCTGCTTGCTCACGCGACGGGGGCGATGGGCTTCTCCGAATTGAAGTCGATGCTGAAACGCTAGGGTTTTGCGGCTAAGGTTCCTCCATGACAGACAACAGCAATGAACAGGACGTGGCCTTCGGTTTCCGCCGGGTGGGCGAGGGGGAAAAGCAGGGCCTCGTGAACGAGGTCTTCTCCAAGGTCGCGGAACGCTACGACCAGATGAACGACCTGATGTCAGGTGGGCTGCACCGCCTATGGAAGGACGATCTCGTGGCCATGTTGAACCCGCCGCGGGGCCAGGCCGCCTTTCACTACCTCGACGTCGCCGGCGGCACCGGCGACATCGCCTTCCGCATCCTCCGCGCCGGCGGCCCCCAAGTGCGCGTGACCGTTGCCGACATTTCGCCGGAGATGGTGGGGGAAGGGCGCAAGCGCGCCGAGACAGAAGGACTGCTCGGCCGTTGCAGCTTCACCGTCGGCAATGCCGAGGCGCTGGCATTTCCCGACAAGAGCTTCGACGCCTATACAATTGCCTTCGGCATCCGCAACGTCACCCACATCGACAGAGCGCTGGCGGAGGCCTACCGCGTGCTGAAGCCGGGCGGGCGTTTCCTGTGCCTCGAGTTCAGCCAGGTGGACGTGCCGCTCATGGACCGGATCTATGACGCTTATTCCTTCACGGTGGTGCCCGCCATCGGCAAGGTGGTGACAGGCGACGGGCACCCCTATCGGTATCTCGTCGAGTCGATCCGCACCTTTCCGAAGCAGGATGACTTCAAGGCGATGATCGAAGAGGCAGGCTTCGCCAATGTCAGCTACCGCAACCTG
This sequence comes from uncultured Alphaproteobacteria bacterium, assembly GCA_945957365.1. Classification (GTDB taxonomy): domain Bacteria; phylum Pseudomonadota; class Alphaproteobacteria; order Rhizobiales; family Aestuariivirgaceae; genus Aestuariivirga. The sequence continues at coordinate 80,310 of CAMFKI010000008.1, read as the reverse complement.
ACGGGTGGCGTGGTGGCGATCCATTCCGGCTGGCGCATCTGATGTTCTCCGAACTCCGTTACAGCTTTGCGCTTCTGCGCGCGGGGCGCACGCTGGCGGCCTATGACGCGCTGTTGACGCCGGAGCAGATTGCCCAGCTTCCCTGGGCGGCTCGGCTTGGTCTTTCGATCGCCAAGTTCGGCACCCGGAAGCCCGTCAAGGAAGGTGACATGGCGATCGCCGCCGCGCTCTCCTCGCTCGGGCCCAGCTACATCAAGCTCGGCCAATTTCTCGCCACCCGCCCCGACCTGGTTGGGCCCCACCGCGCCTTCGAATTGAAGGCGCTGCAGGACCGACTGCCGCCCTTTCCTACCGAGACCGCCAAGGCCATCGTGCGCGACACGCTGGGCGCGCCCGTCGAGGTGTTGTTCACCGAGTTCGGACCACCCGTGGCGGCTGCCTCGATCGCTCAGGTTCACAAGGCGCGAAGCCCCGATGGCCGCGAACTCGCGGTGAAGGTGCTGCGGCCGGGCGTTGGCAAGCGGTTTGCCGCCGATCTCGGCAGCTTCTATTTCGCCGCCCGCCTGATGGAGCGCCTCAGCGCCGAAGGCCGCCGGCTGAGGCCGGTTGCAGCGGTGAACATGCTCGAACAATCCATGAAGCAGGAACTCAACCTGCGCATGGAAGCGGCGGCACTTTCGGAAATGGCGCAGAACACCAGAGACGATCCCGGTTTCCGCGTGCCGAAGGTGAATTGGGAGCGCACTGGCCGCAACGTGCTGACGACCGAATGGATCGACGGCACGCCAATCGCCGATGTCGAGGCATTGCGTGCACAAGGCTTCGATTTGGTGAAGCTGGGCGACAACGTGATCCAGAGCTTCCTGCGCCACGCCATCCGCGACGGCTTCTTCCATGCCGACATGCACCAGGGAAACCTGTTCATCGACCACGCCGGCAATCTGGTGGCGGTCGACTTCGGCATCGTCGGAAGGCTGGGACCGAAGGAGAGCATATTCCTCGCCGAGATCCTCTATGGCTTCATCACCCGCAACTACCTGCGCGTGAGCGAAGTACATTTCGAGGCCGGCTACGTTCCGCGCCATCATGACCCCGCCGTCTTCGCGCAGGCGATCCGCTCCATCGGCGAGCCGATCATGGACCGACCCGCCAACCAGATCTCCATGGCGCGGCTTCTGACGCAGCTGTTCGAGATCACCGCGCAGTTCGACATGCAAACCCAGCCACAGCTCCTGCTGCTGCAGAAGACCATGGTGGTGGTCGAAGGTGTGGCCCGTACGCTCAACCCTGACCTCAACATGTGGGTAACCGCAGAACCCGTTGTCAGCGGCTGGATCAAGCGCCAGCTGGGTCCGGCCGGCAAGATGGAAGCCGCCGCTGGCTCGCTGGGCCAGATCTTCACCGGCCTCCCCGGCATGCTGGAGGATGCCAAGCGCGCCACCACGATGCTGTCCGACATGGCCGCGACCGGTGGCCTGAGGCTCGACCGCGAGACGACCGAACAGCTGGCCCTCTCGCAGTCACGCCACGCCCGCTGGACACGGTTTTGGCTGGCGCTGGGCGCCGTTGCGCTGGCCGTGATCGCCATTAAGCTCGTCACCTGAGGGCGGTTGGCAGTTCGGGGCCTTTGCTGGCATAATGACGGCATGACAACGCTGGCCGGAAAATCTGTCCTCCTCATCATCGGTGGCGGCATCGCTGCCTACAAGACACATGAACTCGTCCGCCTGATGAAGACCCGGGGCGCTGCGGTTCGCATCATCCTGAGCAAGGCGGCCGAGCAATTCGTGACCCCGCTGTCGCTCGCCTCGCTGTCGGGCGAGAAGGTCTATACTTCACTCTTCAGTCTCACCGACGAGGTCGAAATGGGGCACATCCAGCTGTCCCGCGCTGCTGACCTCCTCGTCGTGGCGCCCGCCACGGCGGACCTCATGGCCAAGATGGCCCACGGCCTCGCCGATGATCTCGCCTCCACCGCCCTGCTTGCCACTGACAAGCGCGTGCTGGTGGCGCCCGCCATGAATGTGAGGATGTGGCGGCACCCGGCCACCATCCGAAATGTCGAGACCCTGAAGCTGGACGGCGTTGCCGTCGTCGGCCCCAACGACGGCGAAATGGCATGTGGTGAGTTCGGGCCGGGCCGCATGGCGGAGCCCAACGAAATCCTTGCCGCCATCATCGACATGCTGAAGCCCAGGGCACAGCCCCTCGCCGGCAAGAAGGTGGTGATCACTGCCGGCCCGACGCGCGAGCCGATCGATCCGGTGCGCTTCATCTCCAACCACTCCTCGGGCAAGCAGGGCTACGCGATAGCCCGGGCGGCAGCGGACCTCGGCGCCGAAGCCATTCTGGTCTCCGGGCCGGTTTCGCTGCCCCTCCCTCCGGGGGTTCAGGTGATGCCGGTCGAGACGGCACAGGAAATGCTGGAGATGTGCGAAGGCGAGATGCCGGCGGACATCGCCATCTTCACAGCTGCTGTCGCCGACTGGCGGGTCGCGGCAGAATCGCACGAGAAACTGAAAAAGACGGGCAGCGGTCCACCGAGCCTGACGCTGATCGAAAACCCCGACATTCTGGCCACCATTTCACGAAGCGCCAAGCGTCCGCGCATCGTGGTGGGATTTGCCGCAGAGACCGAGCGGGTCACCGAACATGCGGCCCAAAAGCTGAAGAACAAGGGTTGTGACCTGATCGTGGCCAATGACGTGAGCCGGGATTCGGGCGTTTTCGGTGGCGACCGCAATACCGTTCATCTCGTCTCGGCTGCAGGCGTCGAGGACTGGCCGCCGTTGAGCAAGGACGACGTTGCCCAGAAGCTGATGGAGCGGCTTGCCCAGATGCTCGTGCCGCAGCAGAAGGCCGCCGAATGACCCCCGTTCAGATCAGGCGGCTGCCCAACAACGCGGATCTTCCCCTGCCCGCCTATGAGACCTCCGGCGCCGCCGGAATGGACCTTCGCGCGGCGGAAAGCGTGACCTTGAAACCCGGTGCGCGCCACCTCGTTCCCACTGGATTGGCCATTGCCCTGCCGCCGGGCTTCGAGGCGCAGGTGCGGCCCCGGTCGGGCCTCGCGGTGAAACATGGCGTGACGGTGCTCAATGCGCCCGGCACCATCGACAGCGACTATCGCGGCGAGGTGAAAGTGCCGCTCATCAATCATGGCCAGGAAGATTTCGTCATCACCCGCGGCGACCGCATCGCGCAGATGGTGATTGCACCTGTAACGCAGGCTTCTTGGACGGAAGTGAACGTGCTGGGCGAAACGGCCCGCGGCGCGGGTGGCTTCGGATCCTCGGGGCAGCGCTGATGGCGCTGTCGGCCGACGAGATCGAACGCTACGCCCGCCACCTCGTGCTGCACGAGGTGGGTGGGCCCGGGCAGAACAAGCTGAAGAGCGCCAAGGTTCTGGTGGTTGGAGCGGGCGGCCTCGGCGCGCCGCTGCTCTACTATCTCGCTGCGGCCGGCCTCGGCACCATCGGCATCATCGACCATGACACGGTCAGCCTCTCCAACCTGCAGCGCCAGATCATTCACACCACGGCGCGCGTGGGAATTCCGAAGACATCCAGCGCCCGCGAGACGATTGCGGAACTGAACCCCCATGTTCATGTGATCGAGCATACCTATCGGCTGACGACGGACAACGCGCTCGAGCTGATCTCGGACTACGACATCGTTGCCGATGGCTGTGACAATTTTCCGACGCGTTATCTCGTCAGCGACGCCTGCTACTTCGCGAAGAAGACGCTGGTGACGGCGGCAGTAGGCCAGTTCGATGGACAGCTTTCCACCTTCAAACCGCATGAACTGTCAGCGGACGGGACACCATGGCCGACCTATCGATGCCTGATGGGCGATCTGCCGCCGCGCGGGCTGTTTCCGGCTTGCGAGGAGGCGGGCATTCTTGGGGCACTGCCGGGAATCCTCGGCTCCATGCAGGCCATGGAAGTCATCAAGGAAATTCTCGGCATCGGTGACAGCCTCGCCGGTCGGCTCTTGATGTATGACGCATTGGCAACACGCTTCTACGAGACGCGGCTGGCGTGGAACCCCGGCAATCCGCTTACTGGAAACAGCCCGACCATCACGTCGCTGCAGCCGGCAAATTACATCGATCGCTGAGGCAATCAGCCGGCCTTCGCGTCGCCGGTACCGTTGCGGAGATCCTCGGGCCGCGGCATCGAGATGATGTTGTAGCCCGAATCCACATAATGGATTTCGCCGGTCACGCCACCCGACAAGGGCGACAACAGGTAGAGACCAGCGCCACCCACTTCGTCCAGCGTGATGGTGCGGCGGAGCGGCGCATGATCCTGCTGGTAGCTGAACATCGCGCGCGCATCGCCGATGCCCGCGCCCGCGAGCGTCCTCATCGGGCCGGCAGAGATGGCATTCACCCGAATGCCCTGCGGACCGTAATCCGCCGCGAGATAGCGCACCGACGACTCGAGTGCGGCCTTGGCGACGCCCATGACGTTGTAATTCGGCATGACGCGCACTGACCCGCCATAGGTAAGGGTCACCAGCGAGCCGCCATTGGGCATCACTGTTGCCGCGCGCTTGGCGATCTCGGTGAAGGAGAAGCACGAAATCACCATGGTGCGGACGAAGTTTTCGCGCGTCGTGTCGGCGTATTTGCCCTTGAGTTCGTTCTTGTCCGAAAAGGCGATGGCATGCACCACGAAGTCGATGCTGCCCCAGGTCTGCTTCAGCGTGTCGAACACGGTGTCGACCGTGCTCACGTCCTCGACGTCGCAGGGCAGCAGCATGGAGGAACCGACAGACTCGGCCAGCGGTTTCACGCGCTTGCCGAAGGCTTCGCCCTGGTAGGTAAAGGCCAGTTCGGCGCCGTGCCGGTGCAGTTGCTGGGCAATGCCCCAGGCAATCGAGTGGTCGTTCGCGACACCCATGATGAGTCCGCGGCGGCCCGCCATCAAAGAATTGGTCATGTGGGGTTCAGCCGTTGTAGCGCTGGAAGACGAGGGTTGCGTTGGTGCCGCCGAAGCCGAAGCTGTTCGACATCACCGTGTCGATCCTGGCGTTGTCGATGCGCTTGCGGACGATCGGCACATCGGCGAATTCCGGATCGATCTCGTCGATGTGGGCGCTCTCGCAGATGAAATTGTTCTTCATCATGAGGATCGCATAGATTGCCTCCTGCACGCCGACTGCGCCGAGCGAATGCCCGGTGAGCGACTTGGTGCTGGAGATCGGTGGGATCTTGTCGCCGAAGACGGCGCGGATTGCCTCGATCTCGCGCTTGTCACCGATCGGCGTCGAGGTGCCGTGGGGATTGATGTAATCGATGGTGCCGACACCGGCGAGCGCCTGCTTCATGCAGCGGACAGCACCCTCGCCCGAGGGCTGGACCATGTCATAGCCATCCGAGGTGGCGCCGTAACCGATGAGTTCGCCATAAATCTTGGCGCCGCGCGCCTTGGCGTGCTCGAGTTCCTCGAGGACAACCGTGCCGGCGCCGCCGGCGATGACGAAGCCATCGCGGTTCTTGTCATAGGCGCGCGACGCCCGGGCCGGCGTGTCATTGTATTTCGAGGACATGGCGCCCATTGCGTCGAACAGCACGGAGAGCGTCCAGTCGAGCTCCTCGCCGCCGCCGGCGAACATCACGTCCTGCTTGCCCCACTGGATCAGCTCGGCCGCATTGCCGATGCAATGGGCCGATGTGGCGCAGGCAGACGAGATCGAATAGTTCACGCCGCGGATGCCGAAGGGAGTCGCCAGAGTCGCGGAATTGGTGCTCGACATGGCGGCGGGTACGGCGAAGGGGCCAACGCGCTTGGGGCCCTTCTCGCGGGTCGTATCGGCCGCCTGCACGATGGTCCGGGTCGACGGGCCGCCGGATCCCATGATCAGCCCGGTACGGTCGTTCTTGACGTCCGTCTCCTCGAGGCCGGAGTCGACGATTGCCTGCTGCATGGCCGCATAGTTCCAGGCTGCGCCATCGCCCATGAAGCGGCGTGCGCGGCGGTCGACGCTGTCGAGATCGAAGGTGGGTGCGCCGTGCACCTGGCAACGGAAACCGAGCCTCGCGTAGTCCTCCGCCCGGACGATGCCAGACCTGGCGTCGTAGAGCGAATTCAGGACTTCCTGCACATTGTTGCCGATGCTCGACACGATGCCGAGACCCGTGACGACGACTCGCCGCATGTTGACTTCCCTTTCTCAGGCCGTGGGCTGGAACAGCCCCACCTTCATATCGGTAACCTGATAGACCGTTTCACCATCGGCTTTCATGATTCCGTTCGAAACCGCCATTTTGAGCCGGCGCAGGATCAGGCGGGTCACTTCGACCTCATAGGTCACCTTCTTGACGATTGGCGTGACCATGCCCGAAAGCTTCACTTCGCCAACGCCCAGCGCCCGGCCGCGGCCGGGTTCGCCCAGCCAGCCGAGGAAGAACCCGGTCATCTGCCACAAGGCGTCGAGACCGAGGCATCCGGGCATGACGGGGTCGCCCTGGAAATGACAGCCGAAAAACCAGAGGTCGGGTTTGATATCGAATTCGGCGACAACCTTGCCGAGCCCTGCGGCGCCGCCGTCCTTGGAAATTTCGGTGATGCGGTCGAACATCAGCATGGGCGGCAGCGGCAGCTGGGCATTTCCGGCTCCGAAGAGTTCGCCGCGCCCGCAGGCCAGAAGATCCTCGTAATCGTAGCTCGACTTCGGTCCGCTCATTCTGTTTCAAGTCCCAAACTGCACCGGCCCGCCCCGGTCTTGGCGTTCCTATCACATGGAAATATCTGGTCCAAGTACGCTTTCGGACAGGGGTCTGCCGCCGCACTGGCGTCAAGATTGCCTTGCTTAAGGTGTTTCGCGTATAAGGGTCGCAACATGGACTTGCAGGATACCGAACTGGCTGAACGCCTGAGGCTGGCGGGGCTACGCCCGACCCGGCAGCGCCTGTCTTTGGCCGCCATCCTGTTTGGCGCGGGCGACCGTCACGTCAGTGCCGAAAGCCTGCACCAGGAGGCGCTGGCGGCACGGATCGGCGTGTCGCTCGCCACCGTCTACAACACCCTCAACCAGTTCAAGGCGGCCGGCCTGCTGCGCGAGGTGGCCTTCGAGGGCGACCGCACTTTCTTCGATACCAACACCTCGAATCACTTCCACTATTACATCGAGGAAACCGATTCCCTGGTCGACATCGGCACCGAGGACCTCGAGGTTCTTGGCCTGCCGCCGCTGCCACCCGGCACTGAAATCGACCGCGTCGACATCATCATCCGCCTGCGCAAGAGCTACGGCTAGCGCCTTAGGCGGCCTTGCTGCCCCCGGCCACGAGACCCGCTTCCCACCCGAGGATCGCCTGCTTCCGCGTCAGCCCCCAGTGGTAGCCGCACAGTCCTCCTGACTTGCCGAGCACACGGTGGCACGGCACCACGAAGGAAATCGGATTGCGCCCCACCGCTGCCCCCACCGCGCGCGAGGCCTTGGGGCTGCCGATCTTCCCGGCGATGTCGGAATAGGTGGTGGCCCGGCCCATCGGGATATTCAGCAGCGTCTGCCACACCCGCGTTTCGAATTCCGTGCCAATGAACACGATGCGCAGGGGCTGTTCCGCCTTCCAGCGGCCGGGATTGAAGATGCGGGCAACCGGGGGGGCGGTCGCCACCACATCTTCCACGAAGCGGGCCTCCGGCCAGCGGCTGCGCATGTCGAGGAAGCTCGCCTCCTCGTGACCCTGGTCGGCGAAGGCAAGGCCGCAGATCCCCTGGTCCGTCATCATCAGCAGCACCTTGCCAAAGGGACAATCATGGAAGCCATAGCGGATGGTGAGACCGCTGCCGCGCGCCTTATAGGCCCCAGGCGTCATGCCCTCGTGGGTCACGAACAGGTCATGAAGCCGCCCCGGCCCCGAAAGACCGACCTCATAACTGGTATCGAGCACACTGGCCGAGTCGCGTAGCAGCTTGCGGGCATGGTCGATGGTGAGGGCCTGGACGAAGGCCTTGGGGCTGAGGCCCGCCCAGCGCATGAACAGGCGCTGCAGATGCGCCGAACTCAGTCCGTTGCGCTCGGCCAGAAGGTCCAGTGATGGCTGCTCGCGCCAGTGTTCGCGCAGATAGTCGAGATTTTGCCGGACGAGTTCGTAATCCCGGGCGGCCTGGCTGAGGGTCATGATGTCTTGCATGGGTCCAAAGCTAGACCCGGCTGACGGGTTTTCCCACCCGAAAGCTGATCAGATGCGGGGGATGGCCAGAGCCGATCTGAGCGCCTGGGCGAGCGTCCTGCGTTCTTCGGGGGCCAGGAACTCGCCCACGGCGACGCGGGTACGCCCGGACACCAGAACCAGGCTGCCGATCAATTCGCGCTCACGATCCTCCTCGAGTTCGACCCTGACCCAGCGGCGGACGAAGCGCTTCTGCTCGGGCGGACGCTTTTCGCTCATCCGGTCGAGCACGAGCTCATGCTCGGTGATCGAAATGCGCTCCAACTTGCGCGCATCGGCAAAATTGACCCTGAAGGCCCACCAGACGAGCAGCACGTCCAGGCCGGCGAAGCCGCCGATGGGCCAGGCGCCGAGGGCCACGAACATGCCTGCCACTACCAGGTTGACGGCGATCACCAGGCCCATGAGAACATAGAATCCCTCCCTGGACAGGCTCCTGTGCGGCGTCAGCGTCGCTTCCCAGACTTTGCTGTTGCGGTCATCCATGTCGCTGTTCTACCCCTGAACCTGCAAGGGAACACCGGACCAATGGCCAAAGCAAGCCGCCTCAAACCCCAGGACGTGGAGGAGATTTTCCGCCGGTTCCAGGCGGCAAATCCCGAACCCAAGAGCGAACTTCACTACGTGAACCCCTTTACACTACTCGTGGCGGTGGTGCTGTCTGCCCAGGCGACGGACGAGGGCGTGAACAGGGCCACCCAGCGGCTCTTCGCCATTGCCGACACCCCCCGAAAAATGATCGAACTCGGTGAGGATTCGGTGCGTGACGCCATCAAGACCATCGGGTTGTTCCGTGGCAAGGCGAAGAACGTGATTCTGCTGTCCAGGCAGTTGCTCGACAGGTATGGAGGCGAAGTGCCCGACGATCGGGAGGCGCTGGAGGCACTGCCGGGGGTCGGGCGGAAGACCGCGAATGTGGTATTGAACGTCGCCTTCGGACACCCGACAATTGCCGTGGACACGCATTTGTTCCGCGTGGGCAACCGCACCGGCCTCGCACCGGGCAGGACGCCCCTGGAGGTGGAGCAGACCCTGCTCAAGGTGGTTCCCAAGGCCTATGGCCGTCACGCCCATCATTGGCTGATCCTGCACGGTCGCTACGTGTGCAAGGCGCGCAAGCCCGAGTGCTGGCGCTGCCTCATCTCCGACATCTGCAAGTTCAGGCCGAAGACGCCTGCACCGACTTGAAGAGATGGGTGAAATAAGCGGTCGAGAAGAGCGGGACCGCCAGGTTGAGGAAGGGCACCAACGACATCATTGCCGGAAGCAACGCTGCGATGAACACCGTGGGGCTGTTTTCCTTGCGCAGGATTTTCGCCTCTTCGACCGGCATGTGTCGCATCGCTACCATCTCGAAATACTCGCGGCCGATGAGATAGGCGTTGGCCGCGACCAGCACGAAGGCGCCGACCCCGAAAAACACCATGGGCAGCACAGCCAGGTTCACCAGCAGCAAGACGATGAAGAACTGGATCGAGATCAGGACCGCGCGCCCCACCGGCAGCGGCGTGCCGCGCGGGTCCCAGGGGTAATGCCGCTCCTCCACCTTCTCGGCGATCTGGTCGAGGAACAGGCCGGCGAAGGCCGCCGTCACCGGGGACATCAGGAAGAAGAACGCGACGATGAGAGCGAGGCCGGTTCCGATCTCCACCAGCCGGTCCGCCCACGGCCAGGAGAAATGGGTGAAACTGGCGATCAGCATCTCGCTGATGACGAGTACCGCGATGAACAGCACGACGGTCAGCCCCAGCGCCTTGAGCAGCACGGAACGGAATTCCGGCGAGAACAGGTCGCCAAAGGCCCGGAAAGCGGATTTCAGCATGGCCATCACGTAATCACCCCGGCTTGCAAGCGCAAGCGGGCTTCGCTAGGGCCATGGCACAGGGCAAGGAGATTTTCATGACGGCTTCCGGTTTCGACGTCCTCTGCATCGGCAACGCGATCGTCGACGTGATTGCGCGGGTGGGGGAGGACTTCGTGTCGCGCCACGGGCTGGTGAAGGGTTCGATGAACCTGATCGACGAGGCGCGCGCCGAAGAGCTCTACGGCGACATGGGTCAGGCGGTCGAAGTGTCGGGCGGCTCGGCCGGAAACACCGCGGCAGGCGTTGCTTCGCTCGGGGGCCGGGCAGCCTACTTCGGCAAGGTGAAGGCCGACCAGCTGGGCGCCATCTTCCGCCATGACATGCGCGCGCAGGGCGTTGCCTTCGACACGCTGCCCGCGAACGATGGTCCGGCCACGGCGCGCTCCTTCATCCTCGTGACGCCCGACAGCGAGCGCACCATGAACACCTATCTCGGCGCCTGCGCCAACTTTACCACGGCCGATGTGGACAAGAACGTCGTGGAGGCGGCGCAGGTCACCTACATGGAGGGCTATCTGTGGGACCGGCCGGAAGCCAAGGAGGCCTTCAAACTGGCTGCAAGAATTGCGCGGGCGGCGGGACGCAAGACGTCGATCACGCTCTCCGACTCCTTCTGCGTCGAGCGTCACCGTGACAGCTTTCTCGACCTGATCCGCAGCGATATCGACATTGTCTTCGCCAACGAAACGGAGATCAAGTCGCTGTACCGGACCCAGAACTTCGATGGCGCGGTGAGGGCAATCGCCAAGGACTGCCCGATCGCGGTCGTCACCCGCTCAGAGAAGGGCTGTGTCGTGGTGCAGGGCGCCGAAGTTCATGAGAGCCCCGCCCATCCCGTGAGCAAGGTGGTGGATGTGACCGGTGCAGGTGATCTCTTTGCGTCGGGATTCCTTTATGGCATCACCAGCGGAAGGCCGCTCCATGAAGCCGCCCGTATCGGTTCCATGGCGGCTTCCGAAGTCATCTCGCATATCGGCGCGCGCCCGGAGGTCAACCTGCGGGCCCATGCGGAAAAGCTCGGCCTCTTATAGTTTCCTGAGGAAGACGCTGCGGATGAAATGATCCGCACCCTTGCGCAGCACCAGGTCGGCGCGCGGACGCGTCGGCAGGATATTTTCGCGCAGGTTCACCAGGTTGATGGTGTCCCAGATGCGGGTCGCCGTGTCGCGCGATTCCTTGTCGGAGAGCGTCGCGTAGCGGTGGAAGTAGGACTTGGGATTGCGGAACGCACTGTCGCGCAGGGTGAGAAAGCGTTCGATGTACCAGGTCCTGAGGTCGGCCGTATCTGCGTCGATATAGACCGAGAAATCGAAAAAGTCCGATGTATTGGGGATGCCGCGGCCATCGCGCGGCGGTCTTCCGGTCTGCAGCACGTTGACGCCTTCGACGATCAGAATGTCCGGCTGGTCGATCACCGCGCGCTCTTCCTTCAGCACGTCATAGGTGAGATGGGAATAGAGTGGGGCGGTCACGTTGCGCTTCCCGGCCTTGATGTCCGAAAGAAAGCGCAGGATGGCGGGCAGATCGTAGCTCTCGGGGAAGCCCTTGCGCGTCATCAACCCTTCGCGCTCGAGAATGGCGTTGGGCAGCAGGAAGCCGTCGGTGGTGACGAGATCGACCTTTGGATGCTTGGGCCAGCGGGCCAGCAGGCGCTGCAGGATACGCGCCGTGGTGCTCTTGCCGACCGCCACGCTGCCCGCCATGCCGATCACATAGGGAACCTTGCGCTCGGTCAAATGCAGGAAATTGTTGGTGGCGCGGAACAGGCCCTGGGTCGCCGCGACATAGAGATTGAGCAGACGGGAAAGCGGCAGGTAGATGGTCTCGACCTCGTTGAGGTCGATACGGTCATTGAGGCCGCGGAGCTCGTCCAAGTCCTGCTGTGTCAGTGTCATCGGCGTATCGGCGCGCAGTGCGGACCATTCTTCACGCGCGAAGCGGCGGAACGGGGAAACTTCCTTGACGAGTTCTTCCATGATCAATCCTTGGGGCGCGAGGCCTTCTCGGCAACGCCGCTCACACCCCGGCGGCGGGCGAGCTCGGCCATGACATCCGACACGCTCACGCCGGTTGCTGCGAGCAACACCAGCAGGTGATAGAGAACGTCGGCGGCTTCGGCCACGGTTTGGGGTCTGTCGCGCAATACGGCAGCAAGCGCTAGCTCAACGGCTTCCTCACCGAATTTCTTGGCGCATTTCTCCACACCCTGTGACAGCAGCTTGGCGGTGTAGGACAATTCGGGCGAGGACGTTTGGCGCGCCGCAATCTCGTCCGCGAGTGCAGCCAGAACATCGAGGGTATGGCCGGTCATGAGCGTCGTCCTAGCTGAGTCGCATGGGAATGCCGGCGGCTGACAGGTGCCGCTTGGCCTCGTCGATCGAATAGGTGCCGAAGTGGAAAATCGATGCCGCCAGCACGGCCGCAGCATGGCCGTCGCGGATGCCCTCGACCAGATGATCGAGCGTGCCCACGCCGCCCGACGCGATGACCGGCACGGACACGGCATCGGCGATGGTGCGCGTGAGGTCGATGTCGAAGCCCTTACCCGTCCCATCACGGTCCATCGAGGTCAGGAGGATTTCGCCTGCACCTAGCCTCGTCACCTCGCGGGCAAAGTCCACCGCGTCGATGCCGGTGGGCTGGCGGCCGCCATGGGTGAAGATTTCCCATTTGCCGGCTGCCACCGACTTGGCGTCGATCGCCACCACGACGCATTGGGCGCCGAATTTTTCCGCTGCCTGGCGCACGAAATCCCGGTTGGCGACAGCGGCGGAATTGATCGAGACCTTGTCGGCTCCGGCCAGCAGCAGCTGGCGTATGTCCTCGAGCCCGCGGACACCGCCGCCCACGGTCAGAGGCATGAAGCAGGCCTCAGCGGTGCGCTGCACCACGTCCAAGATGATGCCCCGATTCTCGTGGGTTGCCGTGATGTCGAGGAAGCACAGCTCATCTGCGCCCGCGGCGTCGTAGGCCCTGGCGATCTCAACCGGGTCGCCGGCGTCGCGCAAATCGACGAAATTGACACCCTTGACGACGCGCCCATCCTTGACGTCGAGACAGGGAATGAGCCTAGCCTTCAGCACGGGCGCGCCTCCCGGATCAGCTGCAGGGCCTCGGCCACGTCGATGCGTCCGTCATAGATGGCGCGGCCCGAGATGGCCCCTTCGAGGATGCGGCAATCGAGCTGCAACAGGCGGTGAATGTCGTCCATCGCGGCGAGACCGCCGCTGGCGATGACCGGGATGGGAACGGCTCGGGCCAGCTCGAGTGTTGACTCGATATTAAGGCCCTTGAGCACACCATCGCGGTCGATATCAGTGAAAATGATGGTGGAGACGCCAACATCGGCAAAACGCCCGGCGAGGTCGACCGCGGTCAGGTCCGAGGTTTCGGCCCAACCTTCAACGGCGACCCGTCCGCCCTTGGCATCGATGCCCACTGCGATGCGGCCAGGGAACAGCCGGCAGGCTTCGCGCACCAGCCCGGGATCGCGCAGGGCGACGGTCCCGAGGATGACGCGCCTTATGCCCTTGGCCAGCCAGGCCTCGATTTGCGCCAGGCTGCGAATACCGCCGCCCAGCTGCACGGGAAGCCGCACCGACTTCAGGATCGCATCCACCGCTGCGGCGTTCACCGGCCTGCCTTCGAAGGCCCCGTTGAGATCGACGAGATGCAGCCATTCGAAACCCTGGTTCTCGAAGCTCCTCGCCTGCGCGGCGGGATCGTCGTTGAAGACGGTCGCCTGCGCCATGTCGCCGAGCTTGAGGCGCACGCACTGGCCATCCTTCAGATCGATGGCAGGAAACAGGATCATGGCCGCCACCGCAGGAAGTTTGCGAGCAGGGCGAGCCCAAGCAATTGGCTCTTTTCGGGGTGAAACTGCGTGCCCACGAGGTTGTCTCGGGCAACCATGGCGGTGACGGTCTGACCATGCGATGCGGTGGCAACGATGTCTGCGGCATGTTCGGCATCGAGGTGATAGGAATGGACGAAATAGGCATGCAGCCCGCCCTCTCCGAGCGGAATACCCTCCAGCAGGGCATGTGGCCGCCGGAGGGTCAGCGTGTTCCATCCCATGTGCGGAACCTTGAAGGAGGGGTCCCGCGGCGCGATCCGCTTCACGTCCCCCGAGATCCAGCCGAAGCCTTCGGTAACATCGTGCTCAAGCCCGCGGCGGGCCATCAGCTGCATGCCGACGCAGATACCGAGAAACGGCTTGCCACAGTGGATCACCTCCTCCTGCAAGGCCTGCCACAGACCCGGCACTGCCATCAATCCATCATGACAATCCTTGAAGGCGCCGACGCCCGGCAGAACCAGGCGATCGGCCTTACGCAAAACTTCGGGATCGGACGTCACGTGGACGGCGGTCGCAAGGCCGCTGTCGCGCGCCGCGCGCTCCAGTGCCTTTGCCGCGGAGTGCAGATTGCCGGAGCCATAATCGATGATGGCGACGCTCACGGACGGGCCTCACACATTGCCGAAAATGCCCAGCGTGTCGTCATGCGCGGCGCGAACGCGTGAGGGTGCGGGCTCCGGCGGAATCGGCGCTCGGCAGGCAAAATAGGCAAGTTCTGCCGCGTCTCTCGTGCTGGCCTGTATCAGTCCAGCCCGGCGGAAGCCGACCCGCTCGAGAGATTTCACCTGCAGGTCACGCGCTTCGAAGGCGAAGAGCAGCGCGATGGCGAGATTCACGGTCACTGCAAGGCCTGGGCCGAGAAGCTCGAGCTTGACGGCAATACTCAGGAGTGCCGACAGCGCGAAGAACAGGGCCGCCACCACCCACATACGGTGCCACAGCGCCCAGATCCATGTGAAGGCCAGTGCTGCCCAGGCAAATCCTTCGCGGATGAAGGCCACGCGGTCCAGCTTGCCGTCCGGCGGCTCGAGAACGGTAAAGAGCTTCATCAGCCTGCCAGCGTTCCCTTGGTGGAGGGAATCCTGTCCTTCTGTCGCGGATCGATTTCGATTGCCTCGCGCAGCGCCCGTGCCAGCGCCTTGAAGCACGACTCCGCGATGTGATGGTTGTTGTCGGCATAGAGCGTCTCGACATGCAGCGTCACGCCGGCATTCATGGCAAAGGCCTGGAACCATTCGCGCACCAGTTCGGTGTCGAAATCACCGATCTTGGGGGCGGTGAAATTCACCTTCCAGACGAGAAATGGCCGGCCGGAGACATCGATGGCGGCGCGGGTCAGCGTGCCATCCATGGGCAAGTGCAAGCTGGCATAGCGGCGGATACCCTTGCGATCGCCCAGCGCCTTGGCCACGGCCTGCCCGATAGCGATGCCGCTGTCTTCGGCCGTGTGGTGGAAGTCGATGTGGAGGTCTCCCTCGGCCCGCAGCGACAGGTCGATCAACGAATGGCGGGACAGCTGTTCCAGCATGTGGTCAAGGAAACCGACGCCTGTCTTGACGTCATAGCTGCCCGCCCCGTCGAGGTCGACGGTGGCGGAAATATGGGTTTCGGTGGTCTTGCGGTCGATCGAGGCCTTGCGCATCGGGGGCGGCGTCCAGCGGATGAATGCCCGGCGTCTTAGCAGATGCAGCAGGAAATGGCCAAGGCCGCCTTTTCTTTGGAAGTGCGGGAGCCTACATGAGGCGGCAGGACCTCGGAAGGACGTCACACATGGCAGAGACCACCACTTGGCACGGCACCACCATACTTTCGGTCAGGAAAGCTGGAAAGGTGGTGATCGCGGGTGACGGGCAGGTGAGCCTTGGCCAGACCGTGATCAAGGGCAACGCCCGCAAGGTGAGGCCGCTGGGTGCGGGCCAGGTCATCGGCGGCTTCGCCGGCGCCACCGCAGATGCCATGACCCTGTTCGAGCGCCTCGAGGCGAAGCTCGAACAATATCCGAGCCAGCTCACCCGCGCCTGCGTGGAGATGGCCAAAGACTGGCGAACCGACCGCTACCTGCGTCGCCTCGAGGCCATGATGATCGTGGCGGACAAGACGGTGACGCTCGTCCTCACCGGCACCGGCGACGTGCTGGAACCGGAAAGGGGCATCATCGCCATCGGCTCCGGCGGCAATTACGCACTGGCCGCAGCGCGCGCCCTTGCCGATAGCGACCTCGATGCCGAGACCATCGCCCGCAAGGCCATGGCGATTGCCGCCGAAATCTGCGTCTACACCAACAACAACCTCACCGTCGAAACCCTTGCCACGGCCTGAGCGGATCCTTTTCCATGACTGATTTTTCACCGCGCGAAATCGTTTCAGAACTTGATCGCCACATCGTTGGCCAAACCGATGCCAAGCGTGCCGTGGCGATTGCCTTGCGCAACCGGTGGCGCCGAAAGCAGCTCCAAGGCTCGCTGCGCGACGAGGTGATGCCCAAGAACATTCTGATGATCGGGCCTACCGGTGTTGGGAAGACGGAGATTGCCCGTCGCCTGGCAAAGCTGGCCAATGCACCCTTCCTGAAGGTCGAGGCGACGAAGTTCACGGAAGTGGGCTATGTCGGCCGCGACGTCGATCAGATCGTCCGTGACCTGCTCGAGTCCGGCATCGCCATGACCCGGACGACACGCCGCAAGGATGTCGAGGCCCAGGCGCAGCTCAATGCCGAGCGGCGGGTAATCGAAGCACTGGTTGGCGCCAATGCCTCCGAGACCACGCGCGAGGCCTTTCGCCGCAAGCTGCGTGCGGGTGAGCTGGACGACAAGGAGATCGAAGTGCAGGTCGCCGACACCGGTGCGGCGAGCTTCGAAATTCCCGGCATGCCTGGCGGCTCGGCGAGTGTGGTCAACCTATCCGACATGCTGGGAAAGGCCTTCGGCGGGCGCACCAAGACGCGGCGCATGACCGTGAAGTCGAGCCACGAGGTTTTACTGGCAGAAGAGTCCGACAAGCTCCTCGATCAGGACCAGATCGTGCAGGAAGCGATCGAGATGGTGGAGCAGAACGGCATCGTCTTCCTCGACGAGATCGACAAGATCTGTGCACGGTCCGAACGGCAGGGAGCCGACGTGAGCCGTGAGGGCGTGCAGCGCGACCTGCTGCCGCTCATCGAAGGCACCACGGTATCAACCAAGCACGGCCCGGTGAAGACCGACCACATCCTGTTCATCGCCTCCGGGGCCTTCCACATTGCAAAGCCCTCCGACCTCCTGCCGGAACTGCAGGGCCGACTGCCGATCCGAGTCGAGCTGAAGGCCCTCGACCGGGAAGATCTCGAACGCATTCTCACCGAGCCCGAGGCCAGCCTGATCCGGCAGTATCGCGCGCTGCTGGAGACGGAGGGCGTGACGCTGGATTTCAGGCAGGATGGCATCGCCGCTATCGCTCAGATCGCGGCCGACACCAACGCTTCCGTCGAAAACATCGGTGCGCGCAGGCTGCAGACCGTGATGGAGCGCCTGCTCGACGAGGTGAGTTATGTGGCACCCGATCGCCCGGGTGAAACAGTGATCGTCGACGCAGCCTATGTCGAGACCCACGTCGGCACGCTTGCCAGGAACGCCGACCTGTCGAAATTCATCCTTTAGGCTTTTGCTTCCGTCGGCCCAGCAGGACGAGGAGTTCATCGAGAACGGCGGGATCAAGCTTGCCGATTTCGTCCGCCAGGCGGTTGGCAAGTTCGGTGGCCTTCGGATTGAGGCCCGAAGTGTCGATTGTGATGCGCGGATGCGAGATGCGGGCGAGCCGCACAACCTCGTCCGCTTCGTCCCAGATGATGTTGAAGAAGGCTAGGATGCGCTGGATGAGGTGCCAGCCGGGCCGCCCACGCTTGCCGTGCTCGAGGGCTGAGAGGTAGGCAGAGGATACGCCCAGCGCCTCGGCCATCTCCTTCAGCGTGACGCCACGCTCGGTGCGCAGCCTGCGCATCCTTTCACCGAAGGGCGTCATCGCTCGTCCCGGATCCGCCGTACACGGACGTAATAGGCGCCGCCCCCGCCGTGTTTCGGATGCGCAGGCTGGAACCCGGCGACAAGCGTCCTGAATTCCGGTTCGTGGAACCATTCGGTCACCAGGCGGCGCAGCCGACCGGCGCGTTCCGGGGCATGAAAGTGGTCGGCGCCATGCAGCGTATGCCGCGAGAAGGGCGAGGCGCCCTTGCCGGTGATGATCAGAACGTTGCGCGTGCCCGTCGCCTGGGCATCGCGCAGGAAACCCAGCAGATTGACGCGCGCCATTTCGATGCCGGTGCCGTGCAGGTCGAGACGGCGCTCGATGTCCACCTGGCCGCGGGTGAGTTTCTGCGTGGTGCGCCGGTCGAGGCCGGTGATCTGCGGCGGAGCCTTGTGCAGGGGCGTGGGCACATGCACATGGGGTTGCGAAGGCAGGCTGACCTGCTTCTTGGACGACACCTTCCCCGCAGGAGGCTTGGCGGCAGCGGCGCGCGAGCGAACGCGCAGCGGCTTGATGGTTCGTGCCGTCTCCAGCCACAACTCGTAATCCGGCGGCTTGCGGCTCATCGCGGCAGGCCCAGTTCCTCGGCCACTTCGAATGGAAGCAGCACGGTCATCTCGCCAGGGCTCTTCATTGGCCCTGCCACCCGGCCGGCCGCTTCGCCGAAGCCCCAGTAGACGTCGCCCCTGGCCAAACCTCTGATGGCACTGCCGGTGTCCTGGGCGATGAGCAGCTGCCGGAAGGCGGTAAGCGAATGGTCCGTGCCGAGGGGAGCCGACGTTTCCAGCCACACCGGCGTTCCGAACGTCCACAGCGACCGGTCGACCGCCAGGCTGCGGCGCGGCGTCAGCTGGACGTGCTGGGCACCCAAGGCGCCGAGTCCGGGCACTTCGAGGTCGACCTCGCGGAAAAACACGAAGGACTGATTCTCCCACATCAGCTGGCGTGCCGCATCGGGGTGTTTCGCCATCCAGCTGCGGATCGCCTGCATCGACATGGCATCGGCATTCAGCACGCCCCGCTTGACGAGCAAGCCGCCGATCCCAGTATAGGGCAGGCCCGACTTGGCCGCATAGGACAGCCGCATCGTGCCGCCCTCGGCCAGCCGCACCCGGCCAGACCCCTGGATCTGGACGAAGAAGGCATCGGCCCAATCCTTGAGCCAGACGAGTTCGAGGCCCTTGCCGGCGAGGGCGCCGGTCTCGATCTCGCGGCGCGTGAAATATGGCGCCGGCGCCCCGTCGACGAGCCGGCCATAGCCGAGGCCGGTGCCTGCGGCCTCGCCCTCGCGGAATGTCACGAGATCGGGCGGACGGCGGTAGATCGGCACAGCGAAGACCGGGCTGCGGTGGCGGCTGCCGTCCACCTCCGGCTCGAAATAGCCGGTGAACAGCCCTTCCGGCCTTTCGCGGTCATGGACACGGTAGGCGCGGAACTGTGTTTCGAAATAGGTCCGGGCGGATCCAGCCTCGAAGGCAGCGAGGCACGTGCTGCGCCAGGAACGCGGGCTGCCGCCATAATGCACCGGCCGTTTGAAGCCCGAACCCTGCTCCAGCATTTCGCGGCAGGAACGGCGGAAGGCATCGCGCGCGACATCGTGATCATGGCCGTTCCAGCCAGCGAGACCGGCGAAGCTCACCTGCGATAGATCGTTGACCATGCCGCGGCGGCCGCGGTTAGGCCGGGGCCTCTGTGGCCACCAGCTTCCAGTTGGGGTCGCGCGAGCCGACGTCGCGCTCGAAGGTCCAGACGTCGGTCACCTGACGGATTTCCTTGGGATCGCCGTCGATCACCTGACCCGCCCTGTCATAGGTCGCCGAGATGAGTTCGCTGACGAACTGCATTGTGATCGACGCCTTGCGGCCGGTGAGATTGGCTTCCTGGATGGTGGCCTTGTCGATGCCGACAAATCGCGAGTCGACACGCTGCCCCTGGCTCACGCGGCTGTCGATGACTTTCGAAAAGCCGTCGAAAACCTCCTTCGAGAGAAGGTTCTTCAGAGCCGTCTTGTCACCCTTGGCAAAGGCCTCGATGATCATCTCATAGGCGACTTTCGCACCCTCGACGAAGGCCTTGGGCGTGAAGGTGGCATCGCCCTCGGCCATCTTCACCAGGGTGGACGCGAGGGGCGAGCCCTCCTCGGCATAGCCTTTCCAGATTGGCGGCGGAGGATCCCGGTCGCCGGCGTCGTTGGCGGGGACAGGTGGCGATTCGGGAAGGCGGACGACCGTGCCTGCAGCATCCTGCGCACCGGGCTGCTTCGAGCCGAACAGGTCAAAGGGAGGCTTCTCAGTGCCGGTTCGGGTACCCAGGACAGATCTCAGTCGCCAGAACACCACGAGGGCCACGGCAATGAGGAGGATGTTCAGTGGATCAAAACTCATTCCATCAACCAGTTGGTGGCGCCCAGGGGGTGATCACCCGTGGCGGGTTGGTGCCGCGGGGCAGTGCCCACTATATATAGGTCTGCCCCTCATGCTCCAAGGCCAAAGGACAGTTCGAAGCCGATGACGCGCTACCTTCCCCTGCTGTTCCTCGCGGCGATCACGGCCGAGATCGCCTCCATCATCTGGGTGGGTCAGCTCATCGGGGTCATTCCGACGCTGCTGCTCATGGCGCTGGGCGCCATGTTCGGCATCCGGACCATCAAGTCCGCCGGCATGAGCCTGGCACAAGCCTTGCGCGCGCCGGTGCAGACGGCAGCGCCGCTCAGGGGTCTCGGTGGCCAGGCAGCGGCCCGGGCCGCCTCCGGCTTGCTCTTCCTCCTGCCGGGCTTTTTCAGCGACCTGATTGGATTGCTGCTGTTCCTGCCCCCGCTGCAGCGCTGGATCGGATCGAAGTTGAGGGTCGATACCTATCAGGCTCGGCCGGCAGGTGCGGGTCGCTTCGACGGGGTCATCGAGGTTGAGGCGGTGGAGATCAGCGGGGACATCGAGCCCCCCGACGGTCGGCGAGGCTGAGGCGCGCCGTCGCTCCCGGCTTGCAGGCCCGAAAGCCACATGTTAGCGAGGGCCGATCCCAGAAAGAGGCCAATGATGTCCAACGCTCCGAAATCCGACGCCCCGCCGCAAGCCGCCGAAAACGGTTCGGCCGCCACCGGCGATGCCGGCCAGACACCCCAGGAGCAGCCTTCGCTGCGCATCCTTGGCCAGTACCTGAAAGACCTGAGCTTCGAAAATCCGAACGCTCCGCAGTCTCTCTCGCAGGAGGGCCAGCCCGACATCGGCATTTCCGTCAATGTGAACGCCAGGCCGCTGGCCGCCAACGACTTCGAGGTCGAACTGCACCTCGAGGCCAAGGCCACCGCGCAGGACAAGGTCGCCTTCGCGGCGGAAATCATCTACGCCGGCACCTTCCGGCTGGAAAACTTTCCCCAGCAGCTCCTGCATCCTGCAGTCCTCATCGAGTGCCCGCGCCTGCTGTTCCCGTTTGCCCGGCAGATCCTCGCCGATGCGACCCGCAATGGAGGCTTCCCACCCCTGCTGCTCGACCCCATCGACTTTGCCGCGATGTATCAGCGCCGCATGCAGCAGCAGACGGTGGGACAGGCCTGATTTCGTTCAGGCCTGCTTCCAGATCGCGTTCTCGCCCAGAGCCGCCACGAAGGCGGCATGGGCGGCGCGTTCGTCATCGGTGAGCCGGGGCGGCAGCGGAACAGGGCGCTGCATCGCAACGTGCGCCGCGACCGCTGCCACCGCTTTCTTGGCCACGGACGCCTCGAGGATGAGGGCTGTCTGGCGCCCCCCGATGAGTTCGAGATAGACCTCCGCCAGCAGTTCCGAATCGAGCAAGGCACCGTGCTTGGTGCGCCGGCTGTTGTCGATGCCGTAGCGGCGGCACAGCGCGTCGAGGCTGTTGGCGGCACCGGGATGCTTCTGCCGGGCAATATGCAGCGTGTCGACGACGCGCTCGGGCGGGATCGATGGCCGCCGCAGAAACCCCAGCTCGGCGTTGATGAAAGCCATGTCGAAGCTGGCGTTGTGAATGATCAGCACAGCATCGCCGATGAAGTCGAGAAACTCCTGTGCGATGGCCGAGAACACGGGCTTGTCCCGCAGGAAGGCGCTCGACAGGCCATGCACGGCTTCTGCCTCCCGCGGCATGTCGCGCTCGGGATTGATGTAGACGTGGAAGGTATTGCCGGTTGGCAGATGATTGATGAGTTCCACGGCGCCGATTTCGACGATGCGGTCGCCGGTCGCCGGATCGAGGCCGGTGGTTTCGGTATCGAGGATGATTTCCCGGCTCATGCCGTCGCTTTTCCTTTCGCCCGGATTTCGGCGATCACCCGATCGACCTCGCGCGCCGTTTCGGCAAGGCTGACGGACGTCTCTATCACATAATCGGCACGCGCGCGCTTCTCCGCATCAGGCATCTGGCGCGACAGGATGAAGTCGAGCTTTTCGGGCGTCATCCCCGGCCGTGCCAGAGCCCGTGCGCGCTGAAGCTCCGGCGTCGCCGAGACGACGATCACCACGTCCACCTCTCCCTGGCGGCCGGTCTCGAACAGCAGTGGTATGTCGAGCACGGCGAGGTCGGAATGCTCTGCCGCCGCCGCCAGGAATGCCTTCTGCCGGGCCCTGACGAGGGGATGCACGACTGCTTCGATCTTGCCGAGAAGCAGCGGATCGGCCTGCACGAATGCCCCGAGCCTGCTCCGGTCGATCCGGCCATCGGCAATCGCCCCGGGCACCAGCGCGCGCAAGGGTTCGACGGCCGCTCCGCCTGGCGCATAGAGTTCATGAACCGCCGCGTCACTGTCGAAGACGGGAACGCCGCGGGCAGCGAACATCCGCGCCGTCTCGCTCTTGCCCATGGCGATCGAGCCTGTCAGGGCAGCGATAATCAACGGCAGTACTCCGGATCGATATCGCGAGCGACCAGATCGTGGAGCTCCGGCGTCACCTCCGGTGTCACCCCGAACCACAATGAGAAGCCGCGAACGGCCTGATGCAGCAGCATGCCGAGACCTTCGACAACCTGGTTGCCGCGGCTGGCGGCGTCACTCAGCAATTGGGTGCGCAGTGGCGTGTAGACGATGTCGGCGACCACTGTGTCGACAGCGAGACGCGACAGGTCGAGCTGCAGGTCTGGCTGGCCCTTCATGCCGAGGGACGTGGTGTTGACCAGCAGGCTGCAGTCGCCGAGCTGGTCTCCGGCCCGCTCCCAGGCAAGGGGTTTGACCCTTGTACCAAACCGGCGGCGCAGCTGTTCGGTCCGTTCGAGCGTGCGGTTGGCGACGACGAGTTCTTCCACGCCTTGTTCGAGAAGCGCGTTCACCACCGCCAGGGAGGCACCACCCGCTCCGAGCATCATTGCGCGCGTACCGCCCAGCGACAGTCCGGGAACGGACTGTTTCAGGCTGTTGATGAAGCCTTCCCCATCCGTGTTGGTGCCGAGTGTCCGTCCATCACGCAGATAAATGGTGTTGACGGCACCGAGGCGCTCTGTCGACTCATCGGCGCGCGTCACCAGGGCGAAAGCCGCTTCCTTGTGCGGCAGCGTGACGTTGCAGCCGGCAAAGCCCGAGGCACCGAGTTCCGACAGGAAGTTTGCAAGTGCTTCAGGCGCCACCGGCTGACGCATATAGCTGCCCGCGATCCCATATTTCCGCAGCCAGTAGCCGTGAATGATGGGCGAACGCGAATGGCTGATCGGCCAGCCGATGACACAGGACCTGATCATGCAGCGATCTCTCCAGCCACCCTTAACCGCTCCAGCAAGGGCACCAGCGGCAAACCCAGAATGGTGAAGTGATCGCCCACCACCGACTGGAACAGCTGAACGCCCCGCCCCTCGATCTTGTAACCGCCTACCGACGTGGTGCAATCATCGCCGATGGCATCGAGATAGGCTTCGATGAAGCTATCGCTGCAATTCCGCATGGTGAGTGTCGCCTGGTCGGTGTGCGACCACAGGATCTTGCCATGGCCTGCAAGCGCCACCGCAGAGATCAGGGCATGTGGCCTGCCGCGCAAGTCTTTCAGCTGTTCGCGGCACTGCGCTCGGTCGACGGGCTTGCCATAGATGCGGTCGCCCAGTGCCAGCACCTGGTCGGCGCCGATGACCATCCCATCCGGGTGTCGAAGCGATACATCGACAGCCTTGGCTTCGGCAAGCCGCAACGCTGTCTCGCGTGGAGACCAGTGAGGGTTTTGCGCAACCAGGGCCTTCTCGTCAACCGAAGGAGATTCCGCTGAAAAGTCGAGACCTGCAGTGCGCAGCATCGACTGGCGCGTGGCACTGGTGGAAGCAAGTATGATCATGTCACTTGTCGAGCCGCTTGTTGTCGGAAACCATGTTGAGGATCGTGGCGGCGGTCTCCTCGACGGAGCGGCGGGTCACGTCGATCATCGGCCAGTCGTTGCCCGAGCACAGGGCCTTCATGATCATCAGCTCGTCCGTGATCTGGCGCGGATCGATGTAGTCGGTCGAGCGGCTTTCCTTGAGCGACAGAAGCCGGTGCCGCCTGATCTGTGCGATGCGCTCGGCGCTGGCGATGAGGCCGACGATGAGGGGTCCCTGCAGATTCAGCAGCTTCTGCGGCACGGCAATCCCCGGCACGACGGGAACATTCGCCGTGCGAATGCCGCGCTGGGCAAGATAGATCGAGGTTGGTGTCTTCGAGGTACGGCTGACGCCGAGGATCACCACGTCGGCCTTTTCGAGATCGTCGATGTTCTGGCCGTCGTCATGCGACATGGTGAAGTTCAACGCATCGATGCGGCGGAAGTAATCGGAATTGAGCGCGTGCTGGCCGCCGACCTGCGGCCTCGAGGTCGCATTGAGATATTGGGAGAGAATGGAAATGATGGGATCGAGGATCGACAGACAGGGCACACCCATCGCCTCGCATTGTTCCTCGAGGTGGCGGCGGATGTCGGGGTTGATCAGGGTGAAGAGCACGATGCCGGGCTGCTCCTCGATTTCACGGAGCGCGCGGTTCAGCTGAGAGGGTGTGCGCACCAACGCGTAGATATGGGCGATCGGACGAAAATCGGAATATTGTGCAGCAGCAGCCTTGGCCACCGTATTCAGCGTCTCACCCGTGGCGTCCGACACGAGATGAAGGTGGAAATAACGCTGTGAACCGGCTTGTGACATGGTGTGGATGAAATGTGGATGCCTTGGATAAGTGCAACGGCCCCGGGGATCAGACCCGGTTCTCCCTGTCTTCGTCCACAATCTGGCCGCTGCCAAGGGGCGCGCCGCTCGCATGTGGACAAGATGGCCTGCACCGCGCCGGAAACTCGCATGTCCGGTTCTGGCTGCACTTTGTTAATGGTCTGTTAACATGTCTTAATTTTGGGTTAACGGCAAAACACCCGGACGGCCCTGCGCGCAAGGGCTTGACCTGTGGACGATCATTGGATTGGGTTGTATCCCGCTTCCCGAGGCCCAAACAAAAGAGACAAGAAGAGTCAGAATGATAGAGACAGGGACCGATGTGAAGGCAACCCGCAGTGCATTACTCGATGTTCTGACCCGTCGTCCGGCCGAGAGACGGCCCATGTGGTTCATGCGCCAGGCCGGGCGCTACCTGCCCGAATACCGTGCGGTACGTGAGAAGGCGGGCTCCTTTCTCGATCTTTGCTACAATCCCGAACTGGCTGCGGAAGTAACCATCCAGCCGCTGCGGCGCTATGATCTCGATGCGGCGATCCTGTTTGCCGATATTCTGGTGGTTCCCCATGCCATGGGATTGCCTCTGAAATTCGCCGAAGGCGAGGGCCCAGTGCTGGGGACGGTGCGCAGCATGCAGGAGCTGGATCGGCTGAAACCCGTGGTGGAGAGCTATGAAGTCAGGCAGGTCTGCAGGACCGTCGCCCTGACGCGCAGCCAGCTGGCGCCACACCTTGCGCTGATCGGCTTCTGCGGGGCGCCGTGGACTGTGGCAAGCTACATGGTGGGGGGCGGCAGTTCTGACCGTGTGATGGCCAAGGTTGCGGCCTACCAGCGGCAACCGTGGTTTTGCGCGCTGATCGACCGATTGGTGCAGGAATCGATCGATTATCTGTCGGCGCAGGCCGATGCCGGGGCGCAGGCCGTCCAGATCTTCGATTCCTGGGCCGGAGACCTCGTTGCCTCGGAACTCGAGGAATTCGTGCTGAAGCCGTTGGCGGCCATCGTCGCCGGCGTGAAGTCCCGCCATCCTGGCCTTCCGGTGATCGTGTTTGCGCGCGGTATCGGGATGGGCCAACGGAAGGCTGCAGCCATCTCGGGTGCCAACGCCATCGGGGTCGAGACGGAATATGACCTAACGGAACTTCCGAAGGACGTGGTCGTGCAAGGAAATCTCGATCCCGTTGCGCTGCTTGCCGGCGCCGAGGTGGCCGCCACCGAGGTGAGGCGCATCTGCGCGGCGGTCGATCCGCAGAGGCATATCTTCAATCTGGGTCACGGCATCAGGCTCGGCACTGATCCCTCAGCGGTGGGCGCCGTGGTGGACGCTGTGAGGCGCTGCGATGGGTGACGCCTATGGCTGGGTGAAGGTCATCCATGTCCTGGCCGTCATCTCGTGGATGGCGGGACTGTTCTACCTGCCGCGCCTTTTCGTCTATCATGCGGAAAACCTTGGAAAAAATGAACTGTCCACGGTGTTCAAGGTGATGGAACGGCGGCTGCTCAAGGCGATCATGCGGCCGGCCGCCATCGTGGTGGTGCTGTCGGGCGCAGCACTGATCCATTTCGGGGGCTGGGATCATCCGATTCCCTTATGGCTATGGCTGAAACTGCTGCTGGTAGCTGGCATGTTGGGTTTCCATGGGGTGCTGGAGCGCCACGCAGCCCGTTTCCGCGACGATCGCGAAACCGAGACAGGTCGTTATTTCCGCATCATCAACGAAGTCCCGACGGTTCTGCTGATCGGGATCGTCATCCTGGTGATCATCAAGCCCTTCTGAGTTTGTTGTTGGCGGCGGGGCGGCGAACCGCTATAATCGGGCTGCTTCGCATCGCCCAAGGCTTGATGCGCCCTCCCGCCTTAACGTTCCCGCCTGCGTGCCGGAACTCCCCATAGTGAAAAGATAATGACTGCCATTGCTGAGCTGAAAGAGATCAAGCTTCAGGATCTCAAGTTGAAAACGCCGGCCGAGCTCGTATCGCTCGCCGAAGAACTGGAAGTTGAAAACGCCAGTGCATTGCGCAAACAGGAATTGCTGTTTGCGATTTTGAAGAACCTCGCGGCGCGAGACGTTGAAATCATCGGCGAGGGTGTCGTCGAAGTGCTGCAGGACGGTTTCGGCTTCCTGCGCTCGCCTGACGCCAATTACCTCGCCGGACCGGACGACATTTACATCAGTCCGAGCCAGATCCGGAAGTTCACCCTGAGGACCGGCGACACGGTCGAAGGCCAGATCCGCAGTCCCAAGGAGGGCGAGCGTTATTTCGCCCTGGTGAAGGTGAACCGAATCAACTTCGAGGACCCGGAAAAAACCCGCCACAAGGTCCATTTCGACAACCTCACGCCGCTCTATCCCGACGAACGCCTGGAGATGGAAACCGGCGACCCGACGCGAAAGGACTATTCCTCGCGCGTCATCGACATCGTCTCGCCGCTGGGCAAGGGTCAGCGCGGCCTGATCGTCGCTCCGCCGCGCACCGGCAAGACGGTGCTTCTTCAGAACATCGCGCATTCCATCACCGCCAACCACCCCGAATGCTATCTCATCGTTCTGCTCATCGACGAGCGGCCGGAGGAAGTCACCGACATGCAGCGCTCGGTGAAGGGCGAGGTTATCAGCTCTACGTTCGACGAGCCGGCATCGCGCCACGTGCAGGTTGCCGAAATGGTCATCGAAAAGGCCAAGCGCCTGGTTGAGCATGGCCGGGACGTTGTCATCCTGCTCGACTCGATCACCCGTCTCGGACGCGCCTATAACACGGTGGTACCGTCTTCCGGCAAGGTGCTGACCGGCGGCGTCGATGCCAATGCGCTGCAGCGGCCGAAGCGCTTCTTCGGTGCGGCCCGCAATATCGAGGAGGGCGGCTCACTCACCATCATTGCCACCGCGCTGATCGACACCGGCAGCCGCATGGACGAAGTGATCTTCGAAGAGTTCAAGGGTACGGGCAATTCGGAAATCATCCTCGACCGCAAGGTCGCAGACAAGCGCGTCTTCCCGGCGATCGATATCCTGCGCTCTGGCACCCGCAAGGAAGAGCTGCTGGTGAAGCCTGACATTCTCAAGAAGACCTACGTCCTGCGCCGCATCCTCAACCCCATGGGCACGGTCGACGCCATCGAGTTCCTGCTCGACAAGCTGCGGCAGACCAAGGGCAACAGCGACTTCTTCGACTCCATGAACGCCTGACGGGCCTGAGCCCAAGTCTTTCGATTCGAGGTCGAAATGACGGCCAGCGAGACGATTTTTGCCCTTTCTTCGGGTAGCGGCCGCACGGCGGTGGCGGTGATCCGCATGTCAGGACCCGCCACTGCACGAGTCGTTGCGGAGCTCTCGGGTTCATTGCCGCCACCCCGCAGCCTGGCCCTGAAATCTATCCGCGATCCGGCGAGCGGCGAAATTCTGGACCGGGCCATGGTGTGCTGGATGCCGGCACCAAGATCTTTCACAGGCGAGGACTGTGCCGAATTCCATCTCCACGGAAGTGCCGCTGTGGTGAAGGACGTATTATCCGCCCTGGTCCATATACCTGAGGTTCGGCCAGCGGAAGCAGGCGAATTTACGCATCGGGCCTTCATCAATGGCAAGATGGATCTGGTCGAAGTCGAGGGGCTGTCGGATCTCCTCGATGCCCGCACCGCCGCCCAGCGCCGGCAGGCATTTCACCAAATGTCGGGAGCTGCCGGCGAAGTCTTCGAGGCGTGGCGCCAGCAATTGCTGCTCATCCGTGCGGATATTGAAGCTGTCGTCGATTTTTCCGATGAGGCAGGTGTTGCGGAGGAGGCGGGCTCCCGCATCGACCAAAACATCGGCGAACTCATTTCCGTAATGGATCATGCTGTGAGCCGCACTTCAACGGCCGAGGTGGTGCGGGATGGTATCAGGGTGGTGCTCGCTGGCCACCCCAACACCGGCAAGTCGTCGCTCCTGAACACACTCGCGCGCCGCGAGGCTGCTATCGTCTCCGATATTCCCGGAACCACCCGCGACGCCATCGAGGTTTGGCTCGATCTCAAGGGGTTGCCAGTCATTCTCACGGATACGGCAGGTCTGAGGGCAAACGCATCTGACAAGATCGAGGAGGAGGGTGTTCGTCGGTCGCGCGAACACATATCCAGGTCCGATATCGTGGTCTGGGTGTGGTCAAGAGACATTGCAGGTAGCGAAAGTGTTGATGCAGGTCTTGAGGCTGATCTTTGCGTTCGAAACAAGATTGACCAGGATTTGAGACTCCAACGAAACGAAGAATCTCCCAAGGCGTTGAACATATCGACTGCCACGGGGGCTGGAATTCTTGAATTTATTGAGAAGATATCGACACTTGCCGAACGAAAAATTCATGGTTCGGACGCGATTTTGCTGACCTCAGCAAGGCAGGCAATTGCAGTCAGGAATTCGATTCGGTACCTCAACGATGCTTTGGCCGAACCCCTTTCCCGACTTGAAGTTAAGGCAGAGGCAGTTCGGAAGGCGTCCGAGGAAATCGGCCGCCTGACCGGGAGACTGGGGGTGGAGGAATGGCTGGGTGCCATCTTCTCCCGGTTCTGCATCGGTAAGTAACGCTGTTTCACGTGAAACGCTGAGGAGTTTTGACCTTTTTGCCCTGTTAGCGTAGGAAGTCGCCCATGGAAGCGATATTCGACGTTATCGTCATTGGTGGGGGTCATGCCGGTACAGAGGCTGCCGCGGCGGCGGCCCGGACAGGCGCGCGGACGGCACTGCTCACCCATCGTACTGACACCATTGGCGAAATGTCCTGCAACCCGGCGATCGGCGGCCTCGGAAAGGGGCACCTGGTACGTGAAATCGACGCGTTGGGCGGCCTGATGGGGCAGGTCGCTGACAAGGCTGGCATTCAATTCCGTCTGCTTAACCGCTCCAAGGGTCCAGCGGTTCGGGGTCCACGTGCCCAGGCCGACCGGAAGCTCTATCGCCATGCAATGCAAGCCGCAATCGCTGCACAGTCCAACTTGACTGTGGTGGCTGGATCGGCCTCGGGCTTGCTGATGTCAAATGGGGCAATTTCCGGTGTGGCCTGCGAAGATGGCCGGGAATTCGCCTGCAAATCTGTGGTGTTAACCACAGGTACATTCCTTAACGGCTTGATCCATATCGGCGAACGGCGGGTACCGGCAGGTAGGTATGGCGAGCCCGCCAGTCATGGCATTTCCGGACAGCTTGCCGAGATCGGACTCACCCTCGGCCGGCTCAAGACAGGGACACCCGCTCGGCTCGACGGCCGAACCATCGCGTGGTCTCGGCTCGAAGAGCAGAAGGGCGACGAGCAGCCGGTTCCTTTCTCATTCCTGACTACCCGTATCGATACGCCACAAGTGTCCTGCTTCATCACGTCGACCACTGCGGCGGGCCACAAGATCATCCGTGACAACATGCACCGGTCCCCCCTCTATTCAGGGCAGATCGAAGGCGTCGGCCCGCGCTACTGCCCGTCCATCGAAGACAAGGTACAGCGTTTTCGGGACAAGGAGGGGCACCAGGTTTTTCTCGAGCCGGAGGGCCTGGACGACGACACTGTTTATCCGAATGGCATTTCCACATCGCTCCCCGAGGATGTTCAAGAAGGCTTCATCCGCAGCATCCCGGGCCTCGAGGCAGTCTCCATCAAGCGTTGGGGCTATGCCATCGAATATGACTACGTCGATCCCCGGGAGCTCACCGCATCGCTCGAGGTGAAGCGCTTGCCCGGCTTGTTCCTGGCCGGACAGATCAATGGCACCACGGGATATGAGGAAGCTGCCGCCCAGGGATTGATCGCCGGCGCCAATGCCGCGCGGCTGGCGGGTGGTCAGCCACCTTTCCTTCTTGACCGCGGGCAAGCCTATATCGGCGTGATGATCGATGATCTGGTGACCCGCGGTGTGGCCGAGCCCTACCGAATGTTCACTTCGCGGGCGGAATACCGGCTTTCGCTACGTGCGGACAATGCCGATCTCCGCCTCACGCGGCTGGGAATCGCAGCCGGGCTGATCGAGCGAGACCGGGAAGAGCGTTTCTCGGCACGGGAGAACGACATAAGGAAGGGCTTCGAACTCGCGCAATCTCTGTCACTCACCTCGGGTGAAGCGATGCGTAAGGGCTTGAAGGTGAATCAGGACGGCCTCCGGCGGACGGCTCTCGAACTGCTGGGCATGCCTGATATCGGCTGGAGCGGCGTGATCGCACTGTGGCCGGAGCTTCAGTCCTTGCGTGCAGATGTGGTGGAAGCCCTTGAAGCGGAGGCACTCTATGCTGGATATCTGCAGCGGCAGGAGGCGGATATTGCTGCCCTGAAGCGTGAGGAGAGTCTGGCCCTCCCGCAAAACTTAGACTACTCCGCCATGCCCAGCCTCTCGGCCGAACTTCGGCAGAAGCTGATTTCAGTGAAGCCTGCAACGCTCGGACAGGCATCCCGGATCGACGGCATGACGCCAGCGGCGCTGGCCGTCATCCTTGGCCATGTGCGGCGGCGAGATCGGCAGACCGCGGCATGACGAGGCGAATTCCGGAACTACTGTTCGACCGCTTCAATGTTTCACGTGAGTCACGCCAGAAGATCGAGGCCTATGTGAAGCTGTTGCTGCAATGGCAGCAGCGGATCAACCTGATCGGGCCAGCCACGGTCGATTCGGTATGGGAACGGCATATCTGCGATGCGTTGCAGCTCCTGCCGTTGCTTCCACCGGACACGCGCGTCATCGCGGAGCTCGGCTCAGGCGCCGGCATACCCGGTCTGGTGGTCGCAATGGCGTGTGGACTGGAAGCCCATCTCTATGAGAGCAATGGAAAGAAGGCAGCATTCCTGCGCGAGGCGGCGCGCCAGTCGGGGACGCGTGCCGTTGTTCATAATGTGCGGCTTGAGACATTGCGCAACGAGAGAGACCTGCCGCAAGTCCAATGCGTGGTGGCTCGCGCCCTCGCACCGCTCCCATTGCTGCTCCACTATGCCGAACCCTTCCTCTCCAGAGGTTCGATGGGACTGTTTCACAAGGGACAAGATGTAGACGCCGAATTGACCGAAGCCACAAAATACTGGAGAATGGTCGTCGGCAAGCATGCGAGCCAATGTGACTCGCGCGGTGTCATTCTGGAAATCCAAGAGGCCAACCGTGTCTGATCCCACACCTGGCGGTTCACCTGCGTCCGCGAACCCGCGGATCCTTGCCATCGCAAACCAGAAAGGTGGGGTGGGGAAGACGACGACGGCCATCAACCTTGGGACAGCCCTCGCCGCCGTGGGCGAACGCGTGCTGATCATCGACCTCGATCCGCAGGGCAATGCCAGCACCGGCCTCGGCGTGCACCGCCGGGCTGGGCAGAAATCAACCTACCACGTTCTGATGGGCGAAGCCTCGCTTCGCAACGTCATCGTCGATTCCGGCATACCGCGCCTTCACTGTGCGCCCTCGACCATGGACCTTCTCGGCGCCGAACTGGAACTCGCCAACATCGATCGCAAGACCTATCGGCTGGCGGACGCCATCGCGCAGCTCGCCCGGGAAAACGACCCCGAACGCTCCTATAGCTATGTCCTGGTCGATTGTCCGCCCTCGCTCAACTTGCTGACCATCAATTCGCTGTCGGCGGCCGATGCCATCCTGGTACCGCTGCAGTGCGAATTTTTCGCATTGGAAGGGCTGAGCCAGTTGATCAAGACCGTGGAGCGGGTGAAATCCAACCTCAATCCGCGCCTGACCATCCAAGGCGTGGTGCTGACCATGTTCGACCGGCGCAACAATCTCTCGGAACAGGTGGCGGAAGACGTCCGCAGCGTTCTGGGCGACAAGGTCTACCAGACGGTCATACCGCGCAACGTTCGGATTTCCGAAGCGCCCTCCCACGGCAAGCCGGTTCTGCTTTACGACAATGCCTGCGTCGGGTCGCAGGCCTATATCCGTCTGGCATCGGAGATCATCCGGCGCGAACGCGAATTGCGCGCCGCCTAGATTCGACTCCGTAACGAGTGATCTTTAGAGAGTAGGACGAGACATGGACATGGGCAGCCCCCCGAAGAAGCGGCTTGGGCGCGGACTTGCCGCGTTGATCGGTGAAGACGCAAGTGAGGAGGCGGTGGTGCAGGACGCCCGATCGCTGCGTCACATGCCGATCGACCTGCTCAAGGCCAGTCCCAACAATCCGCGCAAGAGCTTCTCGGAAGCGGATCTCGACGATCTGTCGAATTCGATCCGCGAGAAGGGGCTCCTGCAGCCCATCGTGGTGCGCCCGGTCGCCAATGGCGAATATGAAATCGTCGCCGGTGAACGTCGCTGGCGCGCGGCTCAGCGTGCCGGCGTGCATGACGTGCCGGTGCTCATCCGCGACCTGACCGATGGTGAAGCGCTCGAAATCGCGCTGATCGAGAACATCCAGCGTTCCGACCTCAATCCGCTGGAAGAGGCCAGAGCCTACGGCATGCTGCTCGAGCAGTTCAGCTACACCCAGCAGCAGCTCGCCGATTCGATCGGCAAGAGCCGCAGCCATATCGCCAACACCCTGCGGCTGATGAACCTTCCTGAAGCCGTGCGAGCGGAAATCGAACTCGGCCGCCTCACGGCTGGTCATGCCCGCGCGCTGGTGGCGACCGATTCGCCGGCGGAACTGGCGAAGCAGATCATCAAGCTGGGCCTGTCGGTGCGCGAGGCCGAGAACCTTGCGCGGGAGGCATCGTCACCGCGAAAGCCGAAGGTCAAACCCGAAAAGGACGCAGATACCCGGGCGCTCGAAAAGCTCGTTTCGGATGCTTTGGGCCTCAAGCTCGAAATCACCCACCGGGGAGATGGCAGCGGCACGATGCTGATCACCTACAAGACGCTGGACCAGCTGGAGGACGTCTGCCGCCGTCTGCAGAAATGACCACTAGTGGCGGAAATGCCTGACGCCGGTGAAAACCATTGCCAGGCCATTCTCGTCCGCCGCGCGGATCACGTCGTCGTCCTTCAATGATCCGCCGGGCTGAATGACGGCCGTGGCTCCTGCCTCGGCGGCCTGAAGCAGGCCGTCCGGAAACGGGAAGAAGGCGTCGGACGCCACAACGGAACCGCGGATCGACGGTTCGGCCAGGCCCGCACCGCGCGCTGCATCCTCGTTCTTGCGCGCGGCGATCCGTGCGGAATCGACCCGCGACGTCTGCCCTGCGCCTATTCCCACCGTGGCGCCCGCCCTGGCATAGACGATGGCGTTCGACTTCACATGCTTGGCGACCCGGAACGCAAACCGCAAATCGGCCAGTTCGGTGGGCGTCGGCTGGCGTTTCGTGACCACCCTGAGGTCCATGTCAGCGACCGACATGGCGTCGCGCGTCTGCACCAGAAATCCACCACCAACCGTCTTCACGGATAGCCCGCTGCCCGACAGCGCGGCATCCTCCAGCACCAGCAGGCGTAGGTTTTTTTTCCTTGCAATGATCGCCTGTGCTTCTTCATCCGCATACGGAGCAATGATCACCTCGGTGAACAGCTCGGTGATTTGCATTGCGGTCACTGCATCGAGTGGCCGGTTCAGCGCGATGATGCCGCCGAAAGCGCTCACAGGGTCGCAGGCCAGCGCCTTGCGATAGGCGTTTGCCGGATCCGCCGCGATGGCGACGCCACAAGGATTGGCATGTTTCACGATCACACAGGCTGCCTCGTCCTGGTGCGCGAATTCGGCGAGGCACTCGAGCGCGGCATCGGTATCGTTGATGTTGTTATAGGAGAGTTCCTTGCCCTGGAGCTGGCGGGCCGCCGCAATGCCGAATCGCTTGCCCGGCGAAAGATAGAACGCCGCCTTCTGATGTGGATTTTCGCCATAGCGCAGGGCCTGGAGCTTGGTGCCTCCCGTGGCGAAATAAGTGCCGAGAAGGTCGCCCGACTGCGCGCCGAACCACTGGCTGATCGCCGCATCGTAGCTTGCCGTGCGCGCGAAGGCCTTGGCGGCAAGTCTCCGGCGCGTATCCTTCGCCGTGGCATTGTCGTGCGCTGCAAGCTCATCCGCCACCGCGTCGTAGTCCGCCGGATCGACGATGACAGTCACGTCGTCGTGGTTTTTGGCCGCTGCGCGGATCATCGCAGGTCCGCCGACATCGATATTCTCGACCGTATCCTCCCAGGATGCGCCCCGCGCCATCGTCGCCTCGAAGGGATAGAGATTGACCACGAGCAGGCCGATCGGGCGGATGCCATGCGCCGTCATCGCGGCGGAATGTCCGGCATTGTCGAGGACACCAAGAAGACCGCCGTGGATGGCGGGGTGCAACGTCTTCACCCGTCCGTCCATGATCTCCGGAAAGCCCGTGATGCTGGACACCTCCACCACGGACAGGCCCGCCTCGGCCAGGGCCTTGGCGGTGCCGCCAGTCGATATCAATTCGATACCCAGTGCGCTAAGACGTCTGGCGAAGGCGATGAGCCCGGTCTTGTCGGAGACGGACAGCAGTGCGCGGCGCACGGGGTGGGACATCGGGGCCTCCGGATGGTTTGGCTTTGCCGCCCGCATACCACTTTCCCGGCTGGGAACAAACTCAAGTGGCGCGGCGCAGGGCCACGGCAAAGAACCCGTCCATGCCGCGCGATGAGCCATAGCTCATGCAGGGAAGCGTGCGCACCCATCCCTCGGGCTGCACGGCCCCCCGTGGCAACCAGTCGCCCGCGGCGGGCACGATATGGAAATCCGGATTGTCGGCCAGAAAGCCGCGCACCCGCATTTCGCCTTCCTCGGGCTCAAGCGAACAAGTGCAGTAGACGAGCGTGCCGTCCGGCGCCAGAAGCTGGCTGGCCTTGCGCAAGAGCCGGCGCTGCAGCCCTGCAAGCTCCCTCACCTGGGCCTCATCCTTGAGGTAGGGCAGTTCGGGGTGTCGCCGGATCGTGCCGGTGGCGGAGCAGGGCGCATCGAGCATGACCACATCCCAAGCCCCATTTAGGTCAGGGCTCAGCGCATCCTCGAGGCGGATCTCCGCCGTGAGGCCGGTGCGCGCCAGGTTGTCGCGCAACCGCCGCAGCCGTGGTTCCGAAACATCGAGCGCCGTCACGCTGGCGCCCATGGCGGCGAATTGCAGTGTCTTGCCGCCCGGCGCCGCGCAGAGATCGAGCACGGTCTTTCCGCGAACATCACCAGCGAGCCGCGCCGGAATCGTCGCGGCGGCGTCCTGTATCCACCATGCGCCTTCGGCAAAGCCGGGCAGTTCGGGTACGGGCGCGTGACCGGCCGCCAAACGCAACTGGCCGTTTGGCAGTCGTTCACCACCAAGTTCCCTCTGCCACACAGCCGCGTCTTGCTTGAAGCCCATATCAAGTCCCGGACGTTCGGCATGAGCGAGGGCGATCTGCCGCGTGGTCTCTTCGCCGTAGCTCTTCACCCAGCGCTGCCAAAGCCAGTCGGGGGTATTGAGTCGGGCCGCATCGAGACCGTCGCGAAGCGCCGGGCCGCCACCTGACACCTTGCGCAGCACCGCATTGACGAGGCCGGCGAAATGCAGCGCATTCCGGTCGGCCTTGGCGCTGCGGACGGCGAGGTCGATCACCGCATGCGGCGCCATATCGAGGAACAGCAGCTGCGTCACGCCGAGGATGAGGATGCTGCGGGCCGTTCCCGACTTCCGTGGCAGTGGCCGGTCGACAAGGCCCGCCAGGATCGCATCGATCTCACCCCCATGCCGGAACGAGGTGAGCAACAGAGTGGAGAGGAAGGCCCGATCCCTGGCGTCGAGACGCTGAGCATCGCGGCTCCCGGATATAGCTTCTTCGACCGTGAACTTGCGCTCGAGGCAACTGCGCAACAATTCGGCGGCGAGGATTCGGACAGCCAGGCCCTGGATCGGCGATTGGGGTGACGTCATCCCCAGGGACCCGGCGCATGCGACGGAGCGGAGTTCCATGGGCCCGCCTGAGGAACAGCATCAGACCCCATCTCGGCGGCAATCCTCTGCAGCTCCGCTATGCGTTTTGCGGGGTCGGGGTGGGTGGAAAACAGGTTGTCCATGCGCAGGCCAGACAGCGGATTGATGATGAACATGGGAGCGCTCGCCGGATTGGCTTCCGCCGTGGAATTGACGATCCGATGCGCGGCGCCCGAAATCTTCGCCAGTGCCGAGGCCAGCGCCAAGGGCTGACCGGAGATTTCCGCACCGCCGCGATCAGCACCGAATTCACGGGTTCGGCTGATTGCCATCTGCACCAGCATGGCCGCCAGCGGCATCACGATCAGTGCGGCTATCGTGCCGATTGCGCCCATGGCGTTGTTGCGGTCCCGCCCACCACCGAACATCATTCCAAACCGCGCATAGGTCGCCAGCATCGAAATCGCCCCGGCGATGGTGGCCGTCATGGTCATCACCAGCGTGTCGCGGTGGCGCACATGGGCCAGCTCATGCGCCATCACGCCCGCGAGTTCATCGCGATTGAGGAGGCCGAGCAGGCCGGTCGTCGCTGCCACGGCGGCATTCTGCGGATTGCGGCCCGTCGCGAAGGCGTTGGGCTGGGGATTGTCCATGACGTAGACCTTGGGCATGGGCAAGCCGGCGCGTCGGGCGAGCTCCTCGATCAGGCCGTAGAATTCAGGCGCCGTCTGCCGATCCACCTGGCGGGCGCCATGCATGCGGAGCACCATCTTGTCGGCATTCCAGTAGGCGAAGAGGTTCATGCCGGCCGCCATGAGGAAGGCAATGAACATACCCTGCTCGCGGCCCAGCAGATAGCCTGCCGCCAGGAACAGGCCCATCAGGGCCGCCATCAGCAATCCGGTGCGCATGGTGTTCATGCTGCCAACTCCTCCTTGCCAAACGCCTTGGCCGGTCTCCATATGAGGGTAATGAGCAGCGATCACAAGACCATGGCCGGAAGGCCGCTTCCTCCGGAAGCCCAGCGCGCGCTGGCGGAAGCCGAAGAGCGCCGCAGGATCCTGCCCGCGGTCAAGCTGCCGAAGGAAGTGAACGGCCGTGACGGGCCTGAACCCACGCGCTTCGGCGACTGGGAGAAGAAGGGCATCACGTCGGACTTCTGATCAGTTGAAACCAAGCCTGCGGCGGATGTCTTCGGCGGTCGCACCGTCCGACCGCAGGGCGCGCAGGGATGTGCTGGCGATACTCTTCGAGAGCTTCTTGCCGTCGTCGCCGCGGATGAGTGCGTGGTGAAAATACTGCGGCGTGGGAAGCCCGAGCAGGCGTTGCAATAGCCGGTGCAGCGGCGTGGCCGGTTCGATGTCCATGCCGCGCACGACATGTGTCACGCCCTGCAGGGCATCATCCGTCACCACCGCGATGTGATAGCTCGAGCCGACGTGGCGCTTGGCGATCATCGCATCACCCCAGACAGTGGCTTCCGCATCGGCGGCGCGCGTCATGTCGATGCGCCAGCCATGCACGTCGCCGCGGCTGATGCGCTGTTCCGCTTCGCCGGGTGACAGGGTCCTGCAAGTGCCGCCATAATGCGGCTGCCCGTCCGGGTCGCGGGAGGCGAGGGCATGGGCCAGCGCCTTCTTGCGCGAGCAGAAGCATGGATAGATCGCGTCCATGCGCCAAAGCCTCGCAAGATTGGCCTCGTAGTCCGAAAAATGTTCGCTCTGGACGCGCACGGGCTCCTCCCATGCGAGCCCCAGCCATGCGAGGTCCTCGAAAATCGCCTGCACGAAATGCGGACGCGAGCGGCTTTCGTCGGTATCCTCGATGCGCAGCAGCAGCCGGCCCTGCGCCGCCGAGGCCATGGCGGCGTTGAGCAGTGCTGAATAGGCGTGTCCCAGATGGAGATAGCCGTTGGGACTCGGGGCGAAGCGGAAGACCGGCCGGTTCATGTCGCGCTCTTGCGGTCAAATCGCACAAAGGTCAAACAGGGTCCATGGGTCAGACAGGGTTGATGCATCGGCTCGAAACAATGGACGATCTCCAAGTGGCGGTCGAGCGGCTCATTGCCGCCGAACCGCGTTTTGCGGCGGTCGTCGAACGCCATGGACTTCCGCCGCTGCGTCCTGCCCGGCCGGGGCTGGAAAGCCTGCTGCGAATTGTCACGGACCAGCTCATATCGCTCAAGGCAGGTGCGGCGATCTGGACCAGGCTGGCGGCGCGGCTTGAGGGCTTTGAACCGGCAACTGTCCTTGCTGCGAGCCAGGACGAACTTCGGGCCCTGGGCCTGTCGGGCGCCAAGGCGCGTACCTTTCATGCCGCGGCCCTGGCCTTCGCGGAGGCAGGCGCCTTCAACGCGGATAATATGAGCGACGATGAATTTCAGCGCTGGCTGATGGCCATTCCAGGTGTGGGCCCCTGGACCGCCAGCATCTACCTGCTGATGGCACTGCGCTCGGCCGACGCCTGGCCGGCCTCCGACCTCGCCCTGCAGATTGCGGCACAGGATCTCCTTGCCCTTGGGGAAAAGCCGTCGTCACACCTCATGGCCGGTCTCGCCGAGGGCTGGCGGCCGCAGCGCGCGGCGGCGGCCCTGCTGCTGTGGCGGCACTACCGGGCGCTACGGGGAATGCCGGCCGGGTGACGAGGGGGCTTCACAGGATCGCCACACTAGATATAGTAAGCTCATAGGGAATCGACCCCGTGAGGTGTGCTTGCAGTTCGTGCCGGTTGCGCCGGAAGCCTGCCCTGCCCTGGTTCTCAACGCGGATTTCCGCCCGTTGAGTTACTATCCGCTGTCGCTGTGGAGCTGGCAGGACACCATCAAGGCGGTCTTCCTCGACCGGGTAAACATCGTGTCCGAATATGACAAGGTGGTTCGCAGCCCGAGTTTCGAGTTCCGCCTGCCCAGCGTCGTGTCGCTGAAGACCTATGTGAAGCCTTCCCGAACGCCCGCCTTCACGCGGTTCAACGTCTTCCTGCGCGATCGTTTCACTTGCCAGTATTGTGGCGACCATGACGATCTCACCTTCGATCACGTGATCCCCCGATCGAAGGGCGGCCAGACGACGTGGGAAAATGTCGTCGCGGCCTGTTCGCCCTGCAACCTGCTGAAAGGCGGCTACCTGCCGCAGCAGATCAACATGTTCCCGGCGCAGAAGCCGGTGCGGCCGAGCGTGGCGCAGCTGCACCGCAACGGGCGCTATTTCCCGCCCAACTACCTGCATGACAGCTGGCAGGACTATCTCTACTGGGATACCGAACTCGATCCGTGAACCCGCCTCAGACCAGCGAGGGCCAGCAACGCCAGGCCTAGCGAAACGATCGCATTCCACCCTGCCAGAGACAGCCCGAGAATGCGGATCGCCGGCTGGTCGCACATCACCGCTGGCTTCGAGAGATCCGGGAGGCCGCCGGAAAATCCGGCCTGCGTGGTGCAGGTCGCAGGCCCTGGCCACCACTTCCATTCAACACCGGAATGATAGATTCCGAACACCATGCTCGCCAGCCACAGCAGGGCCAGCAGTGTCAGCCCCGCCTTCGCAAGGCCGGGATTGCGCGGCGCGATCAGGGCCACCACCAGCGCCAGCGGCACGCCGGCGTAGTAGGCCCAGCGCTGCTTGAGACAGAGTTCACACGGCGCATAGCCGTAATATTCGAAAAGCCAAGCCCCGGCGATGGTGGCGAAGGCGACGAGAAAGATGAGCGATGCAGCGCGCTGCGGTGTGAGAGAGGTCAGCATGAGGTTACGCTTCCGGCCAGGCCTGAATATTTGACGCCGATATAGAGCAGGATGACGATGCCCGCCACAATTGCGGCAAGCAGCCCAAGACGGCGCTCGATGAAGTCACGTATCGAGTCGCCATAGCGCCGCAGCGCCCAGGCCAGTGCGAAGAAGCGGGCACCGCGGGCGACGACGCAGGACACGACGAAGAACAGGAAGCTCACCTGGGCAACACCCGCGAGGATCGTCACCACCTTGATGGGAGGCAGATGCGCCAGTCCGGACGTGACCAGGAGCAGCAGCAGCGTGTCTTCGCCGGTGCATTGACGAAGATGGTCGAACTCGTCGAGCTTGCCATAGAACATCAGGATCGGTTTCGCGAACGTCTCGAATGCGAAGTAGCCGAGGAGGTAACCGGCAATGCCGCCGAGCACCGAGGCGACGGTGGCGATCAGCGCGAAGCGGTATGCGAGACGGGGCCGGGCAAGGCCCATCGGAATGAACAGCACGTCGGCTGGAATGAGAAAGACGGAACTTTCGACGAAAGCGATCACTGCGAGCCAGATCTCAGCCGTTTCACGCGCAGCGAGGGCCAGCGTCCAGTCATAAAGGCGTTTCAGCATGGGCTGGTCAATCCGTATCAGGGCGCGAGCTGCGCAACCGCTTGGTGCGCGCGTGCTTGGTCTTGGAATCGAGGCGGCGGGTCTTCGAGGCGCGCGTCGGTTTCGTGGCGATACGCCGTTTCGGGCGATGGGCGGCCTTGCGCAGGATGTCGGTCAGCTTCTGCAAGGCAATCTCGCGGTTGCGTTCCTGCGAGCGGGTTTCCTGGGCGGTGATGATCAGGATGCCGTCCTGGGTCAGCTGCCGTCCGGCGAGCGGGCGCAACCGCACCTTGAGATCCTCCGGAAGGGTGGCGCGGCCAACATCAAATCGCAGTTCGACCGCTGTCGACACCTTGTTGACGTTCTGGCCACCGGGCCCTGACGCCCTCACGTAGGACCAGGCGATTTCGTCCTCGTCGATGGCCAGTGAGTCGGTGATCCGGATCATGGAAAATGCTTCTCGCCCTTTACGGTTGACGGCGCAAGAGCGGGCAATTATGCGGGGTCGGCTTGCCTCTGTGGCGGAATGGTAGACGCGGCAGACTCAAAATCTGTTGCTCGCAAGGGCGTGGGGGTTCGAGTCCCTCCAGGGGCACCAGCGAACCAGACTGCCGCAGATTGGACGGAATCCTGTGATTTCAGAGGGGCTTGTCCATATCCGCCTGACCTGGAGCAGACCTCTCTTGCCGATCCTCAGACGCATTCTGCTGGCCCTCCTCGTGCTGTCCCTGGCGCCTTCGGCCTTTGCTGCCGGGCCGACGCTGCTCTTCGACCCGGCGACAGAGGAAGTGATCTCGCAGGATCGTGCGGGCGAGCCCTGGTATCCCGCCTCGATCACCAAGCTGATGACGGCCTACATCATCTTCCAGAAGCTCAAATCCGGGCAGATGAAGCTCGACCAGAAGCTGCCGGTATCGGACCTCGCGCATTCCCAGCCGCCGAGCAAGATCGGCATGCCGGTGGGCCAGACGGTGAGCGTGGATTTCGCGCTGCAGGCACTGCTCGTCTATTCCGCCAATGACATGGCCTATGTGCTGGCGGAGGGTGCTGACGGCAGCATCCCGGCCTTCGCCGCCCAGATGAACGCTGAAGCCCAGAAGCTCGGCATGACGGGCAGCCACTTCGTCAATCCCAATGGCCTGTTCGACCACCGTCACGTCACCACGGCGCGCGACATTGCCATTCTCGCCTCGGCGATCCTGCGCGACTTCCCGGAATATGGGCACTATTTCTCGCAGCAGTATCTCACCATCGGCAAGCGACACCTGGCCAACCGCAATTCGCTGCTGCGCCAAATGAAGGAAGCCGATGGCATGAAGACGGGCTTCGTGTGCAGTTCGGGCTTCAACCTGGTGGCTACGGCCACCCATGACGGCCATCGCCTCGCCGCCGTCATCTTCGGAGCCAACAGCGGCAAGCACCGCGTCGACCTGGCGCAAATGCTGCTCGTCGATGGTTTTTCCCGGCCCGCGACGCCGCGGCCGAAACTGCAATCAATTCCCAACGAGCAGACCGGCGCCATCGTGCCGACCGACATGACATCCCAGGTGTGCAAGCAGAAGCCCGTGACGCTTGCCATGTCGAAGAGCCTCGGCGGCTGGGGCATATCCTTCGGCAACTACGAGAATGCGACCACCGCCGACATGGCCCTGCGCGGCCGGATGCTGAGCAAGTCGGGCATGGATCTGCCCGGCACGCCGGGCGTCATCCGCCTGCCCGAGAACCGCGGCTTCGCCGCCGCCATGTGGAACCTCGACCAGGCGGCGAGCGAAGCGGCCTGCACGCGCTATCACGCCGAGAAGGCCCCCTGCGAGGTAATCCCGCCGGAAACCTTCGCCAAGATCGCAGCCCTGGTCCCCGACCCGCCTCCTCCGCCCGTGACGGTGGATCCCGAAGGTGACGACGTCAGCAAGCCCGCTCCGTCCGCTCCCGCGAAGAAAAAGAAGAAGAACTGATTGGCATGATCAACCGCGCGGGTCTGGGCATCGGCTGCGCACTGGGTGCTGCAGCTTTATACGGGTTGGTCCCTAACTTCGTGCGCGGCGCCATCGTCAACGGCATCCCCGCCATCGAAAGCACCCTGTTCCGCACCTTCGTCCTGGCCACGGCCTTCGCCGTCCTCGCCATCGGCAAGGGTGAACGGCTGACCATTCCCAAAGGGGCGATGCCGAGTTTCATCGGCCAGGCCATTGCCACGCTGTGCGTGTCGGTTGCCTATCTGGGCTCGGTGCAGTTCATTCCGGTCGGGCTGGCGGTCATCATCTTCTATCTCTTCCCCGTCCTGATCATGCTGCTGTCGCCCCTGGTCGAACGCCGCAATCCGGGACTGCTCCGCATCCTGATCGCCATCGCGGCCTTCATCGGCCTCGCCATTGCCGTGGGACCGAGTTTCGACAGCCTCGACATCCGTGGCATCCTGCTGGCGGGCCTGGGGTCGGCGGGGGCCACACTGCAGTTCTTCTCGGGCCGCGCCATCTCGCGCTACATGTCACCGGCCGCTTTCGGCAGCCTCGTCCACATGGTGATCCTGCCGCCCATCCTGCTCATCGCGCTGTACGCGGGCTCCGGCACCCTGCGCTTCCTGCCGGGTGGCCCTGCAACGGAAACCGGGCTGCTGTTCCTGGGCGGCGTGGCTTTCGTCTATGTGGTCGCATACATGGGGCAGATGCTGTCTCTGCGCTTTGCTCCGGCATCGACAGTGGCCCCGTTTTTCAACCTGGAGCCGGTGATGACGACCGCGGTGGCGGCCGTGATCCTTGGCGAACGGTTGCAGTCCAACCAATATGCCGGTGGCGGACTGGTTCTCGCCGCTCTGGTGGCATCAAGCCTCCTCGGCAAGTGGAAGAAATAGCGCATGGCCAATGCTCCCATTCCTGTCGCGATCCTCACCGGCTTCCTCGGCGCCGGCAAGACCACGCTTCTCAATTTCCTGCTGAAGGACCCGTTTCTCTCCGATGCCGCCGTGATCATCAACGAGTTCGGCGACGTGGGCATCGACCACCTGCTGGTCGAGCGGGCGGACGAGAACGTCATCGAGATGGCCTCCGGCTGTCTGTGCTGCACCATCCGCGGCGATCTCATCGATACCATCCATGATCTTCTCGCAAGACGTGGCCGGGGCGAAATCAAGTCCTTCAACCGCATCGTCATCGAGACGACGGGGCTGGCCGACCCGGCCCCCGTGCTGCACGCGGTGATGAGCGAGCCGGGTCTGCTCGCGGCATGCCGCCTCGAGGGC
This sequence comes from uncultured Alphaproteobacteria bacterium, assembly GCA_945957365.1. Classification (GTDB taxonomy): domain Bacteria; phylum Pseudomonadota; class Alphaproteobacteria; order Rhizobiales; family Aestuariivirgaceae; genus Aestuariivirga. The sequence goes on along the minus strand of CAMFKI010000008.1, from coordinate 35,903 downwards.
GTGATCACCGTGGTCGACGCCTTCAATGGCATGGCGGCGCTCGATGCCCACCCCGAAGCCGTGAAGCAGGTGGCGGTGGCCGATCGCATCGTGCTCACCAAGGTCGACCTGTTGGTCGGGCGCGAAGGCGAGGACATGCTCTTCGCCATCATCGCACGGCTGCGCAAACTCAACCCGGCGGCACGACTGCTGACCACCCATCGCAACGAGGCGACGGCCGAACGGCTGTTCACCATGGGGCTGTTCGATCCCAAGATCAAGACGGCGGATGTCCAGACCTGGCTGGCCGCTGAAGCCTATGAAACCGGCGAGAAGCGCGGCCGGCGCAGTCGCCGTGGCCACGACCATGGGCATGATCACGAACATGGCCATGATCACCATCACCACGACACGTCACGTCACGACGCGCATATCCGTTCCTTTAGCTTCAGCGAAACCAACGCCATCAGTCCGCAGGGGCTGGAGCTGTTCATGGAACTTCTAAAATCCTATCATGGCGCCAACATGCTGCGGATGAAGGGGATCGTGAAAGTATCGGACGATCCCACCCGGCCGGTGGTCCTGCATGGCGTTCAGCACGTATTTCATCCGCCTGTGAGGCTTCCCGCCTGGCCGGACAAGGATGAGCGGACCCGTCTCGTGTTCATCGTCAAGGACATCGAGAAACCGATGATCGAGGGGTTGTTCCGCGCCTTTACCGACCAGATCACCGGAGGTGCGGAAGCCTTCACGGACAAGACCCTCTCTCTCAACAGGTAACCGTGCGATGACCCTCAAACTCTACGGACTTTCCAAATGCTCCACCTGCCAGAAGGCCACAGACTGGCTCGACGAGCACAAGATCAAGCATAGCTTCACCGACGTGAAGGACGATCCGGTCAACAAGGACCAGGTCGCCAAGTGGTCCAAGGCGTTGGGCGGCTGGGAGAAGATGATCAATCGCGCCGGTTATACCTGGCGCGGCCTGCCGCCGGAGAAGACGGCGAACCTGACCGAGGCCAAGGCCGTGGCCTTGGCGGTGGAGAACCCTTCACTGATCCGCCGCCCGCTGATCGAGCACAAGGATGGCAGTGTCACGGTGGGCTTTTCCAAGAAGATCCAGGAATCGCTGGCATAGTCAGGAATGGCCGGGTTTGCCCGACCATTCCTCGGTTCGTCAGCCGCGCACCAACGGTCTGGTCATGCAGGTGGGGCCGCCCTCGCCCTTGCGGCAGATGTCATAGCCCTTGATCACCTCGACCTTGACGCCCGCTGCGCGCATGCGGCGCTCGGTCTCGGGATTGCCTTCGACCATCATGGCGTGGCGCGGGCCGAGCGCCAGCACGTTGCAGCCCATGGTGTCGAACTCCTCGGCCGGCACCTCCACGAACTTGATGCCGCGTGATTCCAGGAACTCGACCTGCCGTGCCGCCATCAGCGGCGGGTAGACGACGGCCAGATCGTGGTCCAGCGGCGAGAGACAGGACATGAGGTGGAACACGTCCGAACGGCCCTTGTAATGCGGCATGTCGAACCACAGGATCTCGACGTCGGGGCCGGCGAGTTCGCCCAGCTGGCGCAGGCCTTCGAGATTGGTGCGGTAGCCGACGCCGGCCAGAAGCGTGAAGCGGTCGATCCAGACCAGGTCACCGCCCTCGACCTTGCCCTCGCCGGTGATCTCGCCGGCAATGGGAAAGCCCAGGGATTCGAGCGCCCCGCCATTGATCTCGGATTCCTTGCGGCGCTGCGGCTTGCCCATGCGGGGCTTCACCAGGCCGCGCGGCGTCACGATCAGGGCATCATGGGTGTAGATCGAATCGAGCGTCAGGCCGGGGGCAGCCGGAAGTTTGATCACCTCGGCGCCGGTTGCAGCGAGGATGTCCTCCACATGCTTGTATTCGGCGCGGGCATTGGCGAGGTCGGGGCGGGAATGGAAATTCAGGTCCTTCCATTCGGCATCGATCTTCGCGTCGCTTATGAAGGCCTGCTCGACATCGCGGATCGCCACCTTCTTGAGGCTGCCCCAGTTGTTGAATGCGCCGAAATCGAAGCTCATTTGCGTTTGATCCTGAAGATGAGAGCGGGGCCGTCGTGCTGCTGTTCGAGCAGCTCATGACCCTGCTCGTTGCAGAAGTGGGGCATGTCTATGGCGGACATGGGGTCCGTGGCAATGACCTTGAGAATGGCGCCCGGATCCATGGCCTGCAGGCGCTTCCGGGCCTTGAGGACGGGAAGCGGGCAGAGCAGGCCCGACAGGTCGAGCGTGTTTTCGGGATGATTTTCAGTCATGCTGGGGCTAGAGGGTAGCATCGCAGACGAGGGAGATACAGCCTTGCCGGAACTTCTCACCAAGCTCGGCTTTGCCGGCCATGTCGACCTGCTGCTCGCCAGCCCCGACCGTGACGCCGGGCTGGAGAAGCACGAGGTGGCAGAGGCGCAGTTCCTGTTCACCGGCATGGCCGGCGACTGCCACGGCGGCCTCACCCGCAAGTCCGACAGCCGCATGCTGAAACAATACAAGCGCAATACCGAGGTGCGAAACGCCCGCCAGGTTTCGATCCTTTCGGCGGAAGAGCTCGCCGAAGTTGCCGACCGCATGGGCATTCCGGCGGTGAAGGCTGAATGGGTGGGGGCCAACATGGTGCTGAGCGGCATCCCCGACCTCACCTTGCTGCCGCCTTCGACGCGACTGCAATTTCCTTCCGGTGCCATGATCGTCGTCGATGCCGAAAACCATCCCTGCCGCTACCCGGCCGACATCATCGCCAGGCATCATCCCGAACAGAAGAAGGGCTTCGTCGCCGCCGCCATGCACAAGCGGGGCGTGGTGGGCTGGGTCGAGGCGGAAGGCGTCATCCGCACCGGCGACAACGTCACCCTCTGGATTCCGCCGCAACGCATCTACGCCCACACATGAACCTGTGCGCGGTCATCGTGGCCGGCGGACGGTCTTCGCGCATGGGGCGGGAGAAAGCCCTGGAATTGATCCGCAGACGGACGATTATCGAACGGATCGCCGCGGCGCTTGCCGGGCAATCACTGGAAACCATACTCAACGTGAATGGTGATACGGGTCGCTTCGTACATCTCGATCTGCCGATCATTGAGGACGTGCACAGCCGTGCCGGAACGCCTCTTGCCGGCCTTCATGCCGCTCTGGTCCACGCGCGCGACAACGGTTTCGATGCCGTACTCACGGCGCCGTCGGACGTTCCCTTCCTTCCCGCCGATCTGGCGCAGCGCCTGGCAACCGCAAGCCGGCGCGCCGCGATCGCGGCATCCGCGGGGCAGCAGCACTATCTCACGGGCCTGTGGTCACCCGCACTTCTCCCAAGGCTCGAAGCCGCAATGGAGGCGCCACAGCTGCCGCGCCTGCAGGACTGGGCGCGGATGTGCGATGCCACCGTGGTCGAATGGTCTGCCGAACCATATGACCCGTTCTTCAACGTCAACACGCCTGAGGAGCTTGCGGAAGCTGAGCGGATTGCGGCAGAGTTCGGCCTATGAACAAGGTGATCGGTGTCGCCGGCTTCAAGAATGCAGGAAAGACCACGCTCGTCGAGAAGCTCGTCAGCGAGCTGACGCGGCGTGGCCACCGCGTGTCGACGGTCAAGCACGCGCATCATTCGTTCGACATCGATCATGAGGGACGCGACAGCTTCCGTCATCGCAAGGCAGGGGCCGGCGAAGTGGCTGTGGTGTCACGCCACCGCTGGGCGATCATCCATGAATCGCGCGGCGAAGAGGAGCCATCCTTGGCAGAAATCCTGGCCAAGCTGGCGCCCTGCGATCTCGTCATCGTCGAAGGCTACAAGCGCGACGCGCATGACAAGATCGAGGTTCGAAACACCGAACTTGCACATCCCGATCTCGCCGGCGACGATCCGACCGTGGTGGCGATCGCCGCCAACGGTGTGATTGCGGGCGCCCCCGTGCCGGTATTCGACCGTGACGACGTGACAGCGCTCGCCGGCTTCATCGAAACCCACATGAGGCTCACATGACGCCGCTGGACGTGTGGGGATTTTGGGCACGAGCGGGCGAAAGCCGCTGGTTCGCCAAGGACGCTGCCTTCGACGGCGCCCTCAAGGTCCGTTTCGGCGCCGCGCTCGCGGCAGCACGCGGGGGTACATTCGACCACTGGGGCGAGACGCCGGAAGGCGCCCTGGGCCTCGTCATCCTGCTCGACCAGGTGTCGCGCAACATCAACCGGGGCAGCCCACTGGCCTTTGCCGCGGATAGCAAGGCGCTGCGCCTGACGAAGGGCTGGATTGGCCGGGGCTTTCATCAGAAACTTCCCGCCCCACAGGCGCGATGGCTGATCATGCCTTACGAGCATGCCGAAGACCTCGATGCCCAGCAGCGCGGCGTGGCGCTGTTCCAGACCATGGGCCTTTCCGAAATGGCTCACTGGGCGAGGGTTCACCTCGACATCATTGTCCGGTTCGGGCGCTTTCCGCACCGCAATGCGGTGCTTGGACGGGTTTCCACGCCGGCCGAACTGGCCTTCCTGAAAGCCGGCGGTTTCTCCGGCTGAGTGTCGGATTCCGCCCTGCCCCGGTCGTTCCACCTCACGACTGTTGAATGGGGCTCACTATTGTGCCTCCCATCCATTCCGGGGTTCTTTGAGGGATTTACCCATGAAATCACATGCGCGCGTGGTCGTCATCGGCGGTGGCGTGGTCGGCGTCGGCACACTCTATCATCTGGCCAAGAAGGGCTGGAGCGACGTCGTCCTGATCGAGCGGAAGGAGCTGACGTCGGGCTCCACCTGGCACGCCGCGGGCCTGCTGCCGCTGTTCAACCTGTCCTACTCGGTGGGCCAGATCCACAAATACTCGGTCAAGCTCTATGACTCGCTCGAGGCCGAGACGGGCCAGCACGTGGGCTTCAAGAAGGTCTCCAATATCCGCCTCGCCCGCACCAAGGACCGCTGGGACGAGTTCATGTATTACGCCGGCGTCGCCGAGACGATCGGCATCAAGGTCAATGTGCTCACCCCGCAGCAGATCAAGGATATCTGGCCGCTGTGCGAGACGGACGGCCTGCTCGGCGCCATCCAGCACCCCGACGACGGCTACATCCAGCCTGCCGACTTGACCCAGGCGATGGCCAAGGGCGCGCGCTCGCGCGGCGCCGAAATCTATCGCAACACCACGGTCACCGGCATCGAGCAGAAGCCGAACGGCGAGTGGCTGGTCAAGACCGACCAGGGCGACATCACCTGCGAGCACGTCGTTTCCGCATCGGGCAACTTCGCCCGCAAGACCGGCGCCATGGTGGGCCTCGACATTCCGGTGATCCCGGTCGAGCACCAGTACATCGTCACCGAGCCGCACCCCCTCATCAAGGAACGCCAGGCCAAGGGCCTGCCGGAGATGGGCGTGCTGCGCGAGGCGGATTCGTCGTGGTACATGCGCGAGGAAAACGGCGGGCTGCTGCTCGGGCCCTATGAGCACGGTGCTCCGTGCTGCTACATGGACGGGCCCTCCGACCAGAGCGAATACGAACTCTTCCAGGAAGACCTGGACCGGCTGGCGCCACACATCGAGACGGCGATCGCCCGCGTTCCCGCCTTCGGCGAAGTGGGCATCAAGAAGGTCTATAACGGCGCCATCGCCTATACGCCGGACGGTTCGCCGATCATCGGACCGGCATGGGACAAGAAGAATTTCTGGCTGAACGAAGGCCACTCCTTCGGCGTGACGGCCGCCGGCGGTGCCGGCTGGCAGCTTGCCGAATGGATCGTCGAGGGCGAGCCCTCGATCGACATGATGGGCGTGGACCCGCGCCGCTTCGGCCCCTATGCGACGCGTGGCTACCTCAAGACCAAGAACGAGGAAGCCTATGCCAATGTGTTCACACCGCATTACCCGGATGAAGAGCGTTCCGCGGCCCGCCCGCTGAAGCGCACGCCGGTCTACGACCGGATGAAGGACCTGGGCGCCGTATTCGGCTCCGTCTATGGCTGGGAACGGCCGGGCTGGTTCGCACCAAAGGGCTATGCCCTCACAAAGGAACAGCTGGCGAGCCCCGACGTGCTCACCAACCACAACCATGCTCCGGCGACCGACGATGGCCGCATCGTGGAAAAGTGGTCGTTCCGCCGCTCCAACTACTTCCCCTTCGTCGGCGAAGAGTGCCGGAATGTGATGAACAACGTCGCCATCCAGGACATGTCCGCCTTTGCGAAGATGGAAGTCTCCGGTCCGGGCGCACGCGAGTGGCTCGAGTCCATTCTTGCCAACAAGATCCCGAAGAAGATGGGCCGCATCGCGCTGTGCCATCTGCTCACCCCGCGCGGCGGCGTGCGTGCGGAGTTCACCGTCTATGAATGGGCACCGGGGCGTTTCTATCTCGTCTCCGCCGGCGCCTATGAGCGCCACGACCATGATTATCTGCGCAAGCTCTGCCCAACCGACGGGTCGGTGCGGCTCAACGCCATCACGACGCGCTTCGGTGTGCTCGTGCTGGCGGGCCCGAATTCGCGCAAGGTGCTGCAGAAGCTGACCGATGCGGATCTCTCCAACGAGGCTTTCCCGTGGCTGTCGGGCAAGGAGATCAGCGTGGGCAACTGCACGGCGCACGCGCTGCGCGTGAACTTCGTCGGCGAGCTCGGCTGGGAATTCCATCACCCGATCGAGCAGCAGATCGCCCTGTTCGATGCGCTGATGGACGCAGGCAAGGAATTCGACATCCGCCCCTATGGCATCAAGGCCATGTCCTCGCTGTCGATCGAGAAGAGCTACCGCCTCGTGCCGCGCGAATTGTCGATCGAGTACAATGCCTATGAGTCCGGCCTTGACCGCTTCGTGCATCCCAACAAGGGCCAGTTCATCGGCCGCGACGCACTCGTCGAAGCCAAGCAGAGCGGCCTCGGCTGGAACTTCGTGACCATGGAGGTCCATGGCGTGGGCGATGGCGACTCGGATGCGCGTGGTTCGGAGCCGCTCTATCGCAATGGCCAGCTCGTAGGCCGCGCCACCAACGGCGGCTATGGCTTCCGCGTGAACAAGTCGCTAGCCCTGGGCATGGTGAAGCCGGAGCATTCGGCCATCGGTACCGAACTCGAGATCAAGATCCTCGGCAAGCTGTTCAAGGCAACGGTAATCCCCGAGAGCCCCTATGATCCCGAGAACAAGACGCTCCGCGCCTGAGGCGCAAGACTTACGACAAGGCCGGGCACATGCCCGGCCTTTTCTTTGAAGCGGTATCCGCAAACGTTGCGGAATGACCTTGCGACAGGCAAGACTTCACCCCGAACGGAGCGAATCAGTCGACACGCATGCGAGCCGGAACACCGGGATATGGAACGGGAATACTTCTCGTTCTGGGCGCTACCGTGGGCTGGAGCCTCGCCGGCATGTTCGTGCGCTTCCTGCCGGGGCTCGACGGCTGGCAGATCAATTGCTGGCGCGGCTTCTGGATGTCAGTGTTCCTGCTTGCATATCTCGTTGCCATTTACGGCAACCAGACGCTGGCCAAGTTCCGCACCATTCCGCTGCCGGCCCTGCTCATCGTCGCCGGCTTCTTCTCCGCCGGATCGACGCTCTATGTCACTTCGCTCACACTGGCGGGCACCGCCACCGTTTCTGTGATCGGGGCATTGTCGCCGATCTTCGCCGGAATTCTGAGCCCATGGCTCACGCGTGAGAAACCGTCTCTGGCCTCCTGGGCGGCGGCCTTCATGGCGGTTGTCGGCGTTGGCATCATTGCGTGGGACGGATTTTCCGCAGGTAACATCATCGGCATCCTCGTGGCGCTGCTGGTCCCCTTCTCCTTTGCAGTTCAGACCATGATGCTGCGGCGTTACCGGGCCTTCGACATGGTGCCCGCGATCTGTGTGGGCGGCTTCGCGACGTTTTTCATTGCGGGCATCCTGGGGCGGGTGTTCGGCGGCCATCCTGCAGGCGGATTTCAGGTCGACATCCACGAGGTGCTGCTCCTCGCGCTCATGGGCCCCGTGCAGCTTTCCGTGCCGCTCATCTGGTATGCCAAGGGCGCCAAGGCTGTTCCTGCGGTGACGCTCACGCTGGTAGCGATGCTGGACGTCGTGCTCAATCCTTTCTGGAGTTGGCTGGGGGTCGGCGAGGTCCCGGCCCATGCGGCCTTCGTCGGCGGTTTCATCATCGTCAGCGCGGTGCTGATCTCGATCTTCGGCGATCGCTGGCTGAGCAGCCGCCGGGCAAGAACTCTGTGATGCGCCGCTCGTCAGCCACGCTGATTGGTTTCACCGCCGTGCTCATGTGGGCGCTGCTTGCGTTGATGAGCGCTGCCAGCGGCAAGGTGCCGCCGTTTCAGCTTGCCGCCATGACCTTTCTCATCGGCGGACTGATGGGAGCTGTCACCTGGCCGTTCCGCAAGGGTGCAGTGGCGGCGCTTCGACAAAGCTGGCAGGTGTGGCTGCTCGGCGTTGCCGGCCTGTTTGGCTATCACTTCGTCTATTTCAGCGCCATCCGGGCGGCGCCGGCGGTCGAGGTCAGCCTGATTGCCTATCTCTGGCCGCTGTTTCTCGTGGTGTTCTCGGCATTCCTGCCGGGCGAGCGGCTGAAGCTCCATCACGTCATCGGAGTCGTGCTGGGGCTGGCGGGAGCGGTTCTGATCATCACCCGCGGCAAGGGTCTGTCGCTGGCCGAAGGCTTCACCACGGGGCATGCGCTTGCCTTCCTGTGTTCGCTCATCTGGTCGGGCTATTCGGTGCTGTCGCGGCGTTTCGGACAGGTGTCCACCGACGTCGTTGCCGGCTTCTGCCTGATCACCGCGCTGCTCTCCACCATTTGCCACGTGCTGTTCGAGACCACAGTGTGGCCGCAGGATGCGACGCAATGGCTGGCCGTTCTCGGCCTGGGCCTGCTGCCGGTCGGGGCCGCCTTCTATACCTGGGACTATGGCGTGAAGCACGGCGACATCATGGTCCTGGGTGCTGCCTCCTATGCTTCGCCCTTGCTTTCGACGCTGGTGCTCGTGGCCGCGGGCTTTGCCGCCTTCACCTGGCCGGTGCTTGCGGCCTGCCTGCTCATCACTCTAGGCGCGGTGATCGCCGCCAAGGACCTGATTTTCAGACGCGCACCGGCCGTTATCTGAAGCTGTTCTTGCGCTCGCGCAGTTCGGTGAAGACTTCGAGATCGCTGGCCGATTCCAGTCCCAGATTGCTCCGGATTTCCATGCTCCACAGACGCAGGAAGGGATTGGCCGCCAGCTCCGCGGCGATGGTCACGGGACAGGTCATCAGATTCCTGGCGCGCAGCCGGTCGACCTCGGCCGCACGCGCGACCAGTACCTGATTGCCGGGTTCGACCGAGAGGGCGAAGCGCGCATTGGACTGGGTGTACTCATGTCCGCAATAGAGCTTCGTGTCAGGTGGCAGTGCGGCGAATTGGCTTACCGAGTGAAACATCTGCGCCATCGTGCCCTCGAAGACGCGGCCGCAGCCAAGCGAGAACAAGGTGTCGCCGGCAAAGACGGCCCGTTCTGTGGGCATGTGGTAGGCAATGTGGCCAAGCGTGTGACCGGGGCAGTCCAGAACCCGTACCTCACGCCCCTCCCAGGTGAAGTTGTCGCCTCCGGTCACCTCGCGGTTTATGCCGGGAATCTTCGCCGCCTCGGCGCGGGGCCCGGTGATGCTGCAGCCATAGCGCTTCTGCAGGGCGAGGTTTCCTTCGACATGGTCACCGTGATGATGGGTGGTGAAGATGTGGGTCAGTTCCCAGCCCATGGCGTCGAGCTGGCGTTCGATCGCGGCCGCATCGGGCGCATCGATAGCGGCGGTGGCCCCGCTCTTGTGGTCGTGCAGCAGAAGGCCATAATTGTCCGAGCGGCAGATGAACTGATGAAAGGCGAGGTCGGTCATGGTTGTTTCCGATGCTGTCGTGCCGGATGATCTGTTTACCGTCGCGGGCTAGGCTGGGTAGCGATGGATATCGTCGATCTGAGGGAGTTCTACGGCAGCCGGCTCGGCTTGGCCACCCGGCGTTCGCTGGCGGGCCGGCTGAAGCCGCGGCTCGCCGGTCTGTCGGGCGCGCGGGTCATGGCCCTCGGCTATGCAATGCCCTACCTCGCTGACTGCATCGTCAAGCCGGAGGCGCAACTCGCCTTCATGCTGGCGCGCCAGGGCGTGTTCCGCTGGCCCGAGGATGGCGCCGTGCAATCTGCACTGGTGGATGAATGTGACCTGCCATTGCTCGAAAGCGTGGTGGACGTGGCGCTGGTCGTCCACGGGCTTGAACTGACGGATGCGCCGCAGGAAATGCTGCGCGAAATCTGGCGGGTGCTGGCGCCGCAAGGCCGGCTGTTCCTGGTCGTGCCGAACCGCCGCGGCGTCTGGGCCCGCTTCGACACGTCGCCGCTGGGGCATGGTCAACCCTTCTCGCGGCCCCAGCTTTCGGCCCTGCTGAAGGAAAGCCAATTCTCGGTCGTCTCCTGGTCATATGCCCTGTATTTTCCGCCCTCGACCCGGGGAGCGATCCTGTCGGCGGCGCCGGTCATCGAAGAACTGGGATCCCGGCTGATGCCGGCGCTGTCGGGCGCCATCATCGTCGAGGCCACGAAGCAGGTCTATGCGGTCGCTCAGGGCAAGCGCATCCGCCGCCTGCCGGCCCGCGCCAGGCCCTCGCTGGCGCCCGTGCCGGCCAAGGGTGCATGGCGGCATCCCTAGGTCAGGATTGCATTTTCTGGCGCTGTGCCTATGAATAGCGCGCCCGGCGGCCTCCTCCGCCTGACACCAGCGAGCCCGCCGACCAATGACTGCCGCCAGCCCTGACCTGACCCTCGATGCCATCCGGCGCGAGATCGACACCATCGACGACCAGATCCTGCATCTGCTGTTGCAGCGCTTTGCGGCCACGGAAAAGGTGAAACTGACAAAGGCGCATGACGGCTCCATCGCATCCTCGCCGTTCCGCCCGGCGCGCGAGGCCGCGATGATGCAGCGCCTTCTCGGCGAAGCCGGTCCGGCGGTGAACCCCGAACTTCTGGTGCGTCTTTGGCGGGTGATCCTCTCCGCCTCGATCCAGTCTCAGGCGCCGGTCACCTTGCACATGGATGCAACGCTTGGGCATGACCTGGCGACCCGGTTGCTGGTGGCGCAGCATTTCTGCGGCATGAAGGTCGAGCTTCACAGTGGCCCCGCGAGGGTGCTCGGAACTTTGGGCGCACACCGCGGCGATCTGGCGCTGATTGCCCCCAGTTCCGACTGGGCGGCCGGATTCCTGGACGGCGAGGCAGGCGATGCCGAAGTCATCGGGACCCTGCCGGTTCTCGCCGGCGGCGGTGGCCAACCCCAGCTTCTCGTTCTCGGCCACGTCACGCCGCAACCCAGTGGGGACGATGAATCACTCCTGCTTCTTCCCGGTGGAGCAGGCCATGTTTCACAGGCCCTGTGGCAGGCCCGCAGCGGCACCGCGACGCTGGCGGCACTTCCCGGCTTTGTCGATGACAGCGCCCTCATCGCCCATCCGCGCGCCCGTATCGCGGGCCGCTATCCCCGGCCCATCAAGGTATCGCCATGACCGTTTCACGTCCGCAGCCCAAATCCGGCATTCTCGACATCGCGGCCTATGTGCCGGGCAAGAGCACGGCCAAGGGCGCAAAGGTTCACAAGCTGTCCTCAAACGAGTCGCCCATCGGGGCGAGCCAGAAGGCCATTGAAGCCTACCAGGCGGCAGCCCATGCGCTTGAACTCTATCCCGACGGTTCGGCGACGCTGCTGCGCGGCGCCATTGCGTCCCGCTTCGGCCTCAAGTCGGAAAACATCGTCTGCGGCGCGGGGTCTGACGAATTGCTGCAACTCATTGCGCACGCCTATCTGGGGCCGGGCGACGAGGCGATCTACAGCCAGTATGGCTTTCTCGTCTACCCGATCGCCATCCAGTCCAATGGCGCAACTGCCGTCGTGGCGCCGGAGAAGGACTACCTGGCGGATGTCGATGCGATTCTCGGCCTGGTGACGGCCAAGACGAAAATCGTGTTTCTCGCCAACCCCAACAATCCGACCGGACGCTACCTTCCGTTCAGCGAGGTGAAGCGCCTGCATGCGGGACTTCCCGCCCACGTTCTTCTCGTTCTCGACGCGGCCTATGCCGAGTACGTGCGGCGCAACGACTACGAAGCGGGAATTGAACTGGTCGCGACCTCGGACAACGTCGTGATGACCCGCACCTACTCCAAGATCTTCGGCCTTGCGGCGCTGCGCCTGGGCTGGGCCTATTGCCCGGCCCATGTGGCAGACGTCCTGAACCGGGTGCGGGGACCCTTCAACATCAGCGCCCCCGCGATTGCGGCGGGGATTGCCGCGATTGCCGACACGGAGTTCGTCGAGCGCGCCGTGGCCCACAACGAGCAGTGGCTGCCCTGGGTGGCAGGGCAACTCACGACCCTCGGTCTCGAGGTCACGCCAAGTGTCGGGAATTTTGTCCTGACACATTTCCCGGCACGCGCGGCGCACAATGCCCATGCCGCCGATGCCTTCCTGCTCGAGTACGGTTTTGTGGTGCGGCGCATGGATGCCTATGGTTTGCCCAATGCCCTGCGCATCACCATCGGCAGCGAGGAGGCGAACCGCGGCCTCGTGGCTTGCCTTAAGACGTTTCTGTCATGACACCCCCCTTCAACCGCGTCGCCCTGCTCGGCATCGGCCTTATCGGCTCTTCCCTGGCGCGGGCCATGCGTCAGCAGAAGCTCACCGGCGAGATCACCGGCTATGCCCGCAGCGAGGCCACCCGCGCCAAGGCTTTGGAAATCGGTCTGGTGGACCGCATTCTCCCAACCGCCGCCGAGGCGGTAAAGGATGCCGATCTCGTCATCCTCTGCTCACCGGTCGGCACCTATGGCGCTCTCGCGCAGGAAATCGCTCCTGCCCTCAAGCCAGGTGCGATCCTGACAGATGTGGGTTCCGTCAAGGCTGCCGTGGTGAAAGACGTGCTGCCCCATGTTCCCTCCGGCGTGAACTTCATTCCGGGCCATCCCATTGCCGGCACCGAACAGTCCGGGCCCGAGTCCGGCTTTGCCGAGCTCTTCACCAATCGCTGGTGCATCATCACGCCGCTGCCGGACTCCGATCCGAAGGCGGTGGAGCGTCTGGCGGATTTCTGGCGCTGCTGCGGCTCGAATGTAGATGTCATGACGCCAGAGCATCATGACCTGGTTCTGGCCATCACCAGCCATCTGCCGCATCTCATCGCCTACAATATCGTCTCGACGGCTGCCGATCTGGAAGAGGTGACATCCTCCGAAGTCATCAAGTATTCGGCCGGCGGTTTCCGCGACTTCACACGCATCGCGGCGTCCGATCCCACCATGTGGCGCGACGTGTTCCTCAACAACAAGGACGCCGTGCTAGAAATGCTGGGCCGTTTCTCCGAGGACCTGTCGGCGCTGCAGCGCGCCATCAGATGGGGCGACGGTGACACACTGTTCGACGTATTCACCCGTTCGCGGCAGATCCGCCGCAGCATCATCGCGGCGGGGCAGGATACCGCAGCGCCCGACTTCGGCCGCGGTGCGCCGAAACCTCAATAGAGCGGCTTCAGCACTGCGATCTGGAACGGCCCCAGAAACAATACGCCATCCTTGGCGATGATGGGCGCCTTCGCATCGTTGCCCAGAAGTCCGAGCATGGTACGCAGGCTGGCGAGCTTGCTGTCGGACAGGCCGAGTTGTGGCCCGGCAATGGACAGCATTGCCTTGGCGTCATTCGTTTCGGTGTCGACCTGTCCCGAAAGGCGGTGCTGCGCGTCGAGCGCCAGCGTGCCTGAGCCCCAATAGGCGAGCTGCCCCTGGTGAAGCTCGAAACGGTCGAGCTTGAAACTCTGATCCGCCTGCAACGTCCCCTGCATCGTACCATCGTCGATGTGGATTGCCGGCCGGTCACGTGGTTGATAGGTGATGTCTGTCCCTTGCATCGCAATGTCCGTTCCGCCGCCCGATGAAGGCTTGGTGAACAGCAGAAGTTTCGCGGCTTCGCCCAGGCCCGGCACGGAGGCTGCCGGAAGTTCGGCAGAAATGGAAAACTGTCCGTTGGCGCCAAAGGTCACCGCCGCGAGGGCACGCTGGTGAGCAATCGACATCGGTGCAAAACCGGGGGCTGTGACGGACGTGGGCCCATCGATCAGCGCCGCCACTTGCGAGGGGGCATAGGCGAGGGCTACCAGCAGCAGCCTGGAAAACCGGACTTCAACCCTGCTGCCATAGGTCAGCACTGGCGAATTGCAGGTGAACTCGAAATGGAAGGGATATCCGGCCCAGCTCTCTCCGCTGCAGGCGAGGGTCATTCCCTGCGCGGCCAGAGCCGTGCGCTCCTTGCTGAAGCGATCCTGCGCCACGCCTGAGGCGACGAACCAGTAGATCGACCACAGCAGTGCAAGGATCAGGACGAGGCCCAGTGGCAGGAACATCCTCCATGGGCGGGGTGCGGCATTCGGCATTTGATCCCGGATCGGCTTTCGCGTTAGTCAGGACGCCAGAATGAAGCAGTTCTGGATCTTTGGCTATGGCTCGCTGATGTGGCGCCCCGGCTTCGCCTTTGAGCGGAGCGAGCCGGCGCGCATCCACGGCTATCATCGCAGCCTCTGCGTCTACTCCTATGTGCATCGCGGAACGCCCGAACAGCCGGGTCTCGTGCTGGGCCTCGACCGCGGCGGCTCCTGCCACGGCATGGCCTTCGCGATCGCGCCGGACGACTGGGAGGCAACGATTGCCTATCTGAGAGCGCGCGAACAGGTCACATCCGTCTATCTCGAGCGACGAACGACCATCTCGCTTCTCGAATCGGGCCAGAAAGCCGTGGCAGTGACTTATGTCGTCGACCGGGCGCACCGCCAGTATGCCGGCGTTCTCGATGATGATGCCCTGGAGCGTCACGTGCTCGCGGGCATCGGCGTTTCAGGGCATTGCACCGAATATGTCATGAACACCGTGGAGCACCTGAGGGCCATGAACATCCGTGATCCACGCCTCGAGCAGCTCACCGAGCGTCTATCGCGTCAGGCTGCAAGCAGCTCGAGCTGAACAGGTTTGCGCCACGCCCTCGGCTCCGCCCGTGGAAGGGCGGATTCGCCGAGCGCTGCGGCAAGATCGTGCAAGACGCGTTCGGCGGGTTCACCCTCGCGCGCCAGGAGATGGACATGGATTTCGTCACCCTCCGATGGCGAGAGGACTTCTTGCGGCCTCACGCCATCGGCCCCGAAACGGCCGATGGAGAGTGCCGTACGAACCCCTGCGACCTTGCGCACCAGAACGAAGACGGCGCCCGCCACGGGTGGGCACAAACCCGGATCGTAGATCGAGTGGATATAGGACTGGCCCGAAGCGCCGCGCCAGTACCAGAAGCGTTCACCGAGGCCAGAATCCTCGGGCAGTGAAGCGGAGAGGGAGTAGCCTTGCATCATGAGAACAAATATAGAACAAACAGGATTTCTGTCAAGCCCTCAGCTGCATTTCGAGTAGCCACAGGTCAGGCAAGTGGCGCAGCCTTCCTGAAAGAGAAGCGTCTGGTTGCCGCAGCGCGGGCAGGATAGCTGGCTGCGCTGCGCTGCCGAGGCTTCGCGCCCGGCATCGAGAAAGCCAATCGCGATCATGTGGCGCTCGATCACGCCGCCAATGGCTGCGAGCAGGCTTGGCACGTATCTTCCGCTCATCCATTGTCCGCCCCGCGGATCGAACACCGCCTTCAATTCTTCGACCACGAACGTCACGTCGCCGCCGCGCCGGAACACCGCCGAGATCATGCGGGTCAACGCCACCGTCCAGGCGTAATGCTCCATGTTCTTGGAGTTGATGAAGATTTCGAAGGGCCGGCGGATGCCGTCTTCGACCACATCGTTGAGCGTGATGTAGATCGCGTGATCGGTCTCCGGCCAGCGCAGCTTGTAGGTCATGCCGGGCAGCGCCTCCTCGCGGTCACGCGGCCGACGCTCATCGGTTGCCAAAGCGGATGTTGCGGCTGACATTCCCGACAGCACCGACCCCGTCACCGGATTGGGACGATAGGTGGTGCAGCCCTTGAGGCCGAGGTCGTAGGCCTCCTCGTAGACCCCCTTGAACTCTTCGAAGGGGAAGTCCTCGGGAATGTTGATGGTCTTGGAAATCGAACTGTCGACATGCTTCTGCACCGCCGCCTGCATCAAGAGGTGATCGGCAGGAATGAGCTGGTCGGCCGTCACGAAGGCGGGCGGAAGCGGCGCATCGGCACCTTGCATCTCCCAGTAAAGCGACGCGGCATAGTCGGCAACCGTGCCGATCCGGTGGCTGCCGTCCGGCTGCAGCACCTTGCGCTCGTAACGGATACTGAATATCGGCTCGATCCCGCTCGACACATTGCCGGCGATGAGCGAGATCGTTCCTGTCGGTGCGATCGACGTGAGCAGGCCATTCCTCAGGCCGCGGGCCATGATATCGCTGCGCAGGTGCGTTGGCAGCCGCGCGGCGTGACCCGAGGCGCCAAAGCGGCTTGCATCGAACAGCGGGAAGGGCCCCCGCTCCTCCGCCAGTGCAATACTCGACCGGTATGCCGCGTCTTCGATAGCCGCCATCCATTGCCCGGCTGCCTCCGCCGCCTGCGGAGTGCCGTAGCGCAGTCCGCACATCGCCAGGGCATCGGCAAGCCCGGTGATGCCGAGGCCGATGCGTCGCTTCGCCAGCGCCTCGGCACGCTGCTGTGGCAGCGGGTAGTTGGAGATATCGATCACATTGTCCATGAAGCGCACGGCCGTGGCAGCAGTCTGCCGGAGTGCGCCGTCATCGACGCGAGCCTGTTCCCCGAAGGCATTCACCACGAAGCGCGTGAGATTGAGGGAACCGAGAAGGCAGGCGCCATAGGGTGGCAGGGGCTGCTCGCCGCACGGGTTGGTGGCGCCGATCGTCTCGCAATAGGAGAGATTGTTTTCGGCGTTGATGCGGTCGATGAAAATTACACCGGGTTCAGCCGACTCATAGGTGGCGCGCATGATCTGGTCCCACAGGCGCACCGCTGGAATGCTTGCGAAGGTCCGGCCGTCGAAGACGAGAGGCCATTCGGCACGGGCCTTCACGGCGGCCATGAAGGCATCCGTCACCAGCACCGAGAGATTGAAGTTGCGCAGCCGTCCGGCCTGCTGCTTGGCCGCGACGAAGGCCTCGATGTCTGGGTGATCGCAGCGCATTGTGCCCATCATGGCGCCCCGCCGGGTTCCGGCGGACATGATGGTCTTGCACATGGCATCCCACACTTCCATGAAGCTGATGGGGCCGGATGCATCGGCCCCGACGCCCTTCACGGCGGCGCCGCGGGGGCGCAGGGTGGAGAAGTCGTGTCCGATGCCGCCACCCTGCTGCATGGTCAGCGCCGCTTCTTTCAGCTGGGTGAAGATTCCGTCGAGCGAATCCGGGATGCGGCCCATGACGAAGCAGTTGAACAGGGTGACGTTGCGATGCGTTCCGGCGCCGGCGAGAATGCGGCCGGCGGGCAAGAACCGATAGCCCTCGAGGATCCGGTAGAAACTGTCCGCCCATACCAGACGGTCGCCCGGGCGCTCGGCCGCCGACACGGCATGGGCGACCCGGCGCCAGCTGTCCTCCATTTCCGTCTCGGCATCGCCACCGTCATCGGGGCTGAAGCGGTACTTCATCGCCCAGATTTCTCGGGCGATGGGGTCGAGGGCGGGATGCTTGGGCATATCCATGGCAGAGCCTCCGGTCTCATCTGGAGTGTAATCCTGCCGTCCGGCGGAGTCGAGGATTTGTTCTCTATTTGTACTTAAAGTCGCGACCGGCCTTCTGCCACCAGAGTCCGGGCTTCCGTCTCGATCTCTGTTTCGAGTCGCGACTGGAACGCCTTCCGGTTCAATCCGGGCGGAATAGGATCGAGGAAGGAAATCACGATCGTGCCGGGCCGCCGGATAAATTTGCGCCTTGGCCAGAACAGACCCGAATTGAGCGCGAACGGAATGCACGGAACTGCGAGCTTGCCGTAGAGCGCCGCGGCGCCGGGTTTGTAGTCCGGAGGGTCATCCGGGGCGCGCCTGGTGCCCTCCGGCATGATGACCACCTGCCGGCCCATGGCGACAGCCTTCTCCGCCGCATCGATCAGCGCGCGCAGCGCTTGAGTGCCCGCCGACCGCTCGACCGGTATCATGCGGAACTTGTAGATGAACCACCCGAAGAACGGGATATAGGTAAGTTCCTTCTTCAGAACCATCGCCGGGTCGTCGAGCAGTGGCAGGATGGCGAAGGTTTCCCAGAACGACTGATGCTTGCCGGCGACGAGACATGCGCCCTGCGGGATGCGTTCAGCGCCGCGCACCTCGTAACGGACCCCGGCGATGACACGGAGCCAGAACAACGAGCTTCTGGCCCACACCTGCAGGGCCCGGATCGACCATTTGCGCGGCGTGAAGTAGAAGCCCGACCCCAGAACGAGGAACAGAGCGAGGTTCACGTAGAACACGATGTTGAACAGCGCCGAGCGGAGCTGGATCATGTCACGACTCCGAGCCTGCGGATCAGGGTGATGCGGGCCGTGATCAGGCAGATCAGGGTGGCGGCGAGAGGCACTGCGAAGAGCATGCCATAACTCCATAGCGCGACGCGCGGAGCGGAAAACAGCAGCCCCCAGCTCGCCGCGGCGACACCGCTCTCGCTGCCACCGCCGAAAAGTCCGAGCAGCAGAAAGGTGAGTATGCCGAGGCCTACGCCGATGAAGCCAGACAACAGGCCGGTGCGCACGAAGCGCCCGTCGATCTGGCGTGCAATATAGCTGTCGCGTGCGCCGACGAGATGCAGAAGATCGACGATGTGACGATTGGCCTGCAGCACGGCACGGGTCGCGAAGATGACGATGGCGACTGCAGAAACGCAGATCAGCAGGAGAATGGCATAGGACACCGCCGAGAGGGCGCGGGCCATGCGGGTCAGTTCGACCTCCCACTTCTGATGTGTGTCGAGGCTCGCACCCTTCACCTGCGAGAGTGCCTTCTGCAATGCCAGCGCATCCGGCGGATGATCGGTATCGGACACGACCCGGATCAGGCGCGGCACGGGAAGGCCGGTCAGCGATCGCGTGCCGAGCCAGGGTTCGAGCAGTTTGGCACCCTCGCTCTCGTCGAGCACATCGGCTTCGACGATGCCGGGAAAGGCAGCGGTGATGCTGCGCGCCTTCTCCACTTCCTTATCGATATCCGCATCGCGCACGACCCGAACCTGGATGGTCATCTCGCGGGACAGGCCGCTGGTCCAGCTCGTCACGGCACGATCGACGAGGATCAACGCCCCAATCGCGAGGCATGCCAGATAGCACATGACCGCCATGGTGACGGTCAGCGATGTCAGCGACGCAGCATTCGCAGGTATGATAGCGCCCGGCTTCATTGCAGGCTCAGTGTCCCTTCTTCGAGGTGCAGCACGGGCCGTTCGGCCTGGCGCACGAGGCCCTTGTCATGGGTGGCGATCAGCATGGTGGTACCAAGACGGTTAAGTTCGAGAAAGAGGTGGAGCAGACGCTTGGCGAGGACGGGATCGACGTTGCCGGTGGGTTCGTCGGCCAACAGAAGCTGTGGCTTGGCGATCACGGCACGGGCGATCGCCGCGCGCTGCTTCTCGCCGCCAGATAGCACGGGCGGCAAGTCGGCTGATTTCTGCGCCAGCCCGACCCAGTCCAAAAGGTCCATCACATCGCGGCGGTAAGATGATTCCGATCGTCCGGCGACGCGCAGCGGCAGCGCCACGTTGTCATAGGTCGAGAGGTGGTCGAGCAGGCGGAATTCCTGGAACACGACGCCGATGCGCCGGCGGATCAGCGGCAGGTTGCCATGACTGAGAGTCCCTACATCCTCACCGAAAATGCGCAGCGTTCCGCGCGTTGGCCGCAGCGCCAGGAACAGCAGCTTGAGCAGCGACGACTTGCCGGCGCCCGAAGGACCCGTCAGGAAATAGAAGTCACCCGGGTGAACTGCGAAACTCACGTCGCGCAGGATTTCCGGGCCGTCGCCATATTTGAGGCCGACGTTCTCAAGCCGCAGCACGGATGCGCACCTCCCTTGGTCAGCGATCCCTTAAACCATCCGAGTTTTAACGGGGCATTAACCACGGCGGAGAATAAATGTAACTCAGACGTGCAATGCCCGCTGTTCCGGATTGATACGAACCATGACCGTCCGCTGCCCATCCTGTTCCACCTCCACCGACCTGACGATTGCCACCAACCGGCCGGACACGTCCGCCGATAGTATGGACATCAGCAAGGGGAAAGCACCCCTTTCGCAAGTGATCGGCCCGGGCTCCTTGCAGAAGACGCCTGCGATACGGAGCTGGCGGGCGGGCGAGCCGCTTCCCCTTCTGCGCGCAGCGCAAGGTGCCCAGTCCGAGTTCCGGCACCTGCGGCGTGCCCGGCGGATGAAGATGGGCGCATGGGCGGGCCTGGTGGGGCTGGCCCTTTCGCCGGTCGCGGTGGCGGCCATGTGTCCCGAACGCGTCGTCGCGGCGATACCTGCAAGCATCGTCGCCTATCATTGGGCCGGTCAGGACGTGAATATCTACGGGATCGAGATCCGTAACATCGACCTTCAGCACCTCATCGTCGATGGCAAGAAGATCATCGCCCTCAAAGGCGACCTGGCCAACACGTCGGCGAGCACGCGCAAGATTCCGTGGCTGCGTTTCGGTTTGCTCTCAAAGGACAACGCAGAGGTTTACCACTGGACTCTCGACACCGAAGTGCGGCCGTTGAAGCCGGGTGAAAGCACCAGCTTCGTGACGCGCCTCGCTTCACCGCCGGAAGCTGCGCGAAACCTCGAAATTCGATTTGCCCGGGCCGATGAAATCGGCTCAAATCCGGCTCATGAGTGAATTATCGATCGATGGCCACCGCATCGGCGTCTTGTTCAGCGAGCAGGAGATTTCCGCGCGCGTGCAGGCGATCGCGGCTGACATTGCCGCACGCAAGCCGAGCAACCTTCTCGTCGTGCCCATTCTCAAGGGCAGCTTCGTCTTCGCGGCCGATCTCATTCGCGCGATGCATCACGCGGGCCTGTCGCCTGAAGTCGATTTCATGATCCTGTCGAGCTACCGCAAGTCGACGAAATCGTCCGGTCAGGTCAACGTCCTGCGCGACATTGAAACCGATGTGCGCGGCAGGGACGTCCTGCTGATCGACGACATTCTCGAATCGGGACGCACGCTTGCCTTCGCCAAGGACCTGCTGGCCGCGCGCGGCGCCAAGGGCACCTATACGGCGGTATTGCTGAACAAGCCCGGCCATCTCGCGGCACATATCTCGGCGGATTTCGAAGGGTTCAAATGTCCTGACAAGTTCGTCGTCGGCTACGGCATGGACATGGCGCATCAGTTCCGGGAACTGCCATTCGTCGGGCATGTCATTCCCGCTGGCACGGCTTCAGCCTAGGGTCGAACCCACCAGGAAGGCCACGGAAGCCACCACTGCTCCCAACAGAAATCCGCCCAGTACCGCGGAAAAAACACGGCCGGTTTCCGCCTCCTGTCGCCTCATGCGCAGATCGAGGAGGACGTGCATGGCAAATCTCTCGAGTTCCCCGCGCGGCAGGAGGCGGATCGTCTCAAATGTCTGCTCGTCCATGGCATCGTCCCTTTCGGGGACATACGAGCAAGCAACGTGCCAAGGTTCATTCGGCAACGCACCGAAGGGCGATGAGAACGGAGCGAATGAGCGCAGCCAAGGACTTTCCCAGCCCCTGAGCCGGCGCGTCATCGGTCGAATGGCGCCCTAGATCGAGCGCTAATTCAAGATCGGCTTCCGACGGCTGAAATGCTACTGGCGAACCGGTCTCGGAGCCGTCCCTCTGCGTGCAGATGAAGCCCGCAAGTTTGCCTGGCCGTTCTCCTTCATCGCGACGTGTCTGGCTTGAGGCCAGAACAGCGACGTTGAGAATCAGAGGTGACAGGGGTGTGTTCACGCTTGCACGCAGCAGATGTTGACGCAACAGCAGAGGGTGATCAGCGAGGCGCATCAGCTCGTCAGACCGCTCGCCCGACGTCAATGCCCGGCTGTCGGAGGAACTCAGGTCGCGCAGGAGAACGGCCCAGCCTGCCTCAATTCGCGTTGTTCTGGCCATTGATCCAGTTTGTCCGGATGTCTTCCTTCCTGACGTAATTCAACTGCTGAAACAGCACCTGACGCACCAGCTTCATTCCGAGACGGCTGTTGGCGTCAGTTGCGATCGCTCCCGTCAGCTTGTCGAGATCCCCAGGCTTGAGGTGCCGGAAATCCACATCGGTGTTCGTGAAGATGATCCGGAAGGCGGAATCCTTGAGGTAGGGCAGCGCATCGACTTTCTTCTGGTCAAGCAACGCTTTGTCCGCAGCAAAGGAGAGCTGAAGAATGATATAGCCCGTCACGTCGCCGCCGCGAATGATCGGAATGCTTGTGAGTTCGGACGTGACCTGCTCGACCCCGAGATCTTCGGGATCAGCCGCGGCGTTTCCGGCAGAGTGGTTCAAATAAGAAGACGCGAAGGTGGCGCCCGCGGTGACCAGGATGACCCAAATGCCCACACCCACCAGCTTCAGCATTGCCGGTCATCGTCCGCGAGGCTTGTGGCATCTTGAATAGGTGCCGTCCGAGTCGGCTTCCCTCAGGCTGCCAATGATGATGTCGCTGATTTCGCCGACAGCGCCGATGTGCAGCTTGAGCAGGCGAGCATTCTCACCCAGCACCCCCGAGAGCCTCTCGAGATGAGGTCGTATGTGCGCTGCAGCGCAGGATGCAGGATCACGGCGCTGCGCGACCATCACTTCACGGAGCGCCTGGTTCTTGCGATCGGTGAAACCGCCGTGCTGAACGACGACTTGACGGCGCAGTGCGGCGTTCTCTTCCTCGATCGTGTCGATCAGTCGCAGCAGGGCGGAGGCGATGGCGCTTTCGGCCGGCGTCATGATGTCGGCTGCCCCGCCACGGCGCCGATCGCTCCCATGCTGAAATAGGGCCACTCCGTGGCCCGGCGTGGCGTGCTGCCCTGCGCAGCGCCCTCAAGCATTTTGGCAATGCCAATGCCCCCGTCCTTGGCATAGACACCTGCCAGCTGATCCGCCGCCATGGAACGCCAGATGCCCGCCGACGGGCCACCACCGAAGGATCCGCTCTCCCCGCTGGGCAACAGTGTCTCGAACAGGTTCCGCAGCACCATCCGCTCGAAGCCTTGATAGGTTCCGCTCTTGGACGCAGGGCGCCCGGCACCCGGCGATGACGTCAAAGTCGGGCCCTGAGCCGCATCGGCCACGGAACCGGCCGAGGACGCCGATGCTGCCTGGACGCCGTCGATCGTCTTGTCGAATGCCTGGCCGCTGTCGGCCGCCGCCGATGTCAAGCGGCCGACAGCGGCACTGCGGCGCACCGGATCGGCATTGCGCATGACATCGGCGATGAGATCGGACGGAAGCGTGACGGACATGGGCAATCTCCCCTGCAAGGCCCATATCAGCATGCCTCACTTGCGTGTGGCTCGCCTGTTCATGTGCAGCGCAGCCTCCTGCCCCTCGCTCTCGGAGCGCCTTCGCTGTTCGGCATCCTCGGCGCTTGCGGCGCGGTCGGCCAAAACCTGTTCGCGCACTTTCGCCTGCCGCAACTTGCGTTCCATGTCACCGATCTGCTGGCTGCATTTGGACATGCTGGTGTCCAGTTCGGCCAGCCGACGCAGTGCGGCAGTGTAATGCACAAGACCGAGCGCGGCGGTCCGGCCGAGTACAACCATCATGTCAGCCTTCGCCAGTTCCAGCCGCCGGAGCCGCGCTCGCTCGCCAGCAAGCCGCGCCTCGAACAGGCGTCCGAAGTCCTTTTGAGCCTTGGCAAGGCGATGCAGTCTTGCGGGCTCGTGCATCAGAATCCACCTTGCAGCAGCCAGGACCGGTAGGAATCCGTGAACATCGCCATCCAGTCGACCCAGATGAGATAGAGGAGTAGGAAGCCTCCCAGCATCACCGCGCCCGTCGTTGCATAATACATCGAAATCTGCTGGGCGAAGCGGTTTCCCATGCCGAGCGCGACGTTGACGATGACACCATAAAGCAGAAAGGGTGCCGAGAGCCTGAGCGCCAGAACCCAGGTCTCGCCCAGTGTGCGGAGAAAGTTCGTGACCAGCATCTGAGCCGTCAGAACGCCAGCCAGCGGCAGCACGATGTAGGAATCCGCCAGGGCCTTCAGCAGCTCGACGTGAAGTCCCATGGCGAAGATGATGGCGATCGAGGCGGAAGATACCAAGGTTGCCACGGGCGAGCCGGTGTCCGCTTCCTCCAGCGGAATTCCAGGGATGCCTGACAAGCCGATGAAGTTTGAAATTGCCGTCGCCGAGAACTGCAGCGCCAGGAAGAAGCACCTCGCCATCAGTCCGATGAGGATGCCTACCACCGACTCATGGAATATGAGGCCGATCCACGCATGTTGCGGGATCTTGCCCAGGCCTTCCAGCAGCACATCCAGCAGCAGCGGCGATAGCGCAGCGGTTATCGCAAGGGCGATGAAGAGCCTGATGTTGATCGGCACACGCTGGCTCGAGATTCCAGGGGCCAGCATCATGCAGCCGCCGATCCTGCAGAACAGCAGGCACAAGGCAATGATCTGCGCTTCCAGTTCGCTGCTCATGACAGCGACGCGATGACGTCCAGCTTAACGCCGCGGGAAATCTCGATATGCGAGAGAACCGGCAGCGCCGGGAACAGCCGGTCAACGATCATGCGCACATAGGGGCGCGCTTCCGGAGCCGTGACGAGGGCAAATTGTTCGCCCCGGTCGACGAGTGCCTTGACGGCGGTCGAGAGCTCGTTGGCGAACTGCTCGATGAGACGGGGGTCGATATCGAACTCGACAACATCACCTTTGCCGTCCCGTTTGAGGCTCTGCATGAAGGACACGTCCCACCGGCTGCCGAGCCTCACGATCCGTAACAGCCCGTCCTGCGCAAGATCGCCACAGATCTGCTGCGCCAGGCGATGGCGGACATGTTCCACGATGGCCTCCGGCTTGCGCACATGGGGCGCGATCTCGGCAATGGCTTCGAGAATCAGATGAAGGTTACGAATGGAAACGCGCTCGCCGAGGAGCAGCTTCAGGATGGCCTGGAAGCCGGAAAATGACAGCAGCGACGGGCAAGTCTCGTCCAGCAGACGCTTGTACTCGGGTTCGAGTCGGTCGGTCAGTGCGCGCAGATCTTTATAGGACATGAGGTTGCCCAGGTTGCTGCGGATCACTTCCGAAAGGTGGGTGAGCATGACCGACATAGGGTCGACGGGAATGTGGCCGTTGGCCCGCAGTTCGGCAGCGAAGACATCGGGATACCAGTAGGCTTCCATTCCGAAGGCCGGCTCGCGGACTTCATCGCCCGGCAGGTCTGGCCGGGGCTTGGCGCCCGGGATCACCAGCAGCTCGCCGAGGCGTAGTTCGAAGCTGGCGACGGAAGTTCCGTGAATGCGGATGGAATAGCTGCGTGGTGCGATGACGAGGTCGTCGCCGAGGCGGATGTCGGGAATGACGAAACCGTAGTCCTGCGCGAAACGCCGCCGCATCTTGGCAACCCGGTGCGCGAGCTCACTGTGCGAGACCAACATCGCACTCGAGATCTGCCGCCCGAGCCGCAGCTCGATTTCAGGCGTGCGCAGCAATTCCTTGACGGAACTGCGTTCTTCCTCCTGCTTCGCGGCACTGTCGCGGCGTGACTTGTCCTCGGCAGAGCGAAGCTGGCTGGCGTTGTGCCGGATGATCGTCAGTGCGCCGCCGGAAATGATGGCTGCCAGCAACGCAAACGGAAAGAACGGCAGGCCCGGTACCAGCGACAGAATGGCCAGAAGCATCGCGGCCACCAGCAATGCGCGGGGATAGGCGCCGAGCTGGGTGAAAATGGCCTCCTGAGCGGCGCCGCGGTTGCCGCCCTTGGAGACCAGAAGCCCCGCTGCCAAAGAGACGATTAGGGCGGGAATCTGGGTGACCAGCCCATCGCCGACCGACAGCTTCGTATAGGCGTCGGCCGATTCGGAGAATGTCATGCCGTGGCGGACCATGCCGATGACGATGCCGCCGAATACGTTGACGCCGGTGATGATGAGCCCGGCAATGGCGTCGCCGCGGACGAACTTCGAGGCGCCGTCCATGGACCCGAAGAAGGAACTCTCCAGTTCGAGTTCCAGCCGCCGCCGCCGGGCATCCTTCTCGTCGATCAGACCTGCGGAGAGATCCGCGTCGATCGCCATCTGCTTGCCGGGAATGGCGTCCAAGGTAAACCTCGCGCCGACTTCCGCGATTCGCGAAGCACCCTTGGTGATCACCATGAAGTTGATGGTGATGAGAATGACGAAGACGATCACGCCGATCACGAAATCGCCGCTCATCACCAGCCGTGAAAAGCCACCCACCATGTGCCCTGCGGCAGTGGCCCCTTCATGCCCATGCGAAAGAATGAGACGGGTCGTCGCGACGTTGAGCGACAGCCGCAGCATGGTGGCGATCAGGAGGACGGTGGGAAAGGCCGAGAAATCTAGCGGCCGTCCGATCCACAGCGCCACCATGAGAATGACCACGGCGAGCGATATCGACAGGGCGAGACCGAGGTCGAGAAGGAACGGGGGAACCGGCAGAAACAGGACGATGAGGATTGCGACGATGCCTGCGGCAAAGCCGATGTCCCGATTGCCGGCACTGGGGGCAAGGCTCAGTTCCGGCGCGCGTCCCGCCTCCATGATGTTTCCTTGTCCGCGCCCTGTCCGATCAGAATCCGGATTCGATATGGGCGTAAACCTGCTGTGTAAAACTCATCAGCTGGGCAGCCGCCACCGGCGCCAGGAGCAGCAGTGGCGCGAACACTGCCAGGATCTTCGGCACGAAGGTCAGGGTCGCCTCCTGGATTTGTGTGAGAGCCTGTATGAGTGCGATGGCAATGCCCACGACCATTGCGGCGCCGACCGCTGGCCCGGCGCCGACGATAACGGCCCAGATTGCGTCCTGAACCAGCTTGAGGGCGTCAGTTTCGTTCACGCTGCACCAATGCGGTAGCCTGCGCCGAGGCTGAGGGTGCGGCCATCCTTCAATGTTGCCTCGAGACCATTGGCACCCGACGCTACGCTCACCGCAATACCGGACACTGCACCGTCGAGACTGCTCACTGCCTTGCCGACGAGACCCGAAGCGAGTGTCGCGTTCGACACCGACAGCATGGAATCCAGCTTCTCGTTCAGCTTGATCGACTGTTCGACATTCGAGAAGGACGCGAGCTGGGACAATGTGGCGGTCGGGTCGTTGGGCTTGGTGGGGTCCTGGTCCTTCATCTGCGCCATGAACAGCTTGAGAAAGCTGTCATAGTCTATGTTTGCCTTGTCGGCGGCCGACGCCGGTTGACTTGCAGTCGTCGTAGAACCCGTCAGCGATGTTATGGTGTTCGTCATGCCGCTTCCTCCGCATTGCCTGCCTTTTGCTGTTCAGCCTTCGGTTCCGATGTGAAGCCGCTTCTGAGCAGCTTCAGGGCATCGAAATACCGGCCCTCGGCAACCTTCCGGTCCGCCCCATCGATCGCGTCCTGGATTGCCGGATCCTCGATCGCCTGCCGCGTGCGATGGGAGAGGTGCTTGTAGAGTTCCGCCGTCATGCCCGCATTCGACGGATCCATCAGCATGGTCTGGACCACAAAATAAAGCTGACGAATGGGTGTTGTTGCCTCATCCGCCTGCATCACGTGATTTTCGAGCAGAAAGGTCACGTCGTTCAAGAATTCGAGTGACGTCCGGCGGTCCACCCGCAGGACGGCGCCATTGAGGTAAAGCTTCTCACCACGCTTCAGATGAATGAACATGCCCGCTCCTTCCAAGTCCCTTCCTGATGGTTTCAGACACTTCGATCAGGGCGGTGAAATCGTCGATGTTTCCCTGCCGGATGTCTTCGGTGCGCCGCAGCATCCAGATGCCGATCGAGATCAGGCTGGCGCGAAGTGCCTCCGGCAATCCGTTGCCGTTGTCGGCCAAGTCTTCCAGCAGGATGGTCCAGAGCCGATTGACGAAGAGGAGCGCCTCAACCGAGTCGCGTGAGCCGCGACCGGACTGCTGTGCGCGCTGCAGCAGTTCGATGGCGGTGTCGAAGGCGCGCCTCTCATTGTCGCGGATCTGCTCCGTCGTGTCCTCCAGCATCACCATGTAGGTCGATTCATACATTTCGCTTCTTCCCGCCTCGCGCTTCAGATGTAGGACAACAGGCTCATCTTGCTGATCCGCCCCGTCAGTGAGTAGGAGCTCTCGAGCTGCGTCATCAGCAGATTGACCCGGGTCGCGGCTTCGTAGGGATCGACGCTTTCATAGGATGAAATTGCGGCGGTCAGACTCGTCTTCTTCTGTTGCAGCGCAGACTGGTCTTCCTTCAGTTGCGCTTGGCCGACGCCGATGCGCGCCTGCTCGTCGCCTACTCCGA
Source organism: uncultured Alphaproteobacteria bacterium (assembly GCA_945957365.1). Taxonomy (GTDB): domain Bacteria; phylum Pseudomonadota; class Alphaproteobacteria; order Rhizobiales; family Aestuariivirgaceae; genus Aestuariivirga. The sequence continues at coordinate 7,543 of CAMFKI010000008.1, read as the reverse complement.
GCTGAGCCTCGGATGTGAGCGACAGTGCCCGGTCGACGACGGAGGAATAGGCATCGGCATTGATCTTGCTCGCGCCAAGCACGTCGATCATCGAGAAGGCCTGGGCGAGTTTTTGTGCAAAGGGCTCGTTGGCTGTCGTCGCAAGATCGGCGCTGCTGCCGGTGGAGAGGCGAAATTTCGCGGTGGCGACCGATGCGGAAGACCACGTCGAGGTCCATCCGCTTCCGGAAAACAGCGAACTCAATGAACCCTGCACAAAGTCCGTCACCTGGGTTGCCGTGAGGGTGGCTGCGGCAGGATCGTCCGGAGGAAATCCGAATTGAGTCTGGAATGCATCCGCCACCGCTTGCCGGGGGCCGTCATCATAGTCTTTCAGCGGCGGTGTATCGCTGGCCAGGCCCGCGAACAGGTATTGCCCGTCCTGGGTGACAGAGAGGGCATCATGCAGGGCGCCGAGCGAGGTTTTCGCCATGGCAGGTCCCAGCGGGCGGCCATCCTGGCTGGTCAATGCGCTGGTCAAGGAGGCTCGAAAGCGATCGGCCAGGCTGCTGATCGAAGCCAGCGAGTCCTGCGTGGCGTTCGCCTTGAGTGCAGCCTGGCTCCCCGCCGCGTTGGCCTGATCGAGACTTGAGAGCTGCAGGCGCAGCGATATGTCGGCGCCGACCTGGCCTCCCAATGCCAATCCCATGTCGTAGTGCCGGCCCGATGCCGATTCAGCCTCGGCCTGGGCGAGGCGGCGCTGACCGTCGGAAATGGCCTGCCGCGAGGGCTGCAAGAGAAGCCACGTGGGAATGCCGCCCATGGTGGTCATTTGCCCACGACGTCCAGCAGCGTCGACAGCATCGAATTGACCACCGACATCACCTTCGATGAAGCCTGGTAGCTTTTCTCCAGATCGAGCAAGGTCGCCATTTCTTGGTCGATGTTGACTCCGGTCACCTGCGCCAGCGACGTTGTCGCCCGGGACTTCGTGGTCGTGGCGGTATCGAGCGACGTTTGGGCCGCCTGGCGCCGCGTCTCCACCCAGGACGCCGATTTCGCGCTGAAGTCCTTGAGGGAGGCGGAGCCTTCAATCCCGTTCTGATTGTCGAAAGCGAGCTTGGTGTCGAGGGCATCGACCAGTTCCGCGATGCGCGATTGAAATCCGGCTTGCCCGGCAGTGTTGCGGACGTAGGCTGATCCACCAAATCCGCCATCGCGCAGAAGTGCGGGCGAGCCGCCCTGATCAGGATCCGCCATGGCGTTTATCTTGAGCTTGCCGGCCAATCCACTGTTGGCGCCGTTCAGATCCGGCAGGGTCCCCGTTCCCGTGAACAGCCCTTCGACCGCAGGAAGGCTCGCCGGGTTCTGGGGATCCGTCTCCGAAAAGCTGTTGATCAATCCGGCAGACAGCTGGTCGAGCTGCCCGCCAAGCTGCGGGGCAAGCGTGTCGCGGACCGCTGCATAGGCGGAGATCTTCCCGCCGGACACGGGCATGGTGGCATTGGCTCCCGTGACGGGCACGCCGTCGATCAAGAGGGCATTGCCGGTCACTCCGTCAGAAAGCTGGCCGGATTTCTCGAAGGTGACGGGCCGCGGGCTTCCCTCGAAGAGCACGGCGCCCCCTTCGGCATAGATCTGCACGTCGTTGTTGGGGCGGACGGTGGTGCGTATGCCGATCTCGTCCGAGAGCAGTTTGAGAATCGAATCGCGCTGGTCGAGGGTCTCGGAGAGGTCTCCCGCAGTGCCTTGGCCGCGCACGATGCTGTCATTGGCGACCTTGAACTGCGCCAGGAGGTTGGTGATGCGCTCGGCCGAATCGGCCATTGCGGTGTCGGCGTCCGTGCGCACCGCATCGACCTCGGCCGAGGCCGCGTTGATTTTCAGGACAACTCCGCGCGCAGCCTCGACAGCGGCCTGGGCAAGCGTCCCGCTGGATGGGTTCTGCTCATAGTTCTTCAGGCCATCCTGCAGTTTCGAAAGGCCGGCAGCGATCGACTGATCGTCTTGGGGATCGCCGGTCAGGCTGCTCATCCGGTTGAGCGCATCGAGCGTGATTTGACGCGATGACGCATCACTGGTGGCGGACATGAGCTTGTCGAGAAGCAGCCTGTCGCTGCTGCGCGAGATCTGCGCCACCACGGGCCCGGCATTGGGCAGGGTCACGATATCGGCGGATTTGCGGGTATAGTTCTCGTCCCCCGCCGAGCTCACGTTGCGCGAGACGACAGATGATTGCGTGGCACTGACGGAAAGTCCCGCCAGTGCGTAATTCAGTGCCGAGGAGAGTGTTGCCATTGTTGGGGCCTCATGCCGCCATCGCCCAGATTCAACGCTTCAGGTTAACCAGAACGTCCATGAGTTCTGATCCGGTCTGGAACACCTTCGAGTTGGCAGTGTAGCCGCGCTGGGCGTCGATCATCGTCGTCAGTTCGGTGGCGAGATCGACCGTCGACTGCTCGAGGGTCTTTGACATGATGTCGCCGAGCCCGCCCGACTGGGCAAAGCCGACCGTTACGCCGCCTGTATCGGAAGATGCCTGGAACACGTTCCCCGCGAGCGGCGTGAGAAGGTCAGGGCTTGTCACGTGTGCCAGCGGAATGCGGAAGACCGGAATGCGTGTTCCGCCGTCGTAGATCGCGTAGACAAAGCCATCGCGCGAGATTTCGACGTCCTTCGGTTCACCCGCCGGCGTACCGTTCACGGAGGCCGACAGGACGGTATAACCCGTGGCGAACTGCGTCGTGCCGGCCATGTCGAGAGTGAAGTCCGCGCCGCCCGGTATGGTGAAGGTGAACTGGGAGGGCTGGGTCGGGTCAAGCTTGCCATCGGCGCCGAAACTCAGCGTTTGCGTGGTCAGCGGTGCGGAGGCGTAAGGGAAGCCGCCGCCCGGCGCCGCATCGCGCGAATCATAGACCGACGCTTCCCAGCTGCCGGTGCCGGTCTTGGCAAAGTAGACATCCAGCTTCACCTCGCCTCCGAGATTGTCGTAGGCGATCAGGGATGACTTGTCGGTGTAGGTGGATGTCGGACTGTTGAAGGACGGCAAGTCGCTGGTTGCGATATCGGTGCCGGTGGAGGGAAGATTGGCCTTGATCGTGCCCAGTGTGGAGGGCGTGGCCGACAGCGAAGGTCCGCCGAAGGAAACCGGCACGAGGTTGTTGAAGCCATTGAGGGTAACTGCAGGTTGATCCGGATTGAGCTTGTAGCCGAGCAGTGAAAAGCCCGCGGCGTTCACCAGCGTTCCGTTTGCGTCGGGAACGAAGGAACCGGCGCGGGTGAGGTAGGGCGTTCCAGCGGGGTTGGCAACCATGAAGAAGCCGTTTCCGCTGATGGCAAGATCACTCACCGAGGAGCTGCTGACCAACCCTCCCTGCGCTTCGATATTATGGCGCAAGTTGGTGAGCACAGAGCCGGACTCGTAAGCTGAATCCGAATTTGACAGAACGAGACTCGAGAACTCGCAGCTTGACCCCTTGTATCCGGTCGTGTTCACGTTGGCGACATTGTCGGCGACGGCCGAAAGCCGGTTGGCCTGGGCATTCATGCCCGACACGCCGGTACGCATAACCCCGTAAAGACTCATTGCCTCTACCCTCAGCTGGCTGTCCCGATACAATGGGTGATCGGGCTTGTGCCGGACTGAACTGGCTCAACGGCAGAACTGCCGCGAGGCGGGTGTCCATGCCCCGAAGCCCGTGGCAACGAGGTTTCCGATGACGGCGCAGATGTAGCGTTTCTGGGCCGGATCGTTGTCGGGCCCTGCATGATAGCGCGCCACGGCCATGGCCCAGCTTCCCTCCTTGGCGCGTAGCGTCTTCAGAAAGCGTGCCGCATAGCGGACGTTCTGCGCCGGATCGAGCATGGCGGCCGGCGAGCTGAATTCGCTCCCATGATATTGATGATTGATCTGCATGCAGCCGAGATCAATGAGCGTCTTGCCGGCGCGGCGGGCCTCGGCAAATTCAGCCAGCGCTTCTACTTGGGTCGCTGCAAACACCGTGCGGCCCTCGATGTTCAGGGCGTAGGGCTGAAGGGCACCCTTCCGACCCGTCTCGGTCATCGCAACTGCATAGAGAACGCCGAGAGGAACGCCTTCAGCGAGCGCAGCCGATGCCATTTCGCGTTCGCAGACATTGCTCGGCGCGGCAATGGCCGGGGCCGTGGCATCAAACCACAAGGCCACCATCAGCAGATGACTGCAAAGGCGTATCACGGTCATGTCCTGCCCATTCCCGCTGCTGTAGTGGCCGCTCTTCCTTGTGCGGAGTTGACCGGTCGCCGCCCGCCGAACCCAAACTGCCCTGTCCCGCATCCAGCGTTCCGGGCTCGCCTGGCATGCTGCCCGCAGCATTGGACAGCGGGCTTCCGTCCTGCGTCACGACGGAAATGGTGATCGTGTGGGTCGTCTCTGCCGGGAGAAGACTATCGATCCTGTCCCTCAGGGCGGCGATCTCTCCCTGCAGCATGTCGGCAGTCGATCGCTTCGTCACGGTGATATGGATGTGCATCTCGTTCGTGTTCCGCCGCAGGGAGAGCTCGACGTCACCAAGTGCATCCGGCCTGAGCTTCATTCGCAGCACCTTCACGTCCTGTGCCTGAGGCAAAGCGGTCATGAGAGGTGTGATGGGCATTTGACCAGACGCCGTCGAGGTCTCCAGGCATTGCATGATCTGCCGCGCCGGTGAGGGGATTTTCGTGCCTTCCGGGGAGGGTTGCAGAACTGCCGTCGAGCGCTGATCAGGAGATGAACTCTCGGACAGTGAAAGGTGCACGACCGCCTTGCCGTCGGAGCCTCGGTTGTCTCCATCGCTCTCATCACTTGGCTGCAGCTGCAACGTGCTGCAGTCCAACTCGGGCGGCTCAAAGGCGTGGGATGAATGCGTGCGGACCTTCGAGTCGCCAGGCTGTGGCCCACCTTTGCTCCCCTGTGCTCCAGTACGGGAAACCGGCGTTGCGTTGGGGGTGGTCGGCTCTTCGCCAGAAGGCGCAAGGCCATCCGTGGCTACCGCAATTGCCCTAAACAGGTCCGCCTTTTTCAGGACGTCACCCTGTGGATCGCTAGCCTGACCTGCGAAGGCCGTGCCTTCCCTTGTTGTCGTTGCCGCTGTCGGTGGAGAAGAAGCGACATAATTCATCGGCTGCAGCTGAGCGCTCTGCCAGGAGAGTTGTTCGCGCGCGGCGCGCACGTCTTCACCTGCATCATCCTGGCTGCCGTGCTTTGAACCGGAGTGACCGGCTGGTGGCTTTCGGTCAGCAAGGACCTGTTGACTGGAACTCATGTCTTCCAGTACCGATTGAAACAAGATCGGGCTTACCGGGTCCGACTTTCGATGCGGGGCGTGGGGACCTGGTGCGACGGATGCGCCAGCCGCCGAAGGAGCAGGGGTGGTGGTCATTGGACCGTCACCAGAAGCTTGTCGGAATTCGCCAGCAACTCTGCGCCGCGCGACTGCTGAACAGTGCTTTCCGGTGTCCCTTCGTCCGCAGGAGACGGTTCGGCGTTCGGAGGATCATCAATCTGGCTGCCCAGACTGACTGCTGCCTCAAGGAGTGCAACTTCGTCCGGCTGCAGCAGACGCCGGTCAATTGACTTCAGGCGGAGAAGCGCCTCGTCGCCTTCCGGCGAAACGATCAGGAAGAGTGACGAATAAAATTGTCCCAGCCGCTCTTCCTCGCTGTCCTCGACTGCCAGTCGCGTTACGCGCCGCCCAGCGTCTTCGGTCAGTTTGGACAGTCCGGCAATGGCAGCCTTGTGCGCGAGGTCGAGATAGAGCCTGCGCCGCTGGTCGCGCGGCAGACTTGCGAGCGTCGCATCGAGCCGTGCCAGGCTGGGTGGCGCCCCCTTGGCATACCAGGCGACGATGCTTCCCATCACATCGCGCCAGAAGCGTTCTGCATAGATGGATGCCGGGAAGCGCCGCGCAAATCGCTCCGCTCTCCGCCAGAAATTGCGCTCATCATGAGCGGCCGCATAGGCGAGGGCCGATCGGCGCAGCGAGGATTCCTCGATCAGGGTTCCGGGCATTGCACCGAGCGCCTCAGCCAGCCGCATCTGCCGCGCCTGGCCGTCAACCAGAAGTGATTTCGCCAACGCCACGCGGCCCGCAATTCGTGACGGGAGTCGCAATGCATCAATCTGGGCGAAGGCCTTGCTGGCGCCCTGGCGATCGCCCCGCATGAACAGTGCCGCGGCTTCGAGGAGCTTCCGGTCACGGGGCATCACGGCTTCCAACGACGCGAAGCGATCGATGCTGGAGGGATTGCCTCCGCTGAGGACATAGGCGACGGCTTGGCCCGCCAGTTTGGGAAGATCACTCTCGGCTACTGAAGCCAGCAAGGGGCTTATCGCCACCAGCAATTTCTTCTGCTGGCTCACGGCCGCCAAGCTTCCAGCGGCTGCTGCGTCCTGCCATTGCAGGAGCTGATCGATTTTGGAATGGAGTTCGGCCCTGCCCTTGCTCTCTGGTTCTGCTGCAGCAGCGGCATAGGGCACAATGAGTGCGAGCAACAGGCATACGGCTGCGCAGCGCATCACGGAACCTCCTTGCCGATGAAGATCTCGATGCGGCGGTTCTCAGGAGCCTCGGGATCCTTGGGGTTTTTCGGCTCCAGGTCGGCAACGCCTTCCACCCGGCGAATGCGTGCCGCCGCGACGCCGCCGCGGATCAGCATGTAGCGCGCGAGATTGGCGCGGGCGGTCGAAAGCTGCCAGTTGTCATAGTATTTGTTGTGATAAGGCCGCGAGTCCGTGTGCCCCCGGATGACAATGTTCCCTGGCGCAGAGTTAAGTGTCTTCGCAATTGCTTCCACCAGCTTCAACATCTCCGGCTCCGGCTCGGCCGAGCCTGTCTTGAACATCGCGAAATCCGCGGTCTCCGTCAGGCTGATCAACAAGCCACTGCCAGTGACCCTCACCTCGACATCCTGCGAAACCTGTTGCGGCGTCTTGCCGAGGCGACCTGCAATGGTTCGCAGGAGCTCGCCCGCCTCGCGGACCAGCACAGTGGCGGTGTCCTCTGGCTGCGCTGCCAACTTTTTCGCGTCCGCGGTCGGCGCCTTGCCCTCGGGAGGCTTGGTGTTCGCAGTCTCGTCGCTCTCGGCCAAGGGAGAGGCAGGGTGCCCAGGATCCGCCTTGTCCCAACTTCGGGGGTCGAAGGGGTCGCCCACGCCGGGGTTGCTCTTGTCGGGCTTCAGTGATGGGGCGATCTCGACCGTGCTCTCCAGGCCGGCATTGCGGTAATCGGCATCGGCAACCGTCTTGGCAACGCGATCGAGTGATTTCGGAGGATTTGCGAGCATGTCCGCCTCGTCGCGCGAATCTTTCTTCGCCGGTGGAGAACCTTCTGCCGTCTCCCCGGTCTTCCGGTTCTCCGGGTTGCGGGTGTCCTTCATGTCCTTCAGGCTGCGGGCGCCGGTCGAACTGTCGGTCAGCTTGATGGGGTTGAAATAGCTTGCCACCTGCGACCTGGTCTCCTCGTTCGAGGCGTTGATGAGCCACATTACGAGGAAGAAGGCCATCATCGCCGTCACAAAGTCGGCATAGGCGATCTTCCAGGCGCCG
>CAMFKI010000007.1 GCA_945957365.1 uncultured Alphaproteobacteria bacterium | reverse complement strand
CCATCCGTGAAGGCGGCCGTACCGTCGGCGCCGGCGTCGTCGCCAAGATCACCGACTAAGGGCAGGCACAGACATGCAACGTCAGAACATCCGCATCCGCCTCAAGGCCTTCGATCATCGCATCCTCGATACGTCGACGCGCGAGATCGTGAACACGGCCAAGCGGACCGGCGCGCAGGTGCGGGGCCCGGTGCCCCTGCCGACCCGGATCGAACGGTTCACCGTGAACCGTTCGCCCCACGTCGACAAGAAGAGCCGTGAGCAGTTCGAAATGCGGACTCACCGCCGCCTGCTCGATATCGTCGATCCGACCCCGCAGACTGTCGATGCTTTGATGAAGCTCGATCTCGCTGCCGGTGTCGATGTTGAAATCAAGCTCTAAGACTAGAGCTTTGAAGGAGTGAAGCGATGCGTTCTGGTCTCATCGCACAGAAGCTGGGCATGACCCGCGTCTACACGGAAGAGGGCGTTGTCGTCCCCGTCACCGTGTTGAAGGTCGATAACTGTCAGGTCGTCGCACAGAAGACGAGCGACAAGGATGGTTATACTGCTCTGCAGCTTGGTGCTGGCGTCCCGAAGATCAAGCGGCTGACCAAGGCCGAACGTGGCCACTTTGCCGTGGCCAAGGTCGAGCCGAAGCGGAAGCTCAAGGAGTTCCGCGTGTCCCCCGACAACGTGATCCCGGTCGGTGCCGAAATCACTGTCGAGCACTTCGTGCCCGGCCAGTTCGTGGACGTGACCGCGACCTCGATGGGCAAGGGCTACGCCGGCGGCATGAAGCGCTGGAACTTCCGCGGTCTGCGCGCCACGCACGGCGTGTCGGTCAGCCACCGTTCCATCGGTTCCACCGGTAACCGCCAGGATCCGGGCAAGGTCTTCAAGAACAAGAAGATGCCTGGCCACCTCGGCGCCGAGACCACCACGACGCAGAACATCGTCGTCGTGAAGACGGATCTCGACCGTGGCCTGATCCTGGTCAAGGGTTCGGTTCCGGGTGTCAAGGGTGCGTGGGTCTCCGTGCGCGACGCCGTGAAGCGCAAGCTTCCGGACAGCGCTCCGAAGCCGGGCGCGTTCAAGCTTCCCGAAGCCGCCGCGGCTCCGGCAGCAGAGTAAGGGTTGACGGACATGAAAGCCGATATTCACACCATCGAGGCCCAGACGGCAGGCTCGATCGAGCTCGCCGACCACATCTTCGGTCTCGAGCCCCGCGCCGACCTGATCCATCGCGTGATCCAGTGGCAGCTGAACAAGCGCCAGCAGGGTACGCACCAGGCCAAGTCGCGCGGCGAGATTTCCCGCACCACGAAGAAGCTCGGTCCCCAGAAGGGTTCGGGCGGTGCGCGTCACGGTTCGCGCAAGGCCGGCATCTTCGTCGGCGGCGGCAAGGCCTTCGGCCCCCGTTCGCGCAGCCACGAGACGTCGCTGAACAAGAAGATCCGTGCCCTCGGCCTGCGCCATGCCATCTCGGCCAAGGCCAAGGATCAGACGCTGGTCATCCTTGACCAGGCGGCCTGCGACGGCAAGACCAAGACCCTGGTCAACGCCTTCGAGAAGCTCGGCCTCGCCAATGCGCTGATCATCGACGGCGCCGCGGTGAACGAGAGCTTCGCCAAGGCCGCCCGCAGCATCCCGAACATCGATGTGCTGCCGATCCAGGGCATCAACGTCTACGACATCCTGCGCCGCAAGAAGCTCGTGCTGACCAAGGCGGCCGTCGAAGCGCTGGAGGCGCGGTTCAAGTGAGCAAGGAACACTTCTACGACATCATCAAGAGCCCGGCGATCACCGAAAAGGCGACGCTGGTCTCCGAGAGCAACACGGTCGTCTTCAACGTGGCGCGCGACGCCACGAAGCCTGCCATCAAGAAGGCTGTCGAAGGTCTTTTCGGTGTGAAGGTGAAGTCGGTCAACACGCTGGTGCGCAAGGGCAAGCAGCGTCGCTTCAAGGGCCAGCTGGCCATGCTGAGCGACGTCAAGAAGGCCTATGTGACCCTCGAAGAGGGCCAGCGCCTCGACGTCACGACTGGCCTCTGAGTGGTGAGATAAGCAAATGGCACTCAAGACTTTCAATCCCACCAGCGCCGGCCGCCGCCACCTGATCCAGGTGGACCGCAGCCAGCTGTGGAAGGGCAAGCCCGTCAAGTCGCTTGTCGAAGGCATCGGCAAGAACGGTGGCCGCGGCAATTCCGGCCGCATCACCACGCGTGGCCAGGGCGGCGGACACAAGAAGTCCTACCGCATGGTCGACTTCCGCCGCACCAAGCACGACGTCGCCGCCGTGGTGGAGCGTCTGGAATACGATCCGAACCGCACGGCCTTCATCGCGCTGATCAAGTATGCCGATGGCGAGCTCGCCTACATCCTCGCGCCGCAGCGCCTGGCCGTGGGTGACAGCGTCATCGCCGGCAAGTCGGTCGACGTGAAGCCGGGCAACGCGATGCCGCTCGGCTCCATGCCGGTGGGCACCATCGTCCACAACATCGAAACCAAGCCGGGCAAGGGCGGCACGCTCGCCCGTTCGGCCGGCACCTACGCCATGGTCGCGGGCCGCGATCAGGGCTATGTGCTGCTGAAGCTGAAGTCGGGCGAGACCCGCATGGTCGATGCCACCTGCATGGCTTCGGTCGGCGCGGTGTCGAACCCCGACCACATGAACGAAGTGATCGGCAAGGCCGGTCGCAATCGCTGGAAGGGCCAGCGTCCGATTTCGCGCGGCATCGCGCGCAACCCGGTCGATCACCCGAACGGCGGCCGCACCAACGGTGGTAAGCACTGGGCAACGCCCTGGGGCAAGCCGACGAAGGGCACCAAGACCCGCTCCAACAAGCGGACCCAGAAGTTCATCGTGCGGTCGCGCCACGACCGCAAGAAGTCGCAGTAAGAGGTAGACCGTGACACGCTCTGTATGGAAAGGCCCGTTCGTGGACGGGTACCTCCTCAAGAAGGCGGACGCCGCTCGCGGCACCGGTGGACGCGCCCAGGCCATCAAGACCTGGTCCCGCCGTTCGACCATTCTGCCGCAGTTCGTGGGCCTGACGTTCCAGGTCCACAACGGCAACAAGTTCATTCCTGTCCTCGTGTCGGAGGAAATGGTGGGCCACAAGCTCGGCGAGTTCGCGCCGACCCGGACCTTCCATGGCCACACCGCCGGCGACAAGAAAGCCGGAGGCAAGTAAGCCATGAGCAAGAAAGCACGCCCGCGCGCTCTGCCGGACAACGAGGCGAAGGCCGTGACCCGGTCCATCCGCATCTCGCCGCGCAAGCTCAACGATGTGGCCTCGGAGATCCGCGGCATGAAGGTCGACAAGGCGCTCGCCTACCTGACCTTCTCGCGCCGCCGCATCGCCAAGGACATCAAGAAGACGCTCGAGTCCGCGATCGCCAATGCCGAGAACAACCATGATCTCGACATCAACAACCTGGTCGTCGCCCAGGCCTGGGTCGGCAAGAACCTGGTCATGAAGCGCTGGATGCCCAACGCCCGCGGCCGTGTGGGCCACATCCAGAAGTTCTTCAGCGAACTGACGATCATCGTCCGCGAAGTGCGTGAAGAAAGCAAGGAGGCAGCCTGATGGGTCAGAAAGTCAATCCGATCGGCCTGCGCCTCGGTATCAACCGCACCTGGGATTCCCGCTGGTTCGCCAACTCGCGCGAATACGGCAAGCTGCTCCATGAGGACGTCGCGATCCGCGAATACCTCAAGAAGGAGCTGAAGCAGGCCGGCGTCTCCAAGATCCTCATCGAGCGCCCGCACAAGAAGTGCCGCGTCACCATCTACTCGGCGCGTCCGGGCGTGGTGATCGGCAAGAAGGGCGCCGACATCGAGAAGCTGCGCCGCAAGGTGCAGGACATGACCGGTTCGGAAGTGCACCTCAACATCGTCGAAGTGCGCAAGCCCGAGGTCGATGCGACCCTGGTGGCCGAGAACATCGCCCAGCAGCTCGAGCGCCGCGTGGCTTTCCGCCGTGCGATGAAGCGCGCCGTGCAGTCGGCCCAGCGCATGGGTGCGGAAGGCATCAAGATCACCTGCTCGGGCCGCCTCGGCGGCGCTGAAATCGCACGTGTCGAATGGTACCGCGAAGGCCGCGTGCCGCTGCACACGCTGCGCGCCGACGTGGACTATGGCACGGCGACCGCCTTCACGACCTACGGCACCAACGGTGTGAAGGTCTGGATCTTCAAGGGCGAAATCCTCGAGCATGATCCGATGGCGCAGGACAAGCGCATGAACGAACCGGCCGATGCGGGCCAGTCCCGTGGCCGCCGCGACCGCGACGCGGCTTAAGGATTGAGAGTTAGCAAAAATGCTGCAACCTAAGCGAACCAAGTTCCGCAAGGCCTTCAAGGGCCGCATCCACGGCAAGTCGACCAGCTGCAACACGCTGGACTTCGGCGCCTTCGGCCTCAAGGCCGTCGAGCCGGACCGGCTTACCGCGCGCCAGATCGAGGCCGCCCGCCGCGCGCTCGCGCGTGGCATGAAGCGCGCCGGCCGCATCTGGATCCGCGTGTTCCCGGACGTTCCGGTGTCCAAGAAGCCGGCCGAAGTCCGCATGGGCTCCGGCAAGGGTTCGACGGAATACTGGGCGGCCCGCGTGAAGCCCGGCCGCGTGCTGTTCGAGATCGACGGCGTTCCGCGCGAAGTCGCGGAGGAATCGCTGTCCCTCGCGGCTGCCAAGCTCCCCATCAAGACGCGCTTCGTCGCGCGCCTTGGCGAATAAGAAGGATGAACGCCATGAAGGCTACTGACATCCGCGTCATGACCAAGGACCAGGTCCAGGACGAAATCCTGAAGCTCAAGAAGGAGCAGTTCAACCTGCGCTTCCAGAAGGCGACGGGCCAGGTCGAGAACACCGCGCGCATCCGCCAGATCCGCCGCGACATTGCCCGTCTCAAGACGGTGCAGTCGCAGCAGGCCGCCGCGAAGTAGGAGAGAGACAAATGCCGAAGCGCATCCTGCAGGGCGTCGTGGTGAGCGACAAGAACGACAAGACCATCGTGGTTCTGGTCGAGCGCCGCCTGCGTCACCCGGTGCTGAAGAAGACAGTCCGCCTGTCGAAGAAGTACCACGCGCACGACGAGAAGAACGAGGCCAAGGCCGGCGACATCGTCCGCATCGAGGAAACCCGTCCGCTGTCGAAGCAGAAGCGCTGGGCCCTCGTCGAGAAGGTCGCTGCGGGTCAGGCTTAAAGAGAACAGGGACCTTCGGGTTCCATGAGTGAACGGGTGATCAGATGATCCAGCAAGAAACCAACCTCGATGTGGCGGACAATTCCGGCGCCCGCCGGGTCCAGTGCATCAAGGTGCTGGGCGGTTCGAAGCGCAAGTATGCCTCCGTCGGCGACATCATCGTGGTGTCGATCAAGGAAGCCATCCCGCGCGGCCGCGTCAAGAAGGGCACGGTGATGAAGGCCATCGTGGTGCGCACCGCCAAGGACATCCGCCGTCCGGATGGCTCGGTGATCCGCTTCGACCGCAATGCCGCCGTGCTCATCAATGCGCAGGGCGAACCGGTCGGAACCCGTATTTTCGGACCCGTGCCGCGTGAGCTGCGCGCCAAGAACCAGATGAAGATCATTTCGCTCGCACCGGAGGTGCTTTGATGTCGGCGAAGCTTAAGATCCGGAAGGGCGACAAGGTCGTCGTCATCACCGGCAAGGACAAGGGCAAGCAGGGCGAAGTCATTCGCACCATCCCGTCCGAAAACCGCGCCGTGGTGCGCGGCATCAACGTGGCCAAGCGCCACCAGAAGCAGACCGCGGCCCAGGAAGGCGGCATCGTCTCGAAGGAACTTCCGATCCAGGTTTCGAACCTGGCTCTGATCGATCCCAAGGACGGCAAGCCGACCCGCGTGGGCTACAAGACCCTGGCCGACGGCAAGAAGGTGCGCGTCGCCAAGCGTTCGGGAGAAGTGATCAATGGCTAAGGAAGAGGCAAAGAAGTCGGCGGCCAAGAAGCCCGCCGCCGAAGGCAAGGCTGAGCCGAAGAAGGCCAAGGCCGAGAAGGCCGCGCCCGTCGCCAAGGCCGCTCCCGGCTCGGAGGCCACGCCGGCCGATTACGTGCCGCGCCTGCGCAAGCACTATGACGAGGTCGTGCGTCCGGCGCTGATCAAGCAGTTCGGCTACGACAACGCCATGCAGGTTCCGAAGATCACCAAGATCGTCCTGAACATGGGCGTGGGCGAGGCGACCACGGACTCGAAGCTGGTCAACGTCGCCGCTGCCGAGCTCGAGAAGATCGCCGGCCAGAAGCCGGTGATCACCAAGTCGCGCAAGGCCATCGCGCAGTTCAAGATCCGCGAGAACCTGGCGATCGGCACCAAGGTGACGCTCCGCAAGGTGCGCATGTACGAGTTCCTCGACAGGCTCATCAACATCGCGCTGCCGCGCGTCCGCGACTTCCGCGGCCTGACCGACCGCTCCTTCGATGGCAATGGCAACTACGCCTTCGGCATCAAGGAACACATCATTTTCCCGGAAATCGACTACGACAAGATCGATCGTGTCTGGGGCATGGACATCATCATCTGCACCACGGCGAAGAATGACGCCGAGGCCCGCGCGCTGATCGATGCCTTCAACTTCCCGTTCCGCAAGCCGGCCCGCAAGGCCGCTTAAAACAGTTCAAGCTGAGGTAAAGCCCATATGGCTAAGACGAGCTCGGTAGAGAAGAACAACCGCCGCCGCAAGTTGGTGAAGCAGTACGCCAACAAGCGCGCCAAGCTGAAGGCGATCGTCCAGAGCAAGGACGTCACCATGGAAGAGCGCTTCACGGCGCAGCTGAAGCTTGCCGAGCTTCCGCGCAATTCCGCCAAGAACCGGATCCGTAATCGCTGTGAGATCACGGGCCGTCCGCGTGCCTATTATCGTAAAGTCAAGATGTCGCGTCTGGCGCTTCGCGAGATGTCCAACCTGGGTCTGATCCCGGGCATGGTCAAGTCGAGCTGGTAACAGATACGGACTTCAGGAGAGAAGAATGAGTGTGAATGATCCGATCGGCGACATGCTGACTCGTATCCGCAACGCGCAGGAGCGCGGCAAGTCGAAGGTTTCGACGCCGCATTCCAAGCTGCGCGAGAACGTCTTGAACGTTCTTCAGGGCGAGGGCTTCATCCGCGGTTTTGCCGTGGTGCAGCTTGGCAACAACAAGGCCGAAATCGAGGTTGAGCTGAAGTACTTCGACGGCGCTCCGGTCATCCGTGAGCTGCAGCGCGTGTCGAAGCCCGGTCGCCGCGTCTATGTCTCGGTCGGCTCGCTGCCGACCGTGTACAACGGTCTCGGCATTTCGATCCTTTCGACGCCCAAGGGTGTGATGTCGGACGCCGACGCCCGCACCCACAATGTGGGCGGCGAAGTTCTCTGCACCGTGTTCTGAGGTCGCACACATGTCTCGTATCGGAAAGAAACCAGTTCCCGTACCGGCCGGCGTGACCGTCAACCTTGCTGGCAGCAATGTCGCGGTCAAGGGCCCCAAGGGCGAACTCAAGTTCGTGCTCACCGACCAGGTGATCGCGAAGATGGAAGAGGGCGCGGTCAAGGTCGACCCGAAGGACAAGACCAAGCTGGCGCGTTCGGCCTGGGGCATGTCCCGCACCATGATCGCCAACATGATCAAGGGTGTGACCGAGGGTTATTCCAAGACGCTCGAGATCACCGGTGTCGGCTATCGCGCCGCGGCCCAGGGCAAGACTCTGAACCTCGCGCTCGGCTACAGCCACGACATCAACTATCCGGTTCCGGACGGCATCGAGATCAAGACGCCGAAGCCGACCGAGATCGTGATCACCGGCATCGACAAGCAGCGTGTCGGCCAGGTTGCGGCCGAAATCCGCGACTTCCGCGGCCCCGAACCCTACAAGGGCAAGGGCGTCAAGTATGCTGGCGAGTACATCTTCCGCAAGGAAGGCAAGAAGAAGTAAGGGATGGCCATGGCTACGAAATCTCAAGACCTGCGCAAGGCCCGCGTCCGCAAGGCGCTCGCGGCCCGTGGCGCGCTCCGTCCCCGGCTGTCGGTGTTCCGCTCGTCCAAGAACATCTATGCCCAGGTCATCGACGACTCGAAGGGCGTGACGGTTGCCGCCGCGTCCTCGATCGAGAAGGACCTGAAGGGCAAGATCAAGACCGGCGCCGACAAGGACGCCGCGGCCGCGATCGGCAAGCTCATCGCCGAGCGCGCGATCAAGGCCGGCGTCAAGGACGTCGTGTTCGATCGCGGCGGCTACCTCTATCATGGGCGCGTCAAGGCGCTCGCAGACGCTGCCCGCGAGGGCGGCCTGAACTTCTAATCTCCGGCGAAAGATAGGCGGAAAGCAATATGGCTAAGGAACGTTCGGAGCGCGGTGACCGCAAGGACCGTGACAACCGTGAAGAGCGGGACAGCGAGTTCATCGACAAGCTCGTGCACATCAACCGCGTCGCCAAGGTGGTGAAGGGCGGCAAGCGCTTCGGCTTTGCTGCACTCGTCGTCGTCGGCGACCAGAAGGGCCGCGTGGGCTTCGGCCATGGCAAGGCGCGCGAAGTGCCGGAAGCCGTGCGCAAGGCCACCGAGTCGGCGAAGCGCGGCCTGATCCGCGTGCCGCTGCGCGAAGGCCGCACGCTGCACCACGACATCGACGGCCGCTGGGGTGCCGGCAAGGTGACCCTGCGCACCGCGCCTCCCGGAACCGGCATCATCGCCGGCGGCCCGATGCGCGCCGTCTTCGAGTCGGTCGGCATGGCTGACGTCGTCGCCAAGTCCAAGGGCTCGTCGAACCCCTACAACATGGTCCGCGCCACCTTCGATGCGCTGAAGAAGCAGACGAGCCCGCGCGCCGTCGCCTCCAGGCGCGGCAAGAAGGTTGCCGACGTGCTCAGCCGCCGTGGCGGCTCGGCCGTGGCCGAGTAAGAAGGAACCTGATCATGGCGAAAGCCCCGGCAACGGCCTCCAAGACTGTCACGATCCAGCAGGTTGCGAGCCCGCAGCGTCGCCCTGGCGAGCAGCGCGCGACCCTGATCGGTCTTGGCCTGAACAAGATGAACAGGACCTCGACCCTCCAGGATACCCCTGCGGTTCGTGGCATGATCGCCAAGGTCGCGCACCTCGTGCGCGTCGTGGAATAAGGAAGAGCAATCATGAAGCTCAATGAACTTGCCGACAATCCCGGTTCCCGCCACGCCAAGAAGCGTGTGGGCCGCGGCATCGGCTCCGGCCTCGGCAAGACCGCCGGCCGCGGTGGCAAGGGCCAGACGGCCCGCAAGGGCGGCGCCAAGGCCGGCTTCGAAGGCGGCCAGATGCCGATCTACCGCCGTCTGCCGAAGCGCGGCTTCAACAAGCCGAACCAGGTCGACTACAACGAGGTGAACCTGTCGCTCGTGCAGGCCGCCATCGATTCGAAGCGCCTCGATGCCGCTCAGCCGGTCACGGCTGCAGCGCTCGTCGCTGCCGGCGTCATCTCCGCCCCCAAGGGCGGCGTTCGCCTGCTCGGCAAGGGCGAGCTCAAGGCCAAGGTGGCCTTCGAGGTCTACCACGCCACGGCCGGCGCGATTGCGGCGGTCGAGAAGGCTGGCGGCTCGGTAAAGTTGCTGAAGCCCGCCGAGAAGGCCCCGGTCGCGAAGTAAGCTTGCAGGCATTGGTCGGGGGCCCCACATAGTGGCCCTCAGACCGTTGCGAGGACGAAGACATGGCATCAGCCGCAGAACAACTTGCCGCCAATTTGAACTTCGGTGCGCTCGCCAAGTCGGAAGATTTGAAGAAGCGGATCTGGTTCACGCTCGGCGCGCTCATCGTCTATCGCCTCGGCAGCTACATCCCCATTCCCGGTGTCGACGCGGTCCAGCTCGCGAAATTCGCCGCCCAGAATTCCAACGGCATCCTGGGCTGGGTGAACAACCTGGCCGGCGGCGCCCTGGGCCGCATGGCGATCTTCGCCCTCAACATCATGCCCTATATCTCGGCCTCGATCATCATCCAGCTCATGAGCTCGGTTTCCCCGCAGCTCGAGGCGCTGAAGAAGGAGGGCGAGCAGGGCCGCAAGAAGATCAACCAGTACACCCGCTACGGCACGGTGCTGCTCGCCGCACTGCAGGCCTACGGCATTGCCGTCGGCCTCGAAGGGCAGGGCAGCCTCGTGGTCGATCCCGGCATGTTCTTCCGCCTGTCGACGGTCATCACCCTGACCGGCGGCACGGTGTTCCTGATGTGGCTGGGTGAGCAGATCACCTCGCGCGGCATCGGCAACGGCATCTCGCTCATCATCTTCTCCGGCATCGTCGCCCGCCTTCCGGATGGCATCGCCGGGCTGCTCGAGATGGGCCGCACCGGCCAGGTTTCGACCTTCGTCATCCTCGGCATCATCGTCATCGCTTTCGCGGTCATCGCCTTCATCGTCCTGATGGAGCGCGCCCAGCGCCGGCTGCTGATCCAGTATCCGAAGCGCCAGGTCGGCAACAAGATGTTCCAGGGCGAAAGCTCGCACATGCCGCTGAAGCTCAACACCGCAGGCGTCATCCCGCCGATCTTCGCCTCCTCGCTGCTGCTGCTGCCCATCACCGTCGCCAACTTCACCAAGGGCCAGGGCCCGGAGTGGCTGAACTCGCTCACCGCCATGCTCGGCCATGGCCAGCCGCTGTTCCTGCTGCTCTATGCGCTGCTCATCGTGTTCTTCGCCTTCTTCTACACCTCGATCATGTTCAACCCGGTCGAGACGGCGGACAATCTCAAGAAGTACGGCGGCTTCATCCCCGGCATCCGTCCGGGCGAACGGACCGCCGAATACATCGACTATGTGCTGACTCGCATTACCCTCATCGGTGCGCTTTATCTGGTGGTGGTGTGCTTGATGCCTGAATTCCTGATCGGCTACACGGGCGTTCCCTTCTACTTCGGCGGCACCTCGCTGCTGATCGTGGTGAGCGTCACGATGGATACCGTCGCCCAGGTGCAGGGACACCTTCTGGCCCAGCAGTACGAGGGCCTGATCAGGAAGTCCAAGCTCAGGGGCAGCAAGCGGTGAACATCATACTTCTCGGTCCTCCCGGGGCCGGCAAAGGCACACAGGCCAAGCTTCTCGAAGACAAGCATGGCATGAAGCAGCTCTCCACCGGGGACATGCTGCGCGCCGCCGTCGCCGCCGGAACCGAGACGGGCCGCAAGGCCAAGGAAATCATGGACCGGGGCGAGCTCGTCCCGGACGCCGTGGTGGTCGGCATCATCGCTGACCGGCTCGACCAGCCGGACGTGAAGAAAGGTTTCATCCTCGACGGTTTCCCGCGCAACACGGCCCAGGCCGAGGCGCTGGACAAGATGCTCACCGGAAAGGGCCTCAAGCTCGATGCGGTGATCGAGATGAAGGTTGACGACGAGGCGCTCGTGGAGCGCATCACCGGCCGTTATACCTGCGCCAGCTGCGGCAAGGGCTATCACGACCGGTTCGAGCAACCGAAGGTTTCAGGCGTGTGCGACGTGTGTGGGGGAACCCAGTTCACGCGCCGTGCCGACGACAACGAGAAAACGGTGCGTGACCGCCTCGCTGTCTACAACAAGCAGACCGCGCCCCTGGTGCAGTACTATGGCGGGCGCGGTACGCTGAAGACGATCGACGGCATGGCGGACATCGCTGAGGTGACCCGCCAGATCGAAGGTGTGCTGAAGGGCGTTTGAGACCCGAAATTGCGCCGTTCTGGAGTTGACGCGAAAGCGATTCCCCTCTAGATACCGGCTCAATCTCGGTCGAGGACAGGCTGACTTCAGGGGGAATACCTCCTTGGGGTACGGCCTTATGCCTTTGAAAGCGACCGCTCGAAGCTGAAAACAAATGCGAAGTCAGCGGCTGAACCCGTTGAAGTGATTAGGAGAACAGGCGTGGCCCGTATTGCAGGCGTCAACATTCCGACCAACAAGCCGGTGGCGATTTCGCTCCGCTATATCTACGGCATTGGTCCGGTCAACGCGGTCGAGATTTGCGAGAAGACCAAGATCGACCAGACCAAGCGCGTCAACGAGCTTTCGGACGCCGAAGTTCTGGCGATCCGCGAAGTCATCGACCGCGACTACGTGGTCGAGGGCGACCTGCGCCGCGAAGTTTCGATCAACATCAAGCGCCTCGTCGACCTCGGCTGCTACCGCGGCCTGCGTCACCGCAAGGGCCTGCCCGTTCGCGGCCAGCGCACCCACACCAACGCCCGCACCCGCAAGGGTCCCGCCAAGGCAATCGCCGGCAAGAAGAAGTAAAGGCTGAAAGAACATGGCTAAGGAAGCTGCACGTCCGCGCCGCAAAGAGCGCAAGAACATCTCCTCCGGCGTGGTGCACGTGAACTCGTCGTTCAACAACACGATGATCACCATCACCGACGTCCAGGGCAACGCCATCGTCTGGTCGTCCTCGGGCAAGCTCGGTTTCAAGGGCTCGCGCAAGTCGACGCCGTATGCGGCCCAGGTCGCTGCCGAGCAGGTCGGCCGCGCCGCCATGGAGCACGGCATGCGCACCGTCGAGGTCGAGGTGTGCGGCCCGGGTGCCGGCCGTGAGTCGGCTCTGCGTGCGCTCCAGGCCTGTGGCCTGCAGGTGACGTCGATCCGCGACGTGACCCCGATCCCACACAACGGCTGCCGTCCGCCGAAGCGCCGCCGCGTCTAATCGCGCTGCTCGCCGCCACCCCGCATTTCCAGGGTGGTTCATCGTTATCTTTGTGAAAACATGGCTCCCCTGACGGGGAGCCGGATTTTCGACAGGAAGCACAAAAAGATGCAAGTGAACCAGAAGAACTGGCAGGAACTGATCCGTCCGTCGAAGCTCGACGTGCAGCCGGGCCGTGACCGCCGCCGCGTCGCGACTTTCGTTGCAGAGCCGCTGGAGCGTGGCTTCGGCACGACGCTGGGCAATGCGCTGCGCCGCATCCTTCTGTCGTCGCTGCAGGGCGCTGCCGTCACTTCCGTCCATATCGACGGCGTGCTGCACGAGTTCTCCTCGATCGCCGGTGTGCGCGAAGACGTCACCGATATGATCCTGAACATCAAGGAAATCGCCATCGGCATGCAGGGCGAAGGCCCGAAGCGCCTGATGCTGCGCAAGGATGGCCCGGGCGTCGTGCGCGCCGGCGACATCCAGACCTCTGGCGACATCCAGATCCTGAACCCCGAGCACGTGATCTGCACACTCGACGAGGGTGCGGAGATCCGCGTCGAGTTCACGGTCGCCACCGGCAAGGGCTATGTCTCGGCCGAGCGCAACCGCCCGGAAGATGCGCCGATCGGCCTGATCCCGATCGATTCGATCTACAGCCCGGTGAAGCGCGTGTCGTTCAAGATCGAGAACACCCGCGAGGGCCAGATCCTCGATTATGACAAGCTGATCATGAACGTCGAGACCGACGGTTCGGTGAGCCCCGAGGACGCCGTGGCCTATGCCGCGCGCATCCTGCAGGACCAGCTCTCGGTGTTCATCAACTTCTCGGAGCCGTCCAAGGCCATCGTCGAGGAGTCGCGTCCCGAGCTCGAGTTCAACGCGGCGCTGCTCAAGAAGGTGGACGAGCTGGAGCTGTCGGTGCGCTCCGCCAACTGCCTGAAGAACGACAACATCGTCTACATCGGCGACCTGATCCAGAAGACGGAAGCCGAGATGCTGCGCACGCCGAACTTCGGCCGCAAGTCGCTGAACGAGATCAAGGAAGTTCTGGCCCAGATGGGGCTGCACCTCGGCATGGAAGTGCCGAACTGGCCGCCCGAGAACATCGAAGAACTCGCCAAGAAGTACGAACAACATTATTGAGAACCCGAACGGCGGGGCTTGAAGCCCAGGCCGGTATTGAAGGAGAACGGTTATGCGTCATGGTTTCAGGGGCCGCCGGTTCAACCGCACGGCAGAGCATCGCGAGGCGATGTTCGCCAATATGGCCGCCGCGTTGATCAAGCATGAGCAGATCGTCACGACCCTGCCCAAGGCCAAGGACCTGCGTCCGGTGGTGGAAAAGCTTGTGACGCTCGGCAAGCAGGGCAGCCTGCACGCGCGCCGCCAGGCTCTCTCCCAGGTCCGCGACGAGACCCAGGTCAAGAAGCTCTTCGACGTGCTGGCGAAGCGTTACGCAACCCGTGGTGGCGGCTATCTCCGGATCATGAAGGCGGGCTTCCGCTATGGTGATCAGGCGCCGATGGCGGTCATCGAGTTCGTCGACCGCGACGTCAATGCCCGCGGCCTCGATTCAGGCCCGAGCCAGGCTTCGGACGCCCCGGCCGAAGCGGCCGCCTGATTTCTAATATAGTACCGTTCTGAGACAGGGGGCGGCCCAAAGGCTGCCCCTTTGCCATTGCGTGGCCAGAAGAATCCATCAAGACTTGGCCCGTTCCTTGCGTTCGTTGAGTCGTGTGTTCGCCGTTGAGACACGGTGACTCTGTAAATGACAACGATTGCAAAGAACCATGACCAGCCGATTTGACATCTTCAACGCAGCGCAGGAGCCCTTCTCGGATGAGAAGGAATCCGCAAACTTCCTCCGCACCGCGCGTGATCGCTTCGGCGTCCTGAACCTGTCCTACTGGTTCCTGGGCTCCTCGCGGGCCGTTCCGGACCGGATGACGTGGTTCTCGACCTATGATGAGAACTACACCCAGATCTACATGAAGGAATACTCCCCGCTCAAGGACAGCGCCTTCCACCTGTGCTTCAGCCGGCTGCTTCCCCTCGACTGGGACGAGGCCCGCACCACGGACGACACGGTCAAGGACATCCACCAGATCGCCGAGCGCTATGGCATCGGCCGTCATGGCATCTCCATCCCCATCCGCGAACTGGGCGTGGGCGATGCGATGTTCTCGATCAACTTCGATTGCGACGACCGGCACTGGGGCGAAGTCCGCCGCGAACTGGTGAACGAGGTCCATCTCTTCGCGCACTACTATCACCAGCGGGTCAAGAAGCTGATCGCGGCGCAGCGGCCGATCGGCGAGGGCTTCGAACTGAGCCCCCGCGAGCGCGAGGTGCTCATGTGGGCCGCCGAGGGCAAGACCGCCTCGGAAACGGCAGCGATCCTCAAGCTCAGCACCAGTGCGGTCAATCTCTACGCAGCACGCGCCATGAGCAAGCTGCGGGCGCACACCAAGACACAGGCCGTGGCCATCGCGGTACGCAATTCGATGTTCACCTGAACTGCCCGCGTCGCGGAATGATGCAGGCGCCGGGCTCCTCTCGCCCTTCGCATGCTGGAAGGCCACCGCGCAGCGCACCCGGCCGGCAGGTGATGGTTTCGTCGCCCGATATGATTGTACGCCCGGAGAAGATCGGCTTCTCCGGGCGCTCCTGTTCCGCTGATCGGGTGGCTATCGCGAAGCCTGCTGCGCCGGGCAACTGGTGGCCGTGATGGGAGCGGACGGATAGAGAGGCGAGAGAACTGCACCTTGTCCGGTCGCCGCGGAGTCGCTGTCGGGACTGTCCACCCGGGTCACCGTGAAGGTGAAGCACGCGCTGGCGTTTCGGACGGGCGCCGAAGTGAAGTTTCCACCACTTCTGTTCAAGCCCGTGCCTGTCACATCGCCACTGACGGCGCCGCGCCAGGTTCCGTAGATCTTGGTCGGATGGAAGTTGAGGCCGCCGCTGTCGGCGTAGCCCCAGGTGGATGCGGTGGCGCTTACCGTCCCGTCGGGATTGATGTTGCGGTCGATCCTGAGCCCGGCGGTGAAGGTCTTGTTCACCACGATTTCCTGCGCCGCGGTGTTGCTGTAGTGGCTCGCGCCACTGACCTTCAATTGCACAAGATAATGGCCGGCCTTGTCAAAGCGGACAGTCGCCCTTGACTGGTTGGACGTGGTCCCATTCGCAAAGTCCCAAGCATAGCCGCTGACCGCTGTTGCGGGGCCAGAGCCCGCAGCGCTGAAATTCACGGTCAGCGGAGCGGTACCCGCTGTGGCCGACGCGCTGATCACCGCATGTGGAGGCGCAATGGTCGCGGTCGGATAGCTGGCACTCAGACGGTAGTTGCCGCGCGAACCATAGGCCGAATAGCCATTTGTTGCGGCATTGCCGAAGCCCGTGCCATTCACCTTGATGTAGTAGACGCCGCCCGCTGTCAGCGTGGTACTGATCGAGGCATCGAGCGCCGCCGGCGGGTTGGCCGTCGCAATCACCGTGCCTGAATCGTCGAGCAACGTCAAAACCAGGTCGGAGTCGCCGCCCAGGGCTGCCGGCGTGACCGACGCGCTGAATGCGCCTGGGCCAGCCGTGATCGAAAACAGGTCTGCATCGTTGACCCGTTCGAGCACGCCGTCGAAGCTGCCGCTGCTCGTTCCTTGCGAGGATTGCGCCGGGAAGGGAAGCGCGGTGCCGGGTGTGTCACCCGCATCATCGACCCTGAAGGCGAGGAAGCGGGTCATGACGACGAAGTCGTCCTGGAGGTTGTTGGCGCCGTTGTATTCGCCCTTGCTGAACTGGCTGATGTTGGCAGCGTAGCTGTTGCCCATGATGGGTGCCCACTTCGTCACCCCCGCGCCCTGGCCGGAGTAATAAGCATAGGAGCCCTTGCCGTCATGGTCGAGGCCGAGGCGGTGGCCGAGTTCGTGGGAGACGGCCTCCGCAATGTACTTGCCATTTCGCTGCAGGCTGTCGAAGGCCACGAAGGCCGGATCATAGTTCGGATTGCCGAAGGTGCTGGTGAAGGCGATGCCCGGCGCCGCGACGCTGAGGGCGTTCTGCCGCGTAATGACGACCGAGGCGAAGGTGGTCGGTGACGCGGATTTGACGACCGTGTCATCGGTCGTCACGTCGACGTCGTAGGGGGCGTAGTCCTCGGCGACACGCTGCCAGATCTGCTGGATGGTGGTGCGCTCCGCATCGCTGAAGGTGGCGGGGGCGTTGTCGGTGTCGAAGGCGGGAGCAACGATCGGCGCGCCGTTGCGCATGGCGTTCCAATAGGTGCCGGTGATGGTGGCGCCGCGGAAGCGCAGCACCAGGGACCGCGGGGCCCCGGGCCTGCTGTGGAGCTGGAAGGTCTGATCCAGCGGATAGAGCTGACCGGTGTTGATGGCATTCGATGCCGGCGCAGCGCGTGGCAGCCGGGGAGCGGCTTCACGGTAATAGAGGCGGCCGTTGGCACTGACGTTCAGCGTCCTGTCGCGCAGCAGCAGCTGGCGCAGTTCCGGGCCGGTCTTGCCATAGGCTGCAGCCACGGCCGACAGATTGCCGCCCAGCGCTGCGATGGCCGAACCGCCGCTCACCCCTCCGGAGGACAGGCTGAGTGACGGAAAACTGTCCTGCGCATCGGCTGTTGCGGCAGTCAGCGCCGCGGCAAGCGCGGCCGAACCGAGAACGGCGAGCGTGATCTTCAATCGATGCCGAGACATGATGAAACCCCCTTACGTGAATGATGTTGCCTTGCTCACGAACGATGCCCTTGAGTGATGACCGGGCTCATATTGGCAAAATACTTCTAACGGAGGTTGTGGGCAGTAAGAAAATGTAAAGAAATATACTGAAACCGATTGCTCTATGCGCCTTGGTTATTTCTGACGTCATGTCAGCCGGCGATTTCGCATAGATAACGTTTGCGAGATCGTGAGGATCGTCATGGCGTCCGAATGCAGAGAGGCCGGCGACTGGCCGGCCTCTCATCTCAGTGCAGGACGGCGAAGTCTCAGCCGTTGAACACGTCACCCACCGGGATGACCGCATGGCTGCCATAGCCATTGAAGACCGTCGCGGTGGCGATGCCGTAAGCGCCGAGCGTGCCGAATTCGACGTAGTCCTCGTCCTTCAGGTCGATGGGCAGGTCGAGCTTGGCGGGAAGCACGTCGAGCGGGTCGCAGGTCGGGCCAAACACCTTCCACGGCTTGGTGGGGCCGCCGACCACCTTGCCGGCGCGGATCACGCGGTAGGGCGGCTGCAGTTCGGGTGCCTGCATGAACTCCATCAGGCCGCCGTAGATGCCGTCATTCAGGAAGATGTCGTCACCGTCCGAGCACACGAGCTTGATCCGCGTGAGCAGCGACATCGCATTGGCGACCAGGCCACGGCCCGGCTCACACTCGAGCTCCGGCTCGGTGCCCTTGCCGAAATAGCGTGTGGTGGCCTCGGCGATCAGCGAGAAGAAGTTGTCGAGCGGGGCGGGCTTGCTCAGCGGATAGCTGGCGGGGAAGCCGCCGCCGACATTCAGCTTGCCGATGTGCACGCCGGCCGACTTCGCGATGCGGTGCGCCGCCTCGATGTGGCGGACATAGACCTGGGGATCGCGCGACTGCGAACCCGGATGAAAGGTCATCGCCGGCACGAAGCCGCGGCGCTGGATGTCCTGCAGAAGCTCGATCGCAATGTGTTCGGGCGCGCCGAACTTGGTGGAGAAATCATGCGCCGAGGATGCGCGGTCGCGCGGCAGCACGAAGCGTACCGCCATTTCCACGCTGCGGTCATCGCCGACGATCGCGGCGATCTTCGCCACTTCCTCGCGCGCGTCCACGGCGAAACGCCGGCAGCCATACTTGTTGTAGGCGTCCAGGATCTCGCGGCGCGACTTCACCGGGTTGTGGTAGTGGAAATGCGCCCCGGGCTGCAGCTTGTGCACCGCCGCCATCTCATGGACGGACGCCACGTCCCAGTGGCCGAGGCCGGCCTTCGCCAGGGTCGCGATCACCTCCTGCGAGGGGTTGGACTTGACGGCGTAGCTGACGGTGCCGGGAAAGCCCCGGGTGAACAGGTCGAGCCTGGCCCGCAGCCGGTCGGCGCTGAAACAGAACACCGCTTCCTCCGGCGCCATCACGCGGGCCACCGCGGGGGCGTCGGCGTAAAAGGGTTCGGACACCACGTTAAGTGCAGTCTGGGCCATGGGAGTCTCCGTCGGGGGGAAGGGGCAGGGGCGAGGTCAGGGAAATACCGTCCGTTGCAATTGGTTTACAGACGGCGTTGTGCTGAATTATGACGGCTGAGTCGTCATTCCGACGGAACCGGACCCCGAATTGCCGATGGTGCAGATCACCCCCAAGGACGAAGAGCTGATTGCGCTCCTGAAGGTCGATTCGCGTGCGCCCGTCGCCTCGCTCGCCCGCAAGCTCGGCCTGTCGCGCACGACCGTGCAGGACAGGCTGCGCCGCCTGGAGGAAACCGGCGTCATCGCCGCCTATTCGATCCGTCTTGCCCGCGAACTGGACCAGGGCGGCATCCGCGCCTTCGTGACCTTTTCCGTGGAGCCGCGCCGCCAGGTCGACGTGGGCAGGATGCTCGCCAAGGTCCCCCAGATCGAGACCCTTCACACGGTGAGCGGAAAATTCGACCTGATCGCCCAGGTGAAGACCAATTCCTCGGAGGCCATGGACCGGCTGATCGACGAGGTCGGCCAGATCCCGGGGATCACGCGGATCGAAACCTCGGTCATTTTGTCGACAAAGCTTGATCGCAGATAAACCACCCAACCGGATCATCCACTAGGAGTCTCATGCGTTTCCTTCCTGTCATCATCTCTGCCCTCACGCTGTGTCTGGCTGCACCCCTCGCCAGCGCCGACGACAAGGCCGTGCCGGCGTCGGCCGGCGCCGTCCAGCTGAGCTTCGCGCCCATCGTCAAGACCACGGCTCCCGCCGTCGTCAACGTCTATTCGCAGCGCAAGTTGGTGGAAGACCAGGACAGCAACAGCTTCTTCCAGGACCCGTTCTTCCGCCGCTTCTTCGGCGACGGCGGCAGCTTCGGCCGGCCACGTGAGCGGGTGGCGAATTCGCTGGGGTCCGGCGTGATCGTCGATCCCAACGGGCTGATCGTCACCAACAACCACGTGATCGCCAATGGCACCGACATCAAGGTGGCGCTTTCCGACAAGCGCGAATTCGAGGCCAAGGTGCTGATCGCCGACGAGCGCACCGACCTCGCGGTGCTGAAGATCGACGTTCCCGACGAGAAGCTGCCGGTGATCAAGCTGGGCGACTCGGATGCCCTCGAAGTCGGCGATCTCGTGCTGGCCATCGGCAACCCCTTCGGCGTCGGCCAGACGGTGACGAGCGGCATCGTCTCGGCGCTGGCCCGCACCCAGGTTGGCGTGTCGGACTATCAGTTCTTCATCCAGACCGACGCGGCGATCAACCCCGGCAACTCCGGCGGTGCGCTGGTCGACATGAAGGGCGAGCTGATCGGCATCAACACCGCGATCTTCTCGCGCTCCGGCGGATCGGTCGGTATCGGCTTCGCCATCCCCACCAACATGGTGAAGACCGTGGTGGCGACCGCCGAGAGCGGCGGTGCCGCCATCAAGCGGCCGTGGATCGGCGCCGAGGTGCAGGACGTGACGCCCGACATCGCCACCTCGCTCGGCATGCCGCGCCCGGAAGGCGCCCTGATCGTCAGCCTCCATCCCGACAGCCCGCTGGCCAAGGCCGGGCTGAAGCGCGGCGACATCGTGCTGGCGCTCGAAGGCAAACCGATCGAGACCGCCCAGGAGCTGGGCTATCGCATCGCCACGACGCCGGTGGGCGCGACGGCGATCATCGAATACCAGCGCAAGGGTGGCCGCACCGAGACCCAGGTGACGATGATCGTGGCACCCGAAACGGTGAAGCGTGACGACACCTTGATTGAAGGCCCGAACCCGCTGGCCGGCGCCACCGCCACCAACGTCTCGCCCGCCGTCGCCGACGAGCTCGACCTTCCGGCCGACACCCAGGGCGTCGCCCTCACCAAGATCGAGACCGGACCCGCGCTGCGCTTCTTCAAGCGTGGCGACATCGTGCTGGAGGTGAACGGCGCGAAGATCGACAGCGTCGATGCCCTCAACTCGGCCCTGGCGGATGACCAGAGCCTGTGGCGCATCGCCATCAACCGCGGCGGCCGGGTGGTGAAGATGGCCATCGGCGGCTGATGGCCAGCCTCTTCGACGCCGCCGGCTTCGGCAAGGACGCGCCCCGCCCGCTGGCGGACCGGCTGCGCCCGCAGAAGCTGGCGGACGTCGTGGGGCAGGATCACCTCGTCGGCCCCGATGGGGTGATCACGCGGATGCTGGCGGCCGGCCGCATCCCCTCGATCATCCTGTGGGGGCCGCCCGGCACCGGCAAGACGACCATCGCGCGGCTGCTGGCGGGCGAGACGGGGCTCGCCTTCGAGCAGATCTCGGCGATCTTCTCCGGCGTCGCCGACTTGAAGAAAGTGTTCGAGCAGGCGCGCATCAGGCGCGAGCAGGGGCGCGGCACGCTGCTCTTCGTCGACGAGATCCACCGCTTCAACAAGTCCCAGCAGGACAGCTTCCTGCCCTATGTCGAGGACGGCACCATCATCCTGGTGGGCGCCACGACGGAGAATCCGAGCTTCGAGCTGAACGGCGCTCTGTTGTCGCGCGCGCAAGTGCTGGTGCTGAACCGGCTCGACAACGAGGCGATGCAGGCGCTGATCCGCCGCGCCGAGATGTTCGAGCGCCGCCCGCTGCCGGCGGAGCCCGCGGCACGCGAGGCGATGACGGGGATGGCCGATGGCGACGGGCGATACTTCCTCAACATGCTGGAGGAGGTCTTCGCCGCAGTGCCGGAAGGCGGCACGCCGCTCTCGACCGAACTTCTTGCCCGCACCGTTCAGAAGCGCCTGCCGCTCTATGACAAGGCGGCGGACGGGCACTACAACCTGGTCTCGGCACTCCACAAGTCGGTGCGCGGCTCCGACCCCGATGCCGCACTCTACTATCTGGCCCGCATGCTGGTGGCGGGCGAAGACCCGCTGTTCATCATCCGCCGCGTGGTGCGGATGGCGATCGAGGACGTGGGGCTCGCCGACCCGGAAGCCGTGCACCAGGCGCTGGCCGCCAAGGACACCTATGACTTCCTCGGGAGCCCCGAGGGTGAACTGGCCATCGCGCAGGCGGTGGTCTATGTGGCCACCGCGCCCAAGTCCAACGCCGTCTACACCGCCTACAGGGCAGCGACCGAGCGGGCGAAGCAGACCGGCTCGCTGACGCCGCCCAAGATCATCCTCAACGCGCCCACCAAGCTGATGAAGCAACAGGAATACGGCACGGGCTATCGCTACGATCACGACCAGCCGGACGCGTTCTCGGGGCAGAACTACTTCCCCGACGGGATGGGCCGGGAGACATATTACGACCCCGTCGAGCGCGGCTTCGAGCGCGAGGTGAAGCGGCGGCTGGAGTATTGGGCGAAGCTCCGGAAGGAGCGCGGCGCCTGAGGCTGCACCCGAGAAGATGGCGGCCGTCGAAATAAAGGCCTTGATATGAAAATCATTCGCCGACACGCTCCTCCTTCTTCACCGAGGAGTTCCGAATATGCCGCCGCTCTTCACCAGCGTCACGATCTACACGCGGCACATCCCCGAGATGGTGGCGTTCTACAGCCGCCTTTTCGGCTACACGGCGTTTCAGCGGCCGGGTGACCGCATCGTCGACCTCCGGCCACCCGGTGCCGGCACCGCCATCCGCCTGCATTCTGCGGCCAAGGGCCAGAAGCAGGGGCAAGCACTGGTCAAGCTGAACTTCGACGTCGACGACGTCCCGGCGTTTGCACGCGCGGCAAAGGCGCTCGGACTTGCGTTCGGTCCGCTCCATGACGGCATGGGCTATGTCTACGCCAATGCCAAGGATCCCTCCGGCAATTCGATCTCGATTTCCGGCAGGGGCTCGGCTGCGGCGCAGTCGGCGGAGTTCGATGTGCCTTACGCCCCTTAGCCCTGACGGGACGCAGAAACGAGGGATGCTCCCTCCCTTGAGGCCGTCATCCCGGCGAAAGCCGGGACCCCGCTTCGCGTCTCTATGCCCCGCCAGATCGGCCAGAGGAGGGCCCTGATCGGCTTCTTGCGGGGACCCGCTAGGGGGCTACCGGGTACTTCCCATAATGGGAAAACAATCGTTACAAATTCCACTACGGCCGGGACCCCGCTTTAGTTCGGCACGCGCGGACCGAAAGCGGGGTGCCAGCTTTCGCTGGCATGACGGCGGCGTGGGCTGGCCGAGGAATGCCCCTTTTCCCGTCCGAAGGATGGGAGAAGGGGGCACAGGTAGGTTTTCAGCGGGTCGGGGTCTGCCTGAGCGCCGCCACGTATCCCGGCGGCAATCCGTTCTCCTCCGCGCCCTCGATCATGGTGCCGAGATAGTCCGCGCTCGGAACATGGTCGCCCGGCTCGGGTCGCGCCACGTAGACGAAGCAATCGAGCGCGCCGGCATCCGTCAGCACACGGAGGGTCTGGCGGTTGTAACGGTTCACGTGGAAGGGCAAGGCGGGATCATATCCCTCGCGCCGGTCGAGCGCTGCCAAGTCCTCGTCATGCAGGCGGTAGACGACGCCCCAGACCTCCGCGCCCGGCACCTCCGCCAGCCCAGCCACGCCGCAGTTGCGGATTGGCGAGTGGCGCGGGAAGCACAGGGCGTGGTCCTTCAACACGGCCTTGCCGAGGCACTCATGGTCCGGGCATCGTTCGCGCATCTGGCGGCGGGACATGTTGGAGCCATAGGCGAAGTAGAGGAACACTACTCCGCCGCCTGCCGCTTGCCGCGCTTCAGCACGTCCTTGAGGAACTGGCCGGTGTAGCTGCGCTTCTCGCGCACGACGTCCTCGGGCGTTCCCGCCACCACGATCTCGCCGCCGCCGTCGCCGCCCTCGGGACCCAGATCGACGATCCAGTCGGCGGTCTTGATGACCTCGAGATTGTGCTCGATCACGACAACGCTGTTGCCCTGGTCGACCAGCTCGTGCAGCACCTCGAGGAGCTTCTTCACGTCGTGGAAGTGCAGACCGGTGGTCGGCTCGTCGAGGAGATAGAGCGTGCGGCCGGTGGCGCGGCGCGAGAGTTCCTTGGCGAGCTTGACGCGCTGCGCTTCGCCGCCCGACAGGGTGGTGGCCTGCTGGCCAACCTTGATGTAGCCCAGTCCGACGCGCTCCAGCGTCTCCATCTTGTCGCGCACGCTCGGCACGGCGCGGAAGAATTCGGCGGCCTCGGAAACCGTCATGTCCAGCACGTCGGCGATGGACTTGTCCTTGAAGCGGATCTCCAGCGTCTCGCGGTTGTAGCGGTGGCCGTGGCAGGCATCGCAGGTCACGTAGACGTCCGGCAGGAAGTGCATCTCGATCTTGATGACGCCGTCGCCCTGGCAGGTCTCGCAGCGGCCGCCCTTGACGTTGAAGGAGAAGCGCCCCGGTTCGTAGCCGCGCGCCTTCGCTTCGGGCAACCCGGCGAACCAGTCGCGGATCGGCGTGAAGGCGCCGGTATAGGTGGCGGGGTTGGAGCGCGGCGTGCGGCCGATGGGGCTCTGGTCGATGTCGATGATCTTGTCGAGGAGTTCGAGGCCCTCGATGCGGTCATGCTCGGCCGGCGCCTCGCGCGTGCCCATGAGCTTTCTCGCGGCGGCCTTGTAGACCGTGTCGATGAGGAGGGTGGACTTGCCGCCGCCTGAAACACCGGTGACGCAGGTGAAGACGCCGAGCGGGATCTCTGCCGAGACGTTCTTGAGGTTGTTGGCGCGCGCGCCCTTGACGCGGATCGAGCGGCCCTTCTCCCACTTGCGGCGCACGCCCGGCAGTGGCACGGCCTGCCGCCCGGTGAGGTATTGCCCGGTGAGCGACTTGGGGTTCGCCATGATTTCGGCGGGGGTTCCTTGCGCGATGATCTCGCCGCCATGGACGCCCGCACCCGGGCCGATGTCGACCACGTAGTCGGCGAGCCGGATTGCGTCCTCGTCATGCTCGACGACGATCACCGTGTTGCCGAGGTCGCGCAGGTGGACGAGGGTTTCGAGCAGCCGCGCATTGTCGCGCTGGTGCAGGCCGATCGACGGCTCGTCCAGCACGTAGAGCACGCCGGTGAGGCCCGAGCCGATCTGCGAGGCAAGCCGGATGCGCTGGCTCTCGCCGCCCGACAGCGTGCCGGAGGTGCGCGACAGGTTGAGGTAGTCGAGCCCCACGTCGACGAGGAACTTCAGGCGATCCCTGATTTCCTTGAGGATGCGCTGGGCGATCTCCATGTCCTTCGGCTTCAGCTTCTTCGGCAGCGAGCCGAACCACTCATTGGCCTCGCGGATCGACAGGGCCGAGATCTCGCCGATGTGCTTGCGGTCAATCTTCACCGCCAGCGCCTGCGGCTTCAAACGGTAGCCGTTGCACTCAGAGCAGGGGTGGTCCGACTGGTACTTGGAGAGTTCCTCCCGCATCCATTCGGAATCGGTCTCTCGCCAGCGCCGCTCGATGTTGCCGATCACGCCCTCGAAGGGCTTCTTGGTCTTGTAGGCGCGGATGCCGTCATCATAGGTGATGGTGACCTCGTCCTCGCCGGTGCCGAAGAGGATGCCCTCGCGCGCCTTCTTCGGAATGTCCTTCCATGGCGTCGACATCGACACCTTGTAGTGCTTGGCCAGCGCCTCGAGGGTCTGGTTGTAATAGGGGGACGTGTTGCCGGTGCGCGCCCAGGGCAGGATCGCGCCTTCCTTCATGGAGAGTGAAGAATCCGGCACCACGAGCTCCGGCTCGAAGTGGAGCTCGGTGCCCAGCCCGTCGCACTTTGGGCAGGCGCCATAGGGGTTGTTGAAGGAGAACAGCCGCGGCTCGATCTCCTCGATGGTGAAGCCCGAGACCGGGCAGGCGAAACGCTCGGAGAACATGAGGCGCTCGTGCGTCTCGTTCTTCGACTTGTTGGCGCTTTCCTCAGAGGTGGCCGACGCCGGCAGCGGCTTGTCGGCGAACTCGGCAAGGGCGAGGCCGTCGGCGAGCTTCAGCGCGGTCTCGAAGCTGTCTGCAAGCCTGGTGCCGATGTCCGGCTTGACCACGATGCGGTCGACCACCACGTCGATGTCGTGCTTGAACTTCTTGTCCAGTGCTGGAACGCTGTCGATCTCGTGGAACTGGCCATCGACCTTGACGCGGGTGAAGCCCTTCTTCTGCAGTTCAGCGAGCTCCTTGCGGTACTCGCCCTTGCGGCCGCGCACGATGGGGGCCAGCAGGTAGAGGCGGGTGCCGTCGGGCAGTGCCATGACGCGGTCGACCATCTGGGTGACCGTCTGGCTTTCGATGGGAAGGCCGGTCGCCGGCGAATAGGCGATGCCGATCCTCGCGAACAGCAGGCGCATGTAGTCGTAGATCTCGGTGACGGTGCCCACCGTCGAGCGCGGGTTGCGGCTCGTGGTCTTTTGCTCGATCGAGATGGCGGGCGACAACCCGTCGATCTGGTCGACGTCCGGCTTCTGCATCATCTCGAGGAACTGCCGGGCATAGGCCGAGAGCGACTCGACATAGCGGCGCTGGCCCTCGGCATAGATGGTGTCGAAGGCGAGCGACGACTTGCCGGAGCCGGACAAGCCCGTGAACACGATCAGCTTGTCGCGCGGCAGCTCCAGCGACACATTCTTCAGGTTGTGCTCACGCGCACCCTGAATGGACAGGACTTTCTTTTGCTCTGGCATGGGATCTCGACTAGATCAAAAAGAGAACATCCGCAAGGATGCTCCAGCCTTGTTACATGATACGGGGGCTGCAGCGGCAGAGTTCGGGTTATCCACAGTTCGCTTAGGTAGTGGGAGGTGACTTATTCACCAAGCTCGGCAGGGGCAGGGCAGTCATGCCGGGCGGGGGCAATCGATAAGCGACCCCCCGAATCGCGAGGGAGCAGCTAGAGCCTCTCCTTGGCCTCGTCGCTCCTGAACCCCTCCCCCTTGTGGGGAGGGGCAGGGGTGGGGGTCGATCGGCGTGGCACAATGAGGAGATGCCCTCATGCGCGGCCCGACCCCCACCCCGCCCTCCCCACAAGGGGGAGGGAGAAGAGACGTGAGACGTGACCCCGCACGATATCCTCCGCAAGACATTCGGCTACGAGAGCTTCCGGCCCGGCCAGGAGGGCATCGTCACGACCTTGCTCGAGGGCCGCAACGTGCTGGCCGTGATGCCGACGGGTTCCGGCAAGTCGCTGTGCTACCAGGTGCCGGCGCTGGCGCGGGGCGGTCTCGCCATCGTGGTCTCGCCGCTGGTGGCGCTGATGCAGGACCAGGTGGCGGCGCTGAAGCTGGCGGGCGTGGCGGCGGAGAGCATCAATTCCGCACAAGGCCGGGACGAGAACGTCGCCATCTGGCGGCGCGTGGCGGTGGGGGAGGTGAGGCTTCTGTATCTGTCGCCCGAGCGGCTGATGACCGAGCGCATGGTCGAGGCGCTGGCGCGGCTCGACGTCAGGCTCATCGCCATCGACGAGGCGCATTGCATCTCGCAATGGGGAGCTTCCTTCCGGCCGGAGTACGACATGCTGCAGAGCCTGCGGCAGTCCTTCCCCGGCGTGCCGATCGGCGCCTTCACGGCCACCGCCGACGAGGCGACGCGGCGCGACATCGTCGGCAAGATCTTCGGCGGGGATGCGGAGGTCTATGTCGCGGGCTTCGACCGGCCCAACCTGCAGCTCGCCGTGGCGCCCAAGGACAATGCGAAGCAGCAGCTGCTCGACTTTCTCGATGGCCGGGTAGGCCAGTCCGGGATCGTCTATGCGCTGTCGCGCAAGTCGACGGAGGAGTGGGCGGCCTTCCTCGTCTCCAAGGGCTTTCGCGCCATCGCCTATCACGCCGGCATGACGGCTGATGACCGGGCGGAGGCGCAGAGCCTGTTCATGACCGAGAAGGGCGTGATCGTCTGCGCCACCATCGCGTTTGGCATGGGCATCGACAAGCCGGACGTGCGCTTCGTGTTCCACGCCGACCTGCCGTCCTCGCTCGATGCCTATTACCAGGAGATCGGCCGCGCCGGCCGCGACGGCAATCCGGCGGACGTGAAGATGGTCTATGGCCTGGGCGACATCCAGATGCGCCGCCGCTTCATCGACCAGGAGGAGGGCGGCGACGAGCGGCGTCGACGCGAGCACAAGCGCCTCGATGCGCTGGTCGCCTATTGCGAGGCGCCGGAATGCCGGCGGCAGAACCTTCTCTATTACTTCGGCGAGGACTCGGCGCCCTGCGGCAATTGCGATGTCTGCCTCAACCCGGTTCACCTGGTCGACGGCACGGCGGAGGCGCTGTGGGTGATCGAGACGGTGAAGACGACGGGCCAGCGCTTCGGCGCGGCGCATGTGGCCGATGTGCTGGCGGGCAAGAGCAACGACAAGGCCGAGGCCCTGCGCCACACGGACCTTCCCGTCTTCGGCATCGGCAAGGCGCATGGCCGCCAGCACTGGCAGTCGATGATCCGGCAGATGGTCGGCGGCGGCTATCTCGCCATCGACGTGGCAGGATTCGGCGGCTTGTCGATCTCGCCCAAGGGGCTCGCCCTGGCGAGGGGCGAGGGTGCGTTCCGCTACCGGCAGGACCCGGCGCGCAGTTCGCGCAAGGCGGAGCGGGCGCGCAAGATGGTGGCGGCGGTGGAGCAGGGCGGCGTCTCCGACGAGCTGCTGCAGCGGCTCAAGTCGCTGCGGGCCAGGCTCGCCAAGGAACGCCGGGTTCCGGCCTATGTCGTGTTCACCGACCGCACGCTGATCGACATGGCGGCGAAGCGCCCGCTCACCCGCTGGGACTTCGGCGAGGTGAACGGCGTGGGCGAGTCGAAACTCCAGCAGTTCGCCGACGTTTTCCTTGGCGAGATCACCCGCTTCGTGAAGCAGGAGAGCGGAGTTGCCTGATTAGCGGGCACCCGCTAAGCCTGTCGCAACGTCAGGATTCGAATCGTGAAGCCACCCCGCCTGCTTGAAATCAAGGCGCTGATCGTCATCGCCTTGCCGCTGATCTTCGCCTACCTCGCCGACGTGATGATGATCATCACCGCCAAGATGGTGGTGGGTAGGCTCGGCGCCATCGACCTCGCGGCCGCCGGAATCTCCACCGATCTCTCCTACCAGATGTGCATCATCCTGATGGGTTTCTTTTCCGTGGTCGGCGTGCTGGTGTCGGAGGCGCGCGGTGCGCTCGACCGCGAGCGCATCGTGCCGGAGCTGGTGCGCGGCATGATCCTCGCCGGGCTGCTCGGCCTCGTCGTCACGGTGGTCGTGCTCAACCTCGGACATGTGCTGAAGGCGCTGGGCCAGCAGCCGCAGGTGATCGAACTCGCCGGCCCCTACTACATGGGCTTCGCCTTCGCCATGCTGCCGATCGTGTGGTTCGGTGTGCTGCGCAGTTTCGCGGCGGCAATGATGAAGACCGGCTTCGTGCTGGCTGTCACCGTGGTGACGGTCATCCTGAACTACTTCCTCATGCAGGGGCTTGTTCACGGCAGCTTCGGCTTCGCCAGGATGGGCATCGCTGGGGCGGGCTTCGCCTGGGCGGTTTCGATGTGGTTCAAGTTCCTGTGCCTCGCGGTCTATACCGTCTTCCTCATCCGCCAGCGTCGCCTGCCGCTTCACGCCGGAACCGTCGGCGGGCCCCGCGCCTACTGGCCGCTGGTGAAGCTGGGCCTGCCGGTGGCGGGGATCGTCGCCATGGAGTCGGGCCTCTTCGCCGCGACTTCGCTGCTGTCCGGCATCATGGGCACGGTGGAACTCGCGTCCTACCAGATGGTGATGGGCTGGATCGCCATTCCCTTCGTCATCTCGCTCGGCATTTCGGAGGGCGCCATGGTGCGCGTCGCCTATTTCGTCGGCGCGCGCGACCCTGCGGCGGCGCGGCAGGCCGGCAATCTCGGCATGCTGGTGGGAGTGGGCGTGCCGCTGCTGCTGGTGGTGATCCCGATCTTCGCGCCGGGGCTTATCAGCCGAATCTTCCTCGATCCGGCGGACCCCAATTTCGCGAAGATCGGCTCGCTCGTCGCCACGCTGCTGCTGATCGCGGCGGTGTTCCAGGTGTTCGACGGGCTTCAGGCCATCGCTTCGCATGCGCTGCGCGGCCTCAAGGACGCGGTGGTGCCGCTCCTCATCGCCGGCATCGGCTACTGGCTGATCGGGCTGGGCAGCGGCTACGTCTTCGGCTTCAAGTTCGGCTGGGGAGCGCCCGGCCTGTGGGGCGGCGTGGCGCTCGGCCTCGTCTTCACCGGCTCGCTGCTGGCGTGGCGCTTCGAGCTTCTGGCGAAACGTCAGTTGCCGGAGTGATTGGTGGTCGAGATGTAGGTCTCGTCCTCCTGGCCCGCGCGCTCGAACTTCAGGAAGTCATAATAGCCGCAGTGGCCTTCGCCCGGAAAGATGCGGCAGGTCGAGGGCCGCGCCAGATAGATGGTGCAGCGGCGCTCGGTGGTGTCGAAGAACTGGCAGATCTTGCCGAAATGCTCGTCCTTCTGGCGGCGCATCACGCGCTTGTAGCCATGCGCCGACTTGAAGAACTTCTTCTCGGCTTCCTTGAGGCTCAGGCCGAAGTGCTTGGCGATGCGCTCGGCATCCTTGTCCTTCACTTCGATGACGGGGTAGGAGCAGCAGTAGCCGGGGCACTTCAGGCAGTCGTATTTCGGGCGGGCCATGGGTCTCGATTCCACATCAGGTGTTGCGCCGGACGCTAGGCCGATGCCGCCTTGCCTGCAACGGCTGGCGGCTTCTGGCCGCTCAGCTGGGCGAATTTCCTGTTGGTATCCGCGATCTCGCCCATCATCCATTCGCGGAAGGCGCGCACCGGGACCGTCTCCTTCATGCCCTTGCCGCGCACGATCCAGTAGTGCCAGTGGTCCTTCATGTCGAAGCCGAAGGGCCTGACCAGCCAGCCTTCGAGGATCGAGTCGGTGGCCAGCACCTGGTCGGTGAGCGCGAAGCCCTGGCCCGCCTCGGCCGCCTCGATGGCGAGGTGGTTCTGGAACAGCGTGCCGCGCCAGTCCTCGACGCCGGTGACGCCGGCAGCGGCAAGCCAGTCGGCCCACCACTGCTTGCGCGATTCATGGAGCAGGTTGAAGTCCGCGAGGTCGGCGGGCTTGAGATCGCTGCGGCCCTTCAGGAGCTTCGGAGCGCAGACAGGGAAGATCATCGCATCGGTGAGCTTTTGCGCCTCGACGTCATCCCACTGGCCCGCACCATAGCGGATGCCGACATCGGCCTCGCCCGAGCGGAAATCGGCGAACTTGCCGGTGGGATCGATCGCGAGCTCGATGTCGGGGTGGAGCTCGTTGAAGCGGCCGAGGCGCGGCACCAGCCAGCGCGAGGCGATCGAGGGTTCGACCGAGACCTTGAGCTGGCGCACGTCGCCCACCGCCGCGGCCTCGCGGGTGGCGTCGGCCAGCTGGTCGAAGAGGGGCGTGAGGCGGAGCGCGAAGCGGCCGCCGGCCTCGGTCAGCGCCACGCCGCGCCCGGTGCGCAGGAACAGCGGCGTGCCGAGCCAGTCCTCGAGGTCGCGCACGTGCCGGCTGATGGCGGCGTGGGTCACGAAAAGCTCGGCCGCGGCATCGGTGAAGCTTTCGAGCCGGGCGGCGGCTTCGAAGGCCTTCAGGGCATTGAGCGATGGCAGACGGCGTCCCAAGAGCGAACCTGTGAGTTTTTGTTACAGGCAGCGTAGTTTAATGCCGTTTGTGTTGCAAGAGCGAAAGGAACATATTGGGGACGTTCAAGACAAACCGATTTGAAAGCCGAGGAGAGATATCATGAACTGGATTTTGGACACCTATTCAAATGTTTACCAGACTGCCATGATGCAGTCAAAAGACGCTGAGCATCATGCTGCGCCTGCGAAGGAGCGCGCCCATGCCCGTCGTAACCCGCTGTTCGGTCTGCTCAAGCGCCGCTAACCCGTTTCGACGGCTCGGCCTCATGTGGCCGGGCCCGCTGCCTCAACCGCAGCCACTAGGTCGACTTCGACCACCAGCCGTTCGTCAGCCAGGCCTGCCACGATGAGAAGCGTCGCGGCGGGCCTGTGTCCTTTCAGGAACCGGTCTCGCGTCGCGCGGTAGAGGCCGAGATGCGCGCGCTCGGTGATGTAGCAATGCGCGTCCACGATGTGGGTGTGGTCCATGCCGGCGGCCGCGAGCACGGCCAGCGCATTCTCCCAGGCCAGCTCATGCTGGCGGGCCGGGTCGGCCGGGATCTGGCCGTCCAGTGTCACGCCCACCTGTCCCGAGACGTGGACCACCCGGTGGCCGGGCGGAATCGCGATCCCCTGGGCATAGGCGGAGAGGGGCTTCGGGGCTTTCTCGGTCTCGAGTGCGCGGATCATGTCGAACCTCCATCGTTCTCATCACGCTAGGACGCTTGCGCTGGAACAAAAAGAGAACTATAGATGCGGTGTGGATAAGGCGCCGAGCGTTGCTGTGCCGCGCGCGGCCTTTGACTAGGGTGCCCGGAAATCAAGGAGTGGTGTCATGGCAGGATCGGTGAACAAGGTCATTCTCGTCGGCAATCTCGGCCGCGATCCGGAAGTGCGCCACACCCAGGATGGCAAGCCCATCGTCAACCTGTCGCTCGCCACCTCGGAGAGCTGGCGTGACCGCAACACCGGCGAGCGCAAGGAAAAGACAGAGTGGCACCGCGTGGTGATCTTCAGCGAAGGCCTCGCCAAGGTGGCTGAGCAGTATCTGAAGAAGGGTTCGACCGTCTATATCGAGGGCCAGCTCCAGACCCGCAAGTATACCGACAAGGACGGCGTCGAGAAGTATTCGACCGAGGTGGTGCTGCAGGGCTTCAACAGCGTGTTGACCATGATCGGCGGGCGCGGTGGAGCAGGCGAGGGCGCCGGCGGCGGCTTCGGCGGCGGCGACGAATTCGGCCAGTCGAGCCCGATGGACCGGCCGCGTGGCGGTGCTGGCGGAAGGGCCACCATCCCGGCCCGCGACCTCGACGACGAAGTGCCGTTCTGAGACCTTTCCGGAGGGGCGGGAAACGGCCCGGTTCGAGACGTCCGAAAACTGCCGTTTAGGCCGGAAAATCAACAGCTTTTCATTGTGCCGGCGGGCCTCTCCACCTAAGTTGGGAGGACCGCCGAATCGTTGCCGCGCAGGCTTCGGTTCGGAGTGATTTTCCCGGGCTAGATTACAGGTTTTCCGTGGCCGACAACGACGACCAGAAGGGCTCCGTTCCGCCCTCCAATCCTTCCGAGATCGCCCCCATCTCCATCGAAGAGGAGATGCGGAAAAGCTATCTCGATTACGCGATGAGCGTGATCGTCAGCCGCGCGCTCCCCGACGTGCGTGACGGGCTGAAGCCGGTGCATCGGCGCATCCTGTTCTCGATGAACGAGAATGGCTACGACTGGAACAAGGCCTACCGGAAATCGGCGCGCATCGTCGGCGACGTCATCGGTAAGTATCACCCGCATGGCGACCAGTCGATCTACGACGCGCTGGTGCGCATGGCGCAGGACTTCTCGCTCAGGCTTCCGCTGATCGATGGCCAGGGCAATTTCGGCTCGGTCGACGGCGACCCGCCGGCGGCCATGCGTTACACCGAGTCCCGCATGGCGAAGGTCGCGCATGCACTGCTCGAGGACATCGACAAGGACACCGTCGAGTTCCAGGCCAACTATGACAATTCCGAACGCGAGCCGACGGTGCTGCCGGCGCGCTTTCCCAATCTGCTGGTCAACGGCTCCGGCGGCATCGCGGTGGGCATGGCGACCAACATGGCGCCGCATAATCTGGGCGAAGTGATCGATGCCTGCATCGCGGTGATCGACAATCCGGGCGTCGGTATCGATGACCTGATCGAAATTATCCCGGGCCCCGACTTCCCGACGGGCGGCCTCATCCTCGGCCGCGTCGGCATCAAGTCGGCGGCGCATACGGGCCGCGGCTCGGTGGTCATGCGCGCCCGCGTCGAGGTGGAGGAAATCCGCAAGGAGCGCGAGGCGCTGATCGTCACCGAGATTCCCTACCAGGTGAACAAGGCGCTGATGATCGAGCGCATCGCGGAACTCGTCCGCGAGAAGAAGCTCGAGGGCATTTCCGATATCCGCGACGAGTCCGACCGCCAGGGCATGCGCGTCGTCATCGAGCTGAAGCGCGACGCGATGGCCGAGATCGTGCTGAACCAGCTCTATCGCTTCACGCCGCTGCAGTCGACCTTCGGCATCAACAACGTCTGCCTGACAGGCGGGCGGCCGGAGCTGATGAACCTGAAGGACCTGCTGCAGGCCTTCGTGGCCTTCCGCGAGGAAGTGGTCACGCGGCGCACCAAGTTCCTGCTCAACAAGGCGCGCGACCGCGCGCATGTGTTGGTAGGCCTCGCCATTGCCGTGGCCAATATCGACGAGGTGATCCGCCTCATCCGCACCTCGAAGGATGCGGGCGAGGCGCGCGAGGCGCTGATGGCGCGCGACTGGCCGGCCAAGGACATGGCGCCGCTGATCGCGCTCATCGCCGATCCGCGCCACACTCTGACGGAGGAGGGCACTTACCGCCTCTCCGACGAACAGGCCCGCGCCATTCTCGACCTGCGCTTGCAGCGCCTCACGGCACTGGGCCGCGACGAGATCGCCGAGGAACTGCAGAAGCTCGCCGAGGAGATCAAGGACTACCTCGACATCCTGCGCTCGCGCGCCCGGGTGCTCGGCATCATCAAGGACGAGCTCACCGAGATCCGCAACGAGTTCGCAACCCCGCGCCGCACCGAGATCGTCGAGAACGAGGGCGAGGTCGAGGACGAGGACCTGATCCAGCGCGAGGATATGGTGGTGACCGTGAGCCACGCCGGCTACGTCAAGCGCGTGCCGCTGTCGACCTACCGCGCGCAGCGCCGCGGCGGCAAGGGCCGCGGGGCCGGCGGCACGCGTGAGGAGGACTTCGTCACCAAGCTTTTCGTGGCGTCGACCCACACGCCCATCCTGTTCTTCTCCTCCGCCGGCATGGTCTATCGCCTCAAGGTCTGGCGCCTGCCGCTCGGCACGCCCCAGTCGCGCGGCAAGGCGCTGATCAACCTG
Source organism: uncultured Alphaproteobacteria bacterium (assembly GCA_945957365.1). Taxonomy (GTDB): domain Bacteria; phylum Pseudomonadota; class Alphaproteobacteria; order Rhizobiales; family Aestuariivirgaceae; genus Aestuariivirga. The sequence continues at coordinate 115,600 of CAMFKI010000007.1, read as the reverse complement.
CTGCCGCTGGAGCAGGACGAGCGCATCACCACGATCCTGCCGATGCCGGAAACGGCGGCGGAGGCCGAAGGGCAGTTCCTGATGTTCGCCACGCGCTCCGGCACGGTGCGGCGGAACGAGATTTCGGACTTCGAGCAGATCAACCGCGCGGGCAAGATCGCCATGAAGCTCGATGACGGCGACATGATCGCCGGCGTCGAGATCTGCACCGAGAAGGACGACGTGCTGCTCACCACTGCGCAAGGCCAGTGCATCCGCTTCCCCGTCGACGAGGTGCGCGTGTTCAAGGGCCGTGACTCGACCGGCGTGCGTGGCATCCGGCTGGAGGGCGAGGACCGGCTCATCTCGATGTCGATCCTGCGCCATGTCGATGCCTCTTCGGATGAGCGCGCCGCCTTCATCAAGATGTCGCGCGCGGTGGCGGGCGAGGAGCAGGACACGAATGGCAGCGACGAGGAGGCATCCTCCGAGACGACGCTCGCCCAGGAGCGCTATGCCGAGATGGGCGCTGCCGAGCAGGTGATCCTGACGATCTCCGCCAATGGCTATGGCAAGCGAACCTCGTCCTACGAGTACCGCATCACCGGCCGCGGCGGCAAAGGCATCGTCGCCATGGCGGTGAACGAGCGCAACGGCCCGCTGGTAGCGAGCTTCCCCGTCGAGGACGCCGACCAGATCATGCTGGTGACGGATGGCGGCCAGCTGATCCGCACGCCCGTGAACGGCATCCGCAAGGCGGGGCGGTCGACCCAAGGGGTCATCATCATCAACGCGGCGGATGACGAGCACGTGGTCTCGGTCGAGCACATCACCGAGGAGGACGGCGAGGAGGGCGAAGGCTGAGGCGCCACAACTTGTGTGCCGTCTTGTGTGCGGTCATCCTTGTGTGTGCCGTCATCCCGGCGAAGGCCGGGATCCAGCTTCTCTGTCCTCGCGTGCTGACCCAAAGCTGGATCCCGGCCTTCGCCGGGATGACGGGCCTTGGCAGAGGTCCTTGCCTCCATCTTCCGTCCGTGGCTAGTTGCTTCCAGGAGACCCCGCCATGATGCTTGAATCCTACCTCGCCTTCACGGCCGCTGCGGCGGCGCTGGCCTTCGTGCCGGGGCCGACCGTCACCGTCATCATCGCCAACAGCCTTCGCTACGGCCATCGCGCCGGGCTCCTGAACGTGGCGGGCACCCAGGCGGGCTTCGTCATCTGGCTCGCCATTGCAGCACTCGGACTGGGGGCGGCCATCAAGGTGATGGGGGTGTGGTTCGACGCGCTGCGCTGGGCGGGTGCGCTCTATCTCGTCTGGCTGGCGATCAAGCTGTTCCGCTCCAACGGCGACCTCGCGGTGGCGGTGGACCGGGCGCGGCCAAGGGGCAGCTTCTTCCTGCAGGGTTTCATCGTCATCATGTCCAACCCGAAGATGCTGGTGCTGTTCGGCGCGCTGATCCCGCCCTTCATCACGCCCGAGGCCAATGCCATGCAGCAGATCCTGATCCTCGGCGCCACCTTCATGGCGATCGCCGGCTTCGGCGATGTGATGTATGCGCTGATGGCGGGCAAGGCCGGCACCTTCCTGTCACGCTCGCGCATCCGCGCTCTCGAAATCGTCAGCGGCTGCTTCCTCATGGGCGGCGGCATCTGGATGGCACTGAAAGGGCGCTGAGATGGCACGCACCGGCTTCTATCCGGGCTCCTTCGACCCGGTCACCTATGGTCACCTCGACATCATCGCCAGGGCCGCGCGACTGGTCGACAAGCTGGTCCTCGGAGTGGGTGTCCACCACGGCAAGCAGGCGCTGATCCCGGACGAGACACGGATCGCCCTTCTGGAGCAGGTGACCAGGCCCATCGCCGAGCACACCGGCGTGAAGATCACGGTCACGACATTCGACGGGCTGGCGGTGGATGCCGCCCGCAAGAACCATGCCGGCGTCATCGTCCGGGGCCTCAGGGATGCAACCGACTTCGACTACGAGGTCCAGATGGGCCAGATGAACGGCGCCATGGCGCCCGACATCGAGACGGTCTTCCTCGCGGCCTCGCCCGCGACGCGCATGATCGCGTCCTCGCTGGTGAAGCAGATTGCCCGCATGGGGGGTGACATCACCCTGTTCATCCCCAGGGAGGCGCAGGAGGTCATGGCTCAGGCGATCGGCGGGGCGCTGAAGCCTTCGCATTGACATTTTGTTCCTGTCCCCTCAGGAACGGCACCGACAACAATGGGAGATACCATGATCAGGAAACTGGCACTGGCCGCGCTGGCGGCGGGCCTCATCGCGACCCCGGCGCTGGCCGCGGAGAAACTCAAGGTGGAGACAAGCAAGGGCTGCTCCTTCGAGATCACGCTCCGCCCGGACTTGGCGCCGAAGCACGTGGCGCAGATCACCAAGCTCGCCAAGGAAGGCTTCTACAACGGCATCATCTTCCACCGCGTGATCGACGGCTTCATGGCCCAGACCGGTGACCCGACCGGCACCGGCATGGGCGGCTCCAAGCTTCCCAACATCAAGGCCGAGTTCACCCAGGAGCCGTTCAAGCGCGGCACCGTGGGCATGGCCCGCTCGTCGGACCCCGATTCCGCCAACAGCCAGTTCTTCATCATGTTCGCGCCCGGCGACTTCCTGAACGGCCAATACACGGTGTGGGGCCAGGTCGACGACAAGGGCATGGAATGCGTCGACAAGATCGAGCGCGGCGAACCGCCCGCAAATCCCGACAAGATGACCAAGGTCACGGTGGAGTAAGAACATGGCCGATCTCGAAAACACCCTCTATCTCGACGTTGCCAACGCCAAGGGCGAAGCCAAGGGCCGCGTCACCATCGCGCTCCGTCCGGACCTGGCGCCGAACCATGTCGCGCGCATCAAGGAACTGGCCCGCGAGGGCGCCTATGACGGCGTGGTCTTCCACCGCGTCATCGAGGGCTTCATGGCCCAGGGTGGCGACGTGCAGTATGGCAACACCACGTCTGCCAGCTTCAGCCCCGGCAGCGCCGGCATGGGCGGCTCCAAGAAGCCGAACCTGAAGCAGGAATTCTCCAAGGAGCCGCATGTGCGCGGCGTCTGCTCCATGGCCCGCTCGCAGAACCCGGACTCGGCCAACAGCCAGTTCTTCATCTGCTTCGGCGACGCCGGCTTCCTCGACCGCCAGTACACGGTGTGGGGAAAGGTGACGGAGGGCATGGACATCGTCGACGGCATCAAGCGCGGCGAACCCGTGCGCGAGCCGGACAAGATCGCCAAGATGCAGGTCGCGGCCGACGCGAAGTAAAGGACTGAAAGCCGTCACCCCGGCGAAAGCCGGGGCCCCGCTTTCCGCACGAGTGGTCCCCAAAGCGGGGTCCCGGCTTTCGCCGGGATGACGTTTTGGGGTTTCTTTTTTGGGGTCAGCATGCGCGTTTCCGACTTCGACTTCGAGCTTCCGCCCGAGCGCATCGCGCTCCGCCCGGCCTCGCCGCGCGACGCCTCGAAGCTGCTCGTCGTCCGCCAGGACTCGCTGGAGGACCGCGTCTTCCGCGACCTCCACGGTCTGCTCCGCGCCGGTGACGTGCTGGTATTCAACAACACCCGGGTGATCCCTGCTGCTCTGTCGGGCCACCGGATGGGCCGTCTGGGCACCACGCCCAAGATCGAGGCGCTGCTGCACATGCGCCTCGATGGCAGCCGCTGGAAGGCCTTCGTGAAGCCCGCCAAGAAGCTGGAAAAGGGCGATCGCGTGCGCTTTGGTGGTGACGGAAAAGTGTGTCTTCTCGGGAGCTTGGATGCGACTGTTGAGGAGAAGGGCGAGGCGGGAGAGGTGACGCTTGCCTTCGATTTCCACGGGCCCGCGCTGGACGAGGCCATCGCCATCGTCGGCGAGATGCCGCTGCCACCCTACATCGCTGGCAAGCGCGGCACCGACGAACAGGACAAGGCGGACTACCAGACCATTTATGCCCAGAAGGAGGGCGCCGTGGCTGCGCCCACCGCCGGCCTGCACTTCACGCCACAGGTGATGGAGCGCTTGCAAACTGCTGGAATTACGCAGGAATTCGTGACGCTTCATGTCGGTGCCGGAACCTTCCTGCCAGTCAAGGCGGAGGACACCAAGGACCACAAGATGCATGCCGAGTGGGGCGAGGTGACCGCCGCCACCTGCGAGCGGCTGAAGGCTGCGCGTGCCAAGGGGGGCCGGATCGTCGCGGTCGGCACCACCTCGCTGCGGCTTCTCGAAAGCTCCGGGCTCGAGCCCTTCTCCGGCACGACCGAGATTTTCATCACGCCGGGCTACAGGTTTCGGGCGGTGGACCTGCTGGTGACCAATTTCCACCTGCCGAAGTCGACGCTGTTCATGCTGGTCTCGGCCTTCGCCGGGGTGGACCGCATGCGCCAGGCCTATGCCCATGCCATCGCGCATGACTATCGGTTCTATTCCTACGGCGACTCCAGCCTGCTATTCCCCGCGCCATGACTCTTCCAGAAAAGACCACTGAATTCGGCTTCACGCTTCACGGCACGGACGGCATCGCGCGTCTGGGCACCGTCCACACGCTCCATGGCGACATCCGCACCCCCGGCTTCATGCCGGTCGGCACGGTCGGCACGGTGAAGGGCCTCTACCTCGACCAGGTGGAGGGGACGGGGGCCGACATCATCCTCGGCAACACCTATCACCTGATGCTGCGGCCGGGGGCGGAGGAGGTGGCGAAGCTTGGCGGCCTCCATCACTTCATCGGCTGGAAGCGCCCGATCCTGACCGATTCCGGCGGCTTCCAGATCATGTCGCTCTCCAAGATCCGCAAGATCACCGAGCAGTCGGCGATGTTCCAGTCGCACATCGACGGGCGGAAACATGAGCTGTCGCCAGAGCGGGCGATGGAGATCCAGCGGCTTCTGGGCTCCGACATCCAGATGCAGCTCGACCAGTGCATCCAGTACCCCCACACCGAGAAGGAAGCCGAAAGGGCCATGCAGCTGTCGCTGCGCTGGGCCGAGCGCTCCCGCCGCGCCTTCGGGCGCCAGCCGGGGCGGGGCAATTTCGGCATCGTACAGGGCGGCATCAACCCAAAGCTCCGCAAGGAGAGTGCCGAGGGGCTGAAATCCATCGGCTTCGAGGGCTATGCCATCGGCGGCCTGGCGGTGGGCGAGGGGCATGAGCTGATGCTGCAGGCCATCGAGCATACGATCCCGCATCTGCCCGATGACCGGCCGCGCTACCTGATGGGCGTGGGAACGCCGGAGGATATCCTGGAATCCGTCGCCCGTGGCATCGACATGTTCGACTGCGTGCTGCCCACGCGTTCGGGGCGTCACGGCCAGGCCTTCACCCGCTTCGGAAAGATCAACCTGCGCAACGCCAGGCACGCCGATGACCCGCGCCCGCTGGACCCGGAGCACCCATGCCCCGCGCTGTCGCAGTATTCCCGGGCCTACCTGCACCACCTGATCCGGTCGGGCGAGCTGCTCGGCATGATGCTGCTGTCCTGGGCCAACATCGCATATTACCAGTCGCTGATGCAGGGCATCCGGACGGCAATTTCCGAAAACCGCTTCGAAGATTTCCGGATTGCGACGAAGGAACAGTGGAAGCGCGGCGATATCGCGTCATAATCGCCGGAAACTTGGGAGGACGACATGAAGCTTTCGGACGAGGTAATCATCCCCGTGCCCCGCATGAAGGTGTGGCAGGCGCTCAATGACCCGGAAGTGCTGCGCCAGGCCATTCCTGGCTGCGAGGAGATCGTCAAGAAGTCCGACACCGAGATGGAAGCCAAGGTGACGGTGAAGATGGGCCCGGTGAAGGCCAGCTTCAAAGGCGCCGTCACGCTCTCCGATCTCGATCCGCCCAATGGCTACCGCATCCAGGGCGAGGGCAAGTCGATGATGGGCGGCGCCATCGGCGGCGCCAATGTCCGCCTCGAGGAGGTGCCGGAGGGCACCAAGATGATCTATGACGTCGATGCCCAGGTGACCGGCAAGATCGCCAGCCTGGCGCAGCGCTTCATCGAGCCGACTGCCCGTCAGCTCTCAGCCCAGTTCTTCGAGAGTTTCGCAACGCTTGCCGTGGGCGAGCCGGGCTAGCTCACTTCCCCGAACCGCCCGTGTGCTCACCCTCGCGCGTCAGGTAATAGGCGGCGAGGATAGGCAGGAAGGTCACGGCGATCACGATCAGCGCCACCACGTTGGTGACCGGGCGCTGGCGCGGGCGGATCAGCTCGTTCAGCATCCAGATCGGCAGTGTCGCCTGCTGGCCGGCGGTGAAGGTGGTGACGATCACCTCGTCGAAGGAGAGCGCGAAGGCCAGCATTCCGCCCGCCAGCAGGGCGGAGGCGATCTGCGGCAGGATCACGTGCCGGAAGGTCTGCGGGCCGTTCGCGCCCAGATCCATCGACGCTTCGATCATGCTGCCCGACAGCCGCCGGAAGCGGGCGAGCGCGTTGTTGTAGACCACCACGATGCAGAAGGTGGCGTGGCCCAGCACGATGGTCCAGGTCGAGAACGGGATCGACATGATGTCGAAGGCGGACCGCAGGGCAATACCGGTGATGATGCCCGGAAGGGCGATCGGCAGGATGAAGAGCAGCGACAGCGAATCCTTGCCGAAGAAGGTCGCACGCCACAGGGCGGCGGCCGCAAGCGTTCCCAGCACCAATGCGATCAGCGTGGCCAGCACCGCGACCTGCACCGAGAGCCCCAGCGGACCCCAGATGTCCGGGCGGTCGAACCAGGCGACGGAGAACCAGTGCAGCGTCAGGCCCGGCGGCGGGAACTGGAAGCTCTTCTCCTCGGTGGTGAAGGCATAGAGGATGATGAGGGCCAGCGGGATGTGGAGGAACAGCAGTCCGCCGACCGCAGCAGCCTTCAGCGGCAGTGTTGCACCGGGTTCAGAGCGCATCGAAGGCTCCCAGCCGGCGGGCGATCATCAGGTAGATGCCCATGATGACGACGGGAACCACGGTGAAGGCGGCGGCAAGCGGAATGTCGCCCGCCGTGCCCTGCAGCGCATAGACCGTGGTGCCGATGAAGGGCCGCGAATTGCCGACGATCTGCGGGATGATGTAGTCGCCCAGCGTCAGCGAGAAAGTGAAGATCGAGCCGGCGATGACACCCGGCATCGCCAGCGGCAGGATCACCGTCCGGAATGTCTGGCGCGGCGAGGCGCCGAGATCGGCCGAGGCCTCGATGAAGTTCTTCGGCACGCGCTCCAGTGCCGCCTGGGTCGGCAGGATCATGTAGGGCAGCCAGATGTAGAGGAAGACGATGAAGGTGCCGATGTAGCTGAAGGACAGCGACGCGCCGCCGATCACCGGCACCGAGAGCAGTGCGTCGAGCAGCCAGCCCAGATGGAGCTTGTCGGCGACCCAGGTGACGATGCCTTCCTTGGCGAGGATCAGCTTCCAGGCATAGACCTTGACGAGGTAGCTCGACCATAGCGGCATCATCACCGCGATGTAGAACAGCGCCTTCCATCCGCCGCGGGCGTAGCGCGCCGCGTAATAGGCGATGGGGAAGGCGACGATGGCGCTCGCGACGGTGACGAGTGCGGCCATCACGGCGGTGCGCAGGATGATCGTCAGGTTCGTCGCGGTGAACAGCTGTTCATAGGTCGAGAGCGTGAACTCGTGGACGACGAGGCCCGAGAATTCATCCAGCGAATAGAAGCTCTGCAGGAGAAGCGCGAAGAGCGAGCCCAGATAGACGACGCCGATCCACAGCAGCGGGGGCAACAGCAGGGCGAGCGTGAGAAGGCCCGAATTGCGGTAGAAGAAATCCGAGAGCCCGCCGCGAGAGCTGTTGGCGACGGCGGCGCTCATGCCGGCTCCATGGCGACGAGGCTGTCGGCAGCCCAGGCGAGCGACAGGGCCTGGCCCTCCTGGATGTCGGCTACGCCCGCAGGAAGGGCAGCCGCGATGCGGGTGCCATTCACGTCGATCGCCACCCGCGTGATGGCGCCCTGATACTGGACGGAGGTGACACGGCCCGACGCGGCGAACTGGCCGTGGCCCCGTGTTTCTCCGGCGGCGGCGATGCGGATCTTCTCCGGCCGAAGACTTGTCCATGCATGGGTTCCGCCATGAGCGGCGGCGAAGTCCGGCGGCAGCACATTGGAGGAACCGACGAAATCCGCCACGAAGCGCGAACACGGCCGCTCGTAGACATCGGCCGGCGAGCCGGCCTGCACGATCTTGCCGTCGTTGAAGATGGCCACGCGGTTGGCCATGGACAGCGCCTCGCCCTGGTCATGGGTGACGAAGACGAAGGTGATGCCCAGCTGCTTCTGCAGCGCCTTCAATTCTTCCTGCATCTGCTCGCGGAGCTTGAGATCGAGCGCGCCCAGCGGCTCGTCGAGGAGGAGCACCTTGGGCTGGTTGACGAGGGCACGCGCGAGCGCCACGCGCTGGCGCTGGCCGCCCGAAAGCTGCGAAGGGCGGCGCTGGTCGAAGCCCTTGAGCTTGACCATGGCGAGGGCCTCCAGCGCCTTGGCCTCACGTTCGGCACGGGCCACGCCCTTGATCATCAGGCCGTAAGCGACGTTCTCGCCCACGGTCATGTGCGGGAAAAGGGCATAGTCCTGGAAGACCGTGTTGACGTTGCGCTTGTAGGGCGGAAGCCCCTCTGCGGTTTCGCCGAAGATCTCGATGTGGCCGGAGGTCGGCTGCTCGAAGCCGGCGATCAGGCGGAGGCAGGTGGTCTTGCCCGAGCCGGAGGGGCCCAGCATGGCGAAGAACTCTCCTTCGGCAATGTCGAGGGAGACGTCATCGACGGCCTTGACCTGGCCGAAATGTCGCGACACGTGCTGGAAGCTGACGGCTGCTGGCATGATGGGTCCTGAACCGAAGACCCCGGCCTGTGGGGCCGGGGTCAAGCGTGGTTGGTTGCTTGAGCCTTACTGACTCATCACTTCGCGATAGGCCTTGTCCCATTGCGAATAGGGCACGCAGCCACCCGCCTCGCACTTGGACGTGGGCGTGCGCCAGAACCAGATCTTGTCGAAGTTCTCGGACCCGTTGGTGGCGCAGCCGGTATCCGTGAGCAGGGCGTTGCCCTTGCAGGCGGCCGGAACCGTCGGGACTGAACCGAACCAGGCGGCGAGGTCACCCTGCAGCTTCGGCTGCAGCGAGTGGTTCAGCCACATGTATGCGCAGTTCGGATGCGGCGCGCTGGCGTGCATCATGGTCGTGTCGGCCCAGCCGGTGGCGCCTTCGTCCGGGATCGTGGAGGCGACGGGCTGCTTGTCGGCCTCGAGCAGGTTCACCTGGAACGGCCAGGAGGACGAGGCGACGACGCCCTCGTTCTTGAAGTCGTCCACCTGCACATTGGCGTCGTGCCAGTAGCGACCGACGAGCTGGCGCTGCGCCTTGAGCAGTTCGATCGCCGCATCGAACTGCTGCTGGTTCAGTTCGTAGGGGTTCTTGATGCCGAGTTCCGGCTTGGTCTTCATCAGGAACAGCGCCGCATCGGCGATGTAGATCGGGCCGTCATAAGCCTGGACCCGGCCCTTGTTCGACTTGCCGTCGGGCAGCGTCTGCTCCTGGAAGACGACGGCCCAGCTCTTCGGCGCATCCTTGAACACCTTGGTGTTGTAGGCCAGCACGTTGGGGCCCCACTGGTAGGGAACGCCGTAATGAACGCCATCCACCGTGTGCCACGGCGCGTCCTTCAGTCGGTCGTCCAGCGTGCCCCAGTCCTTGATGAGCGAGATGTTGATCGGCTGCACCTTCTTGCCCGCCACGAGACGCAGCGAAGCGTCGCCGGAGGCGGTGACGAGGTCGAAGCCGCCCTGGTTCATCAGGGTCACCATCTCGTCGGAGGTGGCCGCCGTCTTGACGTTGACCTTGCAGCCCGTCTCCTTTTCGAAGCCGGTGACCCAGTCGTAATTCTTGTCCGACTCGCCGCGCTCGATGTAGCCCGGCCATGCGACGATATCGACTTCGCCTTCGCCGGCGCCCATCTCCTTCTTCGCTTCCTGCGCCATGGCGAGGCTTGCAAGGGTTGCCAGCGCGGCAAGCGATGAAACCGCTGTTTTGAAGAACGTCATGTGTCTGCTCCCTGTTGGGCCGATTGCGAGGGTGCTTCTTGGCAGCGCCCGTAGGCCCGTGCCATGTATTGTGAACCGAAGTGGACCCAAAGTTCAACCCCAGCAAACCCTTAGGTAATGAAATGCGCAGTCTCTGGATAACTTCTCCGTTGGCCGTGCTGGGGTCCGCTCCCGGTGGAATTGTGCTGCGAAACGGGCGCATCGCCGAGTTGTTGACGCGGGGGCAGAAGCCATCCGCTCCGGTTGACGAGATCTTCGACGGCTCGCGCCATGTCGTTCTGCCCGGGCTCGTCAACACCCACCATCACTTCTACCAGACCCTGACGCGCGCCCACCCGCAGGCCATCAACAAGGAACTCTTCGACTGGCTGAAGGCGCTCTATCCGGTGTGGGCCCGCCTGACGCCGGATGCGATGCGCCTCGGCACCCGACTGGCGCTGACGGAGCTGCTGATGTCCGGTGTCACCACGACGTCCGATCACCATTACCTGTTTCCGGCCAAGCTCGACGACGCGATGGATATCCAGGTCGAAGAGGCGCGGCGGATCGGCATGCGCATGACGGTCACCCGCGGCGCGATGAACCTCTCGGTGAAGGATGGCGGCCTGCCGCCCGATTCCGTGGTGCAGGACGAGGACACGATCCTGGCCGACTGCGAGCGGGTCATCGGCAAGTACCATGAACGCGGTGCCGGAGCGACGATCCAGATCGCGCTGGCGCCGTGTTCGCCCTTCAGCGTCACCCGGTCGCTGATGCGGTCGTGCGGGGAACTGGCCGAACAGCACGACTGCCGCCTTCACACCCACCTGGCGGAGACACGGGACGAGGACGCCTATTGCAGGGCGATGTTCGGCATGAGTCCGCTGGATTATCTCGAGGATGCGGGGTGGCTCAGCGACCGGACCTGGCTTGCCCATGGCATTCATTTCGACGACGCCGACGTGAAGCGCCTCGGACGGCATGGCGTCGGCGTCTGCCACTGCCCGACATCGAACATGGTGCTCGCCTCCGGGCAGTGCCGGACGCGGGAACTCGAGGCCGCCGGCGCGCCCGTCGGGCTTGGGGTCGATGGTTCCGCCTCCAATGATTCCTCGAACCTGATGGAGGGCGTGCGCCACGCCCTGATGATCAACCGGCTGACCTACGATGCATCGGTGACGCATGTCGATGCGCTGCGCTGGGCCACCCAGGGATCGGCGCGCTGCCTCGGACGGAACGACATCGGCGAGATCGCCGTGGGCAAGGAGGCGGACCTGGCGCTGTTCACGCTGGACGAACTTCGCTTCTCGGGGGCGGGCGATCCGCTGGCGGCGCTTGTGCTGTGCGGCGCCCATCGCGCGGACCGGGTGATGATCGGGGGGAGGTGGCGCGTCATCGACGGCATGCCCGTGGGCATCGACCTCGGCCAGCTGCGCGCGGCACACGGTGCGGCGGCACGGCAATTCTTGTAAGTGGAGTGACACGAATGATGGATCTCTCGGCTGAATACAACAATCGGGCCATGGTGCCGGACCATCAGGACATCATTGCCCGCTGGCACAGGGATGCCGCAGCCTTTAGGGCAGCGCGCGGCGGCGAATGCGACATCGCTTATGGCGCGAGGGCCCGCAACAAGGTGGATCTGTTTCATCCCGCGAGCGGGGACGCCCGGGGACCGCTGATCGTCTATATCCACGGTGGCTACTGGCGAAGCTTCGACAAGTCGATCTTCAGTCACGTCGCGGGGCCGGCCAATGATGCGGGCTTCGAGGTCGCGGTGCCCGGCTACACGCTGTGCCCCGAGGTGAGCGTGGCCGACATCATCGACGAAATGCGGCAGTGCTGCCTATTTCTCGGGCAGCGCACGGGAAAACGCATGGTTGTGACGGGTCATTCTGCCGGTGGCCACCTGGCCGCTGCACTCGCGGCCACCGACTGGCAGGCCTATGGCGCGAGGCCCGACCTCATCCAGGCTTGCCTGTCGATCAGCGGCCTGTTCGACCTCCGCCCGCTCATGGCCACGGCCTACAATGACGACCTTCGCCTGTCGCCGGCGGATGCGCTCGCTGCCAGCCCCCTGATGTGGCCGATGCCGAACAAGATTCCCTTCGACAGCTGGGTAGGGGCCGCGGAAAGCTTCGAATTTCGGCGCCAGGCGCGCTCGCTGGCGGCGGCCTGGGCCGGAGCAGGGCTCGCCTGCCGGTACGAGGAAGTGCCCGGTCACAATCATTTCAGCATCGGCGACCTTCCGGCCGAGGCTGAGCACCCGCTGACCCGCAGGCTTCTCCAGCTGGCCGAGGGCTGAACTTTCGGCGAACCTGCTGCGCCGCACCATCCTGAGAGAATGCCAGCCGGGGAACTCTCCCGGATCGCAGGTGTTTTGCATCACCGGACACCCCGCCCAACCAGGCCCGGACCGAACCGCCAAAGCCGCGATTTCGTAGTGCTTTGGCGAGCCCAGCGATTTAGCCGTGAATACCCCCTCCACATCCAGGCCGAAGCACCTATATACTTGTATCCATGCCGAAGCAGCCCAACCACCGCGACGACAATCAGACAGGGGTGATCACCCGGACCGAAGCGAAGACCAAGAAGCCTTCGCTCTACAAGGTGTTACTGCTCAACGACGACTACACGCCGATGGAATTCGTCGTGCACGTGCTGGAGCGGTTTTTCGGCAAGGGACGCGAAGAGGCCACCCGCATCATGCTCCATGTCCATCAGAAGGGCGTGGGCGTCTGCGGCGTCTACACGTTTGAAGTGGCGGAGACCAAGGTGACGCAAGTCATGGATTTCGCACGGAACCACCAGCATCCCCTCCAGTGCACGATGGAAAAGGAATAGGCCATGCCGACATTCTCCCGCAGTCTCGAAAAGGCGCTCCACCGCGCCCTGGCACTGGCCAATGAACGCCGCCACGAATACGCGACCCTCGAGCACCTGCTGCTGTCGCTGACCGACGACAAGGACGCCTCCGCCGTCATGAAGGCCTGCAACGTCGACCTCGACGTGCTGCGCCGCAGCCTGACCAATTACATCGACAACGAGCTCGGACAGATGATTTCGGCCGAGCGCGAGGATTCGAAGCCCACCGCCGGGTTCCAGCGGGTCATCCAGCGCGCGGTGATCCACGTCCAGTCCTCGGGCCGTGAAGAGGTGACGGGGGCCAACGTTCTGGTCGCGATCTTCGCCGAGCGCGAGAGCCATGCCGCCTATTTCCTGCAGGAGCAGGACATGACGCGCTATGACGCGGTGAACTACATTTCCCATGGCATCGCCAAGCGCTCCGGCCTTTCCGAGACCCGTCCCGTGCGGGGCGTCGACCAGGACCAGCAGGGCGCCGGCAACAGTGACGGCGAGGACATGGGCTCCAAGAAGAAGGGCGATGGTGACGCGCTCGATGCCTATTGCATCAACCTCAACAAGAAGGCCGGCGAAGGCAAGATCGACCCGCTGATCGGCCGCGAGGCCGAGGTCCGCCGCACCATCCAGATCCTGTGCCGGCGCCAGAAGAACAACCCGCTGTTCGTCGGTGACCCCGGCGTCGGCAAGACCGCGATCGCTGAAGGTCTCGCCCGCAAGATCATCAACGGCGACGTGCCGGAAGTTCTGCTCAACTGCACCGTCTACCAGCTCGACATGGGCGCGCTCCTCGCGGGCACCCGCTATCGCGGCGACTTCGAAGAGCGGCTCAAGGCGGTGGTCAAGGAGATCGAGTCGCGCCCGGGCGCCATCATGTTCATCGATGAAATTCATACGGTGATCGGCGCCGGCGCGACGTCGGGCGGGTCCATGGACGCCTCGAACCTCCTGAAGCCGGCGCTTGCCAACGGCGCCCTGCGCTGCATCGGGTCGACGACCTACAAGGAATACCGCCAGCATTTCGAGAAGGACCGGGCTCTGGTCCGCCGGTTCCAGAAGATCGATGTCAACGAGCCCTCGATCCCGGATGCCATCGAGATCCTCAAGGGTCTCAAGCCCTATTACGAGGAGTTCCACAAGGTCCGCTACACCGACGATGCCATCGAGACGGCGGTTCAGCTTTCGGCGCGCTACATGGCCGACCGCAAGCTGCCGGACAAGGCGATCGACGTCATCGACGAGACCGGTGCCTCGCAGATGCTGCTGACCGAAGACAAGCGGCGCAAGGTGATCGGCGTTCCGGAGATCGAGGCCACGATTGCCACCATGGCCCGCATACCGGCCAAGACCGTGTCGAAGGATGATGCGACGGTTCTCAAGAACCTCGATACCGAATTGCGCCGCATGGTGTTCGGCCAGGACAAGGCGATCGATGCGCTGGCCGCCTCTATCAAGCTGGCCCGTGCGGGCCTGCGCGAGCCGGAGAAGCCCATCGGCTGCTACCTGTTCTCGGGGCCCACCGGCGTGGGCAAGACCGAAGTGGCCAAGCGGCTCGCCGAGGTCATGGGCGTCAACATGCTGCGCTTCGACATGTCGGAGTACATGGAGCGCCACTCGGTCTCCCGCCTGATCGGCGCGCCTCCGGGCTACGTGGGCTTCGACCAGGGCGGATTGCTGACCGACGGCATCGACCAGCACCCCTATTCGGTGCTGCTGCTGGACGAGATCGAGAAGGCGCATCCCGACCTGTTCAACATCCTGCTGCAGGTGATGGATCACGGCAAGCTGACGGATCACAACGGCAAGTCGGTCGACTTCCGTAACGTCATCCTGATCATGACGACCAACGCCGGCGCCCAGGACATGGCGCGCGAGGCCATCGGCTTCGGCAACAGCGTCCGGCAGGGAGACGATGCCGAAGCGATCCAGCGGATGTTCACGCCCGAGTTCCGCAACCGTCTGGACGCGGTGATTCCCTTCGCTCACCTGCCGCCCGCCATCGTGCGCAAGGTGGTCGAGAAGTTCGTCCTGCAGCTCGAGGCGCAGCTTGCCGAACGGCAGATCAACATCGAGCTGTCGTCGGAAGCCGCCGACTGGCTGGCCCGCAAGGGGTACGACCAGCAGATGGGCGCCAGGCCCCTGGCCCGGATCATCCAGGAGCACGTCAAGAAGCCCCTGGCTGAAGAAGTCCTGTTCGGCAAGCTTGCCAAGGGCGGCACGGTGCGGATCCTGCTGAACGGCGATGACCTCCATTTCGAGTATCTGAGCCGGGACGAGGAAAAGGCTCTGCCGGGGCGCCCGGTGCGCAAGGCACTGCCCGCTGCCGCTGCGGAAGCCGACGGCGAGGTTGACGAGAAGGCGGAGAAAAAGGCCGCGAAGCGCAAGCCAAAGGCCAAGTCGGACTGACCTGGTTTCGCGAAAGCCACGGAAAACGAAGGAAAACCGGTCAATTGCCCAATTGCAGTTGCCGGTTTTCTTGTTAATGTACGCTCAGAAAAGAATAAGACCCAGTCGGGTCACGGGAGAGACGGCGTGCAGCACGCTGCGGTGAAGGTGGACGATTTGAATCGACCGGTGGCCGTTCAGGTTACGGATCTTCACAAGAGATTTGGCGAACTCGAGGTGCTCAAGGGTGTCTCCCTGACGGCGCGCGAGGGCTCCGTGGTCTCGATGATCGGTGCGTCTGGCTCCGGCAAGTCGACCTTCCTCAGATGCATCAACTTTCTCGAAATGCCGACTCAGGGGCAGATCGAGGTCACCGGAGAAAAGGTAGCGCTGACGCGCCACAAGGATGGAGACCTCCATCCCTCCGACCGCAAGCAGCTTGAGCGTATCCGTACCCGGCTGGGAATGGTGTTCCAGAGCTTCAATCTCTGGCAGCACATGACGGTCCTGCAGAATGTGATCGAGGCGCCGGTACACGTGCTGGGCGTCCCGAAGGCCGAGGCCATCGAGCGGGCCGAGAAGCTGCTTCACAAGGTGGGGTTGTTCGAAAAGCGCGATCAGTATCCGGCCTTCCTTTCGGGCGGGCAGCAGCAGCGCGCCGCAATCGCGCGTGCCTTGTGCATGGAGCCCAAGGTCATGCTGTTCGACGAACCCACCTCCGCCCTCGACCCCGAACTCGTCGGCGAGGTTCTGAAAGTCATCCGCGACCTCGCCGACGAGGGCCGCACCATGATCCTCGTCACCCATGAAATGAAGTTTGCCAGAAGTGTCTCCAGCCACGTGATCTACCTCTACAAGGGCGTGATCGAGGAGGAGGGGCCGCCGTCGCAGGTGTTCGGCGCGCCCGTCAGCGACCGATGCCGTCAGTTCGTTTCTTCGGCTCATGCCTGAGCCGTCGGCCTGAGTTCTTTCAACAAACCGGGGCGGATTCGTCACCCGGACAAGAGGGAGTAAGCAAAATGAAATTCACTCGTCGCATCGCGCTGGTGGCCGTGGCCGCCGGATTGATGTTCGGAGCCTCTTCCGCCGCGATGGCCGACATCAAGTTCGGCGTCGCCGCGGAGCCCTACGCGCCCTATACCTCGAAGGATGCCTCCGGAAAGTGGGTCGGCTGGGAAATCGATCTGATGAATGCACTCTGTGCACAGATGAACGAGAAGTGCCAGCTGGTCGAAGTGGCGTGGGATGGCATCATCCCGGCCCTGACGTCGAAGCAGATCGACGTGATCTTCTCGTCGATGTCGATCACCAACGAGCGCAAGAAGACCATCGACTTCTCGGACATGTATTACAACACGCCGTCCAACCTGATCGGTCCGAAGGACGGCGACAAGGACATCAGCCCCGATCACCTGAAGGGCAAGGTGATCGGCGTGCAGGTCTCGACCACGCACGAGAAGTACGTGCAGAAGCATTTCGTCCCGGCAGGGGCCGAGATCAAGACATACTCCACCCAGGATGAAGCGAACAACGACCTCGCGGCCGGGCGCGTCGACTACGTGCAGGCGGACTCGACGGCCCTCGACGCCTTCCTGAAGTCCGACCAGGGCAAGCAGTGCTGCGAGCTCAAGGGTACGGTTCCCGAGGATACCGAAGTCCTCGGCGTCGGCGTGGGCGCCGGCGTCCGCAAGGAAGACACGGCACTCAGGGACAAGATCAACGCCGCCATCGCCGTCCTCGCCAAGGAAAAGAAGTTCTCGGAGATCACCAAGAACTATCCCGACCTCATCGGGATCATCGTGACCCCCGAAGACAAGTAACCTGTCGATCAGCCTGTGCGGATGCCCTCCGCACAGGCTCTTCACAAGGACGATCATGGCCGGCCAACCCGGATTCCCGGAAATCCTCTCACTCGGCCCCACCGGCTATGGTGACGAGTTGCTGTTCGGCGCTGCAGTCAGCGTCTCGATCGCGGTGCTCGCCTACGCCCTGGGGCTTTTCATCGGCATCGTCGGCGCGATGTCGAAGCTTTATGGCAGCACGCTGACGCGATCGATCATGCAGGGCTACACGACCCTGGTGCGCGCCGTGCCTGAGCTCATTCTCATCCTGATCCTTTATTACGCAGGCACCGCGACGCTCAACCAGCTTCTGGAGAGTTCGGGCTTCGCGGCCATCGCGATCAACGGCTTTGCCGCCGCGGTCCTGGTGCTGGGCTTCGTGCAGGGCGCCTATTCGACGGAAGTGCTGCGCGCGGCGATTCAGGCGATACCGGTCGGGCAGATGGAGGCCGCAAGGGCCTACGGCATGTCGCCCTGGCTCATCTTCCGGCGCATCACCATCCCGTCCATGCTGCCCTATGCCATTCCCGGCCTCGCCAATCTCTGGCTGATCGTGACCAAGGATACGGCGCTGATCGCCGTCGTGGGCTACACCGAACTGGCGCTGGCAACGCGGCAGGCGGCGGGCAACACGAAAATGTACTTCACCTTCTTCATGACGGCCGGACTGATCTACCTGATCATCACGCTGGTGTCGCAGCGCGGCTTCGCAGCACTCGAAAAACGGCTCCGGCGCGGACAGAGGAAGCTCGCATGAGCTTCGATATCTTCAAGTTCATCGTCAAGGGTTTGGTCATTCTCATCCTTGTGGCCATCTTGACCGGAGTTATCTACTGGCTTCTGCGGGTGTCGCAGTGGAGCTGGATGGCGACCTATTATCCGCTGCTCATCAAGGGCCTGTGGCTGACCCTGCTGCTGTGGATCTTCTCCTGTGCACTGGGCATGGTTTTCGCCGTGCCGATCGGCCTCGTGCAGGTGACGGGGCCCCCTTGGGCGGCGGCCCTGGCAAAGGGCTTCTGCACGGTCATCCGCGGCACGCCGCTGCTGTTGCAGCTGTGGCTGATCTATTATGGCCTCGGCTCGCTGTTCCCGAAGATCGGCGCGGTCTTTCCCGAGTTCCACAAGGACTTCATGTGGCTGATCCGCCTCGACGCGTTCTGGTATGCGTTGCTGGCCTTCACCATCAGCTTTGCGGGATATGAAGGCGAGATCATGCGCGGCGCCTTTCTCGGCGTGCCGAGGGGTGAGCTGGAGGCCGCGCGCGCATTCGGCATGTCGCCGTGGAAGGTGCTGAGCCGCGTGTGGTTTCCGCGCGCCGTGCGCCTGGTTCTGCCGACGCTTGCAGGCGAAGTGGTGCTTCAGCTGAAGTCCACCCCGCTGGCAATGACGGTGACGGTGATGGACCTCGCGGGCGTGGTGCGCAACCGCATCACGCAGGACACCTATATCGTCTACGAGCCCCTGATGCTGCTCGCCGTCATCTACATGTGCCTGACCTTCGTGACCGTCTGGGCATTCAGTTACATCGAGAAGAAGGTTCCGCAAAAGCGATGATCGAGGACATCCTCAAGAAGCATCTCCCGGACCTCACCGCCATCAGGCAGGATATCCACGCGCATCCTGAAATGCTGTTCCAGGAGGAACGCACGGCCGCCATCGTGGCCAAGGAGTGCCGCCGCCTGGGCTTCGAGGTGGCGACCGGAATTGCCAAGACCGGGGTGGTCGCGTCGCTTCGCAACGGCTCGTCCAGCCGTGTGATCGGCATCCGAGCCGACATGGACGCGCTCCCGATCCAGGAACAGACGAACCTTTCCTATGCCTCGAAGTTTCCGGGCAAGATGCATGCCTGCGGGCATGATGGTCACACCACCATGCTGCTGGGGCTGGCCCGCTACCTTGCCGAAAGCGGGAACTTCGACGGCACGGTGCGGCTGATCTTCCAGCCTTCCGAGGAAGATGAAGGTGGGGCTTTCCGCATGATCGAGGACGGGCTCTTTACCCGTTTTCCCTGCGATCGCATTTTCGCGCTGCATAATCTGCCGGGTGAACCCGAAGGCCAGATCGTCGTGCGCCCGGGCCCGATCACCGCCTCGTGCGACGTCTTCACCATCGTGGTGAGGGGCGTTGGCGGGCATGGTGCCCTGCCGCACAAGTCGGTGGATCCCGTGGTGGCCGCGGCGAGCCTCGTCGTCGCCCTGCAGACGGTGGTGTCGCGCAATCTCGATCCGCATGATCCCGCGGTGGTCACGGTGGGCGCCATCAACGGCGGCTCCATGGCCACCGTCATTCCCGAAGAGGTCCGGCTCCTCGTCGGCGTCCGCACGGTCACGAAGCCGGTGCGCGACCTGATACTCACCCGCATCAAGGACCTCGCCATTGCGCATGCCCGGTCCTACGGCTGTACCGCAGACGTTCAGATCGGGCTCGACAGCTGGAGCTATCCGGCCGGCTTCAATACCGCCGATGAGGCCGCCCTGGTGCGCGAAGTGGCGCTCGAGATGGGCCAGGATGCAGCCAAGGTCGACATGCGGGGGCCCTTCATGTTCTCGGAGGATTTCTCCGCGATGCAGGAAGTACTGCCCTCATGCTACTTCGGCCTGGGAGCCGGGCCCGGTCCCATGCTCCATGATCCCGGCTATAACTTCAACGACGCCCTTCTGGTGAAGGGCCCCGCCTTCTGGGCGAGACTGGTCGAGAAGGCCCTGCCTCAGGCATAGGGGCCTTCGAGCCCCAGCTTGCGCATGAGCGAGGCATATTTGTTGAAGCTCCTGACCAGTTCCGCGCCATGCCGTGACACGAGGATCTGGCGAGCCTCGTCCGTCGTGGCACAGGTGAGTGCCGCCCAGATCGCCGACATGGATTCGACTTCCGCCCGGGCCATCCGGGCGTCGTCGGCACTCTCGAGGGCCCTGATCACATCACTGCCGGAGCATTTGCCGACACCTGCCACGGTCCGCGGCCCGCCGACGGAATAGCCCGCGGGCAAGTCGCCCTTGAGGTTGATCACCTCGCGGTATCGGATGGCCGCGATGATCTGGTCGATCGCCTGCCTCGCGCCTTCGACGCGCGAGACATGCTCGGTGTCGGCGGCAGCATGGGGCAGGAGTTCCAGCCGGCCCGGGTATTTTTCCGCCAATGGCAGGTAGGGCAGCATGGGTCCGCTCTTGGCCCCGGTCTGCGCATCGACGAACAGATCGGCATCGATGGCCGCATGGCGTATCTTGCCGGACGCCAGGGCCGCATCGAGGGCCGCCGCATCGACGCATTCGCCACGGTCGTAGTTCAGCAGGACGGCACCGTCATTGAGGGCTGCCAGCACGGATGCACTGACCACGTTGGCATTGGCATATTTGCCGGTGGCCGCGTTCAGCGGCCCAAGCCCGGTGTGAACCGAGAGCACTTCGGCGCCGCTGGCCGCATCCTCGGGAGTCGCTGCGAAGATGAAGCCTTCCGACTCGATCCACTCGCGGTGGCGGGACCTGGCGTGAATGGCCACGGTCATCCCGAACGCCTGGGCGATCTTTGCCAATTCACGGCCGATGTTGCCGTAACCGATAATTCCGATGCGCTTGCCTTCGATCTTCTCCGTCGGGAACTTCGAGAGATCCCGTCCGGTGTCGAAATTTCCTGCGGCAGTCAGACGGTGCATCTCGTCCACGGGTAGATCGGGCAGAACCTTGAGCAGCGCCTTGAAGCACATCTGCGCCGTGGCCCGGCTGTTGAACGACGGCGTGTTCATCAGCGGCGCCGCGCCGCCTTCACCATTGCCGCCGCCCCAGGACAGCGACCCCATGTTGCCCGTGCCGGTGCCGATGCGGACACCGCCTTCGCTGAAAACAGCTTCCTTGGGAATGAAGGTCGCCGCAGCGATGACGGCGTCATACTGCCCGCGGTCGGTGAGGGAGCGGATCTCCTCGGGCTTGGAAAGCTGCGGCTGATAGAAGAAGTGGATGCCGGGATCGAGCCTCGCATCTTCGGGGAGGACGTCGCTGTGGAACGTCGCACCCTGCGCCTCGGCATGCGCCTGCGCGGCGCTGTAGTCCGGCTTGCCGTCCTTGTTGAACTTGAGGCCCACGTGATCGCAGACCAGAACCTTGTAGACCCGGTCGGGAACATCCTTGCGGGACCGGCCCGCAGCCTGCGCAGGCGCCGGGAAGCTAACGCCGTGCTTCGCCAGTTCCTCTTCCATCACGACGATGCGGGCGCGGTGATAGGCATATTTCATGTTGTCGAGGAGCGCGTGAATGTCCTCGACGGGTCGGATGCCGCCGATCCAGGCGCGATAGTCGCCCGGCGTGCCCGGAAAGGCATTGATGTAGCGCGCCACATCGAGGCCCTGTTCGTGCAGTCCGTTGGGATGGGTGATGCCGTCATAGGCGAGAAGCTGCTTCGAGCGCGCGATGATGCGGGCGTGGATCGCGGGGTCGGTGACGGATTGGTCCGCCACCTTGATGAGGGTGACTGCGGCGCCGCGGTGCTCCCTGTCGCTGACGCCGAGCTGGAACAGCTGTGAATTGCTCATCCATTCATCGAGTGCGGCGCGGTTCAGCTCCGAGCGCCGGTTCATTTCGCTGACCGGGCCGATCATCCGCTCGACCCGCAGCAGACCGAATGTCGTCTCGGCAAAGGCGAGGGTGGAGAAGGTATTGATGACGCCGCCCACCATCTTGCCTTGCTCGGGATCGTAGAACGGTCCGAGATTGACGGTGCGCTCGCCCGACAGCGGCATCTTGGGATCGACCGGAGCCGCGAGCTTCAACTGCCGGGGGATGGCCCAGGACGGGTTCTTCTGATTGTCCTCCACCAGGCTCAGTGCTTGCGGGGTGAAGGAAACCAGGAAGTAGCCGGAGATGCCGCCGATCGCCTTCTGGAAGGGCATGAAGAGGCAGCACTTTGCCATCACCTGCCGGACCAGTTCGCTGCCCCATGGCATGGCGCCCAGCATCGACGTTGCATCGAGGATCGCGTGATGTTCCGCGGGGTTGCGGTCGATCCAGTCGAGCAGGGTCTCGATATCCGCACGCGAGTAAGTGGTGGCGCCGGTGGTCTCGTGACCCACCCCGAAGAACACCTTCACGCCCATGCGCTCCAGTGTATCGGCTGTCGGAATGGCGCCTTCGCTGCTTGCGAAGTGCAGGCGCGCTTCGTCGCCGTTGCGGGCGAAGCGCATCATTTCGACAATCTGCGCCCCCCAGCTCTGGCGGAAAAAGCCGGATGACTTGGCGAGATCCGATTCAGGAGCCGGCGTGTCGACATAGATGTGCTGGGTGGGATCGTTCACCGTCAGGAAGTGCAGGGCGCACACGGTGAAGCCCGAATGGCCGCCGCCGAGTCCGACCGCCATCCTGTTTGACTTGGGGAATTCGAAGTAGCGGTGGATCTCGCGCATCATGTCCAGCAGGAACTTGTCCGCCGGATAGCCGCGATGCATCGAACGTCCGATCTCGGCGGCCGTAAAGCACCCGATGTCGCGTCCGCGATCGTCGAACTTGCGGTAGTTCTGTTCCAGCCAGTGTTCGAATTCAAAGCGGAGTGCCCGGCTTTCGGCCTCGTCCTTCGCCATGTCGGTGATGGGGCCCACCCCGAAAAACGGGTTCTTGGTCCGCGGCGGGGGGCCGCCGGCGGTCGCCCTGAGAGAGTCCTCGCGCGCCGCCTGCATGCTCTCGATCGTCGACATCTGTGCCCCGTCTCCATGAAATTTGAGCGAGGCTAGTCGAATTCGGTCCGCTCGGGGCCGCTCAAATGCGTCATCTCCGTCCAAGGAACGGCGTGATCCGATGGCCGGTCTGGAGCTCTCGCAATCGGTTGGATGTCCGGGGATGCCCTGCAAAAATTTGAAACGCCCAAATTGGGACGCATGCCGCTTTCGATTGGGCCGGCCGGCAGTATACAATCGACACGTGCGCCAAGTTGAAATACCCATGCAATTGAAATTGAACAAATATTTAATTCAGGGGCAGGGAAGCCCAGCCTTGCCGTCCGCGATACTCGTCATGACGGTCTGATCGTCCTGTTAAGTCGCCCGTGCCACTTGCGTTGAAAATTCTCACTCAAATTCCAGGGAGTTGAGCTGCATGAACCTGACCTTCAAAGCCGGAGAGGCCGATCCGCTGTTCGGTTCGGATGCGCTCAGCCGCGCCGCCGGCGCCCGCGAATTTCCTGCCGGCGAGATGAACCCGGCCGCGGCCTATCAGATGGTGGCCGACGAGCTGATGCTGGACGGCAATGCCCGCCAGAACCTCGCCACCTTCTGCCAGACGTGGGACGACGATTACGTCCACAAGCTGATGGATGTGTCGATCAACAAGAACTGGATCGACAAGGAAGAATATCCGCAGTCGGCGGCGATCGATGCGCGCTGCGTGAACATGGTGGCCGACCTCTGGAATGCGCCAAAGCCTCCGGGCGGACAGGCCACGGGCACCAACACCATCGGCTCCAGCGAGGCCTGCATGCTGGGCGGCATGGCCATGAAATGGCGCTGGCGGGCCAAGATGAAGGCCATGGGCAAGGCGACGGACAAGCCCAACCTGGTGTGCGGCCCGGTTCAGGTATGCTGGCACAAGTTCGCGCGCTACTGGGACGTGGAACTGCGCGAGATCCCGATGCAGCACGGCCGCCTGTTCATGGATGCCGAGAGCATGCTCTCCGCGGTGGACGAGAACACCATCGGCGTGGTTCCCACCTTCGGCGTGACCTACACCGGCAATTACGAGTATCCCGAACCGCTTCAGGACGCGCTCGACAAGCTGCAGAAGCAGAAGGGCATCGACATCGACATCCATGTCGATGCGGCGTCCGGCGGCTTCCTTGCGCCGTTCTGCGCGCCCGAGATCAAGTGGGACTTCCGCCTGCCGCGGGTGAAGTCGATCAGCTCGTCGGGCCACAAGTATGGTCTTGCGCCGCTGGGCTGTGGCTGGGTGATCTGGCGCGATGCCGCCGCACTGCCTGACGACCTGGTGTTCAAGGTCGATTACCTCGGTGGCCAGGTGGGCACCTTCGCCATCAACTTCTCGCGCCCCGCGGGCCAGGTGATCGCGCAGTACTTCCAGTTCCTGCGCCTCGGCAAGGAAGGCTACGCCAAGACGCAGATGGCGGCCTACAACGTGGCGCAATACATCGCCCGGGAACTGGCGCCGCTGGGACCTTACGAGTTCATCTGCACCGGCAGCGAGAAGACCGGCATCCCGGCCGTGTGCTTCAAGATCAGGGACGGCGCCGATCCAGGCTATTCGCTCTACGCGGTGTCCGACCGGCTGCGGCTGCGCGGCTGGCAGGTGCCGGCCTTCGCGCTCGCGGGCGACGCGTCGGACATCAGCGTGATGCGCGTGATGTGCCGGCGCGGCTTCGACATGGACATGGCCAACCTCCTGATCTCCGATTTCAAGGCAGCACTGGCCTTCCTGCAGAAGCACGGCGCGCCGAAGATCGCGGCTTCGGAGGGGACGGGCTTCCACCACAACTGACGAAACCAAGTGGGGCGGGCGTGCCGGGGGGCAGCCCGTTCCGACATCAGGCGACCAGAGGGGGTACGAGACCATGGCAAGCAACGCCAAGCCAGCCGCTCAGGCCGGCAAGATCGGAATTCTGACACTCGCCATCATGAACGTCGTGGCGGTGGTCAGTCTGCGCGGCCTTCCCGCCGAAGCGGAATACGGGCTGAGCTCGATCTTCTATTATCTGTTCGCCGCCGTGGTGTTCCTGATCCCGGTCTCGCTGGTGGCGGCCGAGTTGGCCACCGGCTGGCCGGAAAAGGGCGGCGTGTTCCGCTGGGTGGGCGAAGCCTTCGGGCCGCGTGTCGCCTTCCTCGCCATGTTCATGCTGTGGATCGAAGTGACGGTGTGGTTCCCGACCGGCCTGACCTTCGGCGCGGTGTCGCTGGCCTTCATCGGGCCCAACCAGCACTGGGACCAGGCGCTCTCCGCCAACAACATGTTCGTGCTGGCCATCGTTCTCGGCATCTACTGGCTCGCCACCTTCATCGCGTTCAGGGGGGTGGAATCCTTCGCCAAGGTGTCGAAATGGGGCGGCATCATCGGCACCATCATTCCCGCCGTCATCCTCATCGTGCTGGGCTTCGCCTATCTGTTCGGAGGCGGCGCGCCGCAGATCCAGCTGTCCTGGCATGACGTGCTGCCGGACTTCACCAACTTCAACAACGTGGTGCTCGCCGCCGGCATCTTCCTGTTCTACGCCGGCATGGAGATGAACGCGATCCATGTGAAGGAGGTCGACAACCCGAGCCGCAACTATCCCATCGCCATCCTCCTGGCGGCGCTGGGAACCGTGGCGATCTTCGTGCTCGGAACGCTGGCCATCGCCTTCATCATCCCGCATTCGGCGATCAACCTGACCCAGAGCCTGCTCGTCGCCTATGGCGACATGTTCCGCTGGGCGGGGCTGGGCTGGCTGGCGCCCGTCGTGGCGGTGGCGCTGGCGGTGGGCGTGCTGGCGGGTGTCGTCACCTGGGTGGCGGGTCCGTCCTCGGGCCTCCTGACCGTCGCCAAGGCCGGCTACCTGCCGCGCTTCTGGCAGAAGACCAACAAGCACGGCATGGCCACCCACATCCTGCTCGTCCAGGCCATCCTGGTGAGTGCCCTGTCGATCATGTTCGTGGTGCTGCCCTCGGTGCAGGCCGCCTACCAGATCCTCAGCCAGCTCACCGTGATCCTCTACCTCATCATGTATCTGCTGATGTTCGCGGCAGCGATCTACCTCCGCTACAGCCAGCCCAACCGTCCGCGGCCCTACCGCATTCCGGGCGGCGATGCCGGCATGTGGCTGATCGGCGGTCTGGGCTTCCTAGGCTCGCTGCTGGCCTTCGTGCTGTCCTTCATTCCACCGGGGCAGATCTCGGTCGGCAGCCCGGCCACCTATGTGGAAATCCTGATCGGACTCACCGTGCTGTTCGTGATCATGCCCTTCGTCATCTATGCGCTGCGGAAGCCGCACTGGCGCGACCCCGACACCGACTTTGCATCCTTCACCTGGGAGAGCGAGGGCGTGCACCCGGGGGTGCCCAACATGTCCAAGACGCCCGCCTCGGCGGTCAAGGCGAAGTGACGGCCATGGCGATCTCATCCGATGCGATCAGGCAGGCCGTCAGTGCAGCGCATACCGCGGCGCTGATGGTGAACGGCGGCGCCAATGCGAGCTACATTCCCTATCTCGCGTCGGTTCCCTCCGGCCTCATGGGGGTTGCGGTGGTCACGGCCGATGGCCAGGTCTTCAGCGCAGGAGATGCCGACTACCGCTTCGCCATCGAGTCGATCTCCAAGGTCTTCACCCTGGCGCTGGCGATGGAGTTGCTGGGTGCGGATGCCATCCGCAGGAAGGTCGGCGCATCGCCCACCGGCCTGCCGTTCAACTCGGTGATGGCGCTGGAACTCAACAGCGGCAAGCCCTTGTCGCCGCTCGTCAATGCCGGCGCCATCGCCACGGCGAGCCTCGTTCCCGGCGACACGGCAGACCAGTGCTGGCAGAAGATCCTCGACTGCCAGAGCAGCTTTGCCGGCCGCCCGATCGACCTGAGTGCCGAGGTGAACACCTCCGAGCAGACCACCAACTTCCACAACCGCGCGATCGGCTGGCTGCTCTACAGTGCCGGCACCTGCTACAGCGACCCGATGCGCGCCGTCGACGTCTACACGCGGCAATGCTCCACCCTGATCACGGCGAAGGACCTCGCGGTGATGGGCGCAACCCTCGCCACGGGCGGCGTCAACCCGGTCACCGGCAAGCGGGTGATCAGCACGGCCAACGTGCCCCACGTGCTGGCCGAGATGACGATGGAGGGGCTCTACACCGCATCTGGCGAGTGGGCCTACACCGTTGGGCTTCCGGGCAAGAGCGGCGTGGGCGGAGGCATCCTCGCGGTGGCGCCCGGCAAGCTGGCAATCGCCGCCTTTTCGCCGCCGCTCGATCCAGCCGGCAACAGCGTGCGTGCCGCGGCGGCTGTGGCACATGTGGCGAGGTCGCTCGGTCTCAATCTCTATGCGCCCGCCGCGGCGGCTGCATCGGCCTGAGGAGGGGATATGTGGTCTGAAGTCATCGCGGCCTGGTGGGTGTGGCTCGTGCCGATCGCCTTCGTGGCGGTATTGGTTTACGCCTTCAACCCGCGTCGCAGGAAGCAGTTCGAGGAAGAGGCGCGGGTGCCGATCGAGAACAGTCCTCCCGACCAGAAATGATGGGCAGGAAAGCGGAGAGCAGGGACATGCATCGTGTCAGGGTTGCCGTGCTTGGAGGTGCTGCATTTGTCGGACTGACGGCGGCTGCGCACGCGGATGAACTCGCCACGTTGAAGGCGGAAATCGCGGCGCTGAATGGCCGCATGGCGGCCATGGAGGCGTCGCCATCGGCGCCGCAGGGATACCGGCTGATCGCCATTTCCGAGGGCGACCTCGTCGAAACGCCCGGTGCGCCGCTCTCGGCTCGAGAGCGCGCGGCTTATGGCGGTCGCGCCACGATCATATCGGTCGTCGCCGCGGCGGACGCACCACCTGCCGCCACGATCTCATGGTCGGGCTACAACCGCGCCGGCGTCGTCTACAATGGCGTGAACCAGAAGACTAACGACAAGGCCTATTCCCTGCAGTCCGGCCAGTGGGTGCGCGATCCGGCCGATGACGTGAAGACATCCAAAGACACCCACGACACCGATGTGAGCGGACGCGCCCAGCTGATGGTGCAGGCCAAGACCGACACCGCCGTCGGAGAGGTGGGAACCGAACTGCAGTTGCGCGGCGACTACAACGGCAACGGTCCAGCCGATCTCTATGCCAAGGTCGCCTGGGGCTATTGGTCAATGACGCCCGATCTCACGCTGGGTGGCGGCTACAACCAGTCCCTCGGCGACATCGTCTATGGCTATGACGGGTCCTGCACCTGCTATTTCACCGACAATGCCGACGTCGACTTCGATCCCGGCGACACCACGCAGCTGCGCCTCGACTACAAGGCGGGCGGCGTCACCATGTCGGCGGCACTCGAGAGCGGTGCTCTCGACAACGGGGCGGGTCCGAACGGCGATCCCGGCGAGAACAACGGCAAGCTGGGCGTCGCAGGCGCGATCTCCTATGCGGGCGACGTTTTCAACGGCGAGATCGCGGGCGTCTGGCGCTCCTCGAACAAGGAACAGACGGGCGCGAGCCAGATCTGGCAAGTCGGCGCCGGTGGAAGCGTCGCGTTGGGCGACGTCGGCACGCTGGCGCTTGCCGCCGCGACGGGCGAGGGCCCCTATGAAGTCGACAGCAGCGGCACCATCATCGACGGTCTCGCCTATAACAATACCTGGTGGGGCGCCAGCCTGTGGTCCAGCTTCAACCTGGGTGACCAGGCCCACATCGAACTCGCCGGTGGCTACAAGCACCGGAAGGGCGACCAGCAGACCTACAACGATTACCAGGTCTCGAACGTCGACTACGACACCTATGCGCTCATGGGCGGTCTCTACTACACTCCCGTGGCGCAGCTGACGCTCGGCCTCGAGGGCGAATGGTACACGACCTCGACCGATGCCAATGCCGTCAAGGACGATCTCAAATACAAGGTCAACGACACCTCCGACACCGTCTGGGCAGACGTCGTCGCGGTGTGGAGCTTCTGAGTTTCGCGAGTTCCGGGTAAGTGCATGACGGTCTCTCCCAGCCAACTGCTGCTGTTCGCCATCAGTCTCCTGGCCATGTTCAGCCCGCTGGCGACGCTCGGCCCGGCTGCGAGCCTGCTTGGCGAGGCGCCGCTGGCGGCGCAGCGCAAGGTGGCGCTGTTGGTGGCGCGGAATTACGTGGCGGTCACGGTGCTGACCGTTCTCCTCGGCAACTTGCTGCTCACCGCGCTCGGCATCTCGACGGCGGCGCTGACGGTCACGGGCGGAGCGGCCCTGCTGCACCAGGGCTGGCCTTTGATGACCCGCGCGGGGAAGGCGGCCGACCGCAACGTTCCGGACCTGCCGGCACCTGTCAAATGGGATGAGCTCGCGGCCGTGCCACTCACCTTTCCGATCGCCATCGGCGGTGGAACCATCGCCGTCGTCATCAGCGCGGCAAGCCGTTGCAACAACCTGATTGATCTTGCATCGGTTGCGGCGGTCTGTGCGCTGATGGGCATCCCGGTGTTCCTCACCATCCTGTTCGCGGGACAGCTGGTGCGTCGTCTCAGCGGGGGTGCAATCGATGCTGTCAATCGCGTGTCCGGAATCATCCTGTTCGGGCTCGGTGCGCAACTGGCCGTCACCGGCCTGCACGGCCTTTACCGCGCGGCGGATGCGGCCGTGCACATAAGCTAGGCTGCGCGTGCTCCGCGTGGTTCCATTGCCCAGGCGAGGGTGGCGCAGGATGCAAGGAGCGCGGCGAAGAGTCCGAGCGCCGAAGGCTGTTGCTGCCACAGCTGCGAGAACACCACGATCAGCACCACGACCATCATCGCAGCGCCCAGCAGGATGAGAAAGCGGGAGCCGCCCACGGTCGGAAACAGCCGCCAGTGGGCGGCAAAGACGGCGAGATAGGCCAGCAGGAATGCGCCGCCGGCCACGTTCGCAATGGCGTTCAAATCGAAGACGTAAAGAATGAAGATGATCAGCGCGGTGAGGGCAAGAAAGCCACTGCGGTCGCCGAGCAACCAGCGGGCGATGGCCAGTCCGCCGCTGTCCTTTGCAGCCAGAGCCTTGCCGAGATTGAGCAGGCTGTAGAGCGTCGCATTGATCGCCGAGGCGGTCGCAATGAGCGCCCCGATGGACACGGCGATGAAGCCGAACCGGCCCAGCACCGGCTTGGCCGCTTCCGCCACGGCGGTATCGGCATATCGCGCCAGCTTGTCGGCGGGAAGATTGCCCAGAACGACCAGGGCAAGGCCGATGTAGAGCAGGATCACCAGCCCGATGGCAGCCAGGATGGCGCGCGGCAGAGTGCGAGCCGGGTCGTCGACATTCGCCGCCGCATTCGCCATCATGCCGAAGCCGGCATAGGCGAAAAATGTCAGCGCGACGCTGGAGATGAGCGTCATCATGTCGACGCTCTTGCCCTGGGCGAGCATCGCGGGGTCGATGCTGGGAAGACCCGCCGCCATCAGCAAGACCAGAATTCCGAGCTTCACGCCCACCAGCGCCACTTCGGCGCGTCCGACGGCCTTGTCGCTGATGAGGTTGAGGATTGACAGGGCCACGACGATGAGCGCGGCCAGCAGATTGGAGGCCCAGTTCCCCGCATCGTCGCCCATCAGCAGCCGTGCGCCATATTTGCCGAAGGCCTTGGCGACGATCGACACCGTCACGACGAGGGTCAGCAGGTAGACGAGCGACAACCCGCGGGCGACGAGTTTCGAAGAAAAGGCCTGGAACAGATATTCAACGATGCCGCCATTGACGGGATGGCGCACCGCGAGCCGCACGTAGGAAAGGCCCGACAGCAAAGCGATCAATCCGGCGGCGAGGAAACTGGCATAGACGCCGTTGCCGGCCGTCATCGCCGCTTGCCCCAGAAGTGCGAATATTCCGGCGCCGACCATCGAGCCCACGCCGATGGCCGCCACACTCAGGAATCCCATGGATCCCTTGGTTGAAGCCTGTGTCACGTTGCCGTCCCGCCCCCAAAGCCGGTACAATGCGAGAAATTGTTCGGGGTGGCCACGCCAGCGGCGCTCATTGTGGGCGATGAACCCTGCCAACGCGGCCCCGATGGGCGCGTCAACCGAAGTGAATGGTGAGCCCGCCGGGGTACGATCCCGGGACCCTCTGATTAAAAGTCAGATGCTCTACCGCTGAGCTACGGGCCCACGGCCTGGATGTGATCCGGGCCAATCGGCGCGGAACATAGTGGGGGGTGGAAGAGCGGTCAATACAATTGCGGGCTGCCTTGCTATCGCCTCAGGCCTTCGGGCATGCTACCGGAAAGACATGAGAATCTCACTCCGACCGGACACCAGATGACGGATATCGCGATCATCGTCCTCGCCGCAGGCAAGGGGACCAGGATGAAATCGGACCTGCCCAAGGTCCTGCACAGGGCGGCGGGGCGGAGTTTGCTGGGCCACGTGCTGCACGCCGCGCAGGCACTGGGTCCCCGGCGCAGCGTGGTTGTGACGGGTCCCGACATGGCTGCCGTTTCGGACGAGGCCCGCCGGATCATCCCTGATGTGCTGTCCGCCCTCCAGTCCGAACGGCTGGGTACGGCGCACGCCGTCGCCGCGGCGCGGCAGACCCTGGAAGACTTTTCCGGCACGGTTCTCATGCTCTATGGCGATGTGCCGCTCATCGCTGCGGAAACGCTTCGCGCAGTCTGCGATCTGGCCGGTTCCGGCATGGCGGTTCTTGGGTTCGAAGCTGGCAACCCCCATGGTTATGGGCGCCTGCTGCAGGACGCGGCAGGTCACGTCGTGAAGATCCGCGAGGAACTGGACGCGAGCCCGTCTGAACGCTCGATCCGCCTGTGCAATTCCGGGATCCTCGCCATCAATTCGAAGCTCCTGTGGAGCCTGCTGCCGAAAATCGGCAATGCGAACGCGAAGGGCGAGTATTACCTCACCGATCTCGTCGAACTCGCCGCCGCTGTGGGTGCCACCTGCCGTCTGGCCATGTGCCCCGAATGGGAAGTGGCCGGCGTCAACGACCGGGTCCAGCTCGCCGCGATTGAGGCAACGCTGCAGGGGATCTATCGCCAGCGGCACATGCTGAATGGCGCAACCCTCACGGATCCCGGGACCGTGCATTTCTCTGCCGACACGGTCATCGGCAAGGATGTGACCATCGAAGCCAACGTCGTGTTCGGTCCGGGCGTGACGATCGCCGACGGCGTCGACATTCTTGCGTTCTCGCATATCGAGGGGGCGAACGTATCGTCCGGGGCCCGCATCGGCCCCTTTGCCCGCCTGCGGCCGGGGGCCGAGATCGGCGAGGACGCGCACATCGGCAATTTCGTCGAAGTGAAGAAGGCGATGATCGGCAGGGGCGCCAAGGCCAATCACCTGGCCTACATCGGCGACGCCCGGGTGGGCGCCAAAACCAATATCGGCGCCGGCGCCATCACCTGCAATTACGATGGTTACGAAAAGCACCTCACGGATATCGGCGAGAATGTCTTCGTCGGCTCCAATACCGCACTGGTGGCGCCGGTCACGGTCGGCGATGGCGCCTCGATCGCCGCCGGCAGCGTCATCACCCGCAACGTACCTCCCGATGCCCTGGCGATGACCCGCGCCGAACTCGACCTGCGCGAGGGCTGGGCCAAGCGCTATCGCGAAATGAAGGCGGCCCGCAAGGCGGCCCGCAGGAACAAGTAGGATCAGCCCATGTGCGGCATCGTTGGCATTCTCGGCAAGGAACCCGTTGCGGACAGCATCGTGGAGGCGCTGCGCCGGCTCGAGTATCGCGGCTATGATTCCGCCGGTGTCGCAACCCTGACGGACCGGGGCATCGAACGCCGTCGCGCTGTCGGCAAGCTCAGGAACCTCGCCGCGCTGCTGGCGCGCGATCCGCTGGCCGGAACGTCCGGCATCGGCCACACTCGCTGGGCCACCCATGGCGGGGTCACAGAAACCAATGCCCATCCTCATGCGGTCGGCGATGTCGTGGTGGTGCATAACGGCATCATCGAGAACTTCCGCCCCCTGAAGGATGAGCTGATCGCGCAGGGCGCGGTCTTCACGACCCAAACCGACACGGAAGTTGTGGCGCAGCTGCTGTCGCGTGAACTGAAGGCTGGAAAGCCGCCGCGCGAGGCCTTGAAGGCCGTCCTGCCGCGGCTCCGCGGCGCCTTCGCACTCGCCGTCCTCTTCAAGGGCGAGAATGACCTGCTGATCGCGGCGCGCAATGGACCGCCGCTGGCGATCGGGCATGGCGATGGCGAAATGTTCGTGGGGAGCGATGCCATCGCGCTCTCGCCCTTCACCAACCGGATCACCTATCTCGAGGATGGCGACTGGGCCGTTCTCACGCATTCATCGGTCGACATCTATGATGCCGAGGGTTTGCGGGTGGTGCGACCGATGAGTTTCAGCCAGGCCTCGACCATGCTCGTGGACAGGGGCAACCACCGGCACTTCATGGCCAAGGAAATCGAGGAGCAGCCCGAAGTCATCGGCCACACGCTCGCGGAGTATGTCGACTTTGCCGAGCGCACGGTGCGGGTGCCGGACAATTTGCCATTCGATTTTGCCGCACTGGACCGCATCACCATCACCGCCTGCGGCACCGCATCCTACGCCGGCCTGACCGCCAAATACTGGTTCGAGCGCATTGCGAGGCTTCCCACCGAAGTCGATATTGCCTCCGAGTTCCGCTACCGCGAGGCGCCGCTGCCGCAGAACGGCCTGGCCATTGTCGTGTCGCAGTCGGGGGAAACGGCCGACACGCTGGCGGCCCTGCGCTATTGCAAGTCCCAGGGGCAGCACACGCTGGCGATCGTGAACGTTCCGGAATCGACCATCGCGCGCGAGAGCGAACTGGTGTTCCGCACCTATGCCGGCCCCGAGATCGGGGTGGCCTCGACCAAGGCCTTCACCTGCCAGCTCACCGCCCTGGCCTGCCTCGCCATTCTGGCCGGCAAGCTCCGGGGGACGATCAGCCTCGAACAGGAGAAGGAACTGGTCGGGGCGCTCATCATGGCGCCGCGGCAGATGATGGAGATCCTGAAGGACGAGAAGCACATCGCCGAGATCGCCCGGGAGCTTGCCGGCGCGCGCGACGTGCTGTTCCTCGGCCGTGGCATCAATTACCCGATCGCGCTTGAAGGGGCGCTGAAGCTCAAGGAGATTTCCTACATCCATGCCGAGGGCTATGCGGCGGGTGAACTGAAGCACGGGCCGATCGCGCTGATCGACGAGAATGTGCCGGTGATCGTCATCGCGCCGCATGACGAGCTTTACGACAAGACCATCTCCAACATGGAGGAGGTGGCGGCGCGCGGCGGCAAGATCGTGCTGCTGACCGACGATCACGGCATGAAGGACAACGAGCACAAGGCGTTCCGCACGATCCGCGTGCCGAAGGCTCACCCTTTCATCAGCCCGCTGCTCTATGCCGTGCCGGTGCAGCTCCTTGCCTATCACGCGGCGGTGTTCATCGGCACGGACGTCGACCAGCCGCGGAACCTCGCCAAGTCCGTCACGGTGGAGTGACGGACCTGATCTCGCGCAGGGACAGGAAGAAGGCGAGGGTTCCGGCCAGCATGATGGCAGCCAGCAGGAAAGGGGCGCCAGGCACGATGGCTGCCCGTCCAGGCTCCGCGAACCAGCCGAAGACCTGAGCGAAGAGCACGGTGCCGAGCAGCATGCCGATGCTTTGCAGGCTGGCAATCCCGCCCTGGATTTCGCCCTGCGCATCCTCGGGGGCCTCGTGTGACATCATGGCGGTCAATGCCGGGTGCACGAAACCTTCCGGCGCGTGGATGACGAGCAGGATCATGACAGCCAGCAGGCCCGGTGCCAGACCGTAGCCGATGAGGGCGATCACCGCCGTGACGAGGCCGAGGACAGCGGCATTGCGCTCGCCCAGCTTCTTGACCACGAGACCGGTGAAGCCGCCCTGCACGATGGCGGCCATGAGCCCGAAGGCAGCGAGCGTGAGGCCGACCGTCGCCTCGGTCCAGCCAAAGGCAGCGATGCCCCAGAAGGCCCAGATGGCCGGGTAGACGGCGGTCGAGAGGAAATACAGGAACATGACGGCGCTGAGCGGGACCACGCCGCGATATTGCGCGAAGACACGGAGCGCGCCGATCGGGTTGGAGCGCGCGACCGAGAAGGGTCGGCGGTTCTCCGGCGCCAGGGTCTCGGGCAGCACGAACCAGCCATAGGCGAAGTTGAGGATGGCGAGCCCCGCCGCCACGAAGAACGGCACGCGCGGTCCAAACGAGCCGAGCAACCCGCCGATGGCGGGGCCAATGACGAAGCCCAGCCCGAAGGCCGCACCCATCATGCCGAAGACCTTGGCGCGCTCTTCCGGCTTCGTGACGTCGGCGAGGAAGGCATTGGCCGTCGTATAGGACGCGCCGCAGATGCCGGCGAAGATGCGCCCGACGAAGAGCCAGATGATGTTGGGCGCGAAGCCCGTCAGAAGGTAGTCGACCGCGAGGCCGAAGACCGAGAGCAGCAGCACCGGGCGGCGGCCCACCGCGTCCGACAGGTTGCCGATGGCAGGCCCGAAAAGAAACTGCATGCCGCCATAGGCGAAAAACAGCCAGCCGCCCCAGATCGAAGCTCCGGCGAGGTTGGCGCCGCTCACCTCCTCGATGAGGCGGGGCAGGACAGGCATCACCAGGCCGAAGCCCACCATGTCGAGGAACACGGTGATGAAGACGAAGATGACGGCGAACTTGCCGGGCCGGCGCGACATGACTTCCTCCAGCAGGGCCGTGCCTCATAACCGATCATTGCGGTTGAAGCCAGAGCCGGAATTGCGAGGAAGGGTTGTCAGTGCGCTTCCGTCTCCTTCTTCTCCTCGCCGCCCGTGCCGTGCACCTTTTCACGGGCCCACTGGAAGGTGACGTAGAGCAGGGGGATGAGGAAAATGCCGAGCACCGAGGCGCCGATCATGCCGCCGAACACCGTGGTGCCGACGCCGCGGCGGCTGAGCATGCCGGCACCCTCGGCGAAGACCAGTGGAATGAGGCCGGCGATGAAGGCGAAGCTCGTCATCATCACGGCGCGGAACCGCTCCTTGGCGCCGGTCGTCGCGGCGTCCAGGATGCTCTTGCCCTTGCGCCGCGCCTCCATGGCGAACTCGACGATGAGGATGCCGTTCTTGGCGGCAAGGGCGATCAGCACCACGAGGCCGATCTGGGCATAGAGGTTGTTGGAGAGCCCCGACAGTTTGAGCCCCAGCAGCGAGCCCAGCACGCCGGCCGAGACCGACAACAGCACGGCGATGGGGATCGACCAACTTTCATAGAGACCCACGAGGAAGAGATAGGCGAAAAGCACGGCGAGCCCCAGGATCATCGTGGTCTTGCCGCTCGCCTCCTTCTCCTGCAGCGCGGTGCCCGTCCACTCATAGCCGAAGCCCTTGGGGAGAGACACCGAGGCGACCTGCTCCATGGCGGTGATGGCCTGGCCGGAGCTGAAGCCGGGGCCGGGGCTGCCGTTGATGGTGGCGCTGCGCACGTTGTTGAAGCGGGTGATCGACTGCGGCGCGAGGATCAACCGGGCATCCGCGAAGGAGCGGATGGAGACCATCTCGCCCTTCCTGTTGCGCACCGAGATCCGGTAGATGTCGTCGATCTTGGCGCGGTCCACCGCCTCGCCCTGCACCGTCACCTGCCAGGTGCGGCCGAACAGGTTGAAGTCGTTGACGTAGGCCCCGCCCAGCACGGCCTGCAGCGTGGCGAAAACGTCCGAGAGGTCGATGCCGAGCGTCTGCACCTTGTCGCGGTCGATGTCGAGGAAGAGCTGCGGCGTGTTGGCGGCGAAGGTGGTGAAGACGCGGCCCAGCTGCGGGTTCTGGTTGGCCGCGAAGACCAGGCCGCGGGCGACGGCGGCAAGCTCGCGCGGCGGTGCGCCGGAGAAATCCTGCAGCTGGAATTCGAAGCCCGAGCCGGTGCCGAGCCCGATGATCGGCGGCAGGTTGTAGAAGATGACGTTGGCCCGCTTCACCTGCTGGCCCTTGGCGAGCAGCTTGCCGATGATGGCATTGACGTTGAGCGCGGGCTCGGTGCGCTGCGCGAAGGGATCGAGCGTCAGCACGAGCAGTGCGGAGTTCGACTTCACCTGGCCGTCGAGCATCGAATAGCCGACGACGGTCATCACGCCGGCGACGCCCGGCTCCTGGCGGGCCATGTCGGAAACCTGCTTGGCCACGCCCTCGGTCACGTTGACGGAGGAGCCTTCGGGCAGCACCACTTCGCCGAAGATGGCGCCCTGGTCCTCGGCGGGCAGGAAGCCCGCGGGGGTGACCTTGAACAGCCAGCCGGTGACCGGGAAGATCACCGCCAGCGCGATGAGGCCGACGATCGAGAAGCGCACCAGACGCCGCACCACCGCCGCGTAGCCGTCGCGCGCCAGGTTGATGCCGCCGAGGATCTGCCGGATGGGAAAGCGCTTGGGCCCGTGGCCGTGCTTTAGCAGCACGCCGCACAGGGCGGGCGACAGGGTGAGGGCGTTGAGCGCGGAAATGAACATCGACACGGTGACGACCACCGCGAACTGCTTGAACAGCTGGCCGGAGATGCCGGGGATGAAGGCCACCGGCACGAACACCGACATCAGCACGAGGGTGATGGCGATGATGGGCGCGGTGATCTCGCCCATGGCCGCGCGCGCGGCCTCCTTGGGCGTGATGTTCGGGTCTTCCTCCATCTTGGCCTCCACCGCCTCGACCACCACGATGGCGTCGTCGACGACGATGCCGATGGCAAGCACGAGGGCGAGGAGCGAGACGGTGTTGGCCGAGAAGCCCATGGCCATCATGAAGGCGAAGGTGCCGATGAGCGAGACCGGCACGGCGATGAGCGGAATGATGGTGGCGCGCACCGAGCCGAGGAACAGGAAGACGACGATGACCACCAGCACGAAGGCTTCGAGCAGGGTCTTCACCACCTCGTGGATGCTTTCCTCGACGAACTTGGTGGTGTCGTAGGTGACCTTGTAGTCCATGCCCTCGGGAAAGTTGGCCTTGGCCTCCGCCAGGATCTTGTTCACCGCTTCCGCACTGGCGATGGCGTTGCCGCCGGGCGCCTGGTAGATGCCGATGACGGCGGCGGGCAGTCCGTCCTGCCGGCCCAGCGTTTCCTGGAGGCGCGCGCCGAGCTCGACGCGGGCCACGTCCTTCAGCCTGACGAAGGAGCCGTTCTCGGTAGCGCGGATGACGACGTTGCCGAATTCCTCCGGCGTGGTGAGGCGGCCCTGCGCCTGGATCGAGAGCTGGTAGGCCTGGTCGGGCAGGGCGGGGGCGGAGCCGATGCGGCCGATGGCGGCCTGCACGTTCTGCTTCTTCAGCGCATTGATGATGTCGGTCGGCACCATCTGGTAATCGATCAGCCGCTGCGGGTCGACCCAGATGCGCATGGAATAGTCGGTGGGGGTGAGCAGGCTCACGTCGCCCACGCCGCGCACCCGCTTCAGCCGGTCGAGCAGGTTGATGGTGACGTAATTGGACAGGAACAGCTGATCCTGCTTCGGGTCGGTCGAGGTGAAGGCCACCATCTGCAGGATGGCGGAGGACTTCTTCATCACGCTCACGCCCTGGGCGCGCACTTCCTGCGGCAGCTGGGCCTCGGCGAGCTTGACGCGGTTCTGGACGTTCACCGTGTTGAGGTCTGGGTTGGTGCCGACGGCGAAGGTGATGGTGAGGGTATAGCTGCCGTCGTTGCCGCTCGTCGACTTCATGTAGAGCATGTTGTCGACGCCGACGACGCGGGATTCGATGGGCTGGCCGACGGTGCTTTCTACCACCTCGGCGCCGGCACCGGCATAGCTGGCGGTCACCTGCACCTGCGGCGGCACGATGTCGGGGAACTGGGCGATCGGGATCTGCTGCATCGCCACCAGGCCGGCAATGGTGATGACCAGCGAGATGACGACCGCGAGGCGCGGGCGGTCGATGAAAATCGAGGAAAACATGCCGCTCAGGCCTCCGGCTTCACTTCGGTGGGGTCCACCACCTGGCCGGGCTTCACCTTCTGCACGCCCTCGGTGACGACGAGGTCGCCCGCCGCGAGGCCCTTGGCGACGGCCACGAAATTGGCATCCTGCTTGAGCAGCTCGACGCGACGCACCTCGATCTTCTTCTCGGCATTGACGATCAGCACGAAGGGGCCGGACTGGTCGATCTGGATGGCGTTGACCGGCACCACCAGCGTTGGTTCGGGTGAGGAAGCCTCGACGATCGCCGTGACCAGCTGGCCGTCGACCAGCAGGCCCTGCGGGTTGGGGAAGGTGGCGCGGACATTGACCGCGTCGGTGCCGGTGTTGACCGCGACATCGAGGAAGTCGACCTTGCCCGGATACTGATAGCGCTTGCCCTTGCCGATCTCGACATAGACCGTGTGGTCGGTGAGCTTGGCGTTGTCGCCCATCTTTTCACGCACCGCGAGGAGGTCGCGCTGGGTGACCGGGAAGGTCACGCCGATCGGGTCCTGCTGCACGATCGTGGCGAGCGTGCCGCTCTGCGGACTGACGAAACTGCCGACCGACAGCAGCGACTTGCCGATGCGGCCGTCGATGGGCGCGCGGATCTCGGTGTAGGACAGCTGCAGCTTGGCCTGGTCGAGTTCGGCCATCAGCCTGTCGTACTGGCCCTTGGCTTCGTTGCGGGCGGTGCGCGCATCATCGAGCTTGGTCTGGGCGGCGGCTTCCTTGGTGACCAGCGTGGTCTGGCGGGTGAGTTCGATCTCGGTACGGTCGAGCCGGGCCTTGGCCACCGCGACGGACGCCTCGGCCGCAGCCACCTTGGCTTCGTAGGGGGCCTTCTCGATCACATAGAGGAGGTCGCCGGTCTTGACCGAGGCGCCCTCGGCGAAATCCTGCTTGTCCAAATAGCCCTCGATGCGGGCGCGCAGGTCCACCTTGTGCAGGGCCTCGACCCGGGCGGAGAAGCTGACCGAGGGGCGGAGGTCCTTCGATTCAACCTTGACCACGGTGACCGCCGGGACGACGGCGGGAGCTGCCGCCTGCTGCTGCTTCGCGCCATCGTCGCAACCGGCGATCAGGCCCGAGAGCAGGAGAAGAAGGCCAAATCCTGTGCCGCGCGCCGTGATCGCCATGTCAGTCTCCGTCCGAGAATCCGTTGATTTTCTGAATAGGACCTCGCGCCCGTGAAGGGAAGCACGCGATTGTGAAGGCACGGCTTCGCCTTTGCGCGGGCGGCGGATGTCATTTCACACCGCACGCGCTTGGCCCCTGCAACATTTCCAGACGTGCGCCACGGCCGAGTTGACCGCAGCCAAGCTAGCGCATAGGTTGCGGTGGTTCGTTTACAACCCCACAGCGATGCCGCCTTATGATCGTTCGCGATCCGCCACGACCCTG
The DNA here is from genome assembly GCA_945957365.1 of uncultured Alphaproteobacteria bacterium. Taxonomy (GTDB): domain Bacteria; phylum Pseudomonadota; class Alphaproteobacteria; order Rhizobiales; family Aestuariivirgaceae; genus Aestuariivirga. Next base: position 75,578 of record CAMFKI010000007.1, on the reverse strand, counting down.
GGAGGTCCTGTTCACCCTGCGGGGTTCCATTCTTCCTGCCATCTGGCCGCAGCTGGTTTTCATTACCCTGCTGTCCGCGGTGCTGACCTGGCTCGACCTCTCGGGGCGCTTTTCCTTTCCGGACATATCGCCCCTGCCGTTTTCGCTCATCGGCATCGCGCTGTCGATCTTCTCTGGCTTCCGCAATTCGGCGAGCTACGAACGCTGGTGGGAGGGCCGCAAGCTGTTGAGTGACATGGTGGTGCACTGCCGCAGCGTGGCGCGGCTGGCAGTGGCGCACATGGGCCAGGGCAACACCGGACTGGCCCGGCTTGCGATCGCATTCGCCTATGCGCTAGCCCACCACGTGCGGGGCGAAGCGATGGGACCCGACGTTGCCCGCTTCGTGCCGGAGGAGGGGGCTCTGGCCGCCCGCAACGGCCCCGAGGCCATTCTCATGCTGATGAGCCGCTCGATCGCCGCGGCCGTGGCCAGCCGCCAGATTTCCGACGCGATGGCCCAGGAGCTTGAAGATCAGGTGACGGGACTGGGCACGGTGCTGGCGGGGGCCGAACGCATCCGTTTCACGCCGCTGCCCTATGCCTATGCCTTGCTGCTCGACCGCACGGTCTATCTGTTCTGCCTGCTCCTGCCGTTCGGCCTCGCACCGGTTGCGGGGCTGTGGACGCCTATCCTCGGCGCCATCGTGGCCTATACCTTCTTCGGGCTGGGCGCGCTCGGAGACGAGCTGGCCACGCCCTTCCGCCCGGGCGAAAACACCCTGCCGCTGCTCGCCATCGCGGCGACGGTGGAAATCAACGTGTCGGAGAAACTTGGCCTGTCCGTGCTGCCGCCAGATCCCCGGCCGCACGACTACCTGCTGACCTGAGCGAAGCCCGCGCGAGGCGAGTGGCGGGCGGGAGCAGGATGTGAGAGGGTGGCGCCGCACTGCGCGGTGCACCACTGGCTGGCGGTGCCGCGGCAGTTTGCAGGTGAGCGGCCAAGCTGGAGGACAAGTCATGTGCATCAATTGCCTTTCGTCCAATCGCAGAAACATTCTCAAGTTCGGGGCAGCAGGGCTGATGGCTCTCGGGCTTGGCGCGGGCGGGGCTCGTGCCGCATCCGAGGGCATGCCCACGTCATTGACGCCAGACGATGCGCTCGCTGCACTCAAGAAGGGAAACGATCGATTCATCTCGGAGCCCCAGGTCTGCACCGATGAGCTGCAGGCCATTCGCAAGGAAGTGGCGCCGCATCAGGCGCCCTGGGCGACGATCCTTGCCTGTGCCGACAGCCGGGTGCCGCCGGAGCTCATTTTCGGCGGGCTGGGGCTCGGCGAACTGTTCGTGGCGCGCAATGCCGGCAATCTGGTGGACACCGCCACGATGGGAACGATCGAATATGGCCAGGCCGTTCTGGGCTCGCCCCTCATCGTGGTTCTGGCGCACACCAGCTGCGGGGCCGTGGCCGCGGCCTGCGACGTGGTGCTGAAGAACGCAACCTATCCGGGGTCCATCGGCGCCATGATCAATCCCATCGTTCCGGCAGCACTCGCCGTCAAGGACGAGGCCGGAGACTTCGTGACGAACGCCGCCAAGGAAAGCGCCCGGCGCACCGCGCGCCAGATCTCCGCCGACAGCTCGCTGATTTCCGGCGCGCAAGCCGCGGGAAAGGTCAAGATCGTGGCGGCGATCTATGATCTCAAGTCGGGCGCCGTCACTTATCTCGACTAGGAATGGGTCGAAGGGAGCGAGTCAGGCCTTCGGCGAATACCAGGCCAGCACCGCGGGATGGCTTGCGACCCCGCGGGCGGCCGCTGTCAGCTTGGCAAAGGGGTCGAGGACCGTCGTCGGAATATCGTCATAGGTGCCGCCACTCAGCGCCTTGGCGAGCATGTGGATCTTGATGTCGGCAACGGCAGGGCGCGCGCCGCCGACGAAGGGGCCCGCGCCGATCTGGCGTTCGATGCCCCTGGCCCAGCGCGGAATATAGTCGGCAGCCAGCGCCTGCCGCGCCGCCTTTTTTTCTGCGGGATCGGTGATCCGCGAGGTGGCCGAAACCCGCTGGCGCAGCTCCTCGCAGGCCTCCAGCACCGCGTCATGCCGGGCTCCCTCCCAGGGATCGTCGGGGTGCAGGCCGTGCAGCCGCCCGATCAGCCGCAGGATCGCGTTGGTTTCGGCAAACACGCCGTGTCCCGGAACCTCGAAAACGGGCAGCGCCCCGAACGGCAGGTCGGGCTTGATGCGGGCGAGATCGTCGGACTTCACCCGATCGTCGTCGAACGCAACGCCGGCGATCGCCAGCGCAAGTCGCACTTCCTCGCCACGGCTGCCGGCGAAATCGAAATAGGTAACCTTGGGCCTGGACATCGCTTCACGCTCCCTCGCATCGTTGCAGGCTGCACGCGCGCGGTCCGTTTCGTCAAGCAATTGCCGGGGGCGGGTGACAGTGTGGCGCTGCGAAGTGCTTCCGCTCGCGCGCAGGTCCTCAGTGGTGCTGCATGTCGCGCAGGCGGTAGCTCTTGCGGCGGCTGTCGTAGCCTTCGAAATAGTCCCGCACCTGGGGGTGACGCACCGGTTCGCCGGTGTCGTCGACCAGCAGGTTCTGCTCGGAGACGTAGGCCACGTATTCCGTTTCCTCGTTTTCGGCGAGGAGATGGTAGAACGGCTGGTCCTTGCGCGGGCGGATGTCCTCAGGGATCGAATTCCACCACTCCTCGGTGTTGCTGAACACCGGATCGACATCGAAAATGACGCCGCGGAAGGAAAACAGCCGGTGGCGCACAACCTGGCCAATACCAAATTTAGCGTTTGAAGCGTTGCCCATAACCATTGCTTGCCAAGGATGGCAGGCGAAGGCAAGGGCCATCAGCCCTGTGCGGGGACCACTGCTTCCATATGACCCGCCTCCTGTTGCGCGCGCATCACACGTGGCAGGTTGGCGGAGGGGGCGAGGCCATATTTCATCACGGCGCGACGCAGCGGCCCGAATTGCGCGAGCAGCGCCATGCCGGCCGCGCGGCCGGCTTCGAGGCCGGTGAAACCCGACAGCAGCGAGCGGTTCATCAGGTCGATCGCCTGCTGGCGCGGCTGCACGTCGAGGCGGCGGCGGGCATCGTAGCCGGCGAGGAGGCCGGGGTTGCCTGGATCGTCCTCGCCCTCCATCAGGTCGGCCGCCTGGGCCGCATCGCGGAGCGACATGTTGAGGCCCTGGGCGCCGATGGGCGGCACCACATGGGCGGCCTCGCCGACGAGGATGATGCGATTCTTCGCGAAATCCCGCGCCACCAGTCCCTGCATGGGGAAGAGCCGCCGCGGCCCGAGGTTGGACACGAGGCCGAGCGCCCCATGGGTGCCGATCTGGATTTCGGCAGCCAGTTCGGCGTCGGACAGCGCCATGAGTTCGGCGGCGCGCGCCGGGCGCTCCATCCAGACCAGCGACGAGCGGTTCCCCGGCATGGGCACGGTGGTGAAGGGACCGGCCTGCCGGTGATGCTCGGTCGAGATACCGTCATGCGGGCCCGAGTGATCGAAGCTCGTGGCCAGCGCCGTCTGGTCATAGCTCCAGCGGTTGGTGCGGATGCCGGCGGCCTCGCGCAGCAGCGAGTTGCGGCCGTCGGCGGCGAGCGCCACGCGCGCCGTCAGGCGCTGGCCCACGGTGGTGGTGACGCTGACGCTGTCCGACGCGGTGTTGACGGAGGCTGCATCGGCTGCGGTGAATTCCACGCCGAGTTCACGCGCGCGCTGGAACAGGGCGGGGATGAGGAGGCCCAACGGGAAGTTCCAGCCGAAGGCCTCCTCGCCCAGTTCGGCGGGGTCGAAAGTGATGGTGGGGGCCTTGAACAGCGAGCCCGTGTCATCGACGAGGCGCAGCTTGCGCAGCGGCTGGGTGGCGGCCTTCAGCTGGCCGGGCCACAGGCCGAGATGCATGAGCAGCCGGATCGAGGGCTGCATGAGGGCGACCGTGCGGGGGTCGGTGGCGTCGCCCTGTTCCCGGGCGACCAGCGCCACGCGGCGGCCGTCCAGCGCGAGAAGGCAGGCGGCCGAGAGGCCGGCGGGGCCGGCGCCGGTCACGATGGCATCGAAATCGCTCATCACTGGAAAATGGGCTTCCGTGAAAGGGGGTGCAAGGTCGGTCTTGCCGCAGCTATTTCGCGGCGAGTGCGGTCTTCTTCATGCTGTCGCGGCCGGAGAAATGCTCATGCCAGTGGCCGAGCTTCGGGTGGCCGTTGCGCCAGTTGAGGACCGGCAGGCGGAAATCGATGTAGCCGAGCGCCACGGCCACGGCGATCGAGCCGGCGTTCACGTCCTGCAGCAGGTCGAGCCAGTTGGCCTCGAGTTCATCGAAGCTGGCGTGGAGGCGGGTTTCGGTGCGCGCCATCCAGTCGTCCCATTGCAGCCCCTTGGGGCGCATGGCGGTCTCGTAGCGATAGGCGACGGCCGCATCGGCGATGCCCTGGCCCAGCGCCTGCAGCGTCAGAACCCGGAAGCGCTTGGCAGGCTCGTGCGGGATCAGGTTGGTGTTGCCGGCACTGTGGGCGAGATATTCGATGATGACGCGCGAGTCATAGATGCCGTGGCCGTGGTCGGTCTCCAGCACCGGGATCTTGCCGATGGGCGACAGGCTCGCCAGCTTCGCATTCACCTCGGTGGGCTTCACCGCTTCGGTCACGTGCTGAACCTTGTCGCCCAGGCCCGCTTCCTCGGCGGCGACGAGCGTCATGCGGACGAAGGGGGAAATCAGGTCGCCATAGATCTTCATGAGCCGGCACTCCTCGGGCGTGAATGATGGCTCAAGGGTTTAGGCGAAGATCCCGCCGCTTCCAAGGGGCGGCGGGAATTCCTCAATACTTGCGCAGCAATCCGACGAGCCGGCCCTGCACGCGCACCCGGTCAGGTCCGAAGATGCGTGTTTCATAGGACGGGTTGGCGGCTTCCAGCGCCACCGAGTCGCCCTTGCGGCGCAGGCGCTTGAGCGTTGCCTCCTCGTCGTCGACGAGGGCCACGATGATGTCGCCGTTATGCGCGGTGTCGCCCTTGCGGATGATGACCGTGTCGCCGTCGAAGATGCCGGCCTCGATCATCGAGTCGCCCTTGACCTCGAGGGCGAAGTGCTCGCCGCCGGAGAGCATCTCGGGCGGCACGGTGATGTTGGCGGTGTGATCCTGGATCGCCGAGATCGGCACGCCCGCGGCGATGCGGCCCATCATCGGCACGACGGCGGCGCGGGGCGCGCCGTCGGTGCTGGCGGTGACGGGCTTCACGCGGCCGAGGTTCCCCTGGATGACGTTGGGCGTGAAGCCACCCGGCTTCTTCTGGGTGAGGCTGGGGGAATGCGCGTCGGGCAGCTTCAGCACCTCCAGCGCGCGCGCCCGGTTGGGCATGCGGCGGAGGAAGCCGCGCTCCTCCAAAGCCACGATCAGCCGGTGCACGCCGGACTTGGACTGCAGGTTGAGGGCTTCCTTCATCTCTTCGAAGGAGGGGGGAACACCTTCCTCCTTCAAACGCTCGTTGATGAACAGGAGGAGTTCGAGTTGCTTCCGCGTCAGCATGGGCCGGTTCTCTCGATGATCTTTTTGTTCTTTGTCCGGAATCGGAACAAATCCAAAACAAGAATATCCGTACCCGTTTAGTTCTTCAAGTGTTTACTTTCCGTAACTGTTCAGAAGTCCAGACGTAAGATTTTTACGACGTCACCCTGTCCTGCCACTTGCGCGAAGGGCGGCCTCACAATGAGTGCCTGGGCCTCGCGAAATGTGCGCTGCATCGATGAATCCTGCTTTGCGAAGGGGATGACGATGCGGCTGCCGTCAGCCGCTTCGCTGAGCTTCGCGCGGACGTAGTCCTGCCGGCTGTCGTTCTCCTTCATTGACGCTCCGAGCCGCGCCTCGACGAGGTCGTCGCCCGCTGGCAGGCCCAGCAGGGCATCGATGAGGGGCTTGAGGAACAACCTGGCACAGACGAGGGCGGAGACCGGATTGCCGGGAAGCCCCAGCACGTGCTGGCCCTTGCGCCGGCCATACATGAAGGGCTTGCCGGGGCGCATGGCGATCTTCCAGAAGTCGATGGCGACCCCGGAATTCCTCAGCGCCTCCTGGACATAGTCATGGTCGCCCACCGAGGCGCCGCCGGTGGTGACGAGAATATCGGCCTTCGCCGCACGGCCGATGGCGCGTTCCGTGGCCTTGAGATTGTCGGGCACGATGCCGAAATTGACCACCGTGGCGCCGAGGTGCTGGGCCATGGCGGCGAGGGCGTGGCTGTTGGAGGAGACGATCTGGTCGGCGCGTGGCGCGCCACCCGGAAGCACCAGCTCGTCGCCGGTGGCCATCAGCGCCACCACGGGGCGGCGGCGCACCGCGAGCATCGCGGCGTTGGCGGCGGCAGCGAGCCCGATGTCACGGGCGCCGAGCGTCAGGGCGGCGGGGAGCAGCGCGTCTCCCTTGCGGAAGTCGAGTCCGGCGGAGCGGATGTTCTGTTCGGGCTTCGCGGGCTGAAGCACGCGGATCGCCTTGCCGTCGGCCTCGGTGTTCTCCTGGATGACGACGGCGTCGGCACCCTTCGGGACGGGGGCGCCGGTGAAGATGCGCACGCACTGGCCGCGCCTCAGCCTGCCGCTGAAGGCGTGGCCCGCGGCGGAGAGGCCGACGAGCCCCAGCGTGGCAGGGGTTTCGGCGACGTCCGCCGCGATCACGGCATAGCCGTCCATCGCCGAGGCATCGAAGGGCGGCTGGTTGCGGATGGCCTTGAGGGGCTTGGCCAGCACGCGGCCCAGGGTGTGCTCGAGCTTCACGTCTTCGGCGGGAAGCGGCTTCACATTCTTCAGGATGCGGTCGCGGGCCTCGTCGACGGGGATCAGGGCCATGGCGTCACTCCGCGGTGAATAGACCGGATTTGCCGCCCGACTTTTCGACGAGGCGGAGATTGGTGATCTTCATGCCGCGGTCCACCGCCTTGCACATGTCGTAGAGCGTCAGGCAGGCGACGGAGCAGGCGGTGAGCGCCTCCATCTCGACACCGGTCTTGCCCTCGACCTTCACGGTGGCGGTGACCTCGATGGTGGACGCCGCCGCATCCGGCGCGAAGTCGACGGTGACCTTGGTGATCATCAGCGGATGGCACAGCGGGATCAGCTCATGCGTCTTCTTCGCTGCCATGATGCCGGCGATGCGGGCGGTGGCGATGACGTCGCCCTTCTTTGCCGTGCCCTCGAGGATGAGGGTCAGCGTTTCGGGGAGCATTTCGACCACAGCCTTGGCGGTGGCGCTGCGGCTGGTGACGTGCTTCTCCGACACGTCCACCATGTGGGCGTTGCCTTCGGCATCGAGATGGGTGAGGCGGCTCATGGTCTGGTCAGGATAGCACGAGTCGCCGCGGTCACGTCCGGCTGTCGCATGAGGCTCTCGCCGATCAGGAAGGCGTTGACGTTGACCCGCGCGAGGCGCGCGAGATCGGCGGGCGTGAACAGCCCGCTTTCGCCCACCACCATGCGCTCCTTCGGGATCATCGGCGCGAGGCGCTCCGTCGTGGCGAGCGTCGTCTCGAAGCTGTGGAGGTCGCGGTTGTTGATGCCGATCATGCGTGAGCGCAGCTTCAACGCGCGCTCCAGCTCCTCCTCGTTGTGGACCTCGATGAGCACGTCGAGCCCCCAGTGCTGGGCAGCACTTTCGAGTTCGGCGGCGAGTGCATCCTCGATCATCGCCATGATGAGCAGGATGCAGTCGCCGCCCCAGGCGCGGGCCTCGACCACCTGCCAGGTATCGAGCATGAAGTCCTTGCGGAGCGCGGGCAGCGAACATGCGGCGCGGGCGGCGGCGAGGAATTCGGGCGCACCCTGGAACGACGGCGTGTCGGTGAGGACGGAAAGGCAGGCGGCACCACCCGCCTCATAGGCTTTGGCCAGCGTCGGCGGATCGAAGTCGGCGCGGATGAGGCCCTTGGACGGGCTCGCCTTCTTGATCTCGGCGATGAGGCCCCACTTGCCGGCGGCGGCCTTTGCATCGAGCGCCTTCGCAAAGCCGCGCACCGGCGGGGCGGCCCGGGCGCGAGCCTCGAGCTCCGCGAGCGTGGTGAGGGTCTTGGCCCTGGCCACTTCCTCGCGCTTGTAGGCGGCGATCCTGTCGAGAATGGTGGCCATCAGTCGTTCGATACCTTGATGAGCTTGCTGAGGGCCGCTTCGGCCGCGCCGCTGTCGATGGCTCTCTGCGCCGTGGCAACGCCCTGTTTGAGGCCCGTCTCCTTGCCGGCGACCACGAGCGCGGCGGCCGCCGTCATCACCGCGGCATCACGGAAGGCGGAGGGCTTGCCGCCGAGAACATGGCGCAGCGCATCGGCATTGTGCTCGGCATCACCACCTTTGAGATCTTCGAAGGACGAGCGCTCGAGGCCCGCATCTTCCGGCGTCAGCGTGAAGGAGGTGATCTTGCCGTCCTTCAATTCGGAGATCCAGGTGGTGCCGGTGGGCACAATCTCGTCCATGCCGCCCTCGCCGTGGCAGATCCAGCAGGCCTCGCAGCCGAGATTCTGCAGAACCTGGGCGAGGGGTTCCACCCACTGCTTGGAGAACACGCCCGTCACCTGGCGGCGCGCACCCGCGGGGTTGGAGAGGGGGCCCAGCAGGTTGAAGATCGTCCGTGTCCCGAGTTCCACCCGCGACGGGCCGACGAACTTCATCGAGGAATGGTGCGCCGGTGCGAACATGAAGCCCAGTCCGGCCTCGCCGATGCAGTCCGAAATCTTCTCGGGCGGCACGTCGATCTTGACGCCCAGCGCCATCAGCACGTCGGCAGCGCCCGAGCGCGAGGACAGCGCGCGGTTGCCGTGCTTGGCCACCTTCAGTCCCGCACCCGCCGCCACGAAAGCCGCACAGGTCGAGATATTGTAGGAGCCCGAGGCATCGCCGCCGGTGCCGACGATGTCGATGGCATCGGTGGGGGCTGCGACGGGCAGCATCTTCTCGCGCATGATCTCGACCGCACCGGTGATCTCGTCCACCGTCTCGCCGCGCACGCGCAGCGCCATCAGGAAGCCGCCGATCTGGGACGGCGTGGCGTCGCCCGACATCATGACGTCGAAGGCCTCGCGCGCTTCGGCCCGCGTGAGAGGGGTGCCGGCGGCGACCTTGGCGATGAGCGGCTTCAGTTCGGCCATCAGCGCGCCCTCGCCAGTTCGAGGAAGTTCTTCAGGATCTGGTGGCCGTGTTCGGAGGCGATCGACTCCGGGTGGAACTGCACGCCGTGGACGTTCCGCGTCTTGTGCTGCAGCCCCATGATCTGGCCATCGGCCTCCGCCGTCACCTCGAGGCAATCGGGCAGGCTGTCACGCTCGACGACGAGGGAGTGATAGCGCGTCGCCGTGAAGTCCTGCGGCAGGCCCTTGAACACGCCCTTGCCGGTGTGGTGGATCTGGCTGGTCTTGCCGTGCATCTGCGTTGGCGCGCGCACCACCTTGCCGCCGAAGGTCTGGCCCATCGACTGGAGGCCCAGACAGACGCCGAAGACCGGGATGGTCTCGGAGGCGCGCTCGATCAGTTCGAGGCAGATGCCGGCTTCGTTGGGCGTGGCGGGCCCGGGCGAGATGACGATGGCCTCGGGCTTCGCCGAGATCACCTGGCCCACGCTGATCTTGTCGTTGCGGTGAACCACCGTCTCGGCGCCGATGTCGCCGAGGAAGTGATAGAGGTTCCAGGTGAAGCTGTCGTAGTTGTCGATGAGGATGATCATTGTGCCCTCCCGGCGCGGCCGGCGAAGCGCACCGCCTCCTCGGCGGCGCGGAACAGCGCCTTGGCCTTGGTCACGCACTCCTGGTGCTCGGATTCGGGCACCGAGTCGGCGACGACCCCGGCACCCGCCTGCACATACATCTTGCCGTCCTTGACGATCGCCGTGCGCAGCACGATGCAGGTGTCCATCTCGCCGTCGGCCGAGAAGTAACCGACACAGCCCGCGTAGACGCCGCGCTTGTTCTTCTCGAACTCGTCGATGATCTCCATCGCCCGCACCTTGGGGGCGCCCGAGACCGTGCCGGCGGGGAAGCCCGCGACCAGCGCGTCGATGGCGTCGAACTTGTTCGAGAGCCTGCCCTCGACGTTCGAGACGATGTGCATCACTTGGCTATAATATTCGAGGATGAACTGGTCGGTGACCCTGATCGAGCCGATGTCGGCGACGCGGCCCACGTCGTTGCGGCCGAGGTCCAGCAGCATCAGGTGCTCGGCACGCTCCTTCGGGTCGGCGAGGAGCTCGGCGGCAAGCGCGCGGTCTTCCGCCGGCGTCGCACCCCGGCGGCGCGTGCCGGCGATCGGGCGGATCGTCACCTTGCCATCGCGCACCCGGACGAGGATCTCCGGGCTCGACCCGATGACCGAGAAGCGGTCGAAGTCGAGGTAGTAGAGGAAGGGCGAGGGATTGACCCGGCGCAGCGAACGGTAGAGCGCGAAGGGCGGCAGGGTGAACTCGGTCTCGAAGCGCTGCGACAGGACGACCTGGAAGATATCGCCGGCCGCGATGTATTCCTTCGCCCTCAGCACCATCGCCTTGTATTCGTCCGGGCTGGTGTTGGAGCGGGGGCTTCCGATGGGCGAGAGGTCAGCCTGCTGGAGCGCCAGATCGAGCGGACGGTCGAGCGCGTCGACCACTTCGCCGATGCGCTCGCTGGCCCGCGCATAAGCCGCCTTGGCCGAGACGCCGGGCGTTGGATAGACGGGGGAGGTGACGGTGACCTCGTCGCGCACGCTGTCGAAGATCGCCATCACGGTGGGGCGGATCATCATCGAGTCGGGAAGGCCCAGCGTGTCCGGGTTGGGCTCGGGCAGCTCCTCCATGAAGCGCACCATGTCATAGCCCATGTAGCCGAAGACGCCGGCGGCCATGGGGGGTGCATCCTCGGGCAGCCTGATCCGGCTTTCGGCGAGCAGCGCCCGCAGGGACTGGAGCGGATGGAGGCCGGTGTCCTCGAAGAAGCCGTCGGGGTCGAGAGAGGCCTTGCGGTTGATCTGGGCTTTGCCGTTCTCGACCTTCCAGATCAGGTCTGGGTTCAGCCCGATGATCGAGTAGCGCCCGCGCACCGCGCCGCCTTCGACCGACTCCAGCAGGAAGGAGTAGCGCGCGTTGCGGGCGAGCTTCAGCTTGGCCGAGACGGGGGTTTCGAGATCGGCGACGAGCCGCGTGGACAGGATCTGGGCTTCGCCCTGTTCATAGGTGCGGGCGAAGCTGTCGTAATCGGGGGAGATGATCATTGTGGTGTTCCGGCGAATGGGTCACGGGGGTTCTCAGTTCGTCTGTTGTCCCGAGACCTTTTGCCAGAGCGCTTCGTTGATCTGCACGCCCGCCTGGCTCTGCAGCGTCGAGAGATAGGCATCGAGCATGTCGCTGGAAATCTGCGGCTTGAGCTTTTCCGCGATGCTCTTGGCTTCGGGCGAGGCGGCGTCGAAGCCGGGCAGCAGCACCGGTGCGGACTGCATCACCCGGGCGCCCTTGCCGTCGGGCTCGACGGCATAGGCAAAGCCATTGTCCGGCACCGCGAAGAGCGCCTTGACGGCGGCGCCGTCGAAGCTCGCACCCTGTTCGGTGCGCTTCAGGCCCTGCGCGCTCTGCACCGTGGCCTTCACCTCGGCGGCGAGATCGTCGAGCTTGCTGCCCGAGCGGGCGCGATCGACCAGCTTCTTGGCCTTGTCTTCCGAAGCGGCCGCGATCTTTTCGGCGACGACGGCGGCGCGGGCCTGGTCCTTGACCTGGTCGAAGGGCTTCAGCGCCGCGGGCACGACTTCGCGCACCTCGTACCAGACATAGCCGTTGTCGAGCGAGATCGCATCGTTCTCGACGCCGACGTCGCTGGCGAAGGCGGCCTTGAGCACGTCGTCCTTGTGCGGAATGTCGATGTCCTTGCCGTTCTTGTCCTTGCCCTGGGCATCGGTGGCCGGGATCAGCTGGAAGGGAATGCCGGCCTTGGTGGCGATGTCCTCGAACTTGGTCTGGGCGGCGCGGGCGTCTTCGACCGCATCATAGGTGGACTGGATCTGCTCGGTCGCCTGATCGAGCTTCAGGCGGTCGACGAGCTGCGGCTTGACCTCGTCCAGCGTGCCCTGGTGGGCCGGGCTGACCTTGGCGACCTTCAGGAGGGCGGTCGAGAGCGCGCCCTTGATCGGCTCGCTCACCGCACCCTCGGGGAGCGAGAAGGCGGCATCGGCGATGGCCGGATCGATGAAGTCGGCCTTGGTCTTGTCGGCGAAGGTGGCGTCCTGCTCGGTGAAGCCGCGGCTGGTCGCCACTGCCATGAAATCCTCGCCGCCGGCGATCTTCTGCTTCGCCGCCTGGGCATCGGCGAGGGTGGGGAAGGTCACCTGCAGGATGGTCCGGCGCTCGGGCGTGAAGTATTCGCCCTTGTACTTCTCGTATCCGGCCGCGAGGTCCTGGTCGGAGAGGGTGATCTTGCCGGCGATGTCGGCGGGTTCCGCCTTCATGATGGCGACGGCGCGGTATTCGGGCGCGGTATAGGCCGCCGGGTGATCGTCGTATTCCTTCTTGATCTCGGCATCGGTGGGGGCCGCGACCTCGCTCTCGGTGGTGGTGACGACGAAGTAGCGCGCGTCGCGCTGCTCGTTGTCAAACTGGTACTGGGCCTCGAGCAGGCCGGCGCTGATCGGCATGTCGCCGCCCGCCGTCTGGGTCAGCGCCTCGCGCAGCTTCTGCTGGCGCTCGGTGCCGAAATAGGTCGATTCGCTCATGCCGTTCTGGGCGAGGAGGTCCTTGAAGCGGGTGGCGCTGAACTTGCCCCCGGCATCCTGGAAGGCCGGGTTCTTCATCACCTCCTGCGCCAGGAAGGTATCGGACACGCCGAGCTTCAGGCGCTTGGTCTCGTTGTCGAGCGCCGCACCCTGGATCAGGAAGGTGAGCACGCCGCGGTCGATGCCGAAGGCACGGGCCTGTTCCGGCGTGATGGCGTTGCCGGTCTGGCGGGCGATTTCCTGCAGGCGTTGCTGGAAGGCCTTGCCATAGGCATCGGCCGAGATTTCCTGGCTGCCGACCGTGGCGAGGTCGGTGGCGGTGCCGAACTTGAACACGTCGGCAATGCCCCACACGCCGAAGCTCACGGCAAGCATGCCGATGAGGAGCTTCGCCACCCAACTCTTGGCGGCCCGGCGCATGGTGTCCATCATGTCGAAAAGTCCCTTTCAGATCAGGCCCGGATCGGGCGCGGCGCACTATAGGTAGGCGAACACCCCCTCGCAAGTGCGGGATGCGTCTGCTAAGAGGCTGTTTCGCAAGGGAGCTGAGAGCAGGCAATCATGGCAAGTGAAGGGCCGCGGCCGCTGGTCGCCGGAAACTGGAAGATGAACGGCAGCGTGGCCATGCTGAAGGAGCCGCGCCTCCTCGCCGCCATGCTGAAGGACGTCAAGCTCAAGGCCGATGTCATGGTCTGCCCGCCGGCGGTGCTGATCCGCCGGGTGAAGTCGGTGCTCAAGGGCTCCAAGATCAAGGTCGGCGGGCAGGATTGCCACTGGAACGCTTCGGGGGCGCACACCGGCGACGTCTCGGCCGAGATGCTGCGCGAGGCCGGCTGCACGGCGGTCATCGTCGGACATTCCGAGCGCCGCACGAATCACGGCGAGACCGACGACATGGTGCAGAAGAAGGCGAAGGCCGCCCAGAAGGCCGGGCTCAAGGCCATCATCTGCATCGGCGAGACGCTGGACGAGCGCAAGGCGGGAAAGACCCTCGAGGTGGTGAGCCGCCAGCTCAAAGGTTCGCTGCCGGAGGGCTCGACCGCGGCCGACACGGTCATCGCCTACGAGCCGGTCTGGGCCATCGGCACCGGCCTCACGCCCACCACGGCCGAAGTGGCCGAGGTGCATGCCCTGATCCGCAAGGAACTGGGCGGCCTGATGGGCAAGGACGGGGCCGGGGTTCGCATCCTCTACGGCGGGTCGGTCAAGCCGTCGAATGCCGAGGAACTGATGAGCCAGCCCAATGTGAACGGCGCACTGGTCGGCGGCGCGAGCCTGAAGGCGGCAGATTTCCTTGGGATTATCAAGGTCTTCACGTGATGACTGAAATTCCGACTTTAACCAAGCGCCGGCTCCAGGCGCAGGTCATCGGACCGATCTATGCCGAGATGGTGGCCCAACTCGGCGAGGAGAAGGCCAGCGCCATCCTCGATTCGGCGATCCGCAAGGCGGCGGTGGCCGAGGGCCGGTATTTCGCCGAGAAGGCGGGCGGCGCCACCTCGATGGCCGATTTCGTGAGGCTCTACGAGAACTGGACGGCCGACGGCGCGCTCGAAATGAAGGTGCTGAAGGCCGACGACACCAGCTTCGATTTCGACATCACGCGCTGCCGCTATGCCGAAACCTACAAGGAAATGGGCCTCGGCAAGATCGGCCACCTGCTGTCCTGCAACCGCGACGGCACCTTCTGCGAGGGCTATGACCCGAACATCACGCTGGAGCGCAAGCAGACAATCATGGAAGGGGCCGCCTGCTGCACCTTCCGTTACCGCTACAAGGGGGCCGGGGAGCAGGGGTGACAGTGATTAAAATCGGATCAACTGAAAAAACTCCTTGACAGCGCGCGCTCGATCTGCTACAAGGGCGCATACTCCACGAAATCGCCTCGAGACGCTCACTTCGCCACCGCCCGGCCTGGGCGGGGTGACGAAGGGAACGGCATTTCCCACAGGTTGAGGACTGCACGGCGGGGCCGCCGACTTGCCCCAGCCGGTTGCTTTCCCCATATGAAGCGGGTAAAGGCCACCCCGCAATTCGATCGGAAGAACCCGGAACGCCCATGGAAACCGTCATTCTCGTCATTCATCTCATCATCGCCGTGTCGCTGATCGGCGTGGTGATGCTGCAGCGTTCCGAGGGCGGCGCCCTGGGGATCGGCGGCGGCGGCGGTTCGGCGGGCAACCTGTTCACGGCGCGCGGCGTCGGCAATGCGCTGACCCGCACCACGGCCTGGCTTGCCGTCGCGTTCTTCTGCACCTCGATCGTGCTGACCGTCATCGCCACGCACCGCGGCTCCGGCTCGGTGATCGACAGCGTGGCGCCGCCGGCAGCAACGACAGGCACCCAGCCCGCCAAGCCCGCCGCCGGCGACACCTCGGTGCTGCCCAAGCTGGCGCCCGCGGCGCCGGCCCAGCCGCAGGTCCCGGTCAACCCGTAAGGTCGCGTATTCCTTGCGTTATCCACAAAGCCCGGAAACACCGTTTCCGGGCTTTCAAACGTGATTTGATAGAGATAGGGTAAAGGTCCATGGCGCGATACATTTTCATCACCGGCGGCGTGGTCTCCTCTCTCGGCAAGGGTCTGGCATCGGCGGCACTGGGGGCACTGCTCCAGGCGCGGGGCTTCTCGGTGCGGCTCAGGAAGCTCGACCCCTATCTCAACGTCGACCCGGGCACCATGAGCCCGTACCAGCATGGCGAGGTCTTCGTGACCGACGACGGGGCGGAGACGGACCTCGACCTCGGCCACTACGAGCGCTTCACCGGGCGCCACGCCAACAAGCAGGACAACATCACGACGGGGCGCATCTACCAGGAGATCATCGCCAAGGAGCGGCGCGGCGATTTCCTCGGCGGCACGGTGCAGGTGATTCCCCATGTCACCGATGCCATCAAGGACTTCATCAAGTCCGGCAACGACGGCTATGACTTCGTGCTGGTCGAGATCGGCGGCACGGTGGGCGACATCGAGGGCCTGCCGTTTTTCGAGGCGATCCGCCAGTTCGGCCAGGAGCAGCCGCGCGGCGACTGCCTTTACATCCACCTGACCCTGCTGCCCTACATCCCGACGGCGGGCGAACTGAAGACCAAGCCCACCCAGCACTCGGTGAAGGAACTGCGCTCGATCGGCATCCAGCCCGACATCCTGCTATGCCGCGCCGACCGCGAGATCCCGGTGAACGAGCGGCGCAAGATCGCGCTGTTCTGCAACGTGCGGCCCTCCGCCGTGATCCAGGCGCTCGACGTGAAGTCGATCTATGACGTGCCGCGGGCCTATCACCACGAAGGCCTCGACAAGGAAGTGCTGGAGATCTTCGGCTTCAAGGACGTGCGCGAGCCCGACCTCGGACGCTGGACGGAGATCATGAGCCGCATCACCCAGCCCGAGGGCGAGGTGAACATCGCCGTGGTGGGCAAGTACACAGGCCTCCTCGATGCCTACAAGTCGCTGCAGGAGGCCCTCGTCCATGGTGGCATCGCCAACAAGGTGAAAGTGAACCTCGACTGGATCGAGAGCGAGATCTTCGAGAAGGAAGACCCCGCGCCATATCTGGAAGGCGTGCACGGCATCCTGGTGCCCGGCGGCTTCGGCGAGCGTGGTTCGGAAGGCAAGATCAAGGCGGCGACCTTCGCGCGCACCCGCAAGGTGCCGTACTTCGGCATCTGCTTCGGCATGCAGATGGCCTGCATCGAGGCGGCGCGTTCGCTGTGCGGCATCGAGGACGCGAGCTCGACCGAGTTCGGGGAGACGAAGGAGCCGGTCGTCGGCACCATGACCGAGTGGATGAAGGGCAACGAACTCGAGATCCGCAAGCAGGGCGGCGACCTCGGCGGCACCATGCGGCTCGGCGCCTTCGACGCCGAGCTCAAGCCCGGCAGCAAGATCGCCGACATCTATGGCGCGACGCATATATCGGAACGCCACCGCCACCGCTACGAAGTGAATACGCATTATCGTGACCGCCTGGAGAAGGCCGGGCTGCGCTTTGCCGGCATGTCGCCCGACGGACTGCTGCCGGAGACCGTGGAATACCCCGATCACCCGTGGTTCATCGGCGTGCAGTATCACCCGGAACTGAAATCGAAGCCCTTCGATCCGCATCCGCTGTTCTCCTCCTTCATCGCGGCGGCGATCGAACAGAGCCGGCTGGTCTAGCCGATGCGCGCCGCCCGGATCATCCTGTCCGCGGTGCTCGCACTCTGCCTGCTGGTTTCGGCGGCCTTCGCCCTCGACCGCGCCATCATCGGCGAGAGCGACCGGGCGATGCAGCAGTTCCGCATCGATCTCGACGGCGCGATGATGCAGTTGCGCCGGCCCAATCTCAGCGATGTGGACCTCGCCAATCTGAAGGTCACGCTGGAGCGGATCCGCACTTCTTCGGCCGACCGCTCGCTCAAGCTTCTTGTGCCGCTGGCCGAGGTCAACCAGCAGCTCAATTCGCTGGGCCCCGCACCTGCCGCCGGCCAGACGGAAGACAAGGGCGCGGCACAGTCACGCGCCGACCTCACGGCGACCCGCGACAAGCTCCAGAGCCTCAAGGTGCAGCTCGACGTGATCACCGTCGAGGCCGAACAGGTGTCACGCTCGGTCTCGACCATGCAGCGCGACCAGTTCTTCGACCGCATCTTCGACCGCAGCAGGTCGATCCTCAACCCGAATGTCTGGCTCGACCTCGGCGCCGGCATCGGCGTTCTGTTCACCGGCCTGGCGCTGCTGATCCGCAACTGGTGGAACGATGTCTCGGCCACGGCGCAGCCACTGGGCCTGCTGATCATCCCCGTCATCATCCTGGCCTGCGGCCTGTGCTTCCGGCTGCTGAACCGTTTCTTCGCGCGCTGGCTGACGGGCTATTCGACGTCGGGCCGCGAACCCGACGACATGACCAAGCTGTGGATCGTCCTGCGGGCGCTTGTCGTGGTGACCGCAGCACTGAGCATCCTGTTGCTGCCGATCCGCTTTTCGCTCGAGGTGAGCGGCTATTTCACCGACGCCACGCCGCGCATGGTGATGCTGTGGGACGCGGCGCGCAACACCGCCTTCGCGACCATTTTCTATTACGTGCTGGGACGGCGCGTGGCGGCGCCCGGGCGGCCGGCCATCCGCATCGTCGACCTCGACGACAGGGCGGCTTCGCGCTTCACCGGGCTCGTTGGCCTCATCGCCTTCGTTGCCGCGTTCAACGCGCAGCTCGGCAAGGTCTCGGAGGGCATGTTCCTCAGCCTCAACTACACGCAGGGCCAGTCCGCCCTGGGCGCGCTGTGCCTGCTGCTGCTGTCCTCCGCGATCCTGCTCGTGCTGCGCTACCAGCCCGGAATGCCCGACGACGACAAGCGGCATTTCTTCTTCAGCTGGGCCGCCAAGCTGGTGCCGCTGGTCTGGTGCTTGATCGTCGTCGGCCTGGGCGCCCTGGCGCTGGGCTATCTGGCGCTCGCCGACTACATCGCCCACCAGATCGTGCGCACCTCGATGGTGGTGACGCTGGTGTTCCTCGTCTACCACCTGCTCGACAGCATGGTGCAGGCGAGCTTCGACCCGCAATCGAGCTTCGGCATGTTCACCCGCCGCATCACCGGGCTGGGCGAGCGTGCGATCGAGCGCATCGGCCTGATCTTCCGCACCATCGTCGACCTGACGCTGGTGATGGCCGGCATTCCACTGCTGCTGATATTGTGGACGCTGAACTGGGTCGACCTCCGGGGGCTGATCAACACCCTGTCGCTCGGCATCACCATCGGCGACATCACCATCCTGCCGGGCACGCTGATGGTGATGCTGGCCATCCTGGTCGCCGGGATCATCGCCACCAAGCTGTTCAACAGCTGGCTCGATCACCGCATCCTTGCCGATACGCGGATCAAGAAGGGGGTGCAGGATTCGATCCTCACCGGCACCAGCTATGTGGGCTATGCGCTGGCCGGCATCTTCGCGCTCACCGCGGCCGGCGTCGACTTCTCCAGCCTGGCGCTGATCGCCGGTGCGCTGGGCCTCGGCATCGGCCTCGGCCTGCAGTCGATCATCAACAATTTCGTGTCGGGCATCATCCTGCTGGCCGAGCGGCCGATCCGGGTCGGCGACTGGGTGTCGCTGCCCATGGGCGAGGGCATCGTCAGGCGCATCAACGTGCGCTCGACCGAAATCGAGACCTTCGATTCCTGCTCGATCATCCTGCCCAATTCGGCCCTCGTCACCGAACCGGTGAAGAACTGGACCCACAATGACGACATGGGCCGCTTCTCGATCGACGTGGCGGTGGACTATGACACCGACCCCGACGTCATGAAGGCGCTGCTGCTGGAGACCACCAAGGCGCATCCCAAGGTGCTGAGCCACCCGGCGCCCACGGTGCTGCTGACCAGTTTCGGCAAGAACGGCCTCGAATTCTCGGTCCGGGCCTTCGTGGCGGACGTGCTGATGGGCGCGCAGGTCTCAAGTGACATTCGTTTCGCGCTGTTGTCGCG
Source organism: uncultured Alphaproteobacteria bacterium (assembly GCA_945957365.1). Lineage (GTDB taxonomy): Bacteria > Pseudomonadota > Alphaproteobacteria > Rhizobiales > Aestuariivirgaceae > Aestuariivirga. The sequence goes on along the minus strand of CAMFKI010000007.1, from coordinate 56,418 downwards.
GTTCCGCGATCAGGGCATAACCATCGCCCAGGCCGTGACGGTGCTGCAGACCCCCAAGTGACAGGACGGCAATGGACGCCGAGACAGACGGACACCAGCCGCAAAGCGGCCTCGAATACCTCCGCGAAAGGCTGAAGGACTGGCATGGCTCCGCCATGGCCGAAACCATGAACATCCGCCTCATCGCGGTGGATGACGGCTCGGCCACCTTCGAGGGCTTCCCCTCGGCCAAATACTACAATCCGCAGATGCGCCTGCACGGCGGTTATGCCGCGACCCTGATCGACAGCGCCACGGGCTGCGCGGTGCAGACCAAGCTGCCGGCCGGGATCGGCTACGGCACCATCGAACTCAAGGTGAACTATGTCGGAAAGATCGACGCCGCGGTGAAGCGCCTCATCTGCACCGGCACGGTGATCCACGCCGGCCGCACCATGCTGACGGCGGACGCGCGGCTCACCGGCGAGAACGGCAAACTCTACGCCCACGGTTCGGGCACATTCCTGGTGTATCCAAAGAAATGACTCCCAACAGCATCGTCTCCACCACCAACGTCGCCTTCGGCAACAAGCTGCCGATCTCGCTCATCGCCGGGCCCTGCCAGATGGAGAGCCGCGAGCATGCCTTCATGATGGCGGGAAGCCTCAAGGAGATCTGCGCCAGGCTGGGCATCGGGCTGGTCTACAAGTCGAGCTTCGACAAGGCCAACCGGACGAGCCTCAAGGGCACGCGCGGCATGGGGCTCGAGAAGTCGCTCGCCGTGTTCGCCGACATCCGCAAGGAGCTGGGATTGCCCGTGCTGACCGACGTGCACGAGAAGGACCAGTGCGCCGAGGTGGCGACGGTGGTTGACGTGCTGCAGATTCCGGCCTTCCTGTGCCGGCAGACGGACCTGCTGATTGCCGCGGCGAAGACGGGCCGCATCGTGAACGTCAAGAAGGGCCAGTTCCTCGCCCCCTGGGACATGAAGAACGTGCTGGTGAAGATCGTGGAAAGCGGCAACCCGAATGTCATGCTCACCGAGCGCGGGGCATCCTTCGGCTACAACACGCTGGTCTCCGACATGCGGGCCCTGCCGATCATGGCAGAGATGGGCGCGCCGGTGATCTTCGACGCCACGCATTCGGTGCAGCAGCCGGGAGGCCAGGGCGCTTCGACCGGGGGCGACCGCCGCATGGTGCCGGTGCTGGCGCGGGCCGCCGTGGCGGTGGGCGTGGCGGGGGTGTTCATCGAGACCCACCAGGACCCGGACAATGCGCCCTCGGACGGCCCCAACATGGTGCCGCTCGACAAGCTCGAAGCATTGCTCCGCACGCTGATGGCGCTGGACAAGGTGGCGAAAGCGATTTGATGCCGTCATCCCGGCGGAGGTCGGGATCCAGCTTTTTGTCCGCATCTGCTGAACCAAAGCTGGGCCCCAGCTTTCGCTGGGGTGACGCGTCTTTGGGTGATTAGCCCCGCCCCCTGTACGGCGCCACACCCTGGTCCGGGATCCACACGCCGGCCGGCGCCTCTCCCGTCTGCCAGAAGACGTCGATGGGGATGCCGCCGCGCGGGTACCAGTAGCCGCCGATGCGCAGCCAGCGGGGCGAGAGTTCCGCCACCAGCCGACGGGCGATGCCGAGGGTGCAGTCCTCGTGGAAGCTGCCGTGATTGCGGAACGAGCCCATAAACAGCTTCAGCGACTTGGATTCGACCAGCCACGCATCCGGCACGTAGTCGATCACCAGATGGGCGAAATCGGGCTGTCCGGTCATCGGACACATGGTGGTGAATTCCGGCACGACGAAACGCACCAGGTAATTCACGTCGCCCTGGCTGTTGGGGACGCGTTCGATGACCGCCTCGGCGGGCGAGGCGGGGGCGGGGGTGGCGGCGCCGAGCTGGGTCAGGCCTGATACGTCGGTCCTTTGCATGACGGGTTTCTAGCCGGTCCGCGGCCCCCGTGCCAGCAGGAAGGGCGCGAACCGCCTGCCGCCGCGGGGCTTCCCGAACCGTCTTGCAAACGCCATTGCCGCCCGCCATAAACCCTGCCTGATTTGCGCACATCAAGGGACAACGGCCATGACCTCCATCATCGACATCACCGCCCGCGAGATCCTCGACAGCCGCGGCAACCCGACGGTGGAGGTAGATGTGGTACTGGAAGACGGCTCGATGGGCCGCGCCGCCGTGCCCTCGGGCGCTTCGACCGGCGCCCATGAGGCGGTCGAACTGCGCGACGGCGACAAGGCGCGCTATCTCGGCAAGGGTGTCACCAAGGCGGTGGCCGCCGTCAACGGCGAGATTTTCGATGCCCTGGCCGGCATGGAAGCCGAAGACCAGATCGCCATCGACCAGGCCATGATCGAACTCGACGGCACGCCCAACAAGGCGCGCCTCGGCGCCAACGCCATCCTCGGCGTGTCGCTCGCCACCGCCAAGGCGGCAGCCGACGCGTCCGGCCTGCCGCTCTACCGCTATGTCGGCGGTGCGGCGGCGCGCGTTCTGCCGGTGCCGATGATGAACATCATCAATGGCGGCGTCCACGCCGACAACCCGATCGACTTCCAGGAATTCATGATCATGCCGGTGGGCGCCGAGAGCTTCCGCGAGGGCCTGCGCATGGGCGCGGAGATCTTCCACACGCTCAAGGGCGCCCTCAAGAAGGCTGGCCACAACACCAATGTCGGCGACGAGGGTGGCTTCGCGCCCAACCTGCCGTCGGCCGAGGCGGCACTCGACTTCGTGATGAAGGCGGTGGAGCAGGCGGGCTACAAGGCGGGCAAGGACGTCTGTCTGGCGATGGACTGTGCGGCGACCGAGTTCTTCAAGAACGGTGTCTACGACTATGAGGGCGAGGGCAAGAAGCGCTCGATCAAGGAGCAGGCAGAGTACCTCGCCAAGCTCGCCAGGTCCTATCCGATCTTCTCGATCGAGGACGGCATGTCGGAGGACGACTGGGACGGCTGGAAGCAGGTGACGGAGTTGATCGGCAAGACCCACCAGCTGGTCGGCGACGACCTGTTCGTCACCAACACCAAGCGCCTGAAGAAGGGCATTTCCGAGGGAATCGCCAATTCGATCCTCGTCAAGGTGAACCAGATCGGCTCGCTGACCGAGACGCTGGAGGCCGTCGAGATGGCGCACAAGGCGGGCTATACCGCCGTCATGTCGCACCGCTCCGGAGAAACCGAGGATTCGACGATTGCGGACCTTGCTGTTGCCACAAACTGCGGTCAGATCAAGACCGGTTCGCTGGCCCGTTCGGACCGGCTTGCCAAGTACAATCAGCTTCTTCGCATCGAGGAAGAACTGGGATCGCAGGCGACATATGCAGGACGTTCAATCCTCAAAGCCTAGTTCAGTGAAACTCAGCAATTTCCACGTCGTCATTTCCAGCCTGGCGGCGATCGCCGGCGTGGGGCTTGCTGCCTATCAGACCTTCGCTCCCCATGGCGCGCAGACGCCGCTGAGCGTGGTGGTCTCGGTCGACCCGCAGAAGGCGGATGCCGTGGTGCCCAACGAGACCGTGGCGAAGAGCGATGCGCCGAAGCTCGCCACGCAGACGGTGAACCTCGCCGAAGGCGCGACCTTCACCGCCGCCCTGAAGGACGGCAGCGAGAACCGCTACAGCTTCGCGAGCCTGTTCGACGCGCAGGACGACACGTTTCTCGCCATCGCGCCACCCGACACGGAGCTGAACATCCTGGTGCTGTTCAAGGCCGACAAGGCACAACAGGTGACGGCGCTGGAATACCAGCCGCCGGCCGGCGTCGACCCCGCCACCATGGCGAAGTCCGTCGACGTCATGGTGCTGCCCGAGGGCGATCTCGAGGCGTCCGGCCGTCCGGTGATGAGCTTCGACCTGCCGCAGTCCACCGAGCCCCGCACCTTCGCCATTCCGGGCGGTGAATCGGGCAAGGGCCTGTGGCTGCACGTGGTCGGCGCGCCGGGCGCCGCCAAGAGCTATGTCGGGGACTTCAAGATCCTGAGCGAGCAGGTGGCGCCCTGAGGCTCAGGCCTTGGCGTTGCGCACCGCGTAGATTCCCGCCGCGATGATGATCAGCGTGCCGATGACCGTGGTCCACTTCGGCACCTCCTGGAAGAACAGGAAACCCCACAGGGGCACCCACAGCATGCCGGTATACTCGAATACCGTGACGAGGTTGGCGCGCGCCAGGCGATAGGCGTGGGTCAGCAATGTCATGCCCAGCGCCGCGATGATGCCGCACAGACCCATCAGCGCGAGGTCGCGCAGGTCGGGCACGTCCCACGGCCTGACGAGGAATTCGAGGCTGGGATGCGCGGCGTGGGTGATGCCGAGCAGGTGGAAGAGCAGCGCGATGCCGGCCGCCATCACCATGTAGACCGCGTTGACGTAGAAGGCCATGACGGTGGTCGGTTCGTCCGCACTGTAGCGCCGCGCGAGCACCATGGAGAGGGCGTAGGCCGCGGCGCTGAGCAGGCTGAGAAGCGCTGCCGGCTCGAACAGGCCGGTGCCCGGCCGCAGGATGATCAGCACACCGATGAATCCGGCGATGACGGCGGCCCATGACTTCAGCGTCACCTTCTCGCGCAGGAACAGCGCCGCCAGGATGGTGACGAAGATCGGCGAGGTGAAGAACAGCGCCACGGCCTCGGCCAGCGGCAGCGCCGGGAAGGCCATGTAATAGGTGGTGTAGGAGGTGAGCAGGATGAACCCGCGCGCCACGAGGAGCTTCCAGTTCCGCGTGCGGAGGGCCGCCGGGCCCTTCTCGTAGCACACCATGGCGAACAGGATGGGCAGGCCCACGATCGAGCGCAGCACGATCGCCAGCGTCACGGCATGGCTGCCGCTGAGGCCCTTGAGGATCGCGTCCTGCGTCGAGAACACGAAGACGCCGAGGCACAGCGAGAGGACGCCGATCAGGTTGCGGCTCAGGGCTTGGCGCGGCTCGTTCATCGCCTCACCATGGCCGGGCGGGCGCAGGGCTGCCAGCCATGGTGCGGCATTTCAGGTCTGCGAGCGGCGTATGGAGCTATTCCGCGGCGGCGGCGCGCGGCGGCAGGCCCCTGACCGCGCCCCGCTGCTGCACCGCCGGGTCATGCGCCTTGCGGGCAAAGACCTCGCGCACCATGGGCACGAAGAAGTCGAGGTCCTTCGTCGGGTAGGCCGGGTCGAAGGAGGACTGGTCCCAGCGTTCGCAGAAATCCACGCAGGACTGGTAGAAGGGCGAGGTGCGGTACTTCTCGCGCTCGTGCTGGTTCCAGCCATAGTGGTGCGCGTAGTAGTACATCTGGAAGGAGGCGTGATGCTCCACCGTCCACACCACCTCCTCGCGCATGTACGGCCGCAGGATCTCGGCGGCGAAGCGGTCATGGTTCTGCGGCGCGAGGCCGTCGCCGATGTCGTGGAGCAGCGCTCCCACCACCCAGTCGATGTCCGCACCCTCGTCATAGGCGCGGGTGGCCGACTGCAGGCCGTGGGTGAGGCGCGAGATCTTGTAGCCCGGCAGCGTCTCTTCCTCCTGCAGGCGAAGTTCGCGCAACACGCGGTCGGCGGTGCCGCGCACGTGATCGTCCTCGAGCGGCTTGAGGAACAGGTACTCCTCTGCCGTGCCGTCCTTCATGGCGGTGAATTCAACCGTCTTCATGCGCTTCGCTCCCGTGAAAAGATGTAGAGCCCCGACCCGATGATAAGCGCTGCGCCGGCCCAGGTCCACAGGTCCGGCCAGTCGCCGAAGATGACGAAGCCGAAGATCGTCGCCCACACCAGCGACGAGTAGGAGAAGGGCGCCACCACGGACGCCGGGGCCGAACGGAAGGCGCGGATGAGGAACAGGTGGCCAAGGCCGCCCGCGACCCCGGTGCCCACCAGCAGGAGCCAGTCGAAGGCCCGCGGCCACTGCCAGAACCACGGCAGCAGCAGGCTGGTCACCAGGGCGCCGGCGGCGGCCGTATAGAGCAGCGAGGTGAGTGGATCGTCACCCCGCACCCTGCGGGTGAGGATCTGGTAATTGGCGTTGAAGACGGCCGCCACCAGCAGAAAGATCACGCCGTAACCATAGGCCCCCATGCCTTCCTGCCACGGCCGCACCACGATGAGCGCGCCGAGGAAGCCCAGAATCACCCCCATCCAGCGCTGCAGCCCGACCTTTTCGCCCAGCAGCGGGATGGCCAGGACGGTGACCAGCACCGGATTGAGGAACATGATGGTGGTGGCCGTGGCCAGCGGAACGGTGCGGATGCCGGCGTTGAACATGCCGGTCGTGGCCATCAGGAACACCGAGCGCAGCAGCTGCTGCTTCGGATGGCGGCTGACTGCAACCTGGCCGAGGCGCGGGCCGCAGGCGATGATACCGACGATGGTGGCGAAGAAGAACCGCGCCCAGGTGACCTCGACGAGGGAATAGCTCTCGAGAAGATACTTCACCAGCGTGTCGAGCGTGATGAAGCAGAACATGGTCGCCAGCATCCACAGGATGCCACGCGTCCGGTTTTCCCTCAGGTCGGGCGCCATCAGAAGGCCAGCGGCACGCCGGCCTTCGAGGCAGCGGCAGCGAGTTCGGCATGGAGGCCTTGGGGCAGGGGGATGCCTTCGGCCTCGCGCCGGCGCCGGCGCTCCCATTCGGGGCCGCCTGCGGCATAGGTGCCGGGCTGCTCCCTGAAGCGGCTGATATAGGTCTCGACCCCTATCCCGAAGGCCTCGAGCGTCATGAAAAGGGTCGGATCGATCGCCATGACGAAATGGCCGACCTTGGTGTCGCCCAGCGCCAGGCCATCCTGGTCGGAGGACAGCCGCATGCCGGTGAGGATGCCGCCCAGCATGTCCGCCATGCCGCCGAGGCCCGCCCCCTTGTAGCCGAAATCCGGGCCGCCGACGGGGGCGAGCGCCACCGCCTTGTTGGGGTCGGTGACGAAGGCGCCCGACTGATCGACGGCAACGCCTTCGGGGAGTTCCAGCCCCTCGGTGCGATACCGCAGGACCTTGTTCCACGGCACCGCACTGGTGGCCATGTCGAGCAGGAAGGGGTCGCCGCCGGGGTTGGGGGCGGCGAAGGAAATCGGGCTCGTGCCATGGATGGGCTTCGAGCCGCCGTGCGGCACGACGAAGGCGCCGGAATTGCAGGTGGCGAAGCCGATGAAGCCGGCATCGGCCGCCGCCAGCGTATAGGCGCCGGCCGCGCCGAAATGGGTGGAGTTGATGACGCTCGCCATGCCGATGCCGCAGTCGCGCGCGATGGCGCAGGCCTCGTCCATTGCGCGGTACATGGCGATGTGGCCGAGCCCGTCATCGGCATCGACCAGCGCCACGGCGCGGCGCGGATGGCTGACGGTGACATCGGGGCGTCCCTTTGCAATGCCGTTCCGCAGGCAGTCCGCGTACCACGGCAGCAGCCGGATGCCGTGGCTGTCGATGCCATGCAGCGAGGCGTGCAGCATCGCCCATGTGGCGGCCTCGGCCGACGCCGTGTCCGCCCCCGCCGCCGTCAGCAGGCCGAGCGAGAAGGGTGCGAGTTGCGCAACCGTGGCAGTGCGGCCCATCAGGCGATCTTGCCGCCGAGCTCGTCCTCGATATGGACGCGGATGATGTCCTCGAAGCTGTTCTCCGCCTTGAAGCCCAGGTCGCGGCCGCGTTTCGCCTCGAAATTCCGCGGCCAGCCGGCGACGATCTTCATGATCGTCTCATTGGGTTCGCGCCGGATGCGGGCTGCCACCTTGTCGCCCGCCACCTTGCGCAGTGCCGCGATCTGGTCACCCACGGTGCAGGAGACGCCGGGCAGCGTGACGTTGCGGCGGTTGCCGAGGCGGCCCGTATCCATCGTCGCGGCGTGGACCAGAAAGCCGATGGCGGCGCGCGGGCTGGCGTGCCAGTGGCGGACGTCCTCTGGCACCGGCAGCACGGCGTCGTGACCGGCCAGCGGCTCGCGGATGATGTTCGAGAAGAAGCCGGATGCCGCGAGATTGGGCTTGCCCGGGCGCACGCAGATGGTGGGGAAGCGCAGGCCAACGCCGTCGAAGAAGCCGCGGCGGGAGTAATCCGCGAGCAGCAGTTCGCAGATCGTCTTTTGCGTGCCGTAGCTGGTCAGCGGCGTGTTGAAGAACTCGTCGGGAATGGCATCGGGGAATGGCGCGCCGAAAACCGCGATGGACGAGGTGAAGATGACCTTCGGCTTATGGCCGCCGCCCTGCTTGCGGATCGCCTCGAAGAGATAGCGGGTGCCATCGAGGTTGATGCGGTAGCCCTTCTCGAAATCGGCCTCCGCCTCGCCCGACACGATAGCGGCGAGGTGGAAAATGACGTCGGGCTTCATGGCGACCAGCTTCTCGGCTTCGCCGGGTGTCGACAGGTCGCCGATCAGCGTCTCGATGGGAAAGGACGAGGCCGGCGGCGGTGGCGGCAGGACGACGTCCTGACGGATGATCTTGGAAATCGCCGCATCGCCCAGCCTGCCGTCCCTGGCGAGCCGGTCGATCAGCTTGACGCCGACCATGCCGCCGCCGCCGATGACCAGAATGTTCATGGAATCCTCCCCTTGCTGGCGCCGAGGATAGGCGGAGACTCAACGGCCGAACAAGGGCTTGGCAGGCGGGGAGAGGATGCGGCGGAGGCATGACGGACGGGCGCAGATTTGGGGGGTGAAGTTTCCGTCGAGTTCTGAAATCATGCAGGTCTGAACAAGACGGATTCATCATGACCCTTCCTTCGCATGCGCAATATGTGGTGATCGGCGGCGGCATTATCGGCTGCTCCACGGCCTATCACCTGGCGCGGGACCACAAGGCCGACGTGGTGCTGCTGGAGCAGAACCGGCTCACCTCCGGCTCCACCTGGCATGCGGCCGGCCTCGTCGGGCAATTGCGCTCGTCTGCCTCGATCACCCAGGTGCTGAAATATTCGGTCGATCTCTACAAGAGGCTCGATGCCGAGACCGGCCTTGCCACCGGCTGGAAGATGACGGGCTGCCTCAGGCTGGCCACCAACGAGGACCGCTGGACCGAATACAAGCGACTGGCCACCACGGCGCAGAGCTTCGGCATGGAGATGCACCTCGTCTCACCAGCCGAAGTGAAGAAGATGTGGCCGCTGATGGAGGTCTCCGACCTCGTCGGCGCATCCTGGCTGCCGACCGACGGGCAGGCCTCGCCTTCCGACATTGCGCAGTCCCTGGCCAAGGGTGCGCGCATGCATGGCGCGAAGATCGTCGAGGGCTGCCGTGTCGAAGGCTTCGACATCGTGGATGGCCGGGTGACGGCGATCCGCACCAATCAGGGCACCATCGCCTGCGAGACGGTGATCAACTGCGGCGGCCAGTGGGCGCGGCAGATCGGGGCCATGGCGGGCGTCTCCGTGCCGCTGCAGCCGGTGAAGCACCAGTATGTGATCACCGAGAAGGTCGATGGCCTCGCAGGCGATGCGGCCACCCTGCGCGACCCCGACCGGCGCACCTACTTCAAGGAGGAGGTGGGTGGCCTCGTGTTCGGCGGCTATGAGCCCAACCCGATCCCGTGGACGACCGGTGACGTGCCGGGCGACTTCGAATTCCAGCTCTTCGATGACGACTGGGATCACTTCGAGCAGCACATGGGGCAGGCGCTGGCGCGCGTGCCGGCACTCGCCAACACCGGCATCAAGAAGATGATCAATGGGCCGGAGAGTTTCACGCCCGACGGCAACTTCATCCTCGGCCAGGCGCCGGAATTGAAGAACTTCTACGTCGGCGCCGGCTTCAACGCCTTCGGCATCGCATCGGGCGGCGGTGCGGGCTGGGTGCTGGCGGAGTGGGCGGCGAAGGGCGAGGCGCCGATGGACCTGTGGGTCGTCGACATCCGCCGCTTCTCCGACCTCCACAAGGATCGCGGCTGGACCTGCGAAAGAACCCTCGAAGCCTATGGCAAGCACTACACGGTGGGCTTCCCGCACGAGGAATATCAGAGCGGCCGCCCGCGCATCGTCTCTCCGCTCTTTGAACGGCTGAAGGGACTGAACGCCTGCTTCGGCTCGAAGCTCGGATGGGAGCGGCCCAACTGGTTCGCACCGCCGGGTGTCGAACCGAAGGATATCTATTCCATGGGACGCCAGAACTGGTTTGCCCATGTGGGTGCCGAGCATCGTGCGGTGCGCGAGGCGGCGGGCGTGTTCGACCAGTCGTCGTTTGCCAAGTACGAGCTGAGGGGCAGGGGCGCTGCGGAGGCCATTTCCTTCATCGCCGCCAATCGCGTGGCGCGCGGGCCCGGCAAGCTGACCTATACCCAGATGCTCAACACGCGCGGCGGCATCGAATGCGACCTCACCGTGGCGCAGCTGGCGGATGACCATTTATACATCGTCACCGGCACCGGCTTCCGCACCCATGACTTCGCCTGGATCCGGGAACACATCCGGCCCGGCCTCGATGCCACGCTGACCGACGTGACCGAACAGTGGGGCACACTGTCACTGATGGGACCGGCATCGCGCGACATCCTGGCGAAGCTCACCGATGCCGACGTCGGCAATGCCGCCTTCCCCTTCGGCCACGTGCGCGAGATCGCCATTGCCGGCGCTACCGTGCGGGCGCTGCGCGTGACCTATGTGGGCGAACTGGGATGGGAGCTGCATGTCCCGATCGCGGCCATCGGCACCGTCTTCGACGCGCTCATGGCGGCGGGCCGCGGACATGGCATCGTGCCGGCCGGGTACCGCGCAATCGAGTCGCTGAGGCTCGAAAAGGGCTACCGCGCCTGGGGCGCCGACATCACCCCCAATGATTCCCCGTTCCATGCCGGGCTCGGCTGGGCGGTGAAGCTCAAGTCCAACGAGGATTTCATCGGCCGGGCGGCCAGCGAGGCCATCGCCAGCCGGCCGCTGGCCAAGATGCTGGCTGGCTTCACTACCGAGCGCGAGGACGTGGTGCTGGCAGGCCGCGAGACCATCCTGAGGAACGGCGCGTTTGCGGGCTACCTGACCAGCGGCGGCTACGGCTATACGCTGGGGCGCCCGGTGGGGTATGGATACGTGCGCAATGCCGCCGGTGTGGACGAGGACTATCTTCGCGCCGGCACTTATGAACTGGTGGTCGCCAAGGACGTTGTGACGGCGCGGATCCACCTGGAACCGCTTCATGATCCGGCGAATCTGAGGGTCAAGGCCTGAGCGGCGGGGCAGGGAGGATATGCCGGCGCCCAAATCTTCGGTTGCATTAACCTGAGTTCAATTGCATTTCCCCCGGCAATCCCTCACAACTTGCGGGTTATCGTTAATATGTACTTAGCGTTTCCCCGCCAATTTGGTACGACACAACAGTGACTTCTAGACCCGACGAGAGGACCATGATGCTTTCCCGCCGCGCCCTCCTGACTGGAGCGTCTGCAGCCCTGCTTGCTATGCCTCTGTCCACTGCGGCCTTTTCGCAGAGTTCCGAGGACGATCCCTATCCGCTGCCGCCTTTCGACTACAGCAAGCTGCCGCCGGCCTTCCGCCCTGCCGTCGTGGCCTATACCGGGCGCCAGTGGCCCGGCACCGTCATCGTCGACACGCCGAATCGCCAGATCTACCTCGTGCTGCAGGGCGGCCAGGCCATGCGCTGGGGCTGCGCCGTCGGCAAGGACGGTTTCCGCTGGGCGGGCCTCGCCGACATCGGCCGCAAGGTCATGTGGCCGACGTGGACGCCGCCCAAGGAGATGATCGCGCGCGTGCCGGAGAAGGCCAAGTGGGCCAACGGCATGCCGGGCGGGCCCGACAATCCGCTGGGCGCACGCGCCCTCTACCTGTTCCAGAACGGCCAGGACACGCTGTACCGCATCCACGGCACGACGGAGCCGATGTCGATCGGCCACAATGCCTCGTCTGGCTGCATCCGCATGATCAACCAGGACGTCGAAGAACTTTATCGCCGCGTTCCCATCGGCACCCGGGTCGTCGTGCTGGCCGAAGGAGTCTGACGGCATGCGCCACGCCCAAACGGTTTCCGGCCTGAGCCTCGCCATCCTGGCCCTGGGCCTCGCCGCCTGCGCCTCGAACTCGACGTCGCCCGACCTCGCTCCCGCGGCGCAGCCTCCAGCGGCGCCCATCACCACGGCCCCGGTGGCGCCCGCACCCGGCCCGCTGCCGGTAGGCAACGCGCTGTCGGCAGCCGATATCACCAAGGCGCTGGCCGAGCGCAAGTTCACCTATGCAGCCCCCGCCAACAAGGGCACTGTCACCTTCTACGGCGACGGCACCTTCCAGTATGACCAGGCCGGCAAGGGCACCGGAACCGGGTTGTGGCAGGCCTCCGACGGCAAGCTGTGCCAGGCCCGCAACCCCACCGCCTGGCTGCCCAAGGGAACGCCCTCGATCTGCTCGCCCATCACGTCGGACGGCACCCGCCTGACGACCGGCCAGATGCAGCTGACGCCGCTCTAGCGCATCGTCAATTCGCCGACATCATGCTCCGTGCGCGGTCTCCGTACACGGAGTTTTCTTTTGCGAATGTATGAAAACGATTGTTAAAGAGATTTGACCGGATTCATATTTCGTAAGCCATTTCCTGCGATCTTTGGTTGCGAAATCGCAAATTTCAGCGCCGGAGAATCGCCACATGAAGAAACTGCTGCTCGCCTGTTCCGCACTCGCCACCGTGATGTCCCTGGCTTCGAATGCGATGGCCGGCGACATTGGCCTGGCGCCCGCCACCTATGACTGGTCGGGCGGCTATGTCGGCGTCAACGCCGGCGCCGGCTTCAACAACAGCGACTTCAAGAACAACTATTATTACGCCGGCCAGAACGACATCGACGATGCCACGAGCGGCCTGATCGACGATCTCGACTTTTCGGCCAAGGGGAACGAAACGGCCTTCACCGCCGGCATGTTGGCCGGATACAACATGGAGTTCTCCGGGTTCGTGCTGGGCGCCGAGGCCGACTTCAACTACCTCGGCTTCAGCTCCAGCAAGAAGAACGACGTGGGCGACGTGATGAGCCAGGTTCTGGCGCCGGAAAACACCACTGCGACCGACTCGATCAATTATGACTCGAACTGGTTCGGCACCGTGCGCGGACGCCTGGGCTATGCCTTCGACAATGTCCTGGTCTATGGCACCGGCGGCCTTGCCTATGGCAAGATGGATGTGACCCAGAAGCTGTTGGCCAGCAATGGTTCCGAAAGCGCCTCCTGGCAGGGTTCGACCGGTGGCTGGAACCTGGGCTGGACAGTGGGCGGCGGTATCGAATACGGCATCGACCGCTGGACGATCGGCGCCGAATACCTGTACGTCGATCTCGGCAGCTATGACTGGAGCGCCAAGGGCAACGTCAGTCTCAGCGACAGCACGCTGCAGGACGACTGGAGCGAGGTGAACGAAAAGGGCCAGGCCGACCTCAAGTTCAGCATCGCCCGCGCCACGGTGAAATACCGGTTCTAGGCATCACGGACGGCAGGACGCCCATTCCTTCGGTGTGCAGGCGGTGCTGAAAACAGCGCTGCCTGCCTGGGTGTTCGAGGCCCTTTGCGATTCATTATCCGGGTTCTGCGGGTCATCCAAGCGACCTTGCCCGCAGCGAAGTTCCTGAGCTATCTGTGGCTGACCAGGGGAGCTTCCATGACGCCCGGCAAATGGGTGAGCAACGTTGCGCGGGACGTCAGGCCGGGCTTGTACCTGGTCAGCGCCGTCTGCGGCATCATCGACGTCACCTGCATCAAGGCGCTGGGCGGCGTCTTCGCCGAAATGATGACGGGCAATCTCCTGCTGCTCGCAATCGATGTTGGCTCCGGCGGCACATTCGAGCGCTCGTCGCGCTATCTCTGGCCACTCGGTGCTTTCGCCATTGGGGCGATCCTCGGCGGCAGGCTGTTGCAGTTGCCCGAAGAGCGTCTGGTGCGGCGGATCGCCTTTGTCACGGTGTGGTTCACCATTGCCGTCTCAGCTGCCGTGTGCTGGCTCTATGATCCCAGTGGCCGCGAGACATTGGGCCGCGCGATCACCGCGGTGCTGGCGCTGGGCATGGGACTGCAGACGGCGGTCCTCAGGCGCCATGGAGTGCAGGACCTCGCCACCAACGTCATGACCCTGACGCTCACGGCGCTGCTGTCGGACTCGCGACTGGGCGCCGGCACGCAGACCAACAGGATGCGGCGCGTCCTGTCCATCGCCTGCTTCTTCGTGGGCGGCGTGGTGGCGGCGGCGCTCGTGGCGCGCGGGACCGTCTATCCGCTGGGGCTCGCGGCAGTTCTCTACCTGATCGCCATGCCGCCGCTTGCAGCAGGCGCAAAGCCAGGCGACGCCGCGCGCTGAATGGCGCCAGCCGAAAGACAACAGGGCAGGGAAGGGATCAGACGTTCTTGCCCGCCAGCACGAAGAAGGTCTCGGCGCGCTTGCGGAACTGCACCATGACGGAGTTGTGCTCCGCCGCGACGCCGCCGCGGCGGGCCCGGGCGGCGATCCGGTCGAAGAGATCCGCCAGCCGGCCCTGCGGATCATGCGAACTGCGCGCCACCTCGAGGACCAGTTCCATCAGCATGTATTCACTGAACAGGCCCGAGGCCTGCGCCTCGTCCACGGCGGGACAGCTGTCATTGGCGGGATGCTTGACGGCGAGGCTGGATCCGGACACGGCTCAAAACTCCTGCTGCTGAAAGCAGGCTACTTGCCCGCAGAAAAACGGCAAGCTGGATGTAATGCTATATGAGCTTCAGAGCAGCTGCTTGGCGCCGGGCGCCGTGACATAGGCGATCACATCGGCCGCGAGGTGCTGGGCGGGCATCTCGGCATAGAGCGCGATGGCGCCGTCGGCGATGGCATCGGTGCGGCATTCGCTGTTGTAGGCCAGCCGGTTCGCCAACTCGACCGATCCCTCGGTCCAGCGGAAGGGATCGCGGCCGCGCAGCCTTTCCACCAGTGCGCCATCGTCGATCCACAGATAGAAACGGAAGCCGAGCATGGTGTGAAACTGCCGCTCGTTGGCAGCGCCCCCGCAGAGAAAGGCATGGCGGCCCTCGTGCCGGCGCACGAGGCTGTGGAGCACGTCGGCGTTCCACGACCAGCTGTGCCGGGACAGCCAATCATCCGTCAACGGATGGATAACGCGGTCTTCGGGCACGGGCATGCCCGTGCCGTTGTCGACCCAGCAGCTCAGTCCCGGGTAGGTGTCAGCGTGGATGGCGCTGAAGCCCCTTGCCTTCAAGGCATGGTAGATCGTCGACTTTCCCGTACCTTCGCGGCCGCTGACGAGGTGAAGTACCATTGTGGATATGCCCGGCCCCTGTTTTCCGCAGGCTAGCCGAGCGTGGGCGAGATGCAACCGCCCACAGGCCGGACCAATCCGGGAAAGCAAACCGCAACCAAGACCTGTACCAGCAATGAATGAGCCTGGCTGATCAAAGCCTGCGGAGTTCCCGGCTCATCGGCGCCATCACCTCGACGCCCGACGGGGTCACGAGCAACTGATCTTCGATGATGAAGCCGCCGAGACCGTCGATGTACCAGGGCGTTTCCAGCGCGAGAACCATGCCCGGTTCCAGCACGGCCTCGGCATCGTCCGAAATGAAAGGCCATTCCTCGCTCCAGATCGAGGATCCCACCCCGTGCCCGAAGTGGCCGCGGCCATAGGTGTCGTAGCCCTGATCCCACATGGATGCGGATATGCGGCGATAGATCTCGGCGAGGGGCCGGCCCGGCGAGCAGCTGGCCAGACCCGTCTCGAAGGCGCGTTGCAGGGCATCGTGGATGGCCTGGGCGGCCGGCGCCGGCTGGCCCAGCACCGCCGTGCGCGCGCCGTCCGAACTGTAGCCGTCGATGACGCAGCCGACATCCATCTTGATGATGTCGCCGGCAGCAGCGGCCTCGCCCGGTGCGAAGCCGTCGCCGCCCACGGCGATGTAGGACCAGAAAGACTGTGGGGGAGGAAGCCCCTGGCCAATCGCGTCCTGCCGGGCGGCGTCCTGCCAGATGCGGCTCATGTCCGCCGCGGTCATGCCCGGTGCAAAGACGTCCATGAGGTGGGACAGGCCGGCGGCGGCGTGTCGGGCGGCGCGGCCGAGCCGTTCGATTTCTTCAGGGTGCTTGATCGAGCGCAGTCTCTCGACGATGCGGGTGGCATCGACCCACTGTATCGGCAGCGTCTGGAACTGTGCAAAATCAGCTGCCGGAACGAAGCCCATTTCGAGCCCGATCCGCCCGCCGAGGCCCCTTTCGCGCAACAAGTCGAGCAGCAGGGCAAGGCTGCCGCCGAGGGAATACTGCGCAGGGCGGGGGCTGCGCCGCGGCTTGTCAGTACGGAGCGGAAAATTGTCCGTCTCGACCCAGATGCGGTGGCTGCGCACATCGGCGATGCCGGAGGCCGCGGCGAAGGAGCTGGCCTGCAGATCGCCAACGATCGCGGCCAGGGGCGCCGAGGCGTCCGCCGGCACCACGACGAAGGCCGCACCGGCCCGGCGCCAGAAGCTTGCCACCCCCGGAAAGGCGCCGGTCGCATAGACGATGCTTTCGGGCTGACAGAGAACGAGGGCCGAAAGGCCCTCGTTCTGCATCAGCTGGCAGGCGCGGCTCCGGTCGAGATATCCTGGCACCGCGCCCGGCGCTTACTTGGTGGTGAGGTTGTAGTACACGACGTCGGCACTCGGCCCGAAGATGAAGTTCTTCACGTTGGCGCGGGTTGCGACCTGCTTGGTCTCCTGGAACATGATGGCGTAGGGGCCGTCGTCCAGAACCTTCTTCTGTTCGTCGAGGTACATCTGCTTGCGCTTGGCCTCGTCACGCTCGCGCACGGCGTCCGCCGTCATCTTGTTGACGGCGTCGTCAGCCCAGGAATTACGCCAGGCCAAGGGCTTGCCCTTGGTGGCCGCGTCCGAATTGTCGAGGTTGTTGGCGAAGCCGTCGGCATTGGTGTGGGGGTCCATGTAGTCGGGGCCCCAGTAGATCAGCAGCAGCTGGTGTTCGCGGGCGCGATACTTGGTGAGCAGCGCCTTGGTTTCGGACGGCACGATGTTCACCTTGACGCCGCCCTGCGCCATGGTCGCCTGCAGCGACTGGGCGATGTTGGTGAAGGGCGAGGAGTTCGGCGCATCCAGCGTGATCTCGAAGCCATCGGGGTAGCCTGCTTCCTTTAGCAACGCCTTGGCCTTGTCCGGGTCGAGCTTGTAGGGATTTTCGTCGAGCGCCGCCCAGAAGCCCGAGGCCCAGAACGACTGGTGCACCTGGGCGCCACCCTGCATGATCGAGTTGACGATGCCGTCGTAGTCGATGAGGTAGCGCAGCGCCTGGCGCACCCGCGGGTCCTGCAGCTCCTTCTGCTTCAGGTTCATGCCCATGTAGTAGAGCAGGGCCTGCGGTGAGGGGGTGATGGTGACGTCCTTGTTGCCCTTGAGGCTGGTCACCTGGTCGCCCGTGAGGTTGAGAGCGACGTCGGTGTCACCCTTCTCGATCAGCAGGCGCTGGGCGGCAGGTTCCGGCACATGGCGGATGACCACGCGCTTCATGGCAGGCTCGCCGCCGCGGTAGGTGGGGTTGGCCTCCAGCACCACGCTCTCGTTGGGCTTCCAGGCCTTCAGCGTGAAGGCGCCGGAACCGGCGCTGTTGGTCTTCAGCCACTCATAGCCAAAGTCGCCGTTCTTCTCATGCGCCATAGCGGTCTTCTGGTCGACGACCGAGCCGACGACGGAGGAGAGCAGGGCATTCACCAGCGAAGGCGCGAAGTCGACGCCGATCTTGACGACCAGGGTCTGGTCGTCGGGAGCCGTCACCATCTGGTCGACGTTCTCGGGCGTCCAGCCGAGCTGCGACAGCAGGAAGACCGGCGTCTTGTTGAGCTTGATCACGCGCTGCAGCGAGAAGGCGGCGTCCTTGGCCGTCACCGGATTGCCGGAGGCGAATTTCAGGTTGGGGCGGATCTTCATGGTGAAGGTGCGGCCATCGTCGCTCACCGTCTGGGACTCGGCCACGCCGCCGACCAGCTTGGTGATGTCGGTGGGATCGAAGCGCATGATGCGGTCATAGGTGTTGGCGAGCACCTGGATGCCGCTCAGCTCATAGGCTTCCGCCGGGTCGAGCGAGATGATGTCGTCGATGTTCTCGGCGATGACCAGCGTATCCTTGGGCGTATCCGCCATGGCGACCGGTGAGAGCACGGCAATCGCGCTTGCCAGCAGCGCGAACTTCAACGTCCTGAGCATGACCTTCTCCCTGAAACCCAATGTGCGTCGGCTGCGCCCCGCTTGGGCTCCGGGCGCAGATGCCGTTCATATCAGAACGTTTTTGCCGGGCTGGCAAGGCCCGCAAAACTAAATCGCGGGCTGAGCCCGGTTGAAGCCACGGCTGGCCGCCACCAGCTTCCGGGTGTAGTCGGCCTGTGCCGCACCGCGGCGCAGATCTTCGGCACTGAGCACCTCGACGAGCTTGCCCGCCTGCATGATGGCGATGCGGCTGCACAGGTGAGCGACGACGCCGAGGTCATGGCTGACGAGGATCATGGTCAGGTTGTTGTCCTTCCTCAGGCCGACGATGAGGTTGAGGATCTCGGCCTGCACCGAGACATCGAGCGCCGAGGTCGGTTCATCGAGCAGCAGCACGGGGGGCCGCAGGATCAGGGCCCGCGCGATCGCCACGCGCTGGCGCTGCCCGCCGGACAGCTGGTGGGGATAGCGGAAGCGATGCTCGGGCTTCAGCCCCACCTCCGCCAGCGCTGCGGCAATGCGCTCGTCGCGGCGATCGATGCGGTGGATGGCGAGCGGCTCGCGGAGGATCTGGTCGACAGTCTGGCGCGGGTGCAGCGAGGCATAGGGATCCTGGAACACGAACTGCATCTGCCGGCGGTCGGCCTTGCTGCGGCGCTGTGCGGCGGGCCGGCCATTCACCGTCAGCGCCGCGCTGGCCGACGGCACGAGTCCGGCAATGGCCTTCAGCACGGTGGATTTTCCCGAGCCCGATTCACCGACGATGCCGAAGCTCTCGCCCTCGGCAACCGAGAAACTCACACCCTGCACCGCATGCACGGCCTTGCTTCCGCCGTGGAAGCTCACCCGCAGGTCCGCGACCTCGATCATTCCAGCCATGCCGGGTCCCTCACCACGGTCGCCAGTGTCGCTTGCGGATGGTCGAGCGAAGGAGCCGCGGCCAGCAGGGCGCGCGTGTAGGGGTGCTTCGCATGGGCGAGGTCGGCGGCCGCGATCTGTTCCAGGATCTTGCCGCCATACATGATCAGCACCCGGTCGCAGAAGCTCGACACGATGCCGAGGTTATGGCTGATGAACAGCAGCGCCATGCCGCGGTTCCTGACCAGGTCGTCGAGAATCCGCAGCACGTCGTTCTGCACCGTCACGTCGAGCGCCGAGGTGGGCTCATCGGCGATCAGCAGGTCAGGCTCGGCGACCAGCATCATGGCGATCATGGCGCGCTGGCCCATGCCGCCCGAGAGTTGGTGCGGGTATTGCTGGAACACGTGGTCGGGGTCGCGGATCCTCACGGCATCGAGCATGGCGAGTGCCCGGCGCTCGGCGTCCCTCCGGGTCGAACCCAGGTGCAGAAGGCAGGTCTCGACGATCTGGTCGCCGATGCGGCGCACCGGATTGAGGGAGTATTTGGGGTCCTGCATGATCATCGACATGCGGCGGCCGCGCAGCCGCTGCCATTGTGCCTCGCTGGCGCCGAGTAATGACTCACCGGCAAACTCCATGCGATCGGCCGTGACGATGCCGGGCCGCGGAATAAGGCCGAGCAGGGCGCGGCCCAGCGTGGACTTGCCCGAGCCTGACTCGCCGACGACGCCGAGGCGCTCATGACCCAGGCTGAAACTTGCGTTTCGCAAGGCGAGCGTGGTGCCGCGGCGGCCCGGATAGGTCACACTCAGCTTCTCGACCCGGACGAGCGTCTCGGTCATGACGCGTCCTTGGGATCGAAGACGTCGCGCAACCCGTCGCCCAGCAGGTTGAAGCCGAGGCTGACGAGGAAGATCGCAACGCCGGGAATGGTCGCCACCCACCACTGGTCGAGAATGACGTCGCGGCCGGCAGACACCATTGCACCCCATTCCGCCGTGGGAGGCTGCGCCCCGAGACCGAGGAAGCCAAGGCCCGCCGCCGTGAGGATGATGCCCGCCATGTCGAGCGTCAAGCGCACGATGACCGAGGACAGGCACAGCGGCACGATGTGGCGGATGAGGATGCGCCACGTCGAGGCGCCTTGCAGGACCACCGCCTGGATGAAGTCGCTCTTGGCGATGGTGATGGTTTCGGCCCGCGCGATCCGCGCATAGGGCGGCCAGGCGGTGAGTGAGATGGCGATCACCGCATTCTCGATGCCGGGCCCCAGCGCCGCCGCGAAAGCGAGCGCCAGGACGAGGCGCGGAAAGGCGAGGAACACGTCGGTGATGCGCATCAGCACGCTGTCGACCCAGCCCCCGAGATAGCCCGAGAGCGTTCCCACCGCGAGGCCGATGGGCGTGACCACGACCGACACCAGGCCGACGATCGTCAGCGTCACGCGAGAGCCGTAGAGTGTGCGGGAATAGATGTCGCGTCCGAGTTCGTCGGTGCCGAACCAGTGTGCGGCCGAGGGCGGCGCCAGCCGGTTGCCGAGGTCCTGCGCGATCGGTGAGATGCCGCGGTCGAGGAAGGGGGCGAAGATCGCGATCAAAACCAGTATGGTGACGATCACCAGCCCGACCAGGGCGGGCGGATTGCCGACCAGCGCCAGAAGCCCGCGATAGAGGCTGCCCATCGCGGCCTGCCGCCGCGAGCGCGGGGCGTCCTCCATCAGCCAGTGGGTGAGGGATTGCTTCATGCGTCGCGCAGCCTTGGATCGAAGACCTTGTAGAGCAGGTCGCTGACGAGGTTGATGCCGATGAACACCGCGCCCACCAGGATGGTGCCGCCGAGGACGGCGTTCATGTCGCCGTTGAACAGGGCCCTCGTGATGTAAAGACCGAGACCCGGCCATGCGAACACCGTTTCGGTCAGCACCGCACCCTCGAGCAGCGAGGCGTAGCTCAGTCCGACCACGGTGATGAGCGGCACCATGATGTTGGGGAAGGCATGCCGCCACACCGCCCCCCAGAAGGAGCGCCCCTTCACCCGCGCCGTGGTGATGTATTCCTGCGACAGCTGCCCGATCATGAAGCTGCGCGTCATGCGTGCGATATAGGCAAGGGAAAAGAAGCCGAGGATCGCGGCAGGCAGGATCAGGTGACTGAAGGCATTGCGGAAGATGTCCCAGTCGCCGTCGAGCGCGGAATCAACGAGAATGATCCCGGTTCGTGGCGTCACCACATCCTCGTAGAAAACGTCGAGCCGCCCGGTTCCCGACACCCAGCCGAGCTTGCCGTAGAACACGAAGAGGCCGACGAGCCCCAGCCAGAACACCGGCACCGAATAGCCGAACAGCCCCACGACGCGCACCAGGTGATCGGGCCAGCTGCCCTTCCGGGCACCCGCCACGACACCCGCCGGAATGCCCAGCGCCACGCCGATGACGATGGCCACGGTGGCGAGTTCGAAGGTGGCGGGGAACACCCGCAGGAGGTCCGACAGCACCGGCTGCGAGGTGAGCACCGAAACGCCGAAATCGCCGCTCACCAGCCGCTTGAGGTAATAGGCATATTGCACCACCAGCGGCTGGTCGAGGCCCATGGCGTGATAGGCCTGGTCATAGACGTCCTTGCTGGCCTTGTCGCCCACCAGCGCCAGGACCGGGTCGATATGGGTGAGCCTGCTGATCAGGAAGGTTACGGCGGTGAGACCGATGAAGGTCAGTGCCAGTGTCAGGCAGAACGAAGCCAGCTGGCGGACCATCCGCCCTGCCTTTCCCCGTTCCATGCATTCAGCCCTTCGCCATTCCTGGCGGCCATCATGGCGATGTTCGCGGTCGGCTGTCAAACCGCCGGGCATGGTGGCACCGGACGGCCAGTCGCTTCGGCTGGTTGGTGGCGGAGGGGGAGGGATTCGAACCCCCGGAGGGCGTGAACCCTCAACGGTTTTCAAGACCGCCGCAATCGACCGCTCTGCCACCCCTCCGACGAAGCGAATCAATCACTTGTCGGGGGACGCCGAAAGCAGCCAGGCAGCTTTGGCATCCCGTTCGGTCCCACCCATGCCCCAGCCGGCGGGACGCCGTCAAGACACCACGCGGGCGACCCAGTCGCATGCCGGGCGGGCGCAGGCGGTGGCGTGACCGGCGCGGCAAGGAACGTCGCCAGGCAGGCCCGGAATGGCGCGAGCGACTTGTGACTGGTCATGCAGTCAACGGAATACCGACATTTTCTTTCAATTTTTATAAAAACGCACGCTCCGGTGCATGGACGCGCGAGCCTGTAAATTCAAATATCGTAATGCATACATATCTGGGTGACGTTCGAAACCTCAGACGGGATCCATCATGATCAGGGAGCTACTTGCCGGCGGCGCACCTCGATCACCATCTCCTCTGGTGCGGCGCCCTTCCGAGCAGAAACGATATGCGTCGCGGCTGGTGGTGCGCTTTGTCGGACACCTGCCATACATCAAGTTCGCATCGGCACTCCTGCTTCCGGCGGAACTGAACATTGCCAGTGCGGCTGCCATCGCGGGCTCCTACGCCATCTTCTCGACCGAAATCGCGAGCTGGCTCACCGGCCGCCAGTCGGGGCCGCGGCCTGAATTCAGCAGCACGCTCACACCGACCATCGGCTCGCTGTTCCTGCTGGCGCTGATGGCTGTTTCGGCTCCGGCCTGGGCCTATGCCCTGTCACCGGCCTCCTTCGGCACGGAACACGACAGCCCCTTTACGCTCTGGCCGGCTTTCCTGGCACTGATCGTGCCGATCTGCTTCTGCTTTGCAGCCTGCCAGATGCAGACGCGGGCGCAGGCCTACATCGCGCGGCGGCTTGGCCTTGGAAAACCCGCTTCCGGCAAGTGACGCAGCCCAAAGTTCCGAATTAGGTTTCGACGGCGTTCGGGAGGGCGCTGCCGAACTCGATCAGGTGATTGCC
The DNA here is from genome assembly GCA_945957365.1 of uncultured Alphaproteobacteria bacterium. Taxonomy (GTDB): domain Bacteria; phylum Pseudomonadota; class Alphaproteobacteria; order Rhizobiales; family Aestuariivirgaceae; genus Aestuariivirga. The sequence goes on along the minus strand of CAMFKI010000007.1, from coordinate 33,537 downwards.
GGGATCGAGCAGATAGACCTGCTGGTCAGGCCCCTGGGCCGCTGCGCCGGAACACCAGCCGCCTGGGATCATCCTGCGGCGCGGCCTCGCTGCTCAAGGTGGGCAGGAGCTTTTCAGCCGCCGCGAATTGCGGCCGGCGCTGCGGCATGACGGGCGAAGACGCCAGCTTGTCAGCGGCCCTTCGCCTCGCCTCCGCTGGCTGCCGCTACTCCGCGTAGGAGGGGTCCTCGGTGTCGAGGATTTCCTTCATCTCGGCGAAGTGGGACTTGAACTGCTCGCGGTCGGCTTCCCATTCCTGCGCGGTCTTCTCGGCCACCGCATCGCTCATCACGTGCAGCTTCTGTCCGGTCGAGTAGGCCAGCACCAGATTGCGGCAGGCGCGCTCGAAATAGTAGGTCAGGTCGAAGGCCTCGGCCACGGTGGAGGCGCAGACGAGAAGGCCGTGATTGCCCATCATCATCATCTGCTTGTTGCCGAGCAGGCGGCCCAGACGGTCCCCTTCCTCGTCGGTGTTCGCCATGCCGCCATAGTCCATGTCGAAGGCCACGCGATTGTAGAAGCGCGCCGTATTCTGGTCGATCGGCAGGATGTCCGGATTGGCCAGCGAGGCGACTGCGGTGGCATAGGGCGGGTGCAGGTGAATGATGCAGCGCGCCTGCGGCACCGTGGCGTGCATGCGGCCGTGGATGCACCAGGCGGTGAGGTCCGGGGCGTCCGGCCGATCCATGGTGGACTTGTCATCGGAATCGAGCAGCAGCAATTCCGAGGCCTTGACGCGCGAGAAATGCTTCCAGCGCGGGTTCATGAGGAACTTCTTGCCGTCGGCCGAAACCGCGAGGCTCAGGTGGTTGGCCACCGCCTCGTGCCAGTCATAGCGGGCCGCCAGCCTGAAAGCCGCCGCAAGGTCGACACGCAATTGCCATTCGTCGGCTTCAAGAGTTTTTGCGGTCTTGAGCGTTGCGAGGTTCCCCATCATGATCTCCTGTGCTGAGGACGGCGACGATAACCCTTCCCCTATTCCCGGGCAATCGGGCATGATCGGGGCAGGGCGCATGGCGGCTGTGCGGAGGTTTCAGGAATGCGGGCGGCGGCGCTCATCGTTTTGACGCTGGGTTTGGCGGTTGGCGCGCTTCCGGCGCTGGCGTCCGACAGCGCAACCGGGACCTGGCGGATGTCCAACGGCAAGGTCACCGTCCGGGTTTCGCAATGCGGTCCGGGGCTTTGCGGCACCGTGGTGGCGCTGAAGAAGGCGCATGACGACAAGGGCAGGCCGCGCCTCGACAAGGAGAACCCCAACCCCGCCCTGCGCAAGCGCCCGGTCATCGGACTGACCATCCTCTCCGACATGCGGCCGTCCGGCGCTGGCGTCTGGAGGGGCACCATCTACAACCCTGACGACGGCAACACCTATTCTTCCAGCATGCAGCTCGTCAGTCCCGGAACCATGAAGGTCAACGGCTGCGTCGCCGCCATCCTGTGCAAGTCCATGAAATTCGTTCGTATCGATTAGAGTGAGCTCAATGCGCCACCCGTTCGCCGTCCTTGCACTCCTCCTCGCCGCCGCCGCGCCGGCTGCCGCGCAGTCGCTGCAGGACCTGCCTTTCGACAAGCAGCTCACCCTTGCCAAGGTCGGCGACGTCGATGCCCAGTACCAGGTTGGCCTCGCCTATGAGACCGGCCAGAATGTTGCAGCCGACGAGGCGGAAGCGGCCCGCTGGTTCCGCCAGGCCGCTCTCCAGGGCAATGTCGATGCGCAGTATCACCTCGCCCGACTGGTTTCGCGCGGCGCAAAGGGCCTCAAGCAGGATTATCCGACGGCCCTGAAGCTCTATCAGGACGCCGCCGGCAAGGGCTACGCCCCGGCCATGGATGCGCTGGGCCAGGCCTATCAGCAGGGCCGTGGCGCCGAGGTCGATCTCACCAAGGCGGCCGAATGGTATCAGAAGGCCGCCGACCAGAAACTCGCAGACGCCCAGAACAACCTCGGCATGCTCTACCTCGAGGGCAAGGGCGTGGCGCGCGACCTCAACAAGGCCTTCACGCTGTTCCAGGCGGCGGCCGCCCAGCGCGACCCCTGGGGCCTCAACAATCTCGGCGGCATGTATGAAATGGGCTGGGGCACCACCGTCGACAAGACCAAGGCGCTCGATCTCTATCAGCAGGCGCTGGCCGCCGGCAACGACAAGGCGCAGCAGAATATCGAACGCCTGCAGGGCAAGTCGGCGGCCGCCGAGTAGGGCCCCGTCAACCCGCCGTTAACCATGCTTCCCAACCTGCCGTTTACGCTCCGGGCGCAAACATCTCGACCAGCGGAATCATTTGCGCCACGCGTGCGCAAGGGCCTGTTGGTCGGAGAGTGTCGGTATGTTGCGTTTGGCGCGAAACGGGTTGGTGCTGGTCGCTGTCGGTCTGGCGGCTGCCGGCTGCGCGTCCCACAAGCAGACGGCGCGACAGGACCCCTTCGCTGGAAAGGGCAGCCCGATCTACCCCGGCAACGGTCCGGTGCCGTGGGGCGGTGGCAAATATTACGTCGGCAAGCCCTACCAGGTGGCGGGCCAGTGGTTCGAGCCCAAGGAACAGCCGGGCTACGACAAGAAGGGTGTTGCCTCGTGGTATGGCGAGGACTTCAATCGCCGCAAGACGTCGAACGGCGAGTGGTTCGACATGAACCGCCTGACCGCGGCCAGCGCCACGCTGCCGCTGCCGAGCTACGTCAAGGTGACCAATCTCGAGAACGGCCGCGAAATCGTCGTGCGCGTCAATGATCGCGGTCCCTTCGTCAATACGCGGATCATGGACATGTCGAAGGCCGGTGCGGATGCGCTGGGCTATCTCGACAAGGGCACCACCACGGTCCGCGTTCAGTACCTCGGCCCGGCGCCGATCGACGACAATGGCGGCAAGCATCTTCTGGCAATGAACACCGAACTCGGCCGCGGCACGCCCACCCGCAACCTGATCGCCGCCGCCGACCGCCGGCGTGGCCGTTCCGGCAGCGACAACGTGATGGTGGCCCAGGCCAAGCCCGTGACGCCCGTTGCCGCGCAAGCTCCCAAACCCGTCATGGTCGCCTACCAGCCACCCGTACAGGAGGCCGCCCCGGCGCCCGCGAGCGGGGGCGAGGTCAGCTATTTCATCCAGCTCGGTTCATTCGCCGATGGTGGTAACGCCGCCCGCACCCGCGATCAGTTTTCCGCGACCTGGCCGGTCCAGTTCATCGAACTGTCGGGTGCGGCGGGGCCCATCTACAGGGTGCGGCTCGGACCCATCAACGACAGTAGCGATGCGCAGACGGCACTGGTCGACGCCCAGTCGGCCGGCTTCACCGATGCCCGCCTGATCAAGACCGAAGCCGTGCAGGCCTCGCTGCAATAGAGACCCACAGCCTCAGGGGTATCGCGCCAGGATCCCCGCGAGGTAGCTGTTGATCTCGCTGTGGGCGTGGCCATACCAGGAGCCGTGCCCCATGCCCTTGAGCAGATGGAGTTCCGCACCCGGCACGAGCGCCGCGAGTTCCTCGCCATCCTGCGGCGGCGCCTGGACGTCCTCATCGAAGGCAATGACGTGAACGGGCACGCGCACCGACGCCAGCTGTTCGCGCTGGTCAAAGCGCAGCGATGCATCCCATTGCGGAACGAGCGAACCTTCGTTCTCGCCCGAATCCATCCATTCGAGCAGCAGGGCCTTCAGCTTCGGCCACATCTCGCGGTCACCCAGCGCCCGCGCGGGGTAGAGCATGCTGGCGTAGTGAGTGGCGCCCATCAGCCCGTCGAGGCGGCCGCCGTTCTGGCGGAATTCGATTTCGGCGATCTGGTAGTCCCAGCCCCAGCCGGTGCTCCAGGCACCGGTGCCCATCACGATGGCGCAGGTGACGAGCTCCGGGTGGTCGATGGCCAGCTGCTGCACGATGGCCGACCCGAGCGACGTTCCGATCAGCCGCACCGGCCCGCCGCAGACGCCGCGCACCAACTCCGCGAGATCGGCGGAGAACGCTTCGATCGGCCACGGCAGGGGCACATCGCACAGGGTGCGGCCGATGCCGCGGTTGTCGAACACCGTGCTGCGCCAGCGGGCGTCGAAATCGGGGGTTTGAAATCGTTGCCAGTCACGTCCCTGGGTGCCGCCGCCGCCGACCCAGACGATGTCGGGACCGTCCCCCGTCTGTTCATAGTGGATGACGGCTGCAGAGCCATAGAATGCGGGCACGGGGTTGCTCCTTCAGGATGGTTCGGCGGCCCAGCGGCCACCTCCGGCGGAGCCATACGCCACCCCGGTGGGCGGCGCCAGCCACCGGCGGCGGGGGTGGGGCAGGGGCTGGAGAGGTCATCGTTTCGCCTGGTGCGTCGCGTTGCTTTCAGGGCGGAAGGCCATTAGCGTGTTCACATGAGGTCAGTTGTGCGTCTTCGTCGAGTCATCTGCTTCGCCCTGTCGGCGATGCTGCTGCTTGCCCTGCCGGGAGCGGATGATCTGCTGGCCCAGGGCAAGGCGGCCGACGGCCCCTATGTCGCGAAGGCGGCGGAGGCCATCCTTATGGATGCCCGCACCGGTCGGGTGCTCTACGAGAAGGACGCCGACGAACCGGTCCCGCCCGCCTCGATGAGCAAGCTGATGACCATGATCATGGTGTTCGAGGCGCTGAAGGCCGGCAAGTTGACCCTCGACCAGAAATTCAAGGTCAGCCAGGACGCCTGGAAACGCGGCGGTGCCTCCTCGGGCGGCTCCACCATGTATGCCGAACTGAATTCCGAGATCGCGCTCGGCGACCTCATCAAGGGCGTCATCGTGCAGTCGGCGAATGACGCCTGCATCGTCATCGCCGAGAACATGGCCGGGAGCGAACAGGCCTTCGCCGAGCAGATGACCAAGCGCGCCCATGAACTGGGCGCCAGCAGCGCCACGTTCAAGAACGCCACCGGCCTGCCCGATCCCGAGCACCGGATGAGCGTGCGCGACCTCGCCGTGCTGGCGCGTTACATCATCAACAATTTTCCCCAATATTATCAGTATTATTCGATCCCCGAATTCACCTGGAACAAGATCACCCAGCAGAACCGCAACCCGCTGCTCAAGGACTATCCCGGTGCCGACGGCATGAAGACCGGCTACACCAAGGAGGCCGGATATGGGCTGATCGGGTCTGCCGTCCGCGACGGGCGCCGGCTCGTCATGGTGATCGCCGGGCTCAAGAGTATCAACGACCGCAAGCTCGACGCCCAGGGCCTGCTCGACTACGGCTTCAAGCAGTTCCACACCATCGACATCTATGCCAAGGGCGACCGCGTCGGCGAGGCCCGGGTGTGGGGCGGCACCGAGCGCCACGTGCCGCTGCTCGCTTCCGCCGACGTGCGTGTGGCGCTGACACCGGAGGAGCAGGACATGGCGGAAGTGAAACTCGCCTACACCGGCCCGCTGCTGGCGCCGGTCCAGGCCAACCAGCAGGTCGGGTCCGTCCGCTTCATCGTCGATGGCGTGACGGTGGCCGACGTACCGGTGGTCACGGGCGGCGCCGTCCCGGCGGAAAACTCCATCTGGTCGCGCGCCGTCGATTCCGTCTTCATCATGGTCTTCGGCAGCTGACGCATGTACCTGCTCCCCATACCCGGCCGTCATGCTAGCGAAAGCTGGCACCCCGCTTCGGGCGGCGGTGATGCAGACAGCGGGGCCCCAGCTTTCGCTGGGGTGACGGGTTTGTCCTGATGTCTTTGTGCTTCATCACTTTCGAAGGGGGCGAAGGCTCCGGAAAGTCGACGCAGATCCGCCGTCTCGCGGCACGGCTGGAAGCGGAGGGCAGGGACGTGCTCGTCACCCGCGAGCCCGGAGGGACACCCGAGGCCGAGGCAGTGCGCAGTCTCCTGGTCAATGGCGACGTGGCGCGGTGGACGCCGCAATCCGAGGCACTGCTGAATTATGCCGCACGCGATCAGCATCTCGTTCAGGTCATCCGTCCGGCGCTGGCGGCAGGGCGCAGCGTGCTGTGCGACCGCTTCATGGATTCGACGCGGGCCTACCAGGGCTATGCAGGGGGCGTCGACCTCCGCTTCATCGACGCGCTGGAAAGCGCCATCGTCGGCGCCACGCGTCCCAACCTCACGCTGGTCTTCGATCTCGATCCGGCCATCGGCCTCGCCCGTGCAAGGCAGCGTGGCGACGCCGTGAGCGAGGATCGCTACGAGCGAAAGGGCCTGGCCTTCCACCAGAAGCTCCGCGAAGGCTTCCAGGACATCCTGCGGCGTGAACCTCAGCGCTGCCGCTTCATCGATGCCGCCCAGGATATCGACCAGGTCGCGGAGGATGTCTGGTCGATCGTCGAGGGAGTCCGCTGATGGCGGAGGACTTCAAGGATCCGCGCGACGTCGCCTGGCACCCGCGCCGCGCCACGGAGCTCGTCGGCCACAAGCCAGCCGAAGCCCGCCTGCTGCAGGCCCACCAGTCGGGCAAGCTGCATCATGCCTGGCTGCTGTCCGGCCCCCGTGGCATCGGCAAGGCGACACTGGCCTACCGCTTCGCCAAGTTCCTGCTCCAGGTGCCGACCGCCCATGGCGCCCAGGCGCACACGACGCTGCATATTGCGCCGGAGGGACACGCGTTCCGGCAGGTGGCCGCCGCCTCGCACCCCGACCTGATGGTGATCGAACGTGCGGCGGACCAGCGCGCCAAGCGCCTCAAGACGGAGATTGCGGTTGATGACGCGCGCGAGGCACAGAATTTCTTTTCCCGCACCTCGGGCGCCGGCGGCTGGCGGGTTGCCATCGTCGACGCCGCCGACGACCTCAATTCCGAATCCGCCAACGCGCTTCTCAAGGTCATCGAGGAACCACCGAAGCAATCGATCTTCCTCATCGTCTGCAACCAGCCGGGCCGGTTGCTGCGGACGATCCGTTCGCGCTGCCTGCACCTGCCCATGGAGCCGTTGTCGACCGACGAGACGCTGAAGGTGCTGCGCCACCTGCCCCATGATGCCATCGAGGCGGAGGAGGGGGCGCTGCGCGAGGCCGCCGAACTCTCCCGCGGCAGCCCGGGCAAGGCCATGGACCTCATCGGCTCCCGTGGTGCTGCCGCTTTCGGCGAGTTCCTGAAGCGGTCCAAACTGTCGCCGGCTACCGCGGTGGAAATCGCCGGAGCCTTTTCCGGACGCGAAACCGCCGAGGATTACTTCATATTCTGCGAGCTTCTCGTGGGCTGGATCGGCGCGCAGGCGCGCACCGCCGCCGTCCAGGGCCATGGCGAGGCACTGGCCCGGGCGCATGACGACATCAACGCTTCCCTCCGGCAGGCGGATGCCCTAAACCTCGACCGCCGCCAGACGGTCACCGATGCGCTGATGCGTCTCGAGGAGGCGCTGAAGGCCTCCTGAATTCAATCAGATCGAGAACATGTCGAAACCGAAATTCTACATCACCACGGCCATTCCCTACGCCAACGGCGCGCCGCACATCGGCCACGCCTATGAACGCATCGCGACCGATGCCATCGCCCGCTTCAAGCGGCTCGACGGCTACGACGTGCTGTTCGTCACCGGCATGGACGAGCATGGCCAGAAGATGCAGCAGACGGCCGCCCGCGAGGGGATCACGCCGCAGCAGCTCGCCGACCGCACCGCCGCCCAGTTCGAGGCCATGGGAGAGCAGCTGAACGCGCGCGCCGACGACATCCTGCGCACCACCGAAAGGCGCCACAGGGAATCGGTCCAGGAAATCTGGCGCCGCATGGCCGCCAACGGCGACATCTATCTTTCGAAATATTCCGGCTGGTACTCGGTCCGCGACGAGGCCTATTACGGCGAGGACGAAATCGAGGAGCGCGACGGCCGCCGCTTCGCCGTCAAGACCGGCACCCCGGTCGAGTGGGTGGAGGAGGAGAGCTATTTCTTCAAGCTCTCGGCCTATGCGCCGAAGCTGCTCGAACTCTACGAGAAGCGCCCGGACTTCATCGTGCCGGAGCATTACCGCAACGAGATCGTCGCCTTCGTCAAACGCGGCCTCAACGACCTTTCGATCTCGCGCACCACTTTCGACTGGGGCGTGCCGGTGCCGGATGACCCGAAGCATGTCATGTATGTCTGGGTCGATGCCCTGACCAACTACCTCTCCGCCACCGGCTTCCCCGATACCAACGCACCGCGGGCGGCATTCTGGCCCGCGTCCGCCCATGTGATCGGCAAGGACATCACGCGCTTCCATGCCATCTATTGGCCGGCCTTCCTGCTGTCGGCCGGTCTCCCCGTGCCCGACCAGGTGGTGGTCCACGGCTTCCTGTTCAGCCGCGGCGAGAAGATGTCGAAATCGGTGGGCAACGTCGTTGCGCCAGCCGATCTGGTGCACACCTATGGCGTTGACCAGACGCGCTATTTCTTCCTGCGCGAGGTACCCTTCGGACAGGATGGCAACTACAGTCACGAGGCCATCGTCAACCGCATCAACGCCGACCTGGCGAACGACCTCGGCAACCTCGCCCAGCGCTCGCTGTCGATGATCGCCAAGAACTGCGGCGGCGTGGTGCCGAAGCATGGCCACTTCACCGAGGCCGACCGCGAGATCCTGGCCGCCGCCGACGGCATCCACGCCGAGGCGCGGGCGGCGCATGAAACCCACGCCATCAACAAGGCGCTGGACGCCATCTGGCGGGTGGTGGCGGATGCCAACCGCTATTTCGCCGGACAGGAACCCTGGGCGCTGAAGAAGACCGACCCGGCCCGCATGGACACGGTGCTCTACGTGACGGCTGAAGTGCTACGCATCATCTGCATCATGGCCCAGCCCTATATCCCGGCATCGGCGGCATCGCTCCTGCATCTCCTGAGCGTCGACAGCAGCGCCCGCAGCTTCGCCGACCGCGGCAAGCGTCTGGTCCCCGGAACGCCGCTGCCGGCGCCCGCGCCGATCTTCCCGCGCTATGTGGAAGAAGAAGCGGCGAAGGCCTGATGCTGGTCGTCGACAGTCATTGCCACCTCGATTTCGAGGGCATGGATGAGAACCTGCCTGGCATTCTGGCGCGCGCCGAGGCGGCGGGCGTCGGGCTCATGGTCTCGATCTCCTCGCGCGTGAGGAGCTACGACAATTTGCGGCGGATCGCGGAGGAAAACCCCAATGTTTTCTTCACGGTCGGAACCCATCCTCACAACGCGCACGAGGAACTGGGGGTGACGGCCGAGGAACTCGTCAGGCTCGCCCGGCATCCGAAATGCGTCGGGATCGGCGAGGTCGGGCTCGACTATCACTATGACCTGAGCCCGCGCGAGGCGCAGGAGGCGAATTTCTTCGTGCACATCCATGCGGCGCGCCGCTCCGGCCTGCCGCTGGTCATCCATAGCCGCGAGGCGGAGGACGACACCATCGCCATTCTCGCGGAGGAACACGCGCTCGGTCCCTTCGTGCCGCTGCTCCACTGCTTCACGTCGCATCGCCGTCTGGCCGAATATGCCGTGAAAATCGGCGGCTACGTTTCCTTCTCCGGCATCCTCACCTACAAGACCGCCGAGGACCTCCGGGCGACGGCGGCGGCCCTGCCGCTCGACCGCATCATCGTCGAAACCGACTCGCCCTACCTCGCGCCCTTGCCCTACCGCGGCAAGACCAACGAACCGGCCTTTGTGGTGAAGACGCTCGAGGTGCTGGCCAAGGTGAGGGGGCTCCCGGTCGAGGAGATGGCGCGCATCACCTCGGACAATTTCTTCCGCCTGTTTTCCAAGACGCCGCGTCCCGCCCGCTACGCATGACGCGCCGGATCACCATCCTCGGATCGGGCTCCTCCGGCGGCGTGCCGCGCGTCGGCAATGACTGGGGCAAATGTGATCCGGCCAATCCGAAGAACCGCCGCCGGCGCTGCTCGGTGCTGGTCACGCAGTCCTCCGCAGCAGGCGAGACGCGGGTTCTGATCGACACGTCGCCCGATCTCCGGGAACAGATGCTGAGCGCGGAGATCCGTGACGTCGACGCCGTACTGTTCACCCACGAACACGCCGACCATACCCACGGCATCGACGACCTGCGCGCCTTCTTCCTGCTGAAGCGGAAGCGCGTCGAGGTCTGGGCCGATGACGCCACCGGCCGCATGCTGACCACGCGCTTCGCCTACTGCTTCTATTCGGCGCCCGGCAGCGATTACCCGCCGATCCTCAATCTCAATGCCCTCTACAGCGGCACGTCCGTCACCGTCGCGGGAGCAGGGGGCGCCATCACGGCGATGCCCTTCCACGTCCACCACGGCACCATCGACGCGCTCGGCTTCCGCATCGGCGACATGGCCTATACTCCTGACATCGATGGCGTTCCGGACAGCAGCCTGCCGTACCTCGCGAATCTCGACCTGTGGATCGTCGATGCGCTGCGCCGCACGCCGCATCCGAGCCACTGGAGCCTGCCGCAGACGCTGGAGTGGATTGGCCGCATGAAACCGCGCCGCGCCGTCATCACCAACCTGCATGTCGACATGGACTTCGCCACGCTGGTGAAGGAACTACCGGCGGGTATCGAACCGGCCTATGATGGGCTCGATTTGGTCTTCTGACCACCGGACGGAGCTTTGACCACATGATGAAATCAATTGCCGCCAGCCTGACGGCGCTCGCGATCTTGGCCGGGCCGGCCGTGGCGCAGACCGCTTGCGATCCGGCGAAGCTCGCTGCCGCCATCGACCGCTATGCCGATGCGCCGTTCAGCGCGCGAACCTGGCGCGTGCTGCAGGGCCTGGGCGACCCGATGATCGATCCGGGCTCGGCCGACGCCGACACCTGGGCCCAGCAGGAAGAATGGAAGAAGCTTGCCGCGCAGATCCTGCCCGGCGAGCAGGATCTGCAGAATGTCGGCTGGAACTGCCGCATCGGCTATCCGCTGTCGGTGCTCAAGACCCGCATCGACCAGCTTGGATTGCAGGATCCCTATGTGAAGCAATGGCTTCTCGCCCAGCAGCAGGTGATCCGCGCTTGTTCGAGCGACGAAGGTGCCGTGTCGCTGCCCGAACCGCTGGTCGACGAGCCAGCCGTGACCAACCGACAGAAGGCTGACCGCGCCTATCAGGATGCCTCGATCGCCTTCTACCGCGACAAGGAGAAGGCTGTTCCGCTGTTCAGGGCGATTGCGCAATCGACGTCGATCCACCGTGCCGCAGCCGCCTACAATGTCGCCAACCTGCTGGCCAATGCCAAGCAGCCGGTGGAAGCGCGTGCCGCTGCCGAAGCGATCCTCGCCGATCCTTCCATGGCATCGGTGCACGAAATCACCCAGGAGCTTCTCGGTTACATCGCCAACCAGGAGGACACCGCCCAGGGCTGGACCGGCCTGATCGACGGCGACATCGCCGTGCTGGAGATGCCGGCGAACCAGATCCTGGCCCAGGACGACTTGAAGAAGTCTTATAGCATTGCGCTCTACGATATTGATTTTGTGGGAATTCGTGCCAAGGATGGTGACTGGTGGCTGGATGGCGTGTTGCCCGACAACCCCACCATTTCGAAATCCATCGTCGACGCTGCGCGCCAACATCCGATGGCGCTGTGGATGATGGCCGGGCAATCCGCCAACCAGAAATATCAGCTCGCACCGTGGAGCCTCGTGGGCGAGAAGTGGCAGTCCCGGATGGCGGACTACATCGGCAAGGCGCTGGCCGTGCCGCCGACGGGCGCAAGGCTCGAAGGGCCGGCGCTCGCCATGCTGAAGGCATTGGCGGCGAAGCCCGACGATACTTCCCGCGTTGACGTTTGGACACAGGCGAAGCAGGCCATGGACGCTGCCGCCAAGAGCTGCGGCGAGGCTCCGGAAACGGCGGCTGCCGGTTTCCTGCTGAACCACGCCGTCCGTCTGTCGGCACTGGCGGGCAAGTATGATGAGGCGGAGCAGGGGATGGCGGCGGTTCCGTTCAAGGGTGCACGGGCCTATTCCGCCACGGCGCTCTACAATCTCGGGCAATATCTGGTGTCGCAGGGTGACACCACTGCGCTGCGCAAGCTTCGCGACGGGCTGATGACGCCGGAACTGCTGGGCAGCATGTCGGGCGATGACCGGATGCAGGACCGCAATCGGTTTTCATCGCTCCTGGCGCTTGCCGCCGAAGATGAGGCCCATTGGACGGACGCGGTGCTGAAGAACAGCGATCCGGGTTCCGACATCACCTTCAACTTCCTGCCGACGAAGACGCTGTGGGCGCTGGCCGACGACCAGAACTTCACGCCACGCGACCGCGCGCTGTTCGCGCGGGCCGCATGGACCAGGGATTATGGCCTCGGACGCAAGAGCGATGGCGAACATCTCGACAAGCTTCAGGCCCTGAACCCTGAAATCAAGGCGATTTTCGACAAGGTCAAGACGGATTACCCGGACATCAGCGCGCGAAACCAGCGGCTGTTAACCATATTGCGGAGCCCGCCTCACAACATTCTCGTGTCGATGCCCGGCGGCTGGCAGAGCGAGTCGATCAAGCCCGACAGTTTCACCGAGATCGACGGCTGGAACCCCAACGACAAGAACTGGTGGTGTCCCTACGAGCCGGACCGCCAGCTCGGCGCGCTGCGCCAGCAGGCCGACGACGTGAATGGTTTTCCGGTGTTTTTCGATTATCAGATGAAGCGCCTGGCGGACGTCTATGACCCGGCACTGCGCGGGCCGCTGGCGGCGAAGCGTGATGCGGTGCTGAAGGCGCATCCGATGGTCAAGGCCGTGGACTGGAAGGAACTCCAGGCGCTGACGCGCATGGCCCAGGGACCGGAGCGGCTGACGAAGGCGGCCATCGACTGGGGCAAGGCGTCGAAGGGCAACGACGGCGCGCCGGAAGCCCTGGCGCTGGCCGTGCGGACGACGCGCTATGGCTGCAACTGGCACGGCGGGCACGGGGCTTACTCGAAGCCTGCGCAGCAGCTGCTGGCCACGAAGTTTGCGGGCACGGAATGGCGGAAGCAGACGCCATACTGGTTCGACTGCCGGCGTACCGTGTGGACGAAGGACTTCAGCGACAAGGTCACGACATGCGCGCCGATGACTTGGCCGAAACAGGCGCCGCTGAGGTGATGCATCATGCGAGGATATTAGCCCAAGTGGTTGCCAGGGGCTGATTTCTTGGCATTTTGGGATATTTCTGAATATTCCATAATATATATTATGCGAATGATGGGCATGTCTTTGGCGGTGCGCGTTTTGCCCCTCAGTCCAGCTTCCCTATCGCGATGATCTCCGGCGAATTGTCGTCCCAGATCGCGCCGTCCCAACTGCCCACCCAGTGTTCGACTGCAAGACCTGCCTCAGCGATCCGTGCGGCGATTTCCTCCCGCGTCGCGAAACGGATACGCGAAGATGCCTTTCGGATGGTTCCGGCGGCGTCGGCGTAGAAGCTGTCATAGGTGACGATGCGGGTCGCATCGTCCATGCGGACGTCGTTCCAGGCGCGGATGCGGCCAAGTGCCGGATGGTCGAACTCCCTTTCCGATAGCTCGGGAACCCACTCACGCCACTCTTCCTTCGCCGGATTGCGCGAGTCGAAGATGAAGGTGCCGCCCGGAGGCAGGTGCACGGCAATGGTTTCGCAGAGTGCCCGCTGGTCGGCATCGGACAGGAAGCATTGGAAGGCGTGGCCGGTGAGCATGACGAGATCGAAACGCCGCCCCAGACGCACGCTCCGTCCATCTGCCTCGACCCATGTGACGGCTGATCCACCGGGCCTTTTCCTTGCGATATCAAGCATGGCGCGCGCTGGATCGACGCCCCAGACGGTGCGCCCATCTGCAACGGCCGCCGCAAGCAGACCGGTGCCGCAGCCCAGATCGAGCACGCTGTCCGCCTGCTCCGCCAAGGCGCGGCAGAGTCGGGTGTCGGCAGACCAGCCATTCTCGACGTCATAGAAGGTCGCGAGGCCCGGATCCTCGAAGAGCTTGTCCTGCATGTTCTCTCGGTAGCCCTTTTCCGCTGAATGGGCTACTCCCGAGCGCATGAGCCAGAACCCCGACAACCCCGCCACCATGGACCCCCGCAAGATCGAGACGCTGCGCGCCATCATGAAGGCGCTCAGGACGCCGGTGACGGGGTGCCCGTGGGACCTCGAGCAGGACTTTGGAACGATTGCCCCCTACACTATCGAGGAGGCTTATGAGGTGGCGGATGCCATTGCCAATGGCACGCGGGCGGAGCTTTGCGAGGAGCTGGGCGACCTGCTGCTGCAGTCGGTCTATCATGCGCAAATGGCTGATGAGGAAGGGAGTTTCACCTTCGATGACGTCATCGAGGCGGTGAACACCAAGATGATCAGGCGGCATCCGCATGTGTTCGGCGACGACGAGGCGCGCTCGGCGACGCTGGCCAAGGGGTTCTGGGAGGACCGCAAGGCCGAGGAACGCAGGAACAAGCCAAAACAGGCCACGCTGGCGGGGATTCCCCTTGCCCTGCCGGGACTTACGCGTGCGGTGAAGCTGCAGGCCAAGGCCGCCAAGGTGGGCTTCGACTGGCCGTCGGTCGAGAATGTCTATGACAAGATCGCCGAGGAAATTGCCGAATTCCGTGCCGCACCGGACGACGAGAAAGCCGAGGAATTCGGCGACATCCTTTTCGCAATGGCCAATGTTGCCAGGCACTTGGGGATCGATCCTGAAGCGGCACTTCGGGCCACGAACGCGAAGTTCGAGCGCCGCTTCGGGCATGTCGAGGCGAGGCTCGCCGAGATGGGCAAGGAGCCCAAGCAGTCGACGCTCGAGGAGATGGACGGGCTCTGGGACGAGGCGAAGCGGCTGGGGAAGTGACACCCTGCTCGTGCTTGCGCAGGTGATGTTTCGGGTGTTTTCGCGTTGCTGCATGTTGCCAAAAGCGATGCTTTTGGTTGCTGTCCGTTGCACGCTGATGCCAACCGGAATGTCACCGGAAATCGATGCGCAAGATTGTTGCGCATCGGATGTGGGGCTGATGACCGAAGCGGGGTCCCGGCTTTCGCCGGGATGACGGCCGACAGGGCGGGATGACGGACGGGAGCGAGCCCTACTCCGCCGCCACCCTCTTCTGGCCGAGGAGCTTCATGGCGGTGCCGAAGCGCGCCTGGGCCTGGCCGGCCTTGTCGGTGGTGAGGCGCACCTTCATGAGGACGCGGCCATCCTGGTAGTTGCGGCGGCTCAGCACCTCGCCGCGGTCGTGGAGCCAGGCCTGGCCCTGGCCGTCCTCGGCGTCGAGGAGGACCTCGTAGATCGTGTCGTCGGCGCCGAGCCGGCCCTCGATCAGTTCGAGCAGCGGACCGACACCTTCGCCGGTCACAGCCGACACCAGCACGCAGCCGGGCTTGCGCAGGGCCTGGGCCTCGCGGCCGGCGCGCTCCTCCGGCGGCAGCAGGTCGAGCTTGTTCCAGACCTCGATGATGGAGCTGCGGCGGAGCTCGTCGATGCCGAGCTCTTCCAGGACGCGGTCGACGTCCTCGGCCTGGGCCTCCGAGTCGTCATGCGCGATGTCGCGGACGTGGAGGATGACGTCCGCCGAGAGCACCTCCTCCAGCGTGGCCCGGAAGGCGGCGATGAGGGACGTCGGCAGGTCGGAGATGAAGCCCACGGTGTCGGACAGGATGATCTTGCGGCCGTGCGGCAGCTGGATGACCCGCATGGTGGGATCGAGCGTGGCGAAAAGCAGGTCCTTGGCCAGGACTTCGGCACCGCTCAGGCGGTTGAACAGCGTCGACTTGCCGGCATTGGTGTAGCCGACGAGAGCCACCACCGGATAGGGCACGCGCGCCCTGCCCTTGCGGTGCAGCGCGCGGGTCTTCTTGACGCTTTCGAGCTGGCCTTCGATGCGGCTGATGCGCTCCTGGATCAGGCGCCTGTCGGCTTCGAGCTGGCTTTCACCCGGACCGCCGAGGAAGCCGAAACCGCCGCGCTGGCGTTCGAGGTGAGTCCAGGAGCGCACGAGGCGGCTCTTCTGGTACTGCAGATGGGCCAGTTCGACCTGCAGCGTGCCCTCGCGCGTCGAGGCCCTGCGGCCGAAGATCTCGAGGATGAGGCCGGTGCGGTCGAGCACCTTGGCACCCCATTCCTTCTCGAGGTTCCTTTGCTGGATGGGCGAAAGCTGGGCGTTGACGACGACCAGTTCGGCCTCGGTCTCCTTCACCACCTCGGCGAGTTCGGCGACCTTGCCGGAGCCCAGCAGCGTTGCGGGCTTCGGCGCGGTCACCGGGGCGACGATCGCCGCCTCGACCTCGAGGTCGATGGCAAGGGCCAGGCCCACGGCCTCCTCCAGCCGCGCCTCCACGGCGCGGTCGGAGGTCGGTGGGGCATTGCGGTCACGGCGGTCGACGTGGAGGACAATGGCGCGGGTCGCGGCCTTGCCCTCGATCTGGAAGTCGACGCCCGCGCCGCTCCCGCTCTTCTTTCGTGTCGTCAACCGGCGGCCTGCTCTTCGTCGAACAGGCTGATCGGGCCGCCCGGCATGATGGTCGAGATGGCATGCTTGTAGACCAGCTGGGACATGCCGTCGCGGCGCAGGAGGACGCAGAAATTGTCGAACCAGGTGATCACGCCCTGCAGCTTGACGCCGTTGACGAGAAAAACCGTCACCGGGATCTTCTGCTTGCGCACGTGGTTGAGGAATGTGTCCTGCAGGTTCTGCTGCTTTTCTTGGGCCATCTTTTTTTGTCCTGTTCTCTTGTTCGGGCCTTAGGCGGCGGGTCGAAGCCTAACATATAAGCGTCGTCCGGAAAATTTCACAGTTCCGTGTCTTCCTCGCTGCGGCTGGCGAGGCCGAGCAGCTTGATCTTGCGGTGGAGGGCGGAACGTTCCATGCCAATGAACTGGGCGGTGCGCGAGATATTCCCCCCGAAGCGGCCGAGCTGGGCGGTGATGTAATCGCGCTCGAAAGCCTCCCGGGCCTCGCGCAGAGGGTGCACCAGCAAATGCTCGATACCGAAGGTTGCTGCCGCTGCCCCCGATCCACCCGTGTCGGACGGCAGCATGGCAGCGGTGATCTCGGAGCTCCCCTCGCCGCTCGCCAGGATCAGGATGCGCTCGACGTTGTTGCGCAGCTCGCGCACGTTGCCGGCCCATTCGCGGGTCTGCAGCACGGCGATGGCATCCTCGGCGAATTTCCGCACCGGCTGGCCTGAGGCTGAGGAATAGCTCTTGTTGAAATGGTGGATCAGGTCCGGGATGTCCTCCCTGCGCTCGGCGAGGCTCGGCACTTCGACCGGAACGACGCCCAGGCGGTGATAGAGATCCTCGCGGAAGCGGCCCACCGTGATGAGGCCCGGCAGGTCGCGGCTCGTGGAGGACACGACGCGGATGTCGACCTTCACCTTCTTGGCGCCGCCGACGCGCAGGAAGGTCTGGTCGACCAGCACGCGCAGCACCTTGCCTTGGGTCTCGAGCGGCATGTCGGCCAGCTCGTCGATATAGAGCGTGCCGCCATGGGCCTCCTCCAGCGCGCCCACGCGGCGCGTGGCGCCAGTGCCGTCCTCGACGCCGAACAGCTCCTCCTCCATGCGCTCGGGCGCCATGGCGGCGGCACTGAGCGTGACGAAGGGGCCCGCGGCACGCAGCGACAGCGCATGGAGCGTGCGCGCGGCGAGTTCCTTGCCGGCACCCATGGGGCCGGTGATGAGCACGCGGCTGTTGGAGGGTGCGATCTTCTTCAGGAGCTGGCGCAGCTGGCGCATGGCGGCGGAATTGCCGAGGAGCTCGGTCTCCGCGCCCGAGCGTCCCTTCAGCTCCTCGTTCTCGCGCTTGAGGCGCGAGGTTTCGAGCGCCCGGCCCACGACCAGCAGCAGGCGGTCGGCCTTGAACGGCTTCTCGATATATTCATAGGCGCCGCGCTTGATGGCGGCGACCGCGGTTTCGATATTGCCGTGGCCGGAAATGATGATGACCGGCACCTCCGGGTGCTTCTGCTTGATGATGTTGAGGAGATCGAGGCCGTCGAGCTTGGAGCCCATCAGCCAGATGTCGAGGATGATGAGCGAGGGACGGCGCTGCGCGACCTCGGCCTGGGCCGCATCGGAATTATGCGCCAGCCGCGTCTCGTAGCCCTCGTCCTCCAGGATACCCGCGATGAGCTCGCGGATATCGGCCTCGTCGTCGATGATGAGAATGTCGGCTGCCATTCAGTCTTCCTGCACTTTCATTCGGCCGCGCTCGACTGGGCGGCGATCTTGTCGAAAAGGAGCGTGACGCGCGCGCCCTGGAGGCCGTCGGCGGGAGGCGCGTCCTCGAGGATGAGGCGGCCGCCGTGTTCCTCCATGATGCGCTTGACGATGGCGAGGCCGAGGCCGGTGCCCTTCTCGCGCGTCGTCATGTAGGGCTCGGCCAGGCGGTGGCGGTTCTCGCGCGGCAGGCCGATTCCATTGTCGGTGACGCGGATGAAGGGATGGCCCTCGCGTTGGCCCGCCAGCACGGCGATGTGGCCGCGTGGTTCGGGCTGGTTCTGCAGCCGCGTCTCCACCGACTCGCGGGCATTCTTGACCAGGTTGGTGATGGCCTGGGTGATGAGCCGGCGGTCGAAGGGAAAGACGAATTCGCCCTGGCTGACGTCAAGCTCGATGTCGATGTCGGAGGACGAGACGCGCTGCAGCACGGTGGCCTCGCGCACGATGGCCGCGAGCTCCTGCGGCTCCGGCACGGCCTTCGGCATGCGCGCGAAGGACGAGAACTCGTCCACCATGCGGCCGATGTCGCCGACCTGGCGGATGATGGTGTCGGTGCACTGGTCGAAGACGTGCTTGTCGGTGTGGATCTGGCCGCCATACTTGCGCTTGAGGCGCTCTGCCGAGAGCTGGATCGGCGTCAGCGGGTTCTTGATCTCGTGGGCGATGCGGCGCGCGATGTCGGCCCAGGCCGAATTGCGCTGCGCCGAGACGAGGTCGGTGATGTCGTCGAAGGTGAGCACGTGGCCGTGCGAGGCGACATCCGAGCTTTCCGTCGTCACCCGCGCGAAGAGGCTGCGGCTTTCGCCCTTGCGCTCGATGTCGACCTGGCCCTCGGCGAAGCCCGACGGCCTTGTGAGCGCCTGTTCGAAGATCGGCAGGAAGGGTTCGAGCGCGATCTCCGCGGGCTCGCCGATGAGTTCGCTCTCGCCGCGGCCGAGAAGGTTGAGGCCCGAGCGGTTGACCAGCGAGATGCGGCCGGTGGGATCGATGCCGATGACACCGGCGCTGACGCCCGCCAGCATCGCCTCGGTGAAGCGGCGGCGGGCATCGATGGCGTCGCTCGCCGCGACCAGGTCGTCACGCTGCTGCTTCAGGTGATCGGTCATCAGGTTGAAGGTGTTTGAAAGGGTCTGCAGGTCCTTGGGGCCTTCGACCACCGTGACCTTGGCGTCGAGCTCGCCGCCCGACACGCGGCGCGCGGCGTCGAGGAGCCGGACCACCGGGGCCACCACCTTGTCTGAGAACCACAGGCCGACCCAGATTGCGGCGAGCAGCAGGATGAAGCCGACGAGCGCGAACATCATGCCGAAGGTCAGCTGCACGCCGAGGCGCTGCGACATCAGCCGGTCGTACTCGCTCTTGGCCTCCTGCGCGTCGCGCAGCTGCTTTTCCACCGACGGGTTGATGATGCGGTAGACCATCAGATAGGCATTGGGGAAGTTGGGCAGCTTGATCAGGCCACGGACGACATTGCCGCCCTCCCCCGGCTGGATCACCACCAGCTCGCCCTTGTTGGCCTGCTCGAGCGAGGCCGGACTGGGCGGGAAGAAGGCGAAACTGTCGCGCGCCACGACGCGGGCGATGAAGTCCTGCTTGCCGTCCTTCTGATCGTTGGGATCGAAGATGAAGATCGCCGGCAGGCCGTGCAGCAGGGCGTGGTTGGCGACGCGGCGGATGAAGTTGGTCCGATCGTTGTCGTAGAGGTCGCGGTGCTGCGACAGGTCGGCCGCGATCTGGGTCACGTCGTTGCGTACCGCCTCGCCATGGTCGTGGACATAGGTCTCGGCGACGTAGACGGCCGAATCGACGATGGCGCGGGTACGCTCCGAGAACCATGCGTCGAGGCCGCGGTTGAGCGTGACGGTGGCGAACACCGCGACGACGATGGCCGGGACCACGGCGATGACGCTGAACAGCGACACGAGGCGCAGCTGCAGCGAGGCGCCCGGCGTGCCGCTGCGGCGCTCGATGAGCAGGAAAATGATCTGCCCGAGGATCAGCAGCGCCAGCACCAGAAGCACCACGCCATTGAGCAGCATGAGCAGGAAGGTGTTCTGCGCCGTGGGGATGATCGGCGTCATGCCGGTCAGGATGGCGAAGGTCGCCAGTCCGCAGGCCACGCCGGTGAGGACGAGCACGAAACCGAACACGCCCGTGAAGCGGCGGACGCGGTCGAGCAGCCGGACTTGCGTGCGTTCGATCATGCAACCTGTTCAGCAGAAGCTGTTGCCCGAAATCAACACTAAATGTGTCCTATTTGCGACAGTGCCGTAGGGGAAGGTGGTAGAGGAGTGCGCATGGCCTCCACTTCCCCAGAGCTTGACCCGGGGTCCTTTGTGACGGAGCGAAAGGATGCCCCGGTCGGGCCGGGGCAAGGTGAAGGCTGGTTGGGTGAAAGTGGGTCCCAGGCTGCCACCGTCAGGCCGATGATGGAGTACACCACCGTCGTGCCTCACCCCAGCCCGCGCACCACCTTCACCTGCCGGTCGCGCAGCTTCACGCGCAGCGTGTTGCGGTTGATGCCGAGAAGGTCGGCGGCGCGCAGCTGGTTTCCGGAGGTGGCTGCAAGCACGGCGCGCAGCAGGGCCGGCTCGACGTCTGCCAGGATGCGCTCGTAAAGACCCGTGGGCGGCAGGCCGGTGCCGAAGCTGGCGAAGTAGCGGGCGAGGTAGTTCTCCATGAATTCCGGCAGGCTGGCACCCGAGAAATCGACCGGCTCGGCCGCTTGCTGCAGCGGAGCGGCGGAGAGCTCGCGCTCGATGGCGGGGGCGGAGATCGTGTCGTCGATCTCGATGGCGACGAGGCGGCGCAGCAGGTTCTCGAGCTCACGCACGTTGCCGGGCCAGCGGTGGGCCTGCATGCGCTCGATCGCCTCGCGCGAGAGTTCCTTGCGCGGCAGGCCTTCCTTGACGGCCTGCAGCAGGAAATGACGCACCAGGTCCGGAATGTCCTCGCTGCGTTCCCGGAGCGGCGGAAGGCGCAGCGGCACGACGTTGAGGCGGTAGAACAGGTCCTCGCGGAACGAGCCCTGGTTGATGAGCTGGCGCAGGTCGCGGTGCGTCGCGGTGATGATGCGCACGTTGGTCTTGATCGGGGCATTGCCGCCGACCGTGGTGTATTCGCCCTGCTGGAGGACGCGCAGCAGGCGCGTCTGGGCTTCGAGCGGCATGTCGCCGATCTCGTCCAGGAACAGCGTGCCGCCTTCGGCCTGCTCGAAGCGGCCGGCCATGCGCGAGGTGGCGCCGGTGAAGGCGCCCTTCTCGTGGCCGAAGAGCTCGGACTCGATCAGCTCACGCGGGATCGCCGCCATGTTGACGGCGACGAAGGGGCCCTTGCGGCGGCGGCCGTAATCATGGAGCGCGCGGGCCACCAGTTCCTTGCCGGTGCCGGATTCGCCCACGATCATGACGGTGAGATCGGTCTGGGTGAGGCGCGCGATGATGCGGTAGATCTCCTGCATCGCCGGCGAGCGGCCGACGATGGGAAGCTGCTCGGACTGGCTCACGCCATTGGACGGTGCGGGCTTCTGCGACTGTTCCAGCGCGCGGCCCACGGTCTGGACGAGCGCGTTGAGGTCGAAAGGCTTGGGCAGATAATCGTAAGCGCCGCGCTCGGCCGCGGTGATCGCCGTCATGATGGTGTTCTTGGCGCTCATCACGATGACGGGCAGCGTGGGCCTCAGCTTCTTGATGCGCGGGATCACGTCGAAGGCGTTCTCGTCGGGCAGCACCACGTCGGTGACGACGGCGTCGCCCTGGCCCTCGGTGACCCAGCGCCACAGGGCGCCCGCCGTGGCGGTGGAGCGCACGGAATAGCCCGCGCGGCTCAAGGCCTGGCTCAGCACCGTGCGGATGGCGCTGTCGTCGTCGGCGATCAGGACCGTCTTGCCGCTCATGGCGCGCTGTCTCCTTCGAAGTCATGGGGTAAGGCGGCGTCGCGCAGCATCGGCAGCAGCACGCGGAAGGTGGTGCCGCGCTCGCGGCCGACGCATTCGATGATGCCGCCATGGTCGCGCACGATCTTGGCGACGAGGGCGAGGCCAAGGCCCTTGCCGCCGGGCTTCGTCGTCACGAAGGGATCGAAGATGTTGGGGCGCAGCTCCTCCGGCACGCCGGGCCCCGTGTCATGGACGCAGACTTCGAGCGGCAGGGTGATGCGCTCGGAGGTGCCGGGCACGGTGAGGCGGATGCCCGGGCGGAAGGCCGTGGTGAGCAGGATCTCGCCCGCCTCGCCATTGTTCTGGATCGCCTCGGCGGCGTTCTTGGCGAGGTTGAGGAAGACCTGCACCAGCTGGTCCTTGTTGCCGAGCACGGGCGGCAGCGAGGGATCGTAATCCTCGCGCACGCTCACCCCCTGCCCCATGCTCGCCGTGGTCAGGCGCTTCACCCGCTCCAGCACGGCGTGGATGTTGACCGGGCTCTTGTCCAACGGGCGCTCGTCGGAGAACACCTCCATCTGGTCGACGAGGTCGCGGATGCGGTCGGTCTCCTCGCAGATCAGGCGGGCGAGGGCGCGGTCGTCGGAATTCAGCGTCGGCTCGAGCAGCTGCGCCGCGCCGCGGATGCCGGCGAGCGGGTTCTTGATCTCGTGCGCCAGCATGGTGGCCATCCCGGAGACCGAGCGCGCGGCGCCGCGCGAGGTGAGCTGGCGGTCGATCTTGTGCGCCATGGAACGCTCGAGCAGCATGACGATGACGAAGCGCGGCGCGTCGTGCATGACGGTGGCCTGGATGTCGACGAGGCGCTCGCCGCCAAGACGCGGCGTTCCCACCGCGACGGAATATTCGTTCACCACGCCGGCACTGGCGCGGGCCTGCGCCACCGAGCCGAAGACCGGGCTGGAGAACGGCACGAGGTCGCCCAGCCGGTGGCGGACGAGCACGTTGCTCGAGGCCTGGAAGAAATCCTCCGCCGCGACATTGGCGAGGCAGATGCGCTCCTCCTGGTCGAGCACGATGAGAGGGTTGGGCAGCGCATCCACCACCGCCTTCGGCAGCGGGGCCTCGGGCGCGGGAGGACGGTCCTTCATCGGGGCGTTCATGCCGCGGCCCTTTCCTGAACGGTGTCGTAGAGCTGGCGGAGCCCGTCGCGCACCGCGTCATTGTCGTTGGTCCGCAGCAATGCGGCGCGCCACCCGAAAGCCTGCTCGGTGGTGACGAGAGAGCGTTCGGCGAGCCGGGTGATGGCCCAGCCGATGTGCTTGCGCGCGACACGGTTGCCATGGTGCGACCCGTGCGCCAGCAGGATGCTCTCGTGATGCTCGGCGATGATGCGGGCTTCCGCGCCGAGCGACGGTTCGGCAGCGCCCGAACTAGGATCGAGCCCCTCGGCGATGACGCCTGGCCACCACGGGCGGCCATAGGCGCCGCGGCCGATCATCACGCCGTCGGCGCCGGACTTCGCCAGCATCTCGCGCGCGTCCTCGACCGAGGCACCGTCGCCATTGGCGATGAGCGGGATGGTAATGGCTTCGCGCACGTGCCGGATCGCCGCCCAGTCGGCCTTGCCGCCATAGAACTGGCAGCGGGTGCGGCCGTGCACGGTGACAAGTGCGACGCCCTGCCCTTCGGCGCGGCGGGCAAGCTCGGGCGCGTTGAGCGAGTTATGGTCCCAGCCGAGCCGCATCTTGAGCGTGACGGGCACCGAGGCGGCTTGCACGGTGGCCTCGATCAGCTTCTCGGCATGGTCGAGGTTGCGCATCAGCGCCGAACCGGAAAGTCCGCCCGTCACCTCGCGCGCCGGGCAGCCCATGTTGATGTCGATGATCTCGGCCCCCATGTCCTGGGCCACGCGGGCACCCTCGGCCATCCAGTGCGGCTCGCGCCCTGCGAGCTGGATCACGAAGGGCGAGAGCTTCTCGGCGCCCAGCGCCCGGCGCAGCATGTCGGGACGGGCATTGACCAGTTCCTCGCTCGCCACCATCTCGCTGACGACGAGGCCGGCGCCGTGCTCATGCGCGACGGTGCGGAACGGCTCGTCCGTCACGCCCGACATTGGCGCGAGAAAGACACGGTTCCTGGTTTCGAGGGGGCCGATAGATATGCCCATTATTTAATCACTAACCGTCATTGTTCAATTTAAAGGCAGGATAGACCGATGCTGCATTGCGTCAAGAGCCTTTGTTGCGGCTCTGTAAACTGCTTGCTACAGCAACATCATGACAGTGGCGGCAGTGATCGTGGCCGGCGGTTCCGGCCTGCGCGCCGGGGGCGAAAAGCCGAAGCAGTACCAGCTGATCGGGGGCCGCCCGGTGATCTGGTGGACGTGCCGGGCCTTTCTCGCGCACCGCGGCATCGCCATCGTGCAGGCGGTCATCGGCGAGGGCCATGAGCAGATGTTCGCCGAGGCGGTGAAGGGGCTGGAACTGCCTCTTCCGGTCATCGGCGGGTCGACGCGTCAGGAGTCCTGCCGCATCGGCATCGAGGCGGTGGCCCGCCACAAGCCCTCCAAGGTGCTGATCCACGACGCCGCGCGGCCCTTCGTATCGGAGCGGCTGATCGACAGCGTCATTTCCTGGCTCGACCGCTTCCCCGCCGCGATCCCCGGCATGCCAGTGGCCGAGACGCTGAAATTCGCGCCGGGCGGCATGGTCAGCCGCACCGTGGACCGCGCCGCGATCTGGACCGCGCAGACGCCGCAGGGCTTCCTCTATGACGGCATCCTCGATGCCTATCGCAAGGCCGAAGCCGAGCGCACGCAAGGCCTCACCGACGATGCCTCGGTTGCCGAGCATGCCGGGATTGCCATATCCATGATCCCCGGTGACATGGAGAACCGCAAGCTGACGACCGCCGACGATATCGTGATGGCCGACCGCGACATGACGGGCCGCCAGCTGCAGGAGCGCCCCGACGTGCGCGTGGGGCAAGGCATCGACGTCCACCCCTTCGAGGATGGCGAGGCCGTGATCCTGTGCGGCGTGGCGATCCCCCATACGCAGAAGCTCAAGGGCCATTCGGACGCCGACGTCGCCATGCATGCGCTGACCGACGCGATCCTCGGCACCATCGGCGAAGGCGACATCGGCACGCATTTCCCCCCCAGCGACCCGCAGTGGAAGGGGGCGGCCTCGCGCATCTTCCTTGCGAAGGCGGTGGAACTGCTGGAGGCGAAGCGGGGCATCGTCGCCAATGCCGACATCACGATTTTGGCCGAAGCCCCGAAGATCGCGCCGCATGTCGCGGCGATGCGCGCCTGCCTGGCGCCGCTGCTGCACGTCGATGCCACGCGCATCGCGGTGAAGGCGACGACGATGGAAAGGCTCGGCGCCATCGGCCGCAAGGAGGGCATCATGGCCTATGCGACGGTGACGGTACGGTTGCCATGAGGGAGGGGTTGCGGATGAAAAGGTCCATTATCGTTGTTGCAGTGCTTTGTGTCACCTCTGCCGCCGCCGTGGCCGACGATGCGACCGTCGACGCCAAGCTGGTGGCCGACCAGGTGCGGAACCAGGGGCTGAGCTGCAAGGACCCGGTGAGCGCCACGCGCGATGCCACGGCCTCGAAGCCGGAACTGCCGGTCTATGTGCTGACCTGCGCGGATGCGACCTACAGCGTGAAGGTGGTGCCGGATCAGGCCTGGGTGATCACGAAGCAATGAGGGTGGGACTCGCTGCGAGAGGCCCTCATCCGCCCTGTCGGGCACCTTCTCCCATCCCTGCGGGACGGGAGAAGGACTCGGGGCGAGATTTCCCCACGAGTCCTTCTCCCATTGCGAAGCAATGGGAGAAGGTGGCCGACAGGGCGGATGAGGGCTCTTTCCGCAGGCGAGGTCCTTAAGTGTTCCCTCCCGACCTCACCGCCTCCGCCGCCGCCCTCATCGACCGGTGCCGCCGCAACGGCCTCATGCTCGCCACGGCCGAGAGCTGCACCGGCGGGCTGATCGCGGGGCTCATCACCTCGGTGAGCGGATCATCGGACGTTCTGGACTGTGGATTCGTGACCTATTCGAACGGTGCCAAGACACGGATGATCGGGGTGCCGGCGGCGCTCATCGCACGCGTCGGCGCGGTGAGCGAAGAGGTCGCGCGTGCCATGGCCGAAGGTGCGATTGCGCACAGTGCGGCGGACGTGGCCGTTGCCGTCACGGGTGTCGCCGGGCCGGGCGGCGGAAGTGCAGCGAAGCCCGTCGGCCTCGTTCACTGCGCGGCGGCGCGGCGCGGGCATGCGACGGTGCATCGCGAGCTCAGGTTCGGTGACATCGGGCGCGATATGGTGCGGATCGAGACGGTGCGCGTCGCCGTGGCGATGGCTTACGAGATGGCCGGGCCGTAGAGCACCCTCGCCCGTTCCTCGAAGGCGGACATGACCTTGCGCACCGCCATGTCGAACATGCCGGACAGCACCATCTGCAGCATCTTGCTCTTCAGCGTGTAGTCCACGGTGAAGGTGATGTCGCAGCGGTTCGCGCCCGTCGGCACGATCTTCCATTCGGAGACGAGCTGCTTCACCGGCCCCTGGTCGGACTGCGCCGTGACGGTGAGGGCTTGCGGATCGACGGTGACGCGGCTGGTCATCACCTCCTCGATGCGGAGCTTGTCGTAGGCGACGGTGAGCTCGCCCTCGAAATGCTCGAGGCCCCGCGCATCGGTGTTCGCACCGCGCACGACGGAGCGCTTCACCAGCGGCAGGAACTCCTTGTAGCGGGCGACATCGCGGGCAATGGCGAAGACCTGTTCCGCCGTATACGGAACACTCCGGCTGACGTTGAACTTCGGCATCAGGCGCGCTGCGCCCGGGCAGCGCGAAGCCGGGCGAAATCCTCGCCCGCGTGATGCGAGGAGCGGGTGAGAGGTGTTGCCGCCACCATCAGGAAGCCCTTGGCATAGGCGATGGTCTCGTAGCCCTTGAACTCGTCGGGGGTCACGAAGCGGTCGATCGCGGCATGCTTGCGGGTGGGCTGGAGATACTGGCCGATGGTGATGAAGTCGATGTCGGCCGAACGCATGTCGTCCATCACCTGCATCACCTGCTCGCGGGTTTCACCGAGGCCCACCATGATGCCGGACTTGGTGAACATGGCGGGATCGAGTTCCTTCACCCGTTGGAGAAGGCGCAGCGAATGAAAGTAGCGCGCACCCGGCCTGATCCTGAGATAGAGCGCGGGCACGGTTTCGAGATTGTGGTTGAAGACGTCGGGCTTTGCCTCCACGACGATCTCGAGCGCCCCTTCCTTCTTGAGGAAGTCGGGGGTGAGCACCTCGATCGTGGTGGTGGGCGACGCCTTGCGGATTTCGCTGATGGTGCGGGCGAAATGGCGCGCCCCACCGTCGGCCAGGTCGTCACGGTCGACCGAGGTGATGACGGCATGCGACAGGCCCATGCGGGCGATGGCGTCGGCCACCTTCTCCGGCTCGTCGGCGACGAGGCTGTCCGGCATGCCGGTCTTCACGTTGCAGAAGGCGCAGGCCCTGGTGCAGGTGTCGCCCATGATCATGAAGGTGGCGTGCTTCTTCGACCAGCATTCGCCGATATTGGGGCAGCCCGCCTCCTCGCACACGGTGACGAGCTTGTTGTCACGCACGATCTTCTGGGTCTCGCCGTAGACAGCCGAGCCCGGCGCCTTGACGCGGATCCATTCCGGCTTCTTCAGAATGGGCGTGTCCGGCCTGTGCGCCTTTTCGGGATGGCGCGGCTTCGGCTTGTTGTCGAGGACGGTGACCATTGGACTGCCTACTGCCTGCCGCGCGCCAGCCGGAGGAGCCAGAGCAGCACGATGGCGCCGGCGGCGGCGACGATGAGGTTGCCCCAGAACCAGCCGCTGAAGATCTCGCCCAGATGGATGCCCAGTGCATTGGCGAGGAAGGCGCCGATATAGGAGCCGATGATGCCGATGATGATGTTCATCAGGAGACCGTGGTCGGTCTTCATCACCCGGTCGGCGATGATGCCGGCCAGCGCGCCGATGAACAGCGTGCCGACCCAGCCGACGCCGCCGCCGAGGTCCATCAGGTGGTTGGGTTCCATGGGTTTTGTCTCCATGCCGTTATGCCGTCTTGTCGTCCCCTCCCCCTCGTGGGGAGGGGTAGGGGTGGGGGGTGGATCAGCGCGAGAGAGTTTTTAGGTCTCGTTTGCGGCGCCACCCCCACCCCTGCCCCTCCCCACAAGGGGGAGGGAAAGTCTGTGTTTAGATAGGCGCTTCCCTGCGGTCCATCAAGCTGCTGCCCTACATGTGGATGACGCGGCCGTAGGCGTCGAGCACACTCTCATGCATCATTTCCGAGAGGGTGGGATGCGGGAACACCGTGTGCATCAGCTCCTCCTCCGTGGTTTCCAGACCCATGGCGATGACGAAGCCCTGGATCAGCTCGGTCACCTCCGCACCCACCATGTGGGCGCCGAGCAGGCGGCCGGTCTTGGCATCGAAGATGGTCTTGATCAGGCCCTGGTCCTCGCCCAGTGCGATGGCCTTGCCATTGGCGAGGAAGGGGAAGCGGCCAACCTTCAGCTCATATCCGGCTGCCTTCGCCTTGGCCTCGGTGAGGCCGACGCTCGCAACCTGCGGGTGGCAATAGGTGCAGCCGGGGATCTGCTCCTTCTTCATCGGGTGGACGTCGAGGCCCTTGATCTTCTCGACGCAGATGACGCCCTCATGCTCGGCCTTGTGGGCGAGCATCGGCGGGCCCGCCACGTCGCCGATGGCAAAGACGCCGGGGACGTTGGTGCGGCCGAAGCCGTCGGTGACGATGCAGCCCTTCTCGGTCTTGACGCCGAGCGCCTCGAGGCCAAGGCCCTCGATGTTGCCCTGGACGCCCACGGCGGAGATGACGCGGTCGACCGTGATCTGCTCCGACTTGCCGCCCGCCTCGATCGTCGCGGTGACGCTGTCGGCATGGCGGTCGAGCTTGGTGACCTTCGCGGCGAGCCTGAACTTGAGGCCCTGCTTCTCCAGCTGCTTCTGGGCGATCTTCGAGATCTCGGTGTCTTCCACCGGCATGATCTGGTCCATGACCTCGACCACCGTCACGTCCACACCCATGGCGTTGTAGAAGGAGGCGAACTCGATGCCGATGGCACCCGACCCGACGACCAAGAGCGACTTCGGCATGGCCTTGGGCACCATGGCCTCGAAATAGGTCCAGACCAGCTTGCCGTCGGGCTCGAGACCGGGAAGCACGCGCGGGCGCGCACCGGTGGCGATGATGATGTTCTTGGCCGTGTAGGTGCCCGGCCCCAGCTTGTCCTTCGGCTCCGGATTCTGCGGCTGGACGGCGGGCTTGGCCGGCTTCGAGACGACGATCTCGTTGGGCTTCGTCAGCTTGGCCTCGCCCCAGATGACGGAGACCTTGTTCTTCTTCAGCAGCATGGTGACGCCGCCGTTCAAGCGGCCCGAGACGCCGCGCGAGCGCTGGACCACTGCGGCGGGGTCGAAGGAGACGTTGTCGGCCGAGAGGCCATAATCCTTGGCGTGCTTCATGTAGTGATAGATCTCGGCCGACCGAAGCAGCGCCTTGGTCGGAATGCAGCCCCAGTTGAGGCAGATGCCGCCGAGGTGCTCGCGCTCGACGACCGCGGTCTTGAAGCCCAGCTGCGCCGCCCGGATCGCCGCGACATAGCCGCCGGGGCCGCCGCCGATGATGATGATGTCGAAGTTCGTGTCGGCCATGTGCGTCGTTCCTCACTCTCAGGGTGGCGTCACCCCAGCGAAAGCTGGGGCCCCGCTTTTCACGTCAGAAGCGGGGTGCCAGCTTTCGCTGGCATGACGGCATCATAAATCGAACTACAAATTCAAAATCCCCTTCACCACCGGCACCAGCGCGGTGCCGATGGCCTTGGTGTTGGCGGCATCGAGATGGCCGCCGTCCGTCTTGTCGGCGGTGGCCACCGTGCTGGCGTCGAAGAAATGGACACCCGTCTCCTCGGCCACGCGGGCATAGTGCTTGCCGAACAGCTTCGACTCTTCGATGGCATGGCCCCACAGGTCGTTGAACCATTCATCCGTGGTCGGAACGAGGGCTGGCGGGGCCACGATCAGCACCTGCGGGCGCGGCGCCCAGTCGAGGAACGGGAAGGTCTGGACGATCTGCACCAGCCGCGCCATGCCCATCGAGGCGTCGAAGGCGCGGCAGCGGTTGGCGAACTTGATGTCGTTGGTGCCCAGCATGAGGACGACGAGGTCGAGCGGCGTATGCGTCGACAGCAGCATGGGCAGCGCCCTCGCGCCATTGCGGTCATCGGGCGTCGTCGGATCGTCGAACACCGTGGTGCGGCCGTTGTGCCCTTCCTCGATGACACGGGCCTTGCCGCCCAACCCCGCCGCCAGCACATTGGGCCAGCGCACCTCGAAGGGATGGCGCTCGAAGCTGCCGGCGATGAAGCCCCAGGTGAGGCTGTCGCCGAAAGCGAGGATGTTCTTCATCTCCGCCTCACACCAGCATCAGGCCGGGTTCTTCGAGATAGGCCTTGATGGCGCCGATGAACTCGGCTCCCAGCGCGCCGTCGATGCAGCGGTGGTCGGTGGAGAGCGTGATGGTCATCTGCTGTTCGATGACGATCGCGTCGCCGCGCACCACCGGGCGGCGCTCGCCCGAGCCCACCGCGAGGATCGAGGCATGCGGTGGGTTGACGATGGCCGCGAAGTTCTTGACGTTCATCATGCCCATGTTGGAGATCGCCGCCGAGCCGCCGGTATATTCCTCGGGCTTCAGCTTGCGGTTGCGCGCACGCGCCGCGTAGTCCTTCATCTCGGTCGAGATCTGGGCGAGGCCCTTCAATTCGGCATTGCGGACGATGGGGGTGATGAGGCCGCCGGGGATCGACACGGCGATGCCGATGTCGGCGTGCTTGTGCTTCACCATGGCGCTCTCGGTCCACGTCACATTGGCGTCCGGCACCTTGATGAGGGCCATTGCCATGGCCTTGATGATGAAGTCGTTGACCGAGATCTTCCAGAGGGGCTTGCCCTCCTTGTCCTTCGGCGCCTGCAGGTTCAGGCGCTCGCGCAGTTCCAGAAGGTGGTCGAGGGTGACGTCGACGGACACGTAGAAATGCGGGATGGTCTGCTTCGACTCGACGAGGCGGCGGGCGATGACCTTGCGCATCGTGTCGTGCGGCACCAGCTCGTAGGAGCCCTCGGCAAAGAGCTTGAGAACCTGCTCGTCCGACGGCGGCGTCGCGAGTGCGGGGCCGGCCGCGGGCTTCGCGGCGGGAGCGGCGCCGGGCTTGGCGTTCTCGACGTCCTTCAGAACGATGCGGCCATGCGGGCCGGAGCCCAGCAGGGCTGCGATGTCGATGCCCTTCTGCTTGGCCACGCGGCGCGCGAGCGGCGAGGCGAAGACGCGGGTGGAGCCTTCGGGCTTGACGACGGAGGCAACGGGTGTGGAGGGAACGGGAGCGGTGACGGCGGCGGGTGCGGCCGTTTCGGCGGGCTTCGGGCCGGCGACCAGCGTGGCGGGCTTCGGCGCGTCGCCCAGCTTCTCGCCTTCGCCGAGGATCACCGCGATCGGGGTATTCACCGGCACGTCATCGGTGCCGGCGGCGATCAGCAGCTTGCCGATGGTGCCCTCGTCGACGGCCTCCACCTCCATCGTCGCCTTGTCGGTCTCGATCTCGGCCAGCACGTCGCCGGACTTCACGGCGTCGCCCTCCTTCTTGAGCCACTTGGCAAGCTTGCCCTTCTCCATGGTGGGCGACAGGGCGGGCATGAGCACGTTCACGGGCATCGTCGGAGTTCCCCATTCGTCTTGGCCTTCACCGCCGGGCATGCCCGGCGGTGCTTGTCGTGGCTGGGCTCAGCCCTTGTTGGCGAGCGGCGAGAGCTGGGCGGCGACCTTGTTCAGGTCCTCGTTCAGCACCTTGCGGATGGCGGCGAAATTGTCGGCGGCGTTGCCCTCGCCCATCTCGGCGCAGGCGGCAGCCACCTGCTGCGCCATGCCGGCCAGCACATGGCCCCAGACCTCGGCCTTGCCGAAGGCCATGGCGTGAAGCGAAAGGCTTAAGCCCCCATTGGTGATCCAGGCGCGGGCGACCTCGCCGGCCTTGGCGTCGTGGAACACCTCGTGCGGCGGCTCCAGCTGGTGCGGGTGGGTTTCGCCGTGGTGGTTGTGGTGGTGGTGATCATGGTCAGACATAGAGCACAGCCTTTGCTGCGGCGACCACCTCATCGGCATTGGGCAGCGCCAGTTTCTCGAGATTGGCCGCATAGGGCATGGGTACGTCCTTGCCGGCGACGCGTGCGACGGGCGCGTCGAGGTAATCGAAGGCATGCGTCATCACCTGGGCGGCGATTTCGGAGGTGACGGAGAACTGCGGGAAGCCCTCCTCCACGCAGACGCAGCGGTTGGTCTTCTTCACACTCTCGATGACCGTGGCGAGGTCCATCGGGCGGATGGTGCGGAGGTCGATGACCTCGGCCTCGATGCCGTCGGCGGCGAGCTTGTCGGCGGCGGCGAGCGCATAGGTCATGCCGATGCCGAAGGAGACGATGGTGACGTGGTGGCCCACCCGCGCGATGCGCGCCTTGCCGATGGGCACCAGCCAGTCCTCGACCTTCGGCACCTCGAAGCTCTTGCCGTAGAGGATCTCGTTCTCGAGGAAGACCACCGGGTTCGGATCGCGGATCGCCGACTTGAGGAGCCCCTTCGCGTCGGCGGCGGAGTAAGGCATCACCACCTTGAGGCCGGGGATCTGGCCGTACCAGGCGGCATAGTCCTGGCTGTGCTGGGCGGCGACGCGGGCGGCCGCACCGGAGGCGCCGCGGAACACGATCGAGCAGTTCAACTGGCCACCCGACATGTAATGCGTCTTGGCGGCGGAATTGATGATCTGGTCGATCGCCTGCATGGCGAAGTTGAAGGTCATGAACTCGACGATGGGCTTGAGGCCGGCGAAGGCCGCACCCACCGCGAGGCCGGTGAAGCCGTGCTCGGTGATCGGCGTGTCGATGACGCGCCTGTCGCCGAACTCCTCGAGCATCCCCTGCGAAATCTTGTAGGCGCCCTGGTACTGGCCCACTTCCTCGCCCATGAGGAAGACATCCGGGTCGCGGCGCATCTCTTCCGACATGGCTTCGCGCAGCGCCTCGCGCACCGTCATGGTGATCATCTCGGTGCCGGCGGGAACTTCCGGATCGGCGGCATGGGCCGCGACCAGCACGGCCGGTGCCGTGACGGGGGCCTCGGCCTTGGGCGTATCGGCGGCGGGCGCCGGCGCTTCGGCCTTGGGGGCGGGTGCCGCATCGGCCTCGCCGATCACGGCGATGGGCGTGTTCACCTTCACGTTCTCGGTACCGGCGGGAACGAGGATTGCGGTGAGCGGGCCTTCGTCGACCGCCTCCACTTCCATCGTCGCCTTGTCGGTCTCGATCTCGGCGATGACATCGCCGGATTTCACCATGTCGCCCACGTTCTTGAGCCACTTGGCGAGCTTGCCCTCTTCCATGGTGGGAGAGAGTGCGGGCATGAGGATGGATGGCATTGGCGTCCCCGGCTCAGGCGTTCACGTAGATGTCGGTGTAG
>CAMFKI010000006.1 GCA_945957365.1 uncultured Alphaproteobacteria bacterium | reverse complement strand
CCCCCGGCACCTCCATTAAAGCGCAAATCGTCGAGACAAGCCGGGGCAAGGTGAACGGAGTGGTGGAATTTCTAGACGAAGCCGCCCGGCTTCGCCGCGTGCGGAATGTTCCAGCCGAAGTAGACTTCCGTCGCGACGATCTTGCCATCGCGCACCCGATGCGCCTCGGTGTTGCGGAAGCGCTTGCCGCCGGCGACGCCTTCATAGGTGATGAAGGCCCACTCGCCGGACTCCGCGCCCTGAATGAACGTCATCTCGGTGAAGGCTTCGCTGTTGGGCCAGCAGCGCGCGAAGAAGGTCTCGCGGCTCAAGGCATTGTCCAGCGGGCTGGTGAAGCTGTAGGCCTCGCCGATCACCGCCTCGATGGCCGGGCGATCCTTCTCGGCAAAGGCCCGCAGGGCTTTCTTCGCGGTTTCGAGAGGGCCCGCCATCGCCGTCAGTCGCGAAAGGCTTCGCTGTGGGCGCAGCAGGTCCAGCCCTGCGGACCTCGCACCCAGGTGGATGAATCGGCTGCGCGCAGTGTCTGGGCCTTGCCGTCCATGGTGACGGTCTGCGTCACGGTATAGGCGAGGATGGCGACATCCGGCGTGGGCGAGAGGAACGAGACCTCGTCGAACCGATAGCCGTTCAGCACCCACTTGCTCTCCTCGGTGAGTGACTTCATCTGCGGCCGGGTGATGGTCATGATGCCCTGCTTGCCGGAGACGATGGTGGACTCGGACGATAGCCTCGACGCCGCGGCGCCGTCCTTGCGGCACAGCGCGTCCCAATAGGCGGTCTCGAGCGCAAGGATCTCGTCCTTGGTGGGATGGGTGTCGGTCATGGCCCTCTCCGGTGGGTAATCAGCCGGAATGAAACGAACCGGACGAGGGCGAAGTTCCGTTCAAGGTGCCTGGGTCGAGCCGGGGCAAGGTGAGTATCGGCGTAAGCTGTCTTGCTCACACCGCCTTCGCGTGCCGGTTGGGCGCGGCCACGAAATGCGCGTCATAGGCCGCCGCAACCGTGCGCAGGAAGAGGCGGTGCTGCGCCGGGACCGTGACACGCGAGCCCTTGACCTCGGCGATGCCGGCCAGCACCGCGGGCTCGAGCTTTTCAGGCACATCCTCGAAGATCACGGGATCGAAGCCGTGGCGCGTGGCGATCTCGGCCGCATCGACGGTGAGGTCGCACATCAGGCGCTCGATGACTTGCGCGCGCATGCGGTCTTCCGCGGTGGTGGCCAGCCCGCGCGTCACCGGGCTCTCGTTGCGCTCGATCTTCTGCGACCATTCCAGCGTGTCGCGGGCCGACTGCACGAAGCCTTCAGGGAACTCGCCGATGGCGGAGGCGCCGAAGGCGAGGAGCGCGTCGGAGACGTCCGTCGTGTAGCCCTGGAAATTGCGCCGCATGGTGCCGTTGCGGGCGGCGGCGGTGAGCTCGTCATGCTCCAGCGCGAAATGATCGAGGCCGATCGAGGCATAGCCATGGGCATTGAGCTCGCGCTCGATGGTGGTGGCCTGGGCGTAGCGGGCGTTGACGCCGGGAAGCTCGGCGTCGGAAATCATTTTCTGGTGCTTCTTGAACCACGGCACATGGGCATAGCCGAAGACCGAGATGCGCTCCGGCCCGAGGGATGCCGCCTGCTGCGCCGTCCTGGCGACGCTCTCCACCGTCTGGGCCGGAAGGCCGTACATCAGGTCGAAGTTGACCGAGGTGAAGCCGGCCTCGCGCAGGAACTCGTTTGCCGCCTTGACGAGGCCGAAGGTCTGCAGCCGGTTGATCTTCATCTGCACGGGCGTGGCGAAATCCTGGACGCCGAAGCTGATGCGGTTGAATCCCATGGCGGCCAGCACCTTGGCGCGTTCGCGCGTCAGCGTGCGGGGGTCGGACTCGAGCGCCATCTCGCCGCCCGTGGCGAGGCCGAAGCCCTGATCGATGGCCTCGACGATCTCTCCGATGTGCAGGTCATCGAGATAGGTGGGCGTGCCGCCGCCGAAATGGAGATGCGTGACCTTGCCCTTGGCGCGCCCGTAGAGGGAGGCCGAGCGCCGGATGTCCTTCACCAGGTATTCGACGTAGCGCGCCGCACGGTCATAGCTGTTGGGCACCGAGGTGTGGCAGCCGCAATACCAGCAGAGCTGGCGGCAGAAGGGGATGTGGACATAGACCGAGAGGGTCGCCTCGGGATCGAGTGCCATCAGCCAGTCATCCGACGTCTGGCCGGGGAAGGGGGACTGGAACTGCACCGCGGTCGGATAGCTGGTGTAGCGCGGTACGTCCTGGGTGGCGAAGGGGAGAAGCTGACTGTCCATGGAGCCTGACAGTATGGACTGTGAGGCCAAACTCATTGACCTCGATCAAGCTCCCGGCAATTTCTCAATAGAGTGCGGTGCGGTATTCCTCTTCGACCTCCGCGTCGATCTTCGCCGCTTCGGGTCCGGCGACGGGTGTCGAGGTCTGCTCCAGGATGATGCGGGCGATGGAGGGCAGCTGCGCGCGGTCTTGGCGGGAGTCCGGATCCCACAGCTTCGAGCGCTTCAGGGCCTTGGCGCAGTGCAGGAAGACTTCCTCCAGCGTGACGAGAATGCCCACCACCGGCTGCTTGCCGTTGACCTTGCAGGCAGCGAGCAGGTCGGCATCGTCGGTGATCCGGGCCTTGCCGTTGAGGCGCAGCGTGTCCTCGAAGCCGGGGACGAAGAACAGGAGGCCGACATTGGGGTTGGCCATGATGTTGGCCATGGTGTCCAGCCGGTTGTTGCCCGGCCGGTCGGGAATGAGGAGCGTGTTGTCGTCGATGACGTGGACGAAGCCGGGCGGATCGCCGCGCGGAGAGAGATCCGCGCGGCCATTGGCATCGGCCGTCGAGATGACGAGGAAGGGCGAGAGGGAGATGAACTGGCGCGAGAACTTGTCCAGTGCCGGGCGGCTCTTGGCGGAGGCGAGGTGCGAGACCTCGCCGAACTTCGCCCGCAGCTCCTCTTCGGTCTCGATCATTGGCCCCTCGCGTTTTCCTTGCGCGCCCAGGCTTCCATGGCGTCCAGGCCCTTCTCGAAGATGTCGAACATCTCGTGGATCTCGTCGGTGGTGATGATCAGCGGCGGGCAGAGCGCCACCGAGTCCTGGATGTTGCGGGTGATGAGGCCCATGTCCTGCAGGGTGTTGACGGTGGCCGCACCCACCATCTTCTTCGGGTCGAAGGGCCGCTTGGTTGCCTTGTCGGCCACGAGTTCGACCGCGCCGATGAGGCCCACGCCACGGGCTTCGCCCACCAGCGGATGGTCGGCGAGCTTGTTGAGGCGCATCTGGAACACCGGGCTCATCCTGGCCGCATGCTCCATCACCTTGTCGCGCTGGTAGATCTCGATCGTCTTCAGCGAGATGGCGCAGCCCACGGGGTGGGCGGTGTAGGTGTAGCCATGGCCGAAAGTGCCGAGCTTGCGGCTTTCGTCCAGCATGGCCTGGTAGAGGTCTTCCTCGATGGTGAGTGCGGAGAGCGGGAAATAGGCCGAGGTGATGGCCTTGGCCATGGAGATCGACTGCGGCTTCATGCCGAAAGTCGTCGAGCCGAACCAGTTGCCGGTGCGCCCGAAGCCGCAGATCACCTCGTCGGCGATGAAGCGGATGTCGTATTTCCCGAGGATGGCGTTGACCTTCTCCCAATAGCCGGTGGGCGGCAGCAGCACGCCGCCGGCACCCATCAGCGGCTCGCCGATGAAGGCGGCGATGGTGTCTGGCCCCTCACGCAGGATCATGTCCTCGAGGTCCTGCGCCATGCGGGCAGCGAACTGCTCTTCGGTCTCGCCGTCCTTGCCATAGCGATAATAGTGCGGGCACGAGGTGTGCAGCACGTTTGCCATGGGCAGGTCGAAGTCGTTGTGCACCCAGGGCAGGCCGGTCAGCGAGGCGGACGCGATGGTGACGCCGTGATAGGCGCGCATGCGGCTGATGATCTTCTTCTTCTCACGCTTGCCGCGGGCGTTGTTGTAATACCACGACAGCTTGATCTGCATGTCGTTGGCCTCGGAGCCCGAGGAGCCGAACAACACCTTGGAGGCGGGACAGGGGGCGATCTCCTTGAGCTTTTCCGAAAGCTCGATCACGCCGTCATGCGACTTGCCGCCGAAGGCATGGGTGAAGGACACCTTGCGCAGCGCTTCGGCACCGGCTTCGGCGATTTCCTGGTTGCCATAGCCCAGCGCGGTGCACCACAGCCCGGCCATGCCCTCGATGTAGCGCTTGCCCGTGTCGTCGTAGAGATGGATGCCGCGGCCCTCGTTGAGGATCAGGGGCCCCACCTCGCGGTGGCGGGCGAGGTTGGTATAGGGGTGGAGCACCGTCTCGATGTCGCGGACGGCCATGTTGGACAAGGGCATGCTGTTTCCTCCTGGAGTTTGGGGACTATATCAGGGGATTTGGGCGTGGGAACAGGGGAAGGGTGCTCCACCTATTCGCCTTGCGCGGGCTTGACCCGCGCTTCCCTTGATCGGCCCTCAAGAGGATCGCCCGGTCAAGCCGGGCGAAGGTGAGTGTCTGGACGGAAGGCGCCCGGGGAGACTTGTCCTAAGTCGACCGGAGGCCCCTGGCCTTGGCGTAGGCCAGACATTCCGCCCACGGACGGATGCCGGCGCTTGTGGTGGGCGAGTGGAGCGAGGTGGCGGCGGCGGCGTTGGCGAGGTCGAGGCTGTTGCCCAGCGACCAGCCCTCGTGCAGGCCGAAGAGGATTCCGGCGTAGAAGGCATCGCCCGCCCCCGTGGCACCGGCGATTTCCGCCTGGTCGACGCGCACCGACGGCCGCTTCGCCACTTCGCCGCTGCGCGCCACGGCCACGGCGCCGTCCGGATGATGCACGCAGGCCAGTTCCGCCACCCCCATCTTCAGCAGCTTGCGGCAGGCTTCTTCCGCCGCGTGCCATGACAGGCGGACGTGTGGCGCCACGTCGACGCCGGTGATGCTGGCGGCCTCGTAGTCGTTGACCACGAACACGTCGCACAGCGGCAGGCAGGGCGGCACCAGTTCACGCAGCTGCTCGGCGGGAACCGGGCAGAGCTCCATGCAGGTCTTCATGCCACGGGCCTTGGCGGCGCGCAGCAGGCTGCGCCAGCCGTCGCTTTTGTCGAGGTCGCGCGCCGTGCCGGGGCTGCCGAGATAATAGATCTTGGCGTCGATGTCCTCGGGCGGCATCAGGTGCTCGACCGTCATCTGGTTGTTGCAGCCGAGCTGCGCGAAGAAGGTGCGACGCCCGGTGTCGCGGCAGGACATGACATGGGTGTGGCTGGTGACCGCGCCGGCGATCACCGACACGCGCGAGGTGTCGAGCCCGTAGCTCGCGGCGCTGGACAGCATGGTGGCGCCATAGGCATCGCTGCCCGAGGTGGCGAGCAGCGTCACCGGGAAATCGGCGCCGAGCTTCAGGAGGCCGGCCGCCGCATTGTGCGGCGGGCCGCCGGCCGCCATTTCGGTGCGGTCGATGAAGGCGAGCGTCTCCTCGGCCGGCCAGTGATCGATGATGTGCACGATGTCGAGCACCACGATCCCGGCCAGCACGATGCCGCGCTTCGTCACTTCCGGAAGCCCTCGAGAGCGGGCTCGGTGATCTTCAGGTCATCCTCCAGCTTGCGCTTGGGGTTGAGGCCCTTCTTCGACAGGATGGCGTGATAGTGCTTCACCGCCTGCTCCGGCGTCACCTCTGACTCGATCACCGGGCGGAACAGCGCCACGAGGTCGAGCGGGCTTTCGGCAAGGTTGATCTTGCGGCCGAACAGCGCGACCTTGGCGCCCGACTTCTCGCCCTGCGAGAGCAGCTCGAAGCAGTCGCGCGTCGT
This sequence comes from uncultured Alphaproteobacteria bacterium, assembly GCA_945957365.1. Classification (GTDB taxonomy): domain Bacteria; phylum Pseudomonadota; class Alphaproteobacteria; order Rhizobiales; family Aestuariivirgaceae; genus Aestuariivirga. The sequence goes on along the minus strand of CAMFKI010000006.1, from coordinate 149,558 downwards.
TCCCGACGAGCCGCCGAGGATGCCGATGACGAGACCCGGATCATGGCTGGCCAGTTCTTCCATAGCCTTCCTGCCGTTGAACGGCATCTTGAGGAACAGCGGGCGCTCCACCTGCGCCAGGCCGGCCAGCACGCGCATGATCATGTCGTTGACGTAGAACGGCATCTGCTCGGCCGAGAGGTTCTGCGGCGCGTTGGGATTGAAGATCTCGAGGAAGTGGCGGAACTTGTGCTTCACCGCGTCGTGGCGGAATTCGCGGTACTGCGCCACCGTATCGAGATCGCGCTCGAGGATGTTGTTGAAGGTTACCGAATAGAGGCCGAGGTCGCAGAACTTCGCGACATAGGCGAGGTTGGCGGTGCGCCACGGGCGCGACGGCTCCTTGGCGTAGCTGCCGGCGCGCGGGTGCCAGATGTCGGTCGTGTCGTTGGCGCGGATCGCCGGCGTCACGCCCGACTTCGCGAACACGCCGTCCTCGATGAGGCGCTCCATGTTGGAGACCGCGCCCAGCATCACGTCCATCTGCTTCTGGTGGACGATGTCGCAGATGGTCTGGCGGAACTCGGGGATGGAGCGGTGCTTGCCCGACTGGTCGAGGTAGTCATGCGCGCCCGTGCCCTTGACGCCGAAAGCATAATCCGGGTCCTTGGCGTCGGCGAGGATGAAGTCCTTCGGCTTGTACTTGCCGGTGGCGATGGTCTTCAGCTTCTTGTCGAGGGATTTCACGGGCGGTCTATCCTGCAGGTTGTTCGAAGCTGTCCCTTGTACCAGCCCCGCCGGGCCGGACAACGGCATTGTTGGGCTTTTCAGGCGAGCCAAGCCGTTGCAGGATGGGAGCCATGACAAACCTTGTGATGATCCCCGCCTTCGGCTGCGACGAGCGTCTCTATGCCGAAATCGCCCCCCTGCTGCCCTCCAACGTGCTGAGTTCGGTGGTGATCGCCGACGGCCATGATTTCGCGACCTGCGTCGAGCAGGTGCTGGCCCAGGCGCCGGAAAAATTCGTGGTGCTGGGCACCTCCTTCGGCGGCCGGGTGGCGCTCGAAACCACGCTGGCGGCCCCCGACCGGGTGAGGGGCCTCGTGATCATCGGTTCGAGCCCCGGGCCGGTGGCCGACCTTCGGGCCGGGCTGCGCCGGTCGGAACGGCTGCGGGCGGGCGAGGCCGAGCAGGTGGCCGGCGAAATGGGCGACATGATCGCCCACATGGAGGGCCCCAACGGCCCCGCCGCCCGCCAGGCCTTCATCGACATGTGCGCCACGCTGGGGCCGGACGCCCTGGCGCGCCAGTCCGACGCGCTGGCCGGGCGCATCGACCGGTGGCCGCGGCTGGCGGAGATCCAGTGCCCCGCCCTCATGCTGTGGGGCGTCCACGACAAGTTCTCACCCGCCGCCGAGGGCCTCAGGATGTCGGCCGCCCTTCCCAAGGGCCGCTACGTGGAACTGGCCGACTGCGGCCATTTCCCGACACTCGAATATCCCGATGAGACGGCGGCGGCGATCGACCACTGGATGGAAGACGTGGGATTGTCGCCGAAGCTGTGAATTTCGCCGTCTCGTTCTGGTGAAGTACGGAATGCAAACCCCGGCCTGACAGGCCGGGGTTTGCATCAGGTCGGATGGCGGGAGGACGCCGTCCTACTGAGGCAGCTCGTAGGCGCCGAGGTCGGCGGCGGCGCCTGCGGTGCGGGGGTTGCCGTCCCGGTCGATTGTGCCGATCCCGTAGTCGGTGACGGAGGCGTCACGCGCCCGGGAGCCCGGCTGCAGGTGGAGATCGGGGCTGGCGACGCCCTGTCCGGCGGCGGCGAACAGTGGGTCCACGCCCAGCAGGTTGTTGTAGGGCGCGGCTGCGACCAGCGTCGCGTTGTAAGGCGACTGGGTGATCGAGGCCGAACCCGGCGTGCCATTGAAAGTGAGATTGCGCTTCCACACCACGTTGTTGCTGGTCTGGCTGCCGCTGGAGGCGTGCAGGATGCCGCGGTTGTAGCTGTTCACCCTGACGTCGGCATAGCCGATGTTGTTGACCCAGATCGTGTTGTTGGAGTTCACGTTGCTCAGTTCGCCGCGCCAGGTCGCGATGTTCTTCGGGTCGCGATTGTTGAAGTAGCAGGTGTTGTTGCGCACCGTGACGTTGTCGCTGATGAAGACGTGGACACCCTTGCCGCCATTGAGATAGCAGACGTTGTTCTCGACCAGCGAGCGATAGCGGTAAATTCCTGCCGGGTTGGGCTTCTGGGTATTGCGGAAGTCGTCCATGATGATGCCGTTGCCATCGGAATGAGGGGCATTGTTCGGCAGGTTGAGCGCGGTGTTGCTGAACGAGGTGTTGCGCAGCACGAAGATGCGCATGGTCTCGGTGCCGGTGACCGCGCGCGGTTCGTAGACCGAGATGCCGCTGCCCTGGTACGGGTTGGTGGCGCAGTTGCCGTAGCAGACGTTGTTTTCGATCAGGTAGTAATCGCCATAGGACACGCTGATGCCGCTGCCGGCATTGTCGTGGCAGATGTTGTTGACGATCGACAAATGGTGCGGGCCGTTGTTGGCGGTGTTGCCGTCGATGTAGGTCGCCTCGATGCCATGCCCGATGCCGGCCCCCTGCACGTCGAAACCATCGACCGTCACGTAGCTCTTCTGGATGTTGATGGCGCTGTAGGAGGACGCGGGCGAGCGGATCCTGGCGGCATAGGGCACCTGCGACACGATCGTGAGGTTTGCCGTGGCATCGCCGCCGGCCTTCACGCTGATCGCCTCGTTGTAGGTTCCGGGCATGACGATGATGCGGTCGCCGGCCCCGAGGTCGATGATGCGCCGGAAAACGGCGCCAATGGTGAGGAAGGGCTTGTCGGGCGTGCCGGGGTTGCTGTCGCTGCCGCCGTTCGAGACATGGAAGTCGCGGCCCACGCCCGCCGCCCGCACCGCCCGGCTGCCGACGCCCGCAAGCCAGAGAGCGGCAGCGCCCGCGCCAAGGAAGCTGCGTCGCGACAGTGGCGCCATTCCGGCAACGTCGCGGCCGCTGACAAACGTATCCGCCGTTCTGAGGAAATTCATGATTCCCACTCCGCTCAAGCCGCCCCGAGCCCCTGCAGGGTGGCCGCAGCATTGGTCACGGGCCGGACCCGCTGCCAGCAATCGAAAGTTTGCCGTTGGGGAGAGTGGAGACATGTGGACGGATGAAGCAATCCGGACGCGCACGCTACGTCGCACTGTGCGCGCTTGGACCACGCAGGCCGTGTGGTTGTGCGCTTTCGTCGCACCTGCGGCCCGCCGCAAAGTAGTGGGGGATATACCTAGGTATCGTGTCCCGGCAGTAAGGTTGTGACTTTAACCCTACGTCAAGCCACGAAAATCCTGACGCTTCGCGACCTGAACATCAAGCTCCGGCAGGTGCGGGATGCGCAAGCCTGCCGGAGCGAATCTCAGTCCATGGCCTTCATCGCGTCGCAAGACACGGTGGGGTTATCGTCGGCGAAGGTGCCCATCGGGTTCTTCTTCCAGGCCCAGACGTGGATCTCGTAGAATTCCGGCAGGCCGTAGCTGTTGGGCGCGCTGTTGTAGTTCATCATGTGGCCCTTGAGGGCAGCGGGCCCCTTGAGCGAGATGTACTCGACGGCAATCAGCTTCAGCTTGCCGTCGGGCATGGGTTCATACATCACGGCCTCGGGCTTCGATATGTCAAGGACGCCGTCCTTGAGATAGGCGCCGTTGACATAGTGGATGCCCATGCCGCCGCCCATCGGGCTGCTGTCGCAGGGAATGGGGCCGTAGCCCTCCTTCACCGCGACGGCGACATCCTTGAAGCGGTCGTTGGCGGCCTTCACGGCATCCGCCAGCGGGTTGGCCATGTCGGCCAGCGCCGCGCCGGCGCCTGCCAGCATCAGTGCCGCCAGTGCGGCCCCGCCGATCCAGTTTGCAGTCTTCATGTGGGGTTCCTCCTGCTCGCGGGGTTCAGTGATAGAAATAGGGGTCGAGGACGCGGACCTCGGTGATCCGGTCGACCGGCAGGGCATTCTTGCTGGCCACGGTGCGCACCGCTTCGGGGGTGGGCGCGTCATAGATGCAGAAAGTCTGCTTGCGGTCGGACGAGACGAAGGACTGCACCCAGGTCACGCCATGTTCGGCATTGCGCGCGACGACGCCGCCGCAAATGCCGGCACCGTCGTTGTTGACTGGGATGTTCAAGCCTTCCGGGAAGGACCTTTCGACCATGTAGCGGGGCATTCTCGTTTCCTTTCGAGGGGGTTCGGGGTCTGCGTGCAGCACGGACTGCACCCGTCCGGTCTAGGGCGGCCGCCGCAAAAGCGGCATTTGCCACCTGTCAATCAGCCGTGAAACCGCTATAAAATTTGCCGGGAACACGGTTGGCCTGTGTGAGGCCTCGCGGGACGGCAATGACGGAAACGCCACCGGCTAATGCAACGCATGGGCTGCGCCTGCGGCTGATGGGGGACTTTGCCCTCGGTCGGGGGGCGGGCCACGCCGTGGCCATTGCCAGCCGCAAGAACCGTGCCCTTCTCGCCATCCTCGCCCTGTCACCCGGCCAACGCGCCCCGCGCGAGAGGCTGGCCACGCTGCTGTGGGGCGAACATGACGACCAGGCGGCGCGCAACAGCCTGAGGCAGGCGCTGGCTGGGCTGCGCAGGGAACTGGAGGCCGGAGGCCCATCGCCACTGGAGCAGTCGGACGACCAGATCATGCTGCGCCCCGGGGCCTGCAGCATCGATGCGCTGGCGATCCTCGAGGCCGCGGGAAGCGATAACCTCGATGCCTTGCGGGGCGCCGCCGCACTCTGCCGGGGCGAACTTCTCGCCGATACCACGGTAAATGAAGAGGCCTTCGAGACCTGGCTCACGGCACAAAGGACCAGGCTTGCGGCCGCCATGGCGCGGCTGTTCGAGCAGCTGGCCACCATCGAGCAGGGCCCGGCCCGGGTCGAGGCGGCACGGCGCCTCGTCGACCTCGATCCGCTGCGCGAAGCCTCACACCGTCTGTTGATGTCGGCGCTGGCCGCGACGGGCGAGCGCGCCCTGGCGCTGCGCCAATATGAAGCCTGCCGCAAGCTGCTTGCGGACGATCTCGGCGTGGCACCCGCCGCCGAGACCCAGGCGCTGCGTCAGAGGATCGCCGCGGGTGAAACGCCGCCTTCCGGTCAGGCCGAATCCGGGGCCAGCGCGGCGGCAGGACTTGAACCGCGCCGCCCGTCGGTCGCCGTGCTTCCCTTCGCCAATCTCGACGAGGACCCGGCGCAGGGCTATTTCAGCGACGGCGTCACCGGCGACATCATCAGCGAGCTGTCGCGCTGGCGGCTGATATCGGTGCAGTCGCGCTCGGCATCGTTCCGCTACCGCGAGTCACCGCTCACCATCCGGCAGATCGCCCGGGAACTGAACGTTCACTATATCGTCGAAGGCAGCGTGCGGCGCATGGGGACGCGCATCCGGGTCTCGGTGCAGCTCATCGATGCCGAAACCGGAAACCATGCCTGGGCCGAGCGCTTCGACCGCGACGCCGCCGATATCTTCGCGGTTCAGGACCAGGTGGTGCGCACCATCGTCAGCACGCTGGCCGGCCGCGTGCAGGTGGCCGCCGTCGAGCAGGTGAGCCGCAAGCCGCCGGCCATCCTGCAGGCCTATGAATGCGTGCTGAAGGGCAACCTGCTGCCGTGGAACGAGCCCGATGGCGCGGCCGAGGCGTTGCAGCTCTTCGCCCGCGCCGTGGCGCTGGATCCCGGCTATGGCCTGGCCCACTCGCTGCAAGCATCGATTCTGATCCTGCAGTGGAAGGATGATCTTGGAGGCACCGATGCCAGGCTGCACGAGGCGATCCGGCTGGCCCAGCGCGCCGTCGAACTCGACAGCAATGACAGCACCTGCTTTGCCATCCTCGCCCATTGTGTGGTGTTTCGCGGAGCCTTTGACCTGGCGATTCGCCATGCCCGGCGCGCAATCGAAATCAACCCCAACAACCAATGGAACGTGGCCGATCTCGGCATCGTGCTCGTCTATGCGGGCGAACCCGAAGCGGCGCTCGACTGCTTCAGCATGGCGCGCCAGATCGATCCCTATTTCAGCCCGTCGTGGCTGTGGCCGAACCTCGGCCTCGCCCACATGATGCTGCGCCGCCCGGCCGACGCCCTGGCCACCTTCGAGCACCTGACGGTGCGCGGCTACTGGGTGGCGGCCCTCATGGCGGGCTGCCACGCCCGCACCGGAAACCCGCAGCGCGCCGCAGCCCTCGCGGCCGAATGCCTGGCGGCGCGGCCGGACTTCTCGATCGCCAGGCGCATGGCGCGGGAACCCTTCAAGACCGTCGAGGATGCCGCCTATGTGGCGGACTCTCTGAGGCTCGCAGGCCTGCCCGACTAGCCGAAGCGGTAGCTCGAGGCGGTGACGCCGCCGAACATGTTGTCCTCGTGATAGACGCGCGTCGCCTTGTCGTTTTCGGCGGCGCCGACGGCGGCCATCAGCGGGATGAGGTGGTCCTCCTGCGGGTGGCAGACGCGGGCGAAGGGGGCCTTCTCCCAGTCCAGAAGTTCGGCGGTGCGCTTGGCGGGGGCGCTGGTCAGCACGCCATCGAGCCAGGCATCGAAGGCCGCCGAAGGCTGGCGCGCACCGGGTCCGAAGAGGCGCAGGTTGTGGTAGCTGAGACCGCTGCCGACGATCAGCACGCCTTCCTCGCGCAGCGGCGCCAGGGCGCGGCCCAGCGCCAGGTGCTGGGCGGGATCGTAATTGTCGAGAATGGCGACCTGCAGCAGCGGGATGTCGGCGGCGGGATACATCACCTGCATGGGTGCGAAGACGCCGTGGTCGAAGCCGCGCTGGTCATCGAGATGGGTGGGAAGGCCCGCCGCCTCGAGCAATTGCTTCACGCGCTTGGCAACCTCCGGAGCGCCGGGCGCGGCGTACTTGATCTGGTAGGTGAAGGGCGGAAATCCGCTGTAGTCATAGACCATGCCGGGCGCTGGCGACGACATGACGGCAAAGTCCGCCTGTTCCCAGTGGCCCGACACCATCAGGATGGCCTTCGGCTTCTCGCCGATCTCTGCGGGCATGCGGGCAAGCGAAGCGGCCAGCGTCTTCATCATCTCAGCCCAGTCGGGAAGCCACGGCCAGGGGCCGCCGCCGTGGGAAATGAAATAGGTGGGCAATCTCGCCATGCCGTGATCCTCGCAATGCCGTACCGAATATGAGCGGGTTTCGTGGGAAGGGGAAGGAGGTGCCTATTTCAGGCTGGCGATGTAGTCGGCGATGGCCTGGATGTCGCTCTCGGGCAGCTGCGCGATGTTGCGCCGGACCTGGCCCATGCCGCCGGCCGAGAGCTTGTCATAGCCCATCGCGTCGCCGTTCTCGAGTGCCGAGGCGAGGTCGGCGGCGTCGGTGTAGCGGCCGCGCTCGATCAGACCGCGCAGGCTGGGGACGCGGCCCTTGCCTTCCGGGTGCGGACCACCCTGGAAGGCCTTCGACTCGTCCAGCGCCATGAAGATGTTGCGCGGCGTGTGGCATTCCTGGCAGTGGCCGGGGCCGTTGACGAGGTAGGAGCCGCGGTTCCAGCTGTCCGACTGCGTGGGGTCGGGCTGCCATGGCGTGGTGTCGAGACCGACCCATTTCCACATGCCGATACCGCGCCGGACGAGCGGGAGTGCCACCACATCGGCCTCGCGCTGGGGTGATTTCACGGCCGGCAGCGACGCGAGATAGGCGCGGATGTCGAGCACGTCGGCTGGCTTCATGTGGGCGTAGGACGTGTAGGGGAAGGCGGGGATGAGGTGTTGGCCCTCGGGCGAGATGCCGCGCTGGACGGCGTTGAGAAAGTCGAGGTCGCTCCACGAGCCGATGCCGGTCTCGGGATCGGGCGTCAGGTTCTTGGGATAGAGCGTGCCGACGGGGGTGACGAGGGGCGCGCCGCCGGCGGGCACATTGGCGGCCACGTCCTTCAGATCGGGCGAGGGCTGGTGGCAGGAAATGCAGCCCCCGGCATGATAGAGCCGTTCGCCGTTGGCGAGGTCGGGCGTGTGCTGCGGGACATCGGCCGCGGTGAGCGGCCGGGGCATGCTGAGGAGCCAGAAGCCCGCGAACCCCAGCGCTGCGAGGAGCGCCAGGGCCAGCAGGAATTTTCCGGACCGCCGCACGATCAATTTTCGGATTGGCGGAACTTCTCGTGGCAGGCGCCGCAGGCCTTGCCGAGCGCCGGGAACGCCGCCTTGAAGGAGGCTTCGTCGGTCGAGGCGAGCACGGCGGCCTCGGCCGTCACATAGGCCTTGCCGGCGGCTGCGAAGCCGGCGGAATCCGACCAGATCTCGGCCTTGGCCTCGGTCTTGGCCGCAGTGCCGGCAGGCGTGCCGGGCATCGTGTCGGCGCCCCACCAATCGGCCCAGCCGCCGCAGGCCTTCTGGGCATGGGCGATGGAGGCATCGATCGCCGCCTTGTCATAGGCCTTCTGTCCCTTGATGATGGGGACCATCACCTTCATCATGCCGCCGTTAGCCTTCATGCAGGCCTGGCGGGCCTCGATCGCGGCCTTGGCATCCGCCATGGCCGCCGATGAAAGGCCGAGCGCAATCACGCCCGCCGTTACAAGTCCCACGAACGTCTTCGACACCATGAGCGATTTTCCTCCTTCTGCGTTGGCTCGGGAAGATTACGCAGAACTTGCGTAACTTCTTCCATCACAATTCAGTGTTTCTGCGATTGAAGCCTAACGCCTTGTTAACAATGCCTCAAAAGGGTCGGAATCGGGCCTCGCCGACGCCATGAGCGGAGATCATGTTGCATCGCACGTCACCTTAGGGTGGCGTTAAGGGCAGATGACCGAGAATGGGTCCAATCGAGGACGACAAGGTGGGCGAGATGCAAGCTGAGGAAACCCAGCAACCGGCGCAAGGCCAGGGCAGGAAGCGCAAGACCGTGCTCAGCCCGGAACTGCGCGAGGTGCTGCACATGCTGAAGTCGCTGGAGACGAAGCCCGCACAGGGCTGAGGTTTCGACAGGGACTTTACGGAAGAGGGCGGGGTCAATCCCGCCCTTTCGTTTGTCAGGCCTCGGCGCGAACGCGCGACAGGGCCGCCTTGACGGCCTCGTGCAGTTCGTTGCGGTTGGCGGGCTTGGGCAGCGCGATGTCGAAGGTGTCGCGCCATTCGCCGGTGCGCACCGAATCGGCCAGGAAGGCCGACAGCGCCATGAGCGGCGTGGCGGCCACGGGGCCCGGCATCTGGCGGATCGAGCGGGCGGCGGTGATGCCGTCCATGATCGGCATCTCGATATCGAGCACGATCACGTCGAATTCGTTTTCGGAGGCGCTCTTCACGGCGTCCTCGCCGTGGATGACGGCCTCGACGTCGCAGCCCATGCCCTTCAGCATCGCGGCGGTGACGATGCGCACCGGGTCGCAATCCTCGGCCAGCAGCAGACGGGGGCGCCCGCCATGCGGTGCCTCGAGCCTGAGCGACTTCTTCTCCGGGCTCGCACCACCAACCGCCGGCTCTTGCATCATTCCCACTGACCTGTTCCCACGAGGAATGAGGCTAGACGTCCAATGGTTTGCAATTGGTGTGGCGGAGCAGCTCTCGGCGCCTATGGTAAATGATTACTTGGTGCCGAACATGCGATCGCCGGCGTCGCCCAGCCCCGGCACGATGTAGCCATGCTCGTTCAGGTGACTGTCGACCGCCGCGGTGTAGATCGGCACATCGGGATGGTCTTCGGCGACGCGGCGGATGCCTTCGGGTGCCGAGAGCAGGCAGACCAGGCGAACGTCGCGGGCCCCTGCCTCCTTCAGCTTGGCGATGGCATAGGCGGTGGAATTGCCGGTGGCCAGCATCGGGTCGACCACGATCACCGGGCGCTCGCCGATGTCGCTAGGCACCTTGAAGTAATATTCGACGGGCTTCAGCGTGACCGGGTCACGATAGAGCCCGATGTGGCCGATGCGGGCCGAGGGCAGGAGATCGAGCATGCCCTCGAGCAGGCCGGAGCCGGCGCGCAGGATCGACACGATCACCAGCTTCTTGCCCTTGAGGATGGGGGCATCCATCTCGGTGATCGGCGTCTCGATCTTCTGCGTGGTCATCGGCAGGTCGCGCGTGACCTCATAGGCGAGCAGCAGGCTGATCTCGCGCAGCAGCTGGCGGAACACGGCAGATGGCGTGTTCTTGTCCCGCATCAGTGACAGCTTGTGCAGGATGAGCGGATGATCGACCACGACGAGTGTTTTGGGTAGCGGGGCCTCGGTCATGGCGTCTCTCCTGTCGGGTTCGCCAGTGTTTTGCGGAAAGCGCCTCACCATTTCAAGCGCGCGCGGCGCTCATCCACGGTTTTGAACGATTCAACCGCAATGCCACTTGTGTGTGAACCGGGGGTTGCCTATATCCGTAACGAAGAGCGTTACAGAAAGGAAGCCAGCCCATGTCCGCCACTGCCCCGATCCCGGCCGGCACGCGCATCGGCCATGTCCACCTCAAGGTTTCAGACCTGCAGCGGGCGCTCGACTTTTATTGCGGCGTGCTGGGTTTCGAGTTGCAGCAGCTCTACGGCAAGCAGGCGGCCTTCGTCTCCGCCGGCGGCTATCACCACCACATCGGCCTCAACACCTGGGAGAGTGCGGGCGGTTCGCCGCCGCCGCCGGGCGCCACCGGGCTCTATCACGTCGCCATCCTCTACCCGACGCGCGCCGACCTCGCCGATGCGCTGAAGCGGCTCGTCGCCAATGAAGTGCAGCTCGACGGCGCGGCCGACCACGGCGTGTCGGAAGCGCTCTACCTTCATGACCCCGACATGAACGGCATCGAACTCTACTGGGACAAACCGGGCGCCCAGTGGCCGCGTAACCCCCAGGGCGGCATCGCGATGACCACCCAGCGCCTCGACCTCAACGACCTGATCAACACCAAGCACGAAAAGGAAAACGCATGACGAAAGTTCTGGTGCTCTATTACTCCGCCTGGGGCCATATGGAGCAGATGGCCTATGCCGCTGCCGAGGGCGCAAAGGAAGCGGGCGCCCACGTCGAGGTGAAGCGCGTACCGGAACTGGTGCCCGAAGAGGTCGCCAAGGCCGCCTGGTACAAGCTCGACCAGAAGGCGCCGGTCGCAAAGCCGGAAGAACTCGAGAACTACGACGCCATCATCTTCGCCTGCGGCACGCGCTTCGGCACCATGGCCTCGCAGATGCGGAACTTCATGGACCAGACCGGTGCGCTGTGGGCCAGGCAGGCGCTGCTGGGCAAGGTCGGCTCGGCCATGACCTCGTCCGCCACCCAGCACGGCGGCCAGGAATCGACCCTCCTCGGCTTCATTCCCACCATGCTGCACCATGGCATGGTCGTGGTCGGCCTGCCCTATGCCTGGGCCGGCCAGTCAGGCGTCGACGAGATCCGCGGCGGCTCGCCCTATGGCGCCTCCACCGTCACCAATTCTGATGGCAGCCGCCAGCCCGCCCAGCACGAACTCGACGGTGCGCGCCACCAGGGCAAGCACGTGGCGGAGATCGCCGCGAAGCTGACCCGGAGCTAGTCCGTCCTTCTCAGCGCGCGTCACGCCCGAGTTTCACCCGGGCCTGACCTCGCGTGCCCATCGCTTCAACTCAAGAGAGAAACAATGTCCATTTTGTATTCACCTGCCACCCTCGGCGCACTCACGCTCCAGAACCACCTCGTCATGGCGCCGATGACCCGCAACCGCGCCATCGGCAATGTGCCCAACGAACTGATGGTCGAATATTATCAGCAGCGCTCCTCCGCCGGGCTGATCATCACCGAAGGCACCTCGCCCTCGCCGAACGGGCTGGGCTATCCCCGCATTCCGGGCATCTTCAGAGAGGAACAGGTCGCGGGCTGGCGCAAGGTCGTCACCGCCGCGCATGCCGGCGGCGCCAAGTTCTTCGTGCAGCTGATGCACACCGGCCGCATCGGGCATCCGCTCAACCTGCCCAAGGGCGCGCGCGTGCTCGCTCCCTCCGCCATCGCCGCAGCGGGCGAGATTTACACCGATGCAGAAGGCATGAAGCCCCACCCCACACCCGATCCCATGTCGGACGCCGACATTCAGGCCGCCATCGCCGAATTCGCCACGGCATCGCGCAATGCGGTCGCCGCGGGCGCTGACGGCGTCGAGCTGCACGCCGCCAACGGCTACCTGCTCGAGCAGTTCATCCGTCCGAACTCGAACCAGCGCACCGACCGCTATGGTGGCTCGATCGAGAACCGGGCGCGCTTCGTCCTCGAGGTGGCGAAGGCCGCGATTGCCGCGATCGGCGCCGACAAGGTGGGAATCCGGCTGTCGCCCTACGGCGTCTACAACGACATGCCGGACTATCCGGAAATGGAGTCGGACTATGCCTATCTGGCGGCCCGCCTCAGCGAGCTGGGCCTCGTCTATGTGCACCTGGTCGACCACTCTCCGATGGGTGCACCCGAGGTTCCCGTGACCATCAAGCAAATCGTCCGCAAGTCGTTCACGCGCAGCCTGATCCTGTCAGGGGGCTATGATGCCGCGCGCGCCGAGCGTGACCTCGAATCCAGGGCCTGCGACCTGGTGGCCGTCGGCCGTCCCTTCCTCGCCAATCCGGACCTCGTGGCGCGCTGGAAGGCGGGAGCGGCCCTCAACGAGATCGACTTCGCCACCTTCTACACGCCGGGCCCGAAGGGCTACACCGACTATCCGCGAGCCTAGTCGGAGTCTTTCGAACACGCATCATGGCCGGGCTTGTCCCGGCCATTTTCATTTGGCGAGGCGAAACCGGGTCAGGCGTTCGCCTTCGCCAAGGCTCTCGGAAGCTCCTCCGCAAGGATGCGCAGATCGTCTCCCGTGCCCGCCGTCACGCGGATGCAGCGGTTCAGCGGTGCAACGCCGGGCATGCGCACGAACACGCCGGCAGCCACCAGTGCATCGAGCACGCGCCGGGCGTAGTCGCCGTCACGGCCGCAGTCGATGGTCACGAAGTTGGTGGCCGAGGGCAGCGGCGCGAGGCCGTTCTTGCGCGCGATGGCGGCGATCTGTTCGCGTGCGGCCGCGACCTTGCCGACGACGCTCCTGAGGTGCTCCTGATCCCCGAGCGCCGCGATGCCCGCGACCTGACCCAGCTTCGTCACGCCGAAGTGGTTGCGGATCTTGTCGAAGGCGCGGATCAGATCGGCATGGCCGACGCAGTAGCCGAGGCGCATGCCGGCGAGGCCATAGGCCTTGGAAAAGGTGCGGAAGCGCAGCAGCTTCGGGTTGGCGACGTCGAGCGGCGGGAGCGTGCCCTCGGGCGCGAATTCGCCATAGGCCTCGTCCAGCATCAGCAGCGCACCGTCGGGAATGTCATCGATCATGCGCTGCACGGCAGCGGCATCCCACCAGCTGCCCATCGGATTGTCGGGGTTGGCGAAGTAGATGAGGCGGGCTCCTTCGCGCTGCGCGAGGTCGAGCAGCGAGGAGGGGTCCTCGCGGTCATTCACATAGGGCGTGGTGACCAGCCTGCCGCCGAAGCCATGGACATGGAAGTTGAAGGTCGGATAGGCACCGAGCGAAGTGGCCACGGTGACGCCCGGTTCGACGAACAGCCGCACGGCGTAGCCGAAGAGCCCGTCGATGCCTTCGCCCACCATCACGTTCTCGGGCCCAACGCCCAGATGCGCCGCGAGTGCCGCCTTGATGTCGTGGTTCTCCGGGTCGCAATACTGCCAACTCTCCGCCGCCGCGGCCTGCATCGCGGCGACGACCTTGGGCGAGGGGCCGAACACGCTCTCGTTGGCGCCGATGCGGGCGCGGAACTTGGTGCCGGTGCGGCGTTCCAGGGCTTCCGGGCCGACGAAGGGCACCGAGGAGGGCAGCGTCTCGACCAGCGGCGTGAAGGGGAACGGCATCAGACGTACTTCCGCCAGTCGTGCTCTTCCCGGAAGCCGAGGACCTCGCGGATTTTCCGGTTCGACAACGGCGCCTCGTTGCCGACCATCGGGCGCTTCAGCGGAATCTGCGGCACGTGCGTCTTGAGGAATTCGGCCGTCGGCTCCCGCGTGGTGATGGTGTCGTTCACCGCGTTGAAGACCTGGAAGCCCAGCCCGTTCTTCGCGATGCAGAGATGCACGATTTGCCCCAGGTCGCGGGCGTCGATGTAGCTCCAGGCGTTGCGCTTGCGGCTCATCGGGTTGTCGAGGAAGCCCCTGAACATCGGATATTCATGCGGCTCGATGACGTTGCCGATGCGGAGCGCATAGATGTCGGCGCCATAGCGCATGGCGAAGGCGCGTGCCGTCTTCTCGTTCACCACCTTGGACAGGCCGTAGGAATCCATCGGATCGACGTCGTAATCCTCCTCGAGCGGGAACTGGTGATAATCCTTGTCCCCCTCGGCGAAGCACACGCCGTAGGTCGTTTCGCTCGAGGCGATGATGACCTTGCGCACGCCCAGCTTCATCGCCGCCTCTATGACATTGTAGGTGGAGATGGTGTTGACGGTGAAGGTGGTGTTGTCGGGCTGGATCAGCACGCGCGGAATGGCCGCGAAGTGGACGACCGCATCGGGCGGCGAGGGCACGCGGCCCCTGTCATAGCCGTCGAAGCCATGATGCATGGTCAGCGCGTTGAACACCTGACCGGAATCGGTGACGTCGGTGATCAGGGTGTTGACGCCTTCGCAGTCCAGCGGCTTCAGGTCGAGGTTGAGGATGTCGTAGCCCCTGGCCTTGAGCCACGGCACGACGTGCCTGCCGGCCTTGCCGGAGCCACCGGTGAAGACGATGCGCTGTGCCACGGAATTCTCCCTCGGACATGTGAGGCCATGTTGTTAGGAGAGCCGCAGCAGGCTGGCAAGGGTGGGTCAGCTGGCCTGCGTCGAAGGCTGGGCGGTCTGGCTGTGGGCGATTTCGGAAGCCTTCTCGCGCTGCGCCTCGGCATGGACGTCGCCGCCCTCGCCGGGCATCACCACGGGTACGGTGAGGCACAGGCTCTGGGTGGGCAGTACGTTGCGCCAGTCCTGGATCAGCTGGCGGTAGGCGCGGCCGACATTGCGGATGTTGCGGTCGAGGTCGTAGAGGCCCAGTGGATTGACGCGGTTGTTCTTCTGGCGGAGTGCGGTATCCCAGTCCACCTGGTCGGTGAGCGAGTACCATGTAAAGCCGACGATGGGCACCCCGTTGTTCCTGACCCGCAGCACGTTGGCCCATTCCTTCCACAGCCAGTTCACCGCCTCCTGTCCGGTGGGGCCCTCGTTGTGATTGGTCTCGGTGTGCATGACGGGCAGGCGATAGCGGTCGAAATACTGACGGGTGATCTCGTCATAGCCGAAGACCTCGCCGGCGGCGCGCAGCATGCCGTCGGCGCAGACGCGGTGCTCGTTGGTGACGTAGTAGTCGTTGCCCATGATGCAATGCTGCTTCAGGCGGTGGGCGAGGAAGAACTGGTACTCCTCGCGCGTCATGCCGTTGCCCATCAGGAATTCATAGACCTCGCTGTCCACCCGCCGCCCGTAGTTGAGGTCGAGCGGCAGGAAGCGCAGCGAGTTCAGGTGCTCCGCAGGGCCGATGGCGGCCGGGTTCTCGGCATGAAAATATTCCGAGGATTCGGACTGGATGAAGATGGCGTCGGGCCTGGCCGTCAGGATGGCCTGCATCGCCAGCACATTGGCCTTGACGATGTGCTTGATGGCGGTGACGTAGGCGCGGTCCGAGGTTTCCTGCTCGTTCCACCAGCCATAGCGCGCCGAGAAGGTGGCGCAGATGAACATTTCGTTCACCGGCGTGTAGAGCTGCACCCAGGGATAGCGCCTGGCGAAGGCCAGCGCATAGGCCTCGAACTGCGCGGGAAAATCCGGGTTCTGGAAATTGCCCAGCCAGTCGGGAAGGCCGAAGTGGCACAGATCGACGATCGGCACGATGCGCAGGCGGCGGATTTCGGCGAAGGTGCGGTCGGCGAAGTCCCAGTCGTATCTGCCGGGCCCCAGGAAGGTGCGGTGGATCGGCGGGCCATAGCGCAGGAAATTGATGCCGAGGTCCTGCACCAGGGCGAAATCCTCCTGCCATCGTTCGTAAAAGCCGCAGCTTTCCATCTCGTCGACGCGGGTGCGGCCACCGTCGATGGTGGGATTGGAATTCTCGATGCCGGTGCAGAACATGAAGGTGGCGATGGCGTCCGTCCTCGTTTGGCTGATCGTGGGCGCTGGAATCATGGACGGAGAAAACGCCGCGGCGCGGCAAAGGTTTCCTCAACCCTGCTGCGGCTGGCGCCACGCCACGCGTTCCGCAGGCGGCGTCGTGATCGGCGCCAGCGGCGCATCGATCGTCCACACCACGCCGTCAGGCCGGTAGTCGAGCCGGGCGCGGCCCTGCAGCGCGATTTCCGTCATGTGCGCGATCAGCTTGCTGCCGAAGCCGCTGGTGACCGGCTGGGCGACAGGCGGACCGCCGCGCTCGTGCCATTCCATGTGGAAGCCGTCCTGCGCATCGGGCGCATCGACCGACCAATGGACGAGGACCTGGCCGGCGCTTCCCGAAAGGGCGCCGTATTTGCCGGCATTGGTCGCCAGTTCATGGAGTGCCATGCCAAGCGCCTGGGCGGCCGATGGCCGGAGCTGCAGGGCAGGGCCGTCGAAGTGGATGCGCTGGCGCACCAGGTCGCGGAAATGCGACAGCTGCGAGGCCACGAGATCGGCGAGCTCAACCCCCTGCCAGGCATTGTCGACCAGCAGGTCATGACTGGCGGCCAGACCCTGGAGGCGCTCGCTGAAACGCCGGGCGAAGCTGCGCGGCGAGCCCCGCATCGAGGTCTGGTGGGCGATCGACTGCACCACTGCTAGCAGGTTCTTCGAGCGGTGATTGACCTCCGCCATCAGCAGCCTGATCTTCTCTTCAGCGCATTTGCGCTCGGTGATGTCCTGCACCACGCCGATGAGGCCCTGCCGTCCGCCGTCCTTCGCCGACAGTGGCCGGCCCAGCGCCGCGACCCAAACATGCGATCCGTCGGGCCGGTTGACACGGTATTCGATGGCGTAGTCGTCCCCCGTGGCGATCGAATGCTTCACCGCCCTCACCGCGCGCGGCGCGTCGTCCGGGTGCAGCATCGCGCGGATGGCGTTCCAGGTAAGGGGCTCGCCACCTCCGATGCCGAAGATGTCGCAGGCCTGCGGCGAGAAGGTGACGCTGTCGCTCGCCGCATCCCAGGTCCAGTGGCCCAGCCGGCCCGCGGCAAGGCCGATCTGCAGGCGCTGCTCGCTGGAACGCAGCGCGTCCTCGCTGCGCCGCCGGTCGCTGATGTCCTGCACGGTGCCGACGAGCCGCGCCGGCCTCCCGTCGCGGAACAGCCCCCGGCCGGCTGCCATCAGCCAGCACGCCGCGCCGCTGTCGCGGTGGATGACCCGGTACTCGGCGCGATATCCACCGTCGCCTGCCGGATCGGATGCCTTCGCCAGGGCGGCGATGACGCCGGGGCGGTCGTCCGGGTGAATGCCGTCCATGAACACCGCGTCGGTGATCGTCTCGCTGGCGGTAACGCCCCACAGGCTGCGGATCCGCGCGTCCCAGATGCAGGTGTCGGTGCTGAAGTCGTAGTCGAAGATGCCGAGCTGTGCGGCCTCGCGGGCGATGGCGAAACGCGCCTCGCTGTCGCGCTGCGCCCGCATCGGCTTGCTGGTTTCGGTGATGAGCGTGAGCACCCCGCCCACGCCGTTCCCGGCGCGCTCGTCATGCACCGGGCTTCGGCTGTAGGTCCACCAGGCCTCTTCCACCACGCCGCCGCGGCAGATCGGCAGCAGGCGGTTCTCCTGCCACACGCTGTCGCCGCCCTGCAGCACCGAGCGGATTTCCGCCGCCACGATGTGGTGCGACTCGGGCCAGGCACGGGCGGCGGGAAGCCCGAGAATGTGCGGGTGCTTATCGGGGCCGAGCAGCGGCGCGCAGGCGTCGTTGTAGAGGAAGATGAGATCCTCGCCCCAGGTGAGGGCCGCGGGATGGCGGGTGCCGAGCATGATGCCGACGGCGGTGCGCAGGCCATCGGGCCACTTCGCAATGGGTCCGAGGGGCGTTGCCGCCCAATGGTGCTGGCGGATCAGCACCGCCATTCCGGCCCCGCCCTTCGGCCAGAGGCTTCGTTCGGCTCCCATCGGTGTCCTCTCGGGACTTGCCCCCAGTCACGTCGGAACGCGGTGCGGGGCGAAGGGTTCCCCCGGCCTCAGGGGCAGCCGTCAGGAACTTTGTCCGACGGGCATCCGTTCGCTCAGATCATACCCAAGGAGAACCATCATGACCATGAGTGACCAGACCACCTATGCCACCGACACCCGCTATGCAACCGATGCCCGGGCCGACCTCAGCCGTACCCGCGGGCCGGCCTTCATGCCGATCGATGTAGTGGGGTTCATCGTGATGCTGGCGATGATCTGGGGGCCGCTGGCCGCCGGCGCGATGCGGCAGTAGCAAATTTGCGGCGGAAGCTGTGGGTCCGGCGGAACAGTTGCGCGGGAGTCCCGTTGCGGCAGCACTGAGTTGAACCGCTGGAGGATTCCCCATGGCCAAGGAAAAGACGCTCGAAGACCTGTTCAGCGATACGCTGAAGGATATCTACTACGCCGAAAAGCGTATCCTGAAGACCCTTCCGAAAATGGCGAAGGCGGCGGAATCGCCGAAACTGAAGAAGGGTTTCGAGAAGCACCTCGCCCAGACCGAGGGGCAGGTCGAGCGGCTCGAACAGGTTTTCAAGATCTGCGGCCAACCGGCCCGCGGCAAGCGCTGCGATGCGATCGAAGGCATCATCGCCGAAGGCGAGAGCATCATCAAGGAATTCAAGGGCACGCCCGCCCTCGATGCCGGCCTCATCTCCTCGGCCCAGGCGGTGGAGCATTACGAGATCACCCGCTATGGCACGCTGCGCCGCTGGGCCGAAGTGCTCGGCATGCGCAATGCCGCAGCACTTCTCGAGCGCACCCTGAAGGAAGAAGAGCAAACCGACCAGTTGCTCACCGGCATTGCCGAGCAGGCCAATGAGGATGCCCGCCAGCCTTCGGCGCCGAAGGGTTCCGGCCGCACGGCGAAGTCGGGTGGCGCGGGCAAGTCATCGGGCCAGCGCGGCGCGGCCGGGGAGGCGGAAGATGCCTCCTCAGCCGACCGCTGAGGTTCAGTGACGGCTGGTTCCGGTCTCGAAGCAGGTGAAGCTGTTGGCGCTGTAATCGACCCGGGGGGACGCTCCGCTCGGATATCTCGGGCCATTGCAGGTGCGGCGCGCCTGTTCGTAGAGCCGCTGTTGTGAGGACGTGCGCGGCGGGTCGAATCCGAACCCGCCGCGGTCGCTCGGCCCATGGTCGGCGGCGCCGCCGCTGCCGCCCGAATTGCCGCCGCCGCCGAAGTCGCCACCGCCGCCGCCACCTCCGCGCGCAAGGGCCGATTCAAGGGGCAGGCTGGCCACCAGCGCAAGCGCCAGTGCGCATGTCATGAATTTCCTGGTCATCTGAACGCTCCTGTCATGATCCGCGTCGCCGGCGGTGATTTTCCCCGTATGACATGATCTAGGGGCAATCGAGCTCAATTCCAAGGTGTTGCACGGATGCGTCACTTTCCCGCAAACCGTGTCCGATGGCGTCGTTGTCGCCAGTTGCACTTTGCTGCGGCAGGCCCCTTCGGTATAGATTCTCGGACATCGGGGAATCGTAAAATGATCGTGAAGTCGCTGAAATTCACTGCCCTTGCCGCTCTGTTCGCCGCTGGCCTGGCTTCGACGGGCCGTGCCGCGGATCTTCCGCCCGTGCCGGATACCAGCGACTGGAAGTTCACCGCCGCGGCTTACCTGTGGGGTTCGGGGCTCGATGGCACGGTCGGAGTGTTCGGGCTCCCGCCCGCCAACATCGATCTGCCCTTCCGCGACATCATCCAGGACCTCAATTTCGCGTTCATGGGCATGGCGGAGGCGCGCAACGGCCGCTTCATGCTGGGCGTCGACGGCACCTATACCAATGTCAGCAGCTCGGTGAAGACGCCGCTCGGCATCCTCGCCGACAAGATCGACATCACCAACAAGAGCACCATGCTCACCGGCGTCGCCGGCTACGCTCTCTACGACACCGACATGGCACGGCTCGACGTCATCGCGGGCGGGCGCCTGTGGTCGGTCAACAACGAGTTCGACGTCAAGGGCGGCGTGTTCGGCGGCGCCTCCAAGAGCGATGGCGCCACCTGGGTGGACCCCCTGGTCGGCGCCAAGCTGCGCGTCAACCTTGCGCCGAAGGTCTATGCCACCGGCTGGGCCATGATCGGCGGCTTCGGCGTCGGCTCCGACCTGATGTGGGACCTGATGGGCGGCGCGGGCTACGAGTTCAACAAGAACTTCTCGATGTTCGCCGGCTACCGCGCCACCAAGGTCGACTACAGCCACGACGGCTTTGTCTATGACGTGGTGCAGAAGGGCCCGGTGGTCGCCGCGGTGTTCCAGTTCTAGGCCGCCGCAACGTCAAATTTCAATCACGGCAGACCGCTTCACTCCCGGCGGGCAATGGCGTCGCCAGCCCGAACATTCCCTGAACGGCGAACAGGCCGGCCTTCCTGCAGCGGCGTCAAATCCCGGCAAAAGGGCATTTCCCGCGACCTGCAACCGCACTATGCTGATTTGCAACCAGCAACACTTTTGACGACGGCAAAGGGATAGGATTCATGCGCAGATTTATCACGGCGGCTCTCGCGGCGGGGCTCATCGCTCTCGGCATGGGCGGTGCCCGGGCCCAGCAGGGCCTCGGTCCCTTCATGCCCAACGAAGGTGGATCGATCACCACCGCCTGGACCAATGCCTATGGCCCCGACGCCGAGTCCTGGATGACCTTCGCCAAGGTCGGCCCCACCACCTTCGACATCAACTATTCGAGCTCGCGCGGCATGCGCGCGGTGCGGCGCATCCAGGTGGCGGACCGCGCCTCCGCCCCCACCATGGTGCTGGGCTATAATTCCATCATGCCGCTGATCATGCCGAACACCACGACGCTCGGAACGTCCGGCGCCGTCCTCGAGCAGCTGCGCACGACGGGCTCCGCTCCGTCCTCGATCATCTATGACGCAAACCTCAACAAGGTGGACGGCATGTTCACGCTGGTCGATCCCAAGGCCAAGTTCTCGGTCCAGCTCGGCGACCAGGTGGTTGACGTTCCGGCCATCACCGCCACCGGCACCTTCAAGGGCAGGAGCAAATCCGCCACCGGCACCTTCACCTTCCTCAACAACAAGAACAACCCGGTCCTTCTCGAATATTCGATCCAGTTCACCGGTGAGGCGACGCCGCGCACCGAGCGCGTGGTGCGCGCCACGCCGGGTGTGGCCCTGCAGGGCGCCATGCAGCAGGCCCTCGCCACGGTGGGCATGTTCCGCACCTATGGCATCCACTTCGACTTCGACAAGGCCTCGATCCGCTCTGAGTCGCAGGGCCTGATCAACGACATGGCGACCACGCTGAAGAACAATCCGCTGTGGACGCTGCGCATCACCGGCTACACCGATTCGATCGGCGACCCGGGTTATAACCAGAGGCTTTCACAGGCCCGCGCCGAATCGCTCAAGTCGGCACTCGTCAAGCTTGGCATTTCCCCTGCGCGGCTGCAGACGGCGGGCGGCGGCGCGTCCAACCCCATCGGCTCCAACAAGACGCTGCAGGGCCGCGCCCTCAATCGCCGCGTCGAACTGCAGCGCACCGACCGCTGAAACGCGGCCGGCGCCGAGCTTGAATGCGGCCCCCACGCGGGGCCGCATTTTTTGTTTTGAACAGGTGTGCCGGCGGCAGCCTGGCGTGGAAGATTGCGGGCGATGCCGCCGATTAGGTAGTTTCTCTCTTGCCCCCGTCTTCGCCGTGCCCCTAGGACTGCGCTCCCAACCAGCCCACCGGCGCAGAGCAGGACACGAGAACATGACGCAGAAGAACAGGCTTGCCAGCGTGCCTGACACCGAAATCCTCCCGCTCTACAGCGCACTGATCAGCTTTCTGGGCCACGAGGCGCAGCAGCGCGGCTGGCAGGAAGTGGCGACCCGCCTGCTCGCCGTCGAGGCCGCACTGGGCGGCAAGGACCCGTCAAACCCGACCTGATCGGACTCATTCCGCCTTCCCCCGCGCGCGTGCTATGCTTGCGCGACTTCTGGGGGACACGTGATGGAACAGCCCGGCAACATGCAGAACATCACCGGTGGCAACGCCTCGCTGATGGAGAAGTTTGCGCTGCTGCTGCTGTTCAGCCTCCTGCTGGCCGGCGTCTACCTGGTGCTGCGGCCCTTCATGCTGGGAATCGTCTTCGGCGCGATCATGGCGGTCTCCGCCTGGCCGGTGCGCAGCTGGCTGGTGTCGAAGGGGTTCTCCGGGCTGACGGCCGCTGCCCTGATGCTCACCGTGCTGCTGATCTTCGTGCTGGCGCCCATGGTGGTGGCGGCACCCGGCCTCGCCGTCGAGGTGAGGGGCCTTGTGGAGCACGGCATCGCCTGGGTCGGGTCTTCGCCGCAGCTTCCGGCTTTCATTACCGGTCTGCCGCTGGTCGGAACCAAGATCGCCACCACGTGGAACGGGCTGCTCACGCAGACGCCGGAATCGAAGGCCCTGCTGATGTCCTATGTCCAGCCGGCGCGCCAGTTCCTGACCGACACCGCGCTGAGCCTCGCCACCAGCTTCATGGACATCGCGGTCGCCATCATCGTCGCCACCACCTTCTGGTCGCGCGGCGAGCGCGTGGCCCTGGTGCTGCGCGACAGCCTGATGCGGCTCGGCGGACCGCAGCTCGCCGCCATCCCCGACGTCGCCGCGAGCGTCACGCGCGGCGTGTTCTACGGCATCGTCGGCACCGCGGCGATCCAGGGCGTGCTGATGGCGCTCGGCCTGTTTCTTGCGGGCGTTCCCGGGGCGGCACCGCTCGGCTTCGTGACGCTGATCTTCGCCATCAGCCAGTTCGGCGGCGTCCTCATCAACCTCGTGTGGGGCGGAGCGGCCTGGTGGATCTATTCCTCGGGCGGGTTCGGCGTTGCCTTCTGGTTCGTCGTCGGCTGGGGCATCATGGTCACCTTCATCGACAATCTGCTGCGCCCGCTGCTCATCGGCCCGCGCCTCAAGCTGCCGTTGCTGTTCGTGATGTTGGGCGTGTTCGGCGGCTTCCTGTCCTTCGGCTTCCTCGGCCTGTTCATCGGTCCCACCGTGCTGGCGGTGGCCTTCGAACTGCTCGGCGCCTGGCGCCACCGCGCGCGGAACGTCTAGCCTCCGTGGCCTTTCCATGCTGAATTCCATCCCATTCAAATCACTGAATGGGATGACCTGACATGAAACTTCGCCCGCTTGCGATCGGTGGACTGCTGCTGCTGGGCCTCGCGGCAGCACCGGTGTTGGCCGACGGCTATCCGGCCCTCTCCCTGTTCTCGGGCAGCACGACGGTGATGGACGAGGAGATCTCCTATCCCGTCACCGGCAAGGCGCATGTCAACGCGATGATCGTTACCCTCGCTCCGGGGGAGAAGACCGTCGTGCACAAGCATGGCGTTCCGACCTTCATCTACATTCTCGAAGGCGAGGTGACGGTCGACTATCAGGACCACGGCAAGCGCACCTATCACCAGGGCGAGTCGTTCCTCGAAGCGATGGACGTGGCCCATGCCGGCATGAACACGGGAACGGTGCCGGTGAAGATCCTCGCTGTCTACATGGGAGCGGACGGCGCCAAGGACGTCGTCAAGCAGTAGCCGGCGTTCAGCCGTGGCGGTGCTGGCGCCACAGCGGCGAACGCTGGCCCAACTCGCCGCTGTCGCGCTTTCGCAGGTAGCGGATGTAGAAGAACACGCTGATCCAGCTGACGAGGGCGGGATAGAGCGCGAAAGTCAGATAGGCGAGGCTGGGCGGCGCGCTGTGGCCCATCAATTGCGCCGCAGCAACGCCGATGAAGAACACGATCATGACCACTGTCATCGATTGCGCTATCTCCAGCGAACCGCGCAGCGCGGAAATCGCCACAAACCCCCAGAAGAACAGCAGCATGAAATAGTTGCTCTCGAGATGGCGGCCCACGACGAAGGCATGCACCGACAGGCCAGCGGCGACCCAGAACAATCCCCAGTAACGCGTTCCCTGCATCATCTTTCCCGTCGTGCCGAGGTGCGTGCGGACAACTCCGCCATGCGCGCGCGGCCAATCCCTGCGCATATATTTCCGGGATTTCTAACAGATGCGCAACGGGTTGTCGCGTTCCGTCGTGCCTTTCCACATGTTCCAACCATGCCATGATTTGAATGCAATCTTGAGAAGAAATCGGGCGCCCGGCGCCACGATCGTTGACAACGGGCGGTGAGGAAGAGTCTAAGCCATTCCGCCGTCCCTGGCGGCGCCAGGACAGGCACGGGTTCGATGGAGTTGGTCGCGTGTTGAATGTCGTTTCGTGGCTGTCGGCAGCCACTCCGGTCTGGCTGAGCCTCTGCACCCTGGGCGCCTGCGCCGGGCTTGCGTGGTGGTTGCGGATTGTCGTGAAGCGGGTCGACCGGCACGCCCGAAGCATCGCGCACATGGATGAATGGGCCGATTCCGTCGATCATTCGATGGCCCAGATCGAGGAACGCTCCCGCCGCTTCCTGCCGGCTTCCACGGCGGCGCCGCGATCGGCCGCCGATCTCAGGAAGTGGTGGCAGAAGTAGCCTTACTCCGCCGCGAGGCGCGAGCGCAGGCTCAACGCCCAGTCGATCAGTCCGCCGCGGCCGCGCCCTTCCGACCTCGCCCCCTCGCGTCCTTCGCCGGACGTCACGGCGAGGCTGGAATTGGCTGCGATGGTGCGGTGCGTCGCGTATTGGCGCGCCAGTTCGCCGCCGTCGATTTCGCGGAAGGCCGCCGGCGCCAGGGCATCCTTCGCGGCGCGCCTCCGGCGCCCCGGCGTCCACGCGCCCTGCAGCAACCTGCGGGCGATTTCAAGGTCGTCATTGATCATGGAAATGTCTGTTCGGCTTCTTGCGAGAGGTGTTGCGAAGGGACTGGACGAGGCTACAGACAAACAGTCCCTACCAGGACGCCGCAGGCCGCAGGGCCCGCTCTTCCTCCGACTGCACGCTCGCCGCGAGATAGCTCGCCAGCAGGATGTCGTGCGCAGCCTCCTTGCGGAGACCCCAGCGGTTGCCGGGCACGGCGGAACGACCATCACCATAAACTGCTTCGCGATAATCCGAATAGATCATGTAGCGGTCATCCACACTTCCGCGATAGAGATCCACAACTCTCTTGAGGTCGGAGAGGGCGCGGCGCCGGACCTGGTATCCGTCGGGAAGCACGCGGTTCAGCGCGGTGGCCGGATTGCCGCGCATCGCGGCCGTCACGCGGCCGAAGGCATCGCGCAGCGCCTCGCGCTTGTCGGCGTCGGAACGCGACTTGCGGCAGACATCCTCGGTGATCACCGCCGTCCAGAAATAGACGAGCGTGCAGCAATAGGGCGAGCGCCACACCGGCCCCAGAAGTGCCGGTTGGCGTGACGCGAGGATCTGCAGCGGGCGCGCCGCCACGCGTTCGATCGTGTCCACCGGTTTGCGCAGTCGAAACCACTTCAGCATGCGACGACCCTGGGGAAAGCCGCGGCCGCGGGGTTGTCACCACGCGTGCGGCGCGCCACGATTGCCTGTCTGACGCCCCTGCGAAGCATCCGGCCTCCGGCCTCTAGTTGCCCGGCGGAAGATCGGGCCTGCGCGCGCCAAGGCCGCCGTGGAGCGCCGGCGACGGCTTGTGTCCCGCACCCTGACCCTCGGTCACCGCGATGGTCATGCCGCCGCGCGGCACCGGGCCAAGCGTCCCTTCCAGTTCCTTTGCGAAGCTGTGGT
The DNA here is from genome assembly GCA_945957365.1 of uncultured Alphaproteobacteria bacterium. Lineage (GTDB taxonomy): Bacteria > Pseudomonadota > Alphaproteobacteria > Rhizobiales > Aestuariivirgaceae > Aestuariivirga. The sequence continues at coordinate 123,810 of CAMFKI010000006.1, read as the reverse complement.
TGACGTCCTCGAGCTCTTTGCGGAAGCGGTCGAGCGCCAGGAAGATGAAGTCGACATAACCCGCCAGCACGCCTTCGGTGGTCTCGGTGGCGTTCTTGCGGAACTGCTCGTTGAGCCTTTCCGAGCGCTGGGCCACGCCTTCGAAGGACTGTTCGAGATTGGCCTCGAGCGCGCGCAGTGTCTCGCGCGTCATCGCCGACAGGCGGCCGGGAATGGTGTCGATGATCACCCGCATCTGATCGGACAGGCCGACGACGGAGCTCTTCAGCGATCCGTCGATCTTGGCAATCTCGGTTTCCATGCGCTGCGCCACTGCGGCAGGCAGGTCCTTGATCACCGACGAGATGCGCACCGAGCTGCGATCGGCGGTTTCGCCGATCAGCGCCTCGAAGCGTGCCGTATCGGCACCCACGCGCTGCACGAGATCGGAGGAAGACGCGGCAATGCGCGTCTGCAGCGCCAGGGTGGAGGCCTCGATCTCGCGGTTGACGGAACTGACGAGCCGCGAGGCGGCGTCGTTCAGTTCGGCAACGCACCTGCCGAGATTGGCCTGGATGCGTTCGTCGAGCAGATTGACCGACTGGCTCATGTTGTCGAGCGCGTGATCGGCGGCCGAGGTGAACAGGCTCACCGGCTGCTGCAGCTTGTCCACCGCCGCCGTCGCGGTATCCGCGAGCTGGCCGATTTCGCGCGACAGTCCGGACACCCGGCCCGCCTCGTCCTCGACCACGGTTTGCAGCATGTCGCGGAAGCGGCCGGCGTGCGAATCCACGGCGTCGCGGAACAGGTCGACGCTGGCGGCGGAGATGTCCGCGAAGGTCTTGCGGCTGCGGTCGAGCGTCGCGGTGATGTCCTTCGCCAGCTGATCGATCACGTCGATGTTGGCGGTCGACAGCATGGCGGCGTCCGCGATGGTCTCGGACATCGGGCTGAGCCGGCCGATCGTCGCGTCGAGCTGCTCCGGCAGGCGTGCGATCGAGGCCTCGAACTTCAGCATGCGCTTTTCGATCTCGGGCGCCACGGTGTGGTTGGCGCGGTTGAAGTCGTCGAGACAGGACTTCATTTCGCGCGTGCTCTGCTGCAGACGGTCGCCGACGTTCTGCAGCATGCCATGCGCATGCTGGGAGATCGTGTCGAGCGAATTGATCGTGGACTCGAGCTTGGCGATCACCGGCAGGATCTCGGTCGAGATCATCATGCCGGTCTGCTGCAGCGCGTCGCGCTGGACTTCGCTGGCATCGACGATGCTGCGCATGCTGGTGATGTTGGCGTCGGCCGACTGCGTCGACTGCTGCGTGGCGGCGGCGATCTGGTTCGCCAGCTGGGCGGTCTTCTCATCCAGCACCAGCATGCGGGCATCGATGTCGGCAAACAGCCGGTCGAAGGACGCGTTGATCTTGCGGTTTGCATCTTCGGCGAGCGGGCTCGGCTCCTGCAGACGCTGCGTCACCAGCATGACGCGGCGCCAGATGTCGCTGTTCACGGCCTGCCGGTAGGCCGACAGCGCGAACAGCCATTGCAGGCCGGCGATCACCACGATGGAGGCGAGGAAGGGCCCGTATTGCGCGGGGTTCCGCAGCAGGGCGGCAAGGGCCGGGGCGCTGGCATAGCCCATCAGCACCGCGAACAGCACGCAGAACACCAGCGAGGCGATCAGCGCCGACCAGAAATAGCGCGAGCCCACGAATTCCGGCGGCTGGCGCAGCTGCCGGCCATCGTCATTGGCGGGACGTGCGCTCACGCCGGCGAAGTCATCGAGCGTCTTGCGCGCTGCCAGCGGCTTCGCGCCGCGCTCGCTGCGCCGGACCGGACGCTCCTGGTCTCCGTCGAGGAAACGCTCGTCATAACCCGAGCCCTGCGAGCTTCTCTTCCTGGACGCCGTCATCGATAAATCCCCTGGCTCCTGGGGAGCCGCAGTACATGCAAACGATTGTAACCATTCAATCCGGCAAACAAACCGAAATCAGGCAGACTGTGGATAAGTATGCTCCGGGCAATGGCTTTGACAGCGGCTTCCAATTGCAGATTGCAACAGGAGGCGCGCCATCCACAGCCGTGAGTGCTTCGGATGATCACGTGACGATTACGTCGATATCACTTCCCGTGCCCGGCGTGGAGGCTTGCAGCGGCACGCGCGTGGATTTGGCGAGCAATGTGGCAAGCTTGCCGCAGTGTGCCGAATGCAAGCCGCATGTCCGCCTGCTCGCCGAACTTCAGGCCATGAAGCAAGAGAGATCCTTCGCGGTTCATGATCTGCGGGCAACGCCACTCGTGGTAAGTGCAGGGCCGGCCGTCACGCAACTCGAAGGCAGGAATCCCCGCGACATCTGCCGCTCAGCGGCCACGCCGTTCCGACCAGATCGACAACAGCCCGCCGCCCACCACGATCGCCGCACCCGCGTAGGTCGTCAGCGATACCGTTTCGTGAAAGATGACCGGCCCCATCACCGAGGCATAGACCACGCTCAGGTAAGCGAGGGGCTGCACCGCGCTGGCGTCGAGGATGTTGTAGGCCTTGATGAGCAGGTAGTGGCTGGTCACGCTGGTGAGGCAGAGGGTCGCCATCCACGCCCAGTCGCCCGGGCTCATGTTGGTCCAGTAGAAGGGACCCACCGCCGATACCACGGCGCAGCCGACGACCCCGGTGTAGAAGAAGCTGGTCATCGGCGGATCCAGCCGGCCCGCCAGGCGCGTCATCACCGAATAGCTGGCGAACATCACCGAGCACAGCACCGCGAGCAGCACGGTGGCGTCGAAGAAATCGCCATGCGGCTTGAGGATCAGCAGCACGCCGCCAAGCCCCAGAACCACGCCGGCCCAGCGCAGGGGCCGCGCCGTCTCGCCGAGCAGGACGACCGACATCACCGTGGCGATCAGCGGGGTCGCCGCGAAGATGGCCTGGGTGCGGGCAAGCCCGATGACCGCGAAACAGGTGATGGCGAGCACGATCTGCAGCGCAAGGAGCACGCCGCGGGCGACCTGCAGCGGCCGTGACTTGCTCCGAGCCGTGGCGGCGATGCCGCCGCGCGCCCGCCCGGCGAGGACCAGCGCAAATGCCGCGAAGGCCCAGTAGCGGATCATCGTGACGAAGACCGGCGAATAGGTCTGGCCCAGGTGCTTCGAGATGCCGTCCTGGAGCGCGAAGATGGTAATTGCCGACAGCGCGAAGGCATAGCCCCGGCGGAGTTCGGGGCGGCTCAGGAGGAGGGTGGAGGAACGGGGCATCGGCCTCGGGCTGCAGCTTAGCGCCCGCTCTTAGCCCTGAAGCAGGGGTGCGGGCAGGCCGGGTGGCGCATGAATGCCCTGCGCGTCACGCCGCCGCTTCACAGCAGGACGAGGCGGATGAGATAGGCCGTGCCGCCCACCGCGGCGACCCCGGCCAGATAGAGGCCGAGGAACCACAGCCAGCGGCGCATCAGTGATAGCCTTCCCCCGGCTGGACCTTGCCGCGGAACACCCAGTAGGAATAGGCGGTATAGGCCAGGATCATCGGCACCAGGACGACGGCGCCGACCAGCAGGAAGGCGAGCGAGGCATCGGGGGCGGCCGCCTCCCAGATCGTCACCGACGGCGGGATGAGGTGGGGATAAAAGCTGATGCCGAGCCCCACGAAGCTGAGGATGAAGATGGCGACGGTGGCGAGAAACGGCCGGTAGGTGAGGCCATCGCGCAGCCCCGTCCACAGCATCCAGGCAGCCCCCGCCAGCAGCAGCGGCACGACGGCGCTGTAGATACCCGAGGGCCAGCCGAACCAGCGCGCGAGATATTCAGGCCGCAGCAGGGGTGTTGCGAGGCTCACCGCGCCGATCAGCGCGAGGAGGGCAAAACCCAGGGGCTTTGCCATGCGGCGGGCCCGCGCCAGCGTGGCGCCTTCCGTCTTCATGATCAGCCATGTTGCGCCGAGCGTGGCATAGCCCACCACCAGCGCCAGTGCGGTGAGGAGCGAGAACGGCGTCGCCCAGTCGTAGTTGCCGCCGCCATAGGCCCGGCCCGCCACCGTGACGCCCTGCACAAGGGTCCCGAGCGCCATGCCCTGGGCGATGGCCGCCACCAGCGAGCCGCCCCAGAAGGCCACCTCCCAGAAGAACTTCATGCGCTCGGTGCGGTGCACGAATTCGAAGGCGACACCGCGGAAGATGAGGCCCAGCAGCATGGCGATGATGAGCGGATAGAGGGCCGGCATGACGATCGCATAGCCCAGCGGGAACACCGCGAAGAGGCCGCCGCCCCCCAGCACCAGCCAGGTTTCGTTGCCGTCCCACACCGGCGCCACCGTGTTCATCGCCAGCATCCGTTCCTCGCGGTCGCGCAGGAACGGGAACAGGATGCCGATGCCGAGGTCGAAACCGTCGAGCAGCACATAGAGCAGCACGGCGACGGCGATGAGCCCGGCCCAGATGAAGGCATAATCGATGACCATGGCCTATGCTCCCGTCTGGGCGATGGGGGTGATGCCGGCGGTGCGCGTCGGTCCGATCTCGTCGATGGTGATGCGGTCTTCGGGCGTGCGCGACATCAGGCGCAGGGCATAGAAGGCGCCCGAGCCGAAGACGAAGAAGTAGATGACCACGAAGGCGATCAGGGAAGAACCGACGGCATCGGCGCGCAGCGCCGACGCGCTGTCGGCGGTGCGCAGCAGGCCATAGACCGTGAAGGGCTGGCGCCCCACTTCCGTGGTGATCCAGCCGCACAGAACGGCGAGGAAGCCGGCTGGCCCCATCACCACGGCGGCCCGGTGCAACCAGGGCCAGTCATAGAGCCGGCCCTTGAGCCGCGCCAGCCCGGACCACAGGCCGAGGATGAGCATCAGCACGCCCACGCCAACCATCAGGCGGAAACTCCAGAAGATGATGGCGGCGGGCGGCCTGTCCTGCTTCGGGAAAGCGTCGAGCCCGATCAGCGGCGTGTCGAAGCTGTGGGTGAGAATGAGCGAGCCGAGCAGCGGAATTTCGAGCGCATAATTCGTGGTGCTGGTCGCCTCGTCCGGCATGCCGACCAGGATCAGGGGCGCGCGGCCATGCGGATAGGTTTCGAAGTGCCCCTCGATGGCGGCGATCTTGGCGGGCTGGTACTGCAGCGTATTGAGGCCCTGGGTGTCGCCGGCGAGGAGCTGGATTGGCGTCACGATCAGCGCCATCCACATGGCCATGGAGAACATGATGCGGGCGCCGCGGTTGCGGTTGTCCTTGAGCAGGTGCCAGGCGCCCGTGGCGCCCACCACGAAGGCCGTGGTGAGATAGGCCGCCAGCACCATGTGAACGAAGCGATAGGGGAAGGACGGGTTGAAGATGATCGCCAGCCAGTCGCTGGGCACGTATTGGCCCTGGGCATTCACCGCATAGCCCTGCGGCGTCTGCATCCAGCTGTTCACGCTGAGGATCCAGAAGGCCGAGAACAGCGTGCCGCCGGCGACGATGGCGGTCGCCGCCATGTGCAGCCCTTCGCCCACGCGTTTCCGTCCGAACAGCATGATGCCGAGGAAGCCCGACTCGAGGAAGAAGGCGGTGAGCACCTCATAGCCGATCAGCGGACCGAGAACCGGTCCGACCTTGTCGGCGAAGACCGGCCAGTTGGTGCCGAACTGGTAGGACATGACGACCCCCGACACGACGCCCATGCCGAAGACCACGGCGAAGATCGTCTTCCACTGCTCGAAGACGGCGAGATAGGCCCCGTCGCGCGTCCACAGCCACATGGCGTTGAGCACCGCGAGGTAGCTCGCGAGCCCGATGGTGAAGGCGGGGAAAATGATATGGGCCGAGACCGTGAACGCGAACTGCAGCCGCGCCAGGTCCAGCGCAGAAATGTCGCTCAGCATGATATGATCCATCTCTCCGCGCCGAACCCGCCTGCCCCTGCCGTCATGCCGCCGTCCTCCCCGTGGATGGGCTCGATTTTACCGGGACGAGGCGTAAAATCTCCAGTCAATTTGCCACATGCACGGCCTCTGCCCAATTATTCGACAGGCTGGAAGCTCGCTCGCCGTTGCAACAGTTTCGACGCTTCGATGATGTTGCGGCCATCGGCGGACTGCGGATCGAACATGACGTCGCGCGGACCGGCGACCGAAAGCACCCGGCCATCTCCGCGGAACACCTCCTGCCCGAAGGGCGGCGGTTCGCCCGGCTTCTGTGCGGCATCCCATTTGTCGGCGGGAAAATAATAAGCGCTGAACAGGATCACCTTCGCGCCGCTGGCGGGACGATAATAGACCACCACCGCGCCGCGCGCGCCGGCGGCCTTCACCTGATCGGCCCATGGTCCGGTGAGCGGCCCCGTCGAAAGGTGGGAGACAATGCCTTGCGGCGCAACAAACCCATAGGGGATTGGCGCCAGCGCCAGCCATGCCGCTTCGGCCCTGGCCGGCAGCGCGGCGACCAGCACCAGAAGTAAGCCGTGCAACATCGCTTTCATCCAGGCGGACCTAGCGCAAGTTGCGCGAGGGCACAATTCGTGGATTTCCGCAGTCCGCCGGGCCGTTGTAAAGCCAATTTTAACCATGCTGCGCAATCGTTTGTTATCAACTCGAGAAACGGTACAGCGCCATGTCCGACCAAATCCTCGCTAAGCTTCCGTGGTTCAGGTTCTACGTTGAATCGGGCAGGGCGCCGCTCTGGACGATGGGGGTGGCCGACATCCACGGCTTCCTCACCGCCCTCGCCATGGCGGGTCCGATGCCCGACGCGGAGTGGATGGAATGGATCTGGTCAGGCGAGACGCCCGTCTTCCACTCCGACGAGGAGGAATGGAATGTCATGGCCGAGCTTCTGGCTTTCGAGGAGCAGGTGAGAAAGGGCCTCGGCGGCTACCGTCCGCTCAGCGTGACCGTGCTGCCGCACGGCGGCAACGGCTGGTATTTCGCCGCGGACTGGGCGGAGGGGTTCCTGCAGGCCATCGAGGCCAACCCGCATCCCTGGCGCAAGGCCGTTGACGAGGCCGAGACCTCGCTCTCGATCGTCCTTGGCACATGCTATCACAATCACGACGACGAGAATGACGGCTACGTCGGCCTCGAGGCGCTGGACGAGATCAACTACCACCTGCGCCATCTGAACCGGGTGATGCAGAACGCCGCGGATTATGCCGCTGCCGTGCCCCGCGCCGCCTGACGCGGCTTGAGCGGCGGGGCAAACCCGCCCTAGGATCGCGCCATGACGGAAATGGGCGCTCCATCGTTTTCGGCCCGCCGGGTGATGTTGCTCGGCGCCACCGGCACCATCGGGCGCGCCACCCTGCGCGCCCTCCTGGCGGATGGCCACGAAATCGTATGCCCCGTCCGCAGCCCTGACGAAACCCTCGCCCGCGGCGCCCTTCAGCGGGCCTGCCGCATCACCGACCCTGCCTCGCTGCGCGACGATGGCTTCCGAGGCGAGCCCTTCGACGTGCTGGTCTCCTGCCTCGCCTCGCGCAGCGGCCTTGCCGCCGATGCCTGGGCGATCGACCACGATGCCCATGTGACGGCGCTGGCTGAAGCGCAGCGCTCGGGCGTCAGCCACATGGTGCTGCTCTCGGCAATCTGCGTGCAGAAGCCGAAGCTGGCCTTCCAGTTCGCCAAGCTCGCCTTCGAACGGAAGCTGGCGGATTCCGGGATCGCCCATTCCATCGTCAGGCCCACGGCCTATTTCAAGTCGCTGTCGGGGCAGATCCGGCGGGTTCGGCAGGGCAAGCCGTTCCTGCTCTTCGGCGACGGCAGACTCACCTCCACGAAGCCGATCGGCGATGACGATCTCGCCCGTTACATGGCGCTGTGCCTGCGCGATCCGGCGCTGCGCGGCATCCTTCCCGTCGGCGGTCCCGGGCCGGCCTTCACGCCGCGTGAACAGGCCGAGTGGCTGTTCGAACTGCTGGGCCAGCGGCTACGCCTGCGCAGTGTACCGGTCGCGATGCTCGATGCCATTGCCACCACGCTGGCTGCGGCAGGCGCCGTCGCGCCGAAGCTCAGGGCCAAGGCGGAACTCGCCCGCATCGGTCGGTATTACGCCACCGAGTCGATGCTGGTGTGGGATGGCGCAGCGGGCCGCTATGATGCGGCAGCGACCCCCGCCTTCGGAAGCGCGACACTGCGCGCCCACTACGCCGCCATCATCGCAGGTGCGCCCGAGCAGGATCTCGGCGCACACCGGGTCTTCTGATCAGACGATGATCAGTTCCACGCCCTTGTGCAGCTTCTGCAGATTGGGGAGCGACTTCGACTGCCACGGAATCTTGGTCGACCCCAGAACCTTCATCGCGATATCGGGATGCTTGCGGAGCTCGATGGTGAACTTGGCAAGCAGGTTGATGCCGGAGCTGTTGAGGAACTCGAGCTGGGTGAGATCCAGCACCACGTTCTGCGGCTTCTCCGCCAGCACCTGCTGCATCAGGTCCAGAATCGGCTGATAGGCATCGGTGCCCGAAAGCCGCAGCGTTCCTTCATAGTGGATGGTGGAACCTTCGTTCCAGACATTGTATTCGGCGGTCTTGATTTCCATCTGGCGCAAACCTTTGGGATTCAGTTGAGAGTGAGGGCCGCATGGGTGCTGAGCATCACGGCGGGGCCTGTCGACCGGAACACCCAGCCGAGGCGCGCCCCATAATCGTTCATCAGCGTGAGCAGGCCAAGGCCTGAACCCGACGACGAGTCGTCCGCGGCATTGGCCTCGATGCGCTCGATGAGGAGCTCGCCTGGATCGCGCGACGTGATCTCCTCGATCAGGGACTGGAAGCGGTTCGCCACGTCGGGTGCCGCGTCGTTCGTCACCGTCAGCTCGAAATTCCCGTCCGCCAGCGAGCAATCGACCCGGATGCTGCCGGGAACCCGGAACTTGATCGCATTCTCGAGCAGCTCGTTGACGAGGTAGATGATCGAGTGGCGGGCGTCATTGTAGTCCGCCCCGCGTTTCGCATGCTGGAGCGCGAAGACATCGCCGAGGAATTCGCAGGTCTCGCTCGCGTGTTTCCAGCTCACGCCCAGCGGACCGTCCGAGATCACCAGCCTCATCGCGAAGGCGCCGGACCCGTTGTTGCGCGTGGTGTCACCGAATGTCTGGTTCATCTGTCACCTGTGCTTCAGGACGACGAGGGTGATGTCGTCATGGACCTTTTGCTTGCCGATGTGCCGCCTGACGTCCGCGATGATGGCCGCGGCGATTTCCGCCGCAGGTCCTTCATGGGCGCGCCGCGCCGAGGCGATCAGGTTTTCGATTCCATAGAGCTTGCCGTCCTCGCTTTCCGCCTCGGTGATGCCGTCTGTGTACAGCACCATGGTGTCGCCCGCGGCGAAGGGCAGCGTGACGCTGGCGAGGAAGTCATGAATGTTCTCCTCGAGCCCGATGGGAAAGCCGAGATCGATGGTGTCGAGGCGTTCGACCGCGCCATCCCTGCGGATGATGATCATCTCCTCGTGCTGGCCGGCGATGGTCACCTTATCGTCGGCGTAATCCACGAAGGCGAGAGACAGGTGCTTGCCCGACCGCGTGCGCTCGACATTCTTGAAGATGGCGCGGTTGAGGATATCGAGGAACACGCAAGGGTCGGTTTCGCCCCGCTCGTAGAGCGCCCGCCCGACCGACTGCACCATGAGCATGAGCACGCCGCTCTCGACGCCATGGCCGGTCACGTCGCCGATGCCGATCTTGGCGCCGCCGGGAACGTAGAGGACGTCGTAGTAGTCGCCGCCCACCTCGTCGGCCGGTTCGGCATAGCTCGCGATATCGAGGTCGGGGATGCGGTCGAGTTCGCCCGGAGCCGGCAGCACCATCATCTGCAGTCGGCGCGCCACGTCGAGTTCGGCGCCCAGCCGCAGGTTTTCGTCGCGGAGCTTGTCGTAGAGGCGCTGGATCTCGTCCGTGGCGGAGGCAAGCTGGCTGGTGCGGTCCGCCACGCGCTGCTCCAGCATCTCGGTGTGCTCGCGGATCTCGCGGGCCATGGAATTGAAGGCGAGGCCGACGCGGGCGACCTCGTCGCGGCCCTTGACGGGCACCTGCACGTCATAGTCGCCGCGGGTGAGCCGGCCCGCCGCGTCGGCGAGCCTCACGAGGCCTGCCGTGAAGCGCTGCGACAGCGGGATCGAAAGCGCCAGCACCAGCGCCAGGAAACCCATGACCGAGGCGAGGATGCCCTTCACGATGCGGTTGGTGGCGCTGTTGATCTGCTGCTGCGCGCCATAGAGGGATGCATAGATCTCGCTGTCGGGCACGACGAAGCCGAGCATCAGGTGCTCGGCGGCGATCCCGACATTGGGTTGCCACATGTTCATCGCCTGCAGCGGGCGCAGCGCCACCAGCAGTCCCTGTGGCTTGCCGTCCTTCATGACGGTGACGCGCGTGATGATGGTTTCGCCCGGGGTGGGCATCTTGAGCTTCGCCACGTCGGGAAAGCTGCTTTTCGCCAGGCTGCGTTCGTGGCCGGTGACGCCGGCGCCGGTCGCATCTTCCTGCTTGATGCCGAGCAGCGCTTCGCCCGGCTTGTTCACGGTCAGTACGTTGCCGTCTTCCTGGGCCAGGAAGGCAAAGCCGGTCTCGGCGATCTTGACGCCCTGGACCAGCTCGGTCAGCTGTTCGAGCGTGATGTCGACGCCCACCATCCCGGCGATGTCGTCGCGCGCCTTGGTGTAGATCGGGTGGAAGTAGCTGACGATGAGCTTGCCGGTGATCGCGTCGACATAGGGTGCAAGAATGGTGATGTCGGTGTCGACCGGGCGCGATCCGGGCTTCTTCGCCCAGCCCTGCCAGGCTTCGTAGACGCCGGGAAAGAAGAAGTCCCACCAGTTCTGCTCGTTGTGGCCCGGATAGAGCTTGTCGAAGGTCTGCGCCTGGTCGGAATAGGGCATGGTGCGCATGATGGGGCGGTCCTTCGGCCCCACGTAGTACATCTGCAGCTTGCTCTGCCCCGTGCCCATCAGCGACGGCGCGATCAGGTCGAAGACGGCCGAATCGCGGACCGCGTCCGCGACGTCGGCGCGCATCTTGCCGTTGCCGTCGAGAAGGTAGCCCCAGACGCTGATGACCGAAGGTTCTCCCTGCTTGTTCTGGAGCCAGTGCTTCACCGGATCGTAGACCATCGCATCCTGGAAATCGGGATCCTGGTTGAGCAGGTTTCCGAGATCGCGGCCGAGCTTCGGATCGTCGACCAGCCGCTGGGTGAACTGCGCCAGCATCTTCACCTGGTCGAAGGTGCGCGCGAACATCAGGTCGGCGCGCTGCGCCGTCATGTCGATGTAGCGCGACAGGTATTCCTCCGTCGCCTTGGTGAGGCCGGTCTCGATTTCGCTCGAGGCGTCATGCGACAGCTGGCGCACGTTCCACAGCGCGACGACGCCGCCGAGCAGCAGCGAGGCCAGCACCGCGCAGCCGAGCAGGGCGATGAACTTCGAGCGGAAGCTGGTGAGGAAGCCGCCCTTCAGCGGCGCAGTGTCCGGGGTCGCGGTCATGCCGGCTTGCGTGCCGAGGCCGCCCAGATCGGCCAGCCGGCATAGCCCTTGGGGTGGAGTGCCGCGTAGATGTGGTCCTGGAAGCCGCGCCGGAAGCGCTCGATGAACTCCGGCGTATCGCCCCGGTCGCGCGCCATCTCGCCGGCATAGACGTTTTCCCAAGCCTGGATCATGTCGGCGAAATCCTGCGGATCGCCGTCGAGATTGGTGACCATGAAGCTGTCGACCCGGATGTCCTCGAACCCGGCATCCGCCAGGTAGCGGCGGCTCTTCGGGCCGAGTTCGACGTCCATGCGGAAGTCGGCGAAAAGCTTCGCCACCTCGGTATAGGTCCACTGGATCGATTCGCCCCGCGGTTCGCCGAGACAGTGCGAGTTCTTCTCGTTGGTGATGTAGACCCGCCCGCCCGGCTTGCAGATGCGGAACAGCTCCTTGAGGATCAGTTCCGGCCGGTCGAAGATCTGCAGCGAATGGCGGCAGGTGACGAAGTCGAACTGGTTGTCCTCGATCACCATCTCGGAGGCATCGCCATAGACATATTCGATGTCGGCGATGGCGAAGTCCGCGGCCACCTTGCGGGCATAGTCGAGGCTGGTGCGCGAATGGTCGAGGGCAAGGATGTTGGCCGGCTTGAACTCCTTCTGCACCAGCACCGCGAAATCGCCGATGCCGCAGCAGATGTCGGCCATGCTCATGCCGGGTGCGAGCCCGTGGCGGGCCAGCAGCTTGCGTTCGTGGCGCCAGGTGAGCCGCGTCTGGTTGCGCAGGATGGGGATGAAGCCGCCGTCCTCCAGAAACGACTGGCCGGGATAGAAGTCCTTGTCATACTCGTTGACGGTGACATTCGGCAGGCGCCGGGCCAGCGGCAGGAACTTGCGCGTCGACCAGCCCATGACACTCGAGGTGATCACCTCGATCCTGAGATCGGTGCGCTTGCCGGACACCTGGGAGACCAGGCCCGCGATGACGCGGAAGGCCACGTTGTTGAGGCGCGCCAGCCGCTTGACGTTCAGATAGAAGGTGCCGCGGACCTGCGCGAGAGCGGCCGACAGCGCGTCGTGGAGCGGCTTGATCTCGTCCTCGCTGCGCGGCCGCAACTTGCCGGAGATCACGAATTCCTGGTTGTTCTCGTTGAAGCTCGCCTGGTAGCTGCGGTCGATGGTCATGCCGCGGCTCCTTCGAGGGCGATTTCGGCAGCGAGCTTCAACCGATTGCCGCCTTCTGTCACGATGGAAATCCTCGCACGGTAGTCGACGGCCACTTCGAGGAGGCCGAGATGCGGGTCGACACCGCCCGGTGCGAACAGCGCCGACTGGTAGAGGTCCGCCACGTCGGGCCGCTTCAGGCGCCGCGATGCCTCGCTGTAGAACGCCATGGCCCCCTCGTCGCAGGGCAGGTCGAGTTCGATGACATCGGCTTCGCCCGCCCGGCTGATACGGCAGGAAAAGTCACCCTGGGGCCCGTGATGGGCGAAGGCGGTTTCGAGCAGTTCGTTCAGCGCCGAACTGAGGAGGTTGGCATAGAGCAGGGAGTCGGTCCGGTTGTGGCTCACCATCCGGGCGAGGTAGGACGAGATGCGGTCGCAATGCAGCCATTCGGAGGCAAAGGCCTCGATGCCCATGGAGATTTCGACCAGCGGATGACTGCCACTCATTGCGTCGGTCCCGGCAAGTTCTCGGGCGGCCCGTCGGAAGGCGAAGCGCCATCCGTGGAGAACGTTGCGAAGTTGGAACTCAGGTTGAAACCACCCCGAAGCCGATGCTAGCGGCAGCGTTTTGCGCGAACAAGGAAATTTAGCTTGCGCGCGCCGCCCACTGGCGACAGTTTCGCGCCAGCGGGAAATCTGTGGAGACGCATGTGTCGCAAGCCAGTAACGGCCGGAAGGTGCGGCCGCCGGTCTTCATCTCGGCGCCCCTGGCCGCACTGGTCGAGGGGATCTATAGGGCGGACACGACGATCGGCCTCATACGCGAGAAGGGCAATCTCGGCATCGGCACCTTCAACGACTTGGACGGTGAAATGGTGCTGCTCGACGGCCTCGTCTATTGTCTGCGCCCGCAGGGCGACGCCGAGATCATCGGTGATGAGGTGCGCACCCCCTTCGCGCTCACCACACAGTTCGAAGGCGATACCGAAGAGCAGTTCGGCAGGATCGACGCCGCCGCCTTCGAGCATGCGCTGCTCGATCTCGTGCCGTCCTCCAACCTGATGTATGCCATCCGCATCGATGGCCGTTTCGACCATGTCCGCGCCCGATCCGTGCCGAAGATGAGCAATTATCTGCCCTTGGCGGAGATCGCCCGGCTGCAGACGGTATTCGAATTCAATGACGTCGAGGGCACCATCGTCGGCTTCTACACGCCGAACTTCCTCGCGGGCGTGCACCTGCCCGGGTTGCACCTGCACTTCATCACGAAGGACCGCACGCGCGGTGGTCACCTGCTGGCGGCCGCCCCCGCCAGCGTCAGCGTCAGGCTGCAGCATGCGCCATCCGTCGAACTCGGCCTGCCCATGACCCTTGATTTCCTCACCATGGAGCGCGTGCGCGACATGGCGGCGGACCTCGACAAGGTCGAGCGCTGACAAAAAAATGGGGCGCCGGCCAAGCCAGCGCCCCGTTCGCAACCATTGCCGGCCCGCTTACATGTGGGCGGGTGTCGCCAGCGCCATCGCGCGCTCGAAGATCTCGATATAGTGGTTCACGTTCTGGCCGATGAGCTCCATCCTGGAGAATTTGGCGACCCGCTCGCGCGCCAGTTTCAATTCCGACTGCGGAACGATCTGGCGGATGATGCCGCAGGTCTCCGCGAGCGACATCAGGCAGCAGTCGCGCGGGTCGGGCAGGCCGTCGCGCAGCAGCACCTCGAGGAGGCGCAGCTTCACCTCGCGCATTTCCTTGCCGTCGATCGCCGGATAGCGCCGGGTCTTGAGGAACCACAGCAGGCGGCCCTCGGTCTCCACCAGGATCTTCTTGTCGCACAGCCGCTTCAGCGCCTGTTCGCGCACCGGGTCGCCGAGTTCGATCAGCTGGTTGATGAGGTTCTCGGCGCTGTTGTCGAAGCCAGGGCTGGCGAGACGGGCCAGCACCGGATCGAGCGAAGCATCGCCGGTGGGGGTCTTGTCCACAACCCAGACGCGATTGACGTCATTGTCGAGCCGGTCCTGAAGCGCCAGTTCCATGATCGCCGCGCCGACGAAGCCGGCGCGCTGATATTCGAGCGGGATGTCGACAAAACCGCCGTCTTCATCCTTGAGGGTAAGAAGGAGGAACTCCTCCGGAACTGTCAGCATGGTAAGGCCCCGTAACAAAATGTCCCGACGGCGGTCGCCGCCGCGCGCCGCACCATATCGACTTTTGCCGGCAAGCGAAATCCTCATTTGTCGTGGCATGGCGCTGCTGCATGCATGCTTCTTCCGCAGCGGGGCTTGACCTGCCGCACTGGCGTGCGATACCCGCCACAGCAACGGATTTGAGAGGGGTTTCCGGTTGAGCGCCCGCATCGACATGTCGCTGGCGAACGATGTCCAGGAAGTCGCGCGCGTCATCGACACGCTCGAAGAATTCGGCGCCGAGAATGGCGTACCCGCCGCCCAGTCCCTGCGCTT
The DNA here is from genome assembly GCA_945957365.1 of uncultured Alphaproteobacteria bacterium. Classification (GTDB taxonomy): domain Bacteria; phylum Pseudomonadota; class Alphaproteobacteria; order Rhizobiales; family Aestuariivirgaceae; genus Aestuariivirga. Next base: position 108,794 of record CAMFKI010000006.1, on the reverse strand, counting down.
CGGCCTCGCTCTCGACGAGCTGATCACCAACATCATATCCTACGGGCTTGCAGGCCGCAGCGACGGCACCATCAGCCTGGCAATCGAACACCGTGACGGGGTGCTCCACGCCGAGCTCGCCGACAACGGGCCGCCCTTCGACCCGCTGCAGGCCGAGACGACGCCGCCCGCGGGCGACATCGAAACCCGCGAGGTGGGCGGGCTCGGTCTCACCATCGTGAAAAGCTTCATGGACCGTCTTGACTACAGGCGTGTCGACGGGTTCAACCGTCTGACACTGGAAATGAACGTGAAGGCCGCCTAGGCGGCCCAGCAGGGAGAAGAAAAAGTGACCAGCCTCAACCATGAAACCGTGAACGGCGCTCTCGTCCTCAAGCCGGCGCGCCGCATCGATTCGAACAGCGCCAAGGCCTTCGAGGACGATGCTGCGGCACTTCTCGAAAATGGTCCGAAGAAGGTGGTGATCGATGCCACCGACCTCGATTACATCTCCTCCGCCGGCCTGCGCGTCATCCTCACCACGGCCAAGAAGGCGAAGTCGGCCGGAGGCGGCCTCACCATCGCCTGCGCCAAGAACAACGTGAAGGAAGTTCTTGCCGTATCGGGCTTCGACAATATCTTCGGCCTGCACGACAGCGTCGCCCAGGCGATTTCCGCGCTCGCGTGAGTGCCGGATCGGTGAGTGAGGCAGCGGCCGGTCCGGCGGACCGGCTCGCCGCACTGGAGGCGGAACTGGCCGATGTCAGGGCCGAGCTCGACGACCTGAACCTGCTCTACCAGGCGACGATCGAGCATGGCGAGGCGGTGGAAGACCAGCTCGCCGAGGCAAATCTCGCCCTCACCGTCACGCAGAAGCGGCTGTCGGAAGAACTGACCGAGGCCGCCAACTACATCTTTTCGATCCTGCCAGAGCCCCGCACGACGGCGCCGCGTACCGAGTGGCTGCTGGAACCCTCGACCGAACTCGGCGGCGACAGCTTCGGCTATCACCAGATCGACCCCGACCACATGGCCTTCTACCTGCTCGACGTCTGCGGCCATGGCGTCGGCGCGGCACTTCTCTCGGTGACCGCCATCAACGTGCTGCGTTCGGCCGCCCTTCCCAACACCGATTTCCGCGACCCGGGCGCCGTGCTCTCCGCACTCAACGACGCCTTTCCGATGGAACGGCAGAACAACATGTACTTCACGATCTGGTACGGCGTGCTGAAGCGCAGCACCGGTGAACTGCGTTATGCCAGTGGCGGCCATCCGCCCTCGGTGCTGCGCAAGGCCGATGGCAGCGTGCAGACGCTGGCCACGCCCGGCATCGCCATCGGCATGATGGAGGCGATGCGCTATCGCACGGCGCATTGCAATGTGGCCGCGGGCGATCGTCTGCACCTCGTCAGCGACGGCACCTTCGAGGTCGAGACGGCGCCCGGCGAGATGCTGGAATTCCAGACCTTCGTCGAGCGGCTCGCGCGTAGCGAAACACCTCGTGAGATGCTCGACTGGGTCCGCGGCCTCAACGGCCCGGGTCCGCTGCCTGACGATTTCTCGCTCCTCAACATCGATTTCTGACGGCCATGCGACTGTTGCTCCTGCTCTGGCGGCGCACCTTGGTCGTACTGATTGGCATCCTGACGGTCTGGCTGATCGTCTTCGTCGTCTTCAAGGTGACCGACAACACGCTGCCATGGATCGCCGCCGTCGCGGTCACCTACGGTCTCGCCGCATACGTCATCCTTCCCCGCGCCATCCGGATGGGCCTCAAGGTCCTCAAACGCCAGCACGTGCCCGCCTATACGACGACGGGTGACGGACTGCCGGGCGATCCCGTCAACATCGCCCTCATCGGCACGCTGCCGCAATTGCGCGCCGCCTTCGCCGCCATCGGCTGGACCGAGGCGGACAGGCTCAGTCTCGCAAGTTCATGGCGCATGGTGCAGGCCTTCGTGCTGAACAAGCCCTATCCGAGCGCGCCCTTCAGCACGCTGTTCCTGTTCGGCCGCGGTCAGGACATCGGATTCCAGAAACCCATCGACAACAGCCCGCGCAAGCGCCACCACGTGCGGTTCTGGAGCATCGGCCAAACCGTCGTCGCGGATTCTCTGGGAACGCCGGGCTTCTGGCTGAGCACCGACCGTCCGCCCGAGGGTGAGCCGGCACTGTGGGTGGGGGCGGCAACGCGTGATACCGGCTTCTCGCTCACCTGGCTGTCGTTCCAGGTCACGCATCGGACCGCCGCCGACACCAATTCCGAACGCGACCTCATCATTGCGGAACTGCAGGGCCGGCAGATCATCGGCGAGGTCACCTCCTACAGCGACCGCGACGAACTTCCGGCGAAGCGCGTCAACCGCTACGTCTTCGATGGCGACGTCGGCGTGGCGACACTCATCGGCAAATAGAAAGGGCGGCTTGCGCCGCCCTTCCGCCAGTCCCGCATCGATCTTGCTTACTTCACGTCGAAGCGATCGGCGTTCATCACCTTGGTCCAGGCCTTGACGAAGTCGGCGACGAAGGTCGCCTCGCCGTCGGACTGACCATAGACCTCGACCAGGGCGCGGAGCTGCGAGTTGGAGCCGAACACCAGGTCAACCCGCGTCGCCGTCCACTTCACGGCGCCGGTCTTGCGGTCGCGCAGCTCGAAGGTGTCCTCCGCCGGGCTCGTCGCCTTCCACTCCAGCCCCATGTCGAGGAGCGTGGTGAAGAAGTCGTTGGTGAGCGCCTCGGGACGCGTGGTGAACACGCCGTGCTGGGAGTGGCCATGGTTGGCGTTCAGCACGCGCATGCCGCCGACGAGGGCCGTCATCTCCGGCGCAGTCAGCGTCAGCAGATGCGCCTTGTCGACGAGCAGTTCCTCGGCCGAGAGCGAGTACTTCGTCTTCAGGTAGTTGCGGAAGCCATCCGCCGTCGGCTCGAGCACGCCGAAGGACTCTACGTCGGTCTGCTCCTGCGTGGCGTCGACGCGGCCCGGCGTGAAGGGAACTTCGACGCTGTGGCCGGCCTTCTTCGCCGCTTCCTCGATGGCGGCTGAGCCGCCGAGCACGATGAGGTCGGCGAGCGACACGCGCTTCTTGCCCGACTGGGCCGCGTTGAAGTCCTTCTGCACGCCTTCCAGCGCCGCGATCACCTTGGCGAGCTTCTCCGGCTGGTTCACGTCCCAGTCCTTCTGGGGAGCGAGGCGGATGCGCGCGCCATTGGCACCGCCGCGCTTGTCAGAGCCGCGGAAGGTCGCGGCCGAGGCCCAAGCGGTGGAAACCAGCGTCGCGATGCCAAGGCCCGTGGCCATGATCTTCGCCTTCAGCGCCTTCGCGTCGGCAGCGTCGATCACGTCGAAGTCACGCGCCGGCAGCGGGTCCTGCCAGATCAGGTCCTCGGCGGGAACCTCGGGTCCGAGGTAGCGCGCCTTCGGTCCCATGTCGCGGTGGGTCAGCTTGAACCAGGCGCGCGCATAGGCGTCGGCGAACTTGTCGGGGTTGTCGTGGAAGAAGCGTGAGATCTTCTCGTAGGCCGGGTCCGCCTTCAGGGCGATGTCGGTCGTCAGCATGGTGGGGGCGTGGCGCTTCGCAGGGTCGAAGGCATCCGGCACGGTGTTCTGCGCCTCGGCGTTCTTCGGTTTCCACTGCCAGGCGCCGGCCGGGCTCTTGCTCAGCTCCCAGTCGAAGGCGAGGAGATTGTGGAAGTAGTTGTTGCTCCACTGCGTGGGCGTCGTCGTCCAGGCGCCTTCGAGGCCCGACGTGATGGCGTCACCCGCCTTGCCCGACTTGTACTTCGACAGCCAGCCGAAGCCCTGCGCCGTGATGTCGGCGGCCTCCGGTTCCGGGCCCACGTCGCTGGCGGGGCCGGCGCCGTGGGTCTTGCCGAAGGTGTGGCCGCCGGCGATCAGCGCCACGGTCTCTTCGTCGTTCATCGCCATGCGGGCGAAGGTTTCGCGGATGTCGCGGGCCGAGGCCACCGGGTCCGGCTTGCCGTTCGGGCCTTCCGGGTTCACGTAGATCAGGCCCATCTGCACCGCGGCGAGCGGGTTTTCCAGCTCGCGGTCACCGGTGTAGCGCTTGTCGCCCAGCCAGGTGTCCTCGCTGCCCCAGAAGATGTCCTCTTCCGGTTCCCACACGTCGGCACGCCCGCCGCCGAAGCCGAAGGTCTTGAAGCCCATCGTCTCCATGGCGACGTTGCCGGCGAGGATCATCAGGTCGGCCCAGGAGATCTGGTTGCCGTACTTCTGCTTCACCGGCCACAGCAGGCGGCGGGCCTTGTCGAGGTTGGCGTTGTCGGGCCAGCTGTTGAGCGGCGCAAAGCGCTGTGTGCCATTGCCCGCACCGCCGCGGCCGTCACCTGTGCGATAGGTGCCGGCGGAGTGCCAAGCCATGCGCACGAACAGCGGACCATAATGGCCATAGTCGGCCGGCCACCAATCCTGCGAATTGGTCATCACGGCGGCGAGGTCCTTCTTCAGCGCCGCGTAGTCGACCTTCTTGAAGGCCTCGGCATAGTTGAACGACGCCGGCATCGGGCTCGACAGCGCCGAGTTCTGGTGCAGGATTTTGAGGTTCAGCTGGTTCGGCCACCAGTCGGCGTTGGAACGCCCGGTGAAGCTGGCATGCTTGGGCGCGCCGTGGAACGGGCATCCCGCTACGGTGTCGGCGACCTTCTTGTCCATGATTTCCCTCCGATTGAACGATGAATGACGAGTGCTTCGAGGCCAAGGGCCGTCTCCGGCCGCGCCTTCCCCCAACGCTGCGCCTTCTCTACTCCAGACAACCGATTAGGAATAGTTGAATTTTCTGATTGTTACGATAAGAATAACCTATGAACAACCTCACCCTCCGGCAGCTGCGCTATTTCGAAGCGTTGGCCCGGCATGGCCATTTCGGCCGGGCTGCGGAGGCCTGTGCGGTCTCCCAGCCGGCGCTGTCGCTGCAGATCAGGGATCTCGAGGAGTCGCTGGGGGCGGAGCTCTTCGAGCGCAGCCCCCGCCAGGTCAGGCTCACCCGCTTCGGCGAGGAATTCGCACCCCGTGTGCGCGAAATCCTGCGCGCCGTCGACGAGCTGGCCGACGTCGCCCGGGCCTCGCACAGCTGGCTCTCGGGCCGCTTGCGCATCGGCGTCATTCCCACCGTGGCGCCCTATCTGCTGCCGGCCATCGTCGGCAACCTAAATCGTCTGCACCCCGGTCTCGACATTCATGTGCGCGAGACGCTGACGGGCAAGCTCCTGCGCGAGCTCTCCGAGGGTCGCCTCGACACCGCCATCGTGGCCTTGCCGGTCTCGGAAGCGGCCTTCGCCGAAGCGCCTCTGTTCGTTGAGGAATTCCTGCTGGTGCGGCCCGCGGCGGACGCTGCGAAGCCGGTGCCCAGCAGCGACATGCTGAAGGAGATGCGCCTCCTTCTGCTGGAGGAGGGGCACTGCTTCCGCGACCAGGCTCTGGCCTTCTGCAACATGGCCTCCAGCCTGCCGCGCGAGGTTTTGGAAGGAAGCTCGCTCTCGACCCTCGTGCAGATGGTGGGGGCAGGGATCGGCGTCACGTTCATTCCGGAAATGGCCGCCGTGGTCGAGACCCGCTCGGCGGCAGTTTCGCTCGCCCGCTTCGCCGCGCCGCAGCCCCGCCGCACCATCGGCATGATCTGGCGGCGGACCAGCCCGCTGGCCGGCCAGCTGCAACATATTGCAGAGGTGGTGCGCCAGGCGGCGGAGGCGCTGCGCGGATCGCTGTCCCTGCAACCGTCATGAGCAACCGCTTCCAAAGCTGACGCCGTTTATTGTGCGGTTAAGGCTGGCCCTGTAGACTAGGACACCGTGAAACACCTTCTCAGCGATCTTTCCCGGCGCGCCCTCATCTCGAATGAGCAGGCGGCGCTCATCGTCGGCCAGGCCGCCGAGGGCCGGGACACGGAAGTGCGGCTGCTGCTGCGCCAGGGCCTGGTCGACCAGCAGGTGCTGGCAACCGAACTCGGCCGCGTGTTCGATTTGCCGATCGCCACGGCCTGGCCTTCGGAGCGCGTGCTGCCGGACGCGATTTCGCTGCGCTTCATGCGCGAGCGCCACGTCCTGCCGGTGAGCGTGCAGGGCGACACGCTGTCGGTCATCGTCAGCGATCCCTCCGATGACGCCACACTCGCCGCCCTCAGGCTTGCCTCGGGCCGTGACCTGTCGCTGTCGCTCGCCACCGACAATCAGATTCTCTCGGCGATCGAGCGCCTCGACGAAGAGCGTGCCGACGCCGGCCAGACCAATGGCAACTTCGGCTCCGACGACGATGACACGCTGAAGGACTTGGCACTCGACGCGCCGGTCATCGACCTCGTCAACCGGCTCTTCCGCGAAGCCTCGGCCGCCCGCGCCACCGACCTCCACATCGAGCCCGCGCGCGGCTACGTCATCGTCAGGCATCGTGTCGACGGCCTGCTCGAGGAGCGCGAGCGCCTGTCCAGCGAACTGGGCCGCGCCGCCGTGTCGCGGCTGAAAATCCTGACCAACCTGAACATTGCCGAAAAGCGCTTGCCGCAGGATGGCCGCGCGCGGCTGCGGATCGCCGAGCGTGAGCATGACATCCGCGTGGCGACCATGCCGACGATTCACGGCGAGTCGATCGCCATCCGCTTCCTCAGTTCCAACACCCAGGCGCCCGACATCAACCGCCTCGGCCTGTCGCCCGCCGATCTCGCCAAGCTGCGGCAGCAGATCCAGCATGCCCACGGCATGATCGTGGTGACCGGCCCCACCGGCAGCGGCAAGACCACCACGCTCGCCGCGGTGCTGGGCGTTCTCAACGATCCCCGCCGCAAGATCGTCACCATCGAAGACCCCGTCGAATACCAGGTCGAAGGCGTCAACCAGATCCAGATCCACAGCGAGATCGGCCTGAGCTTCGCGCGCACCCTGCGCTCGCTGCTGCGCTTCGACCCCGACATCATCATGGTCGGCGAAATGCGCGATTCGGAAACCGCGAGCATCGGCGTCAACGCCGCCCTCACCGGCCATCTCGTGCTCACCACGCTGCACACCAATTCCGCCGCCGGCGCCGTCATCCGCCTGCTCGACCTCGGCGTCCAGGCCTATCTCATCGCCTCGACGCTGCGCTGCGTGGTGGCCCAGCGCCTGGTGCGCAAGCTGTGCATCCATTGCCGCGAGCCCTATGAGGCGACGCCCGATCTCCTGGCGCAGCTGCCCGACAGTGCGGGCGCCTCGGGAAACGGCAGCGTGACGCTGTACCGCGCCTGCGGCTGCACCTATTGCGGCAACACCGGCTTCTCGGGCCGCGCCGCCATCTTCGAGGCGATGGTGATCGACGATCACGTCCGCCGCCTCATCAAGCCGGGCGTTTCAGCCGATGTCATCGCGCTGGCGGCGCGCAAGGCGGGTACGCCCAGCATGATGTCGGACGGTTTTGCCAAATGCCGTGAGGGCCTCACCACCATCGAGGAACTCGGGCGGGTGACGTCGGAGGATTGATGGCGAGCTTCCGCTATTCGGCGATCCGGGACTCGGGCGAGCGGGTGATGGGCACCATCGAGGGCGCCGACCGCTCGCTGGCGATCAGCCGCCTGTCCGAACAGGGCCTCCATCCCATCGAGCTGCGCGAGGACGCCGGCGATGGCGCCACCTCCTTCATGAGCATCACCGGCGGGCGCATCCCCCGCCAGGAGCTGACGGGCTTCACCCGCCAGCTCGCCTGGCTGCTGCAGGCCGGCACCACGCTGAACCGCTCGCTCGAGATCCTGTCGGGCGAAACCTTCTCGAAGTCGCTCGCCGCCGCCCTCGTCGAGGTGCGCGGCGCCATCCGCAAGGGCCGCAGCTTCCACGATGCGCTGGAGGAGACCGGCGCCTTCCCCCCCTTCTATCTGTCGATGGTGGAAGTGGGCGAAGCGACCGGCACGCTCGCCTCGGTGCTCGACCGCCTCGCCACGGCGCGCGAACGCGAGCAGAAGGTGAGAGGCAAGGTCGTCTCGGCCCTCGTCTATCCCATCATGCTGGTCGTGCTGTCGATCGGCGTCGTCATCTTCCTCATGGTCTCGGTGGTGCCCGGCATCAAGGACATGATCTCGAGCAGCGGCGCGCCCGTCCCCGAATCCGCCAAGATGGTGCTCAATGTTTCCGACTGGCTCATCGCCAACGGCATCACGCTGGCCATGGTGGTCAGCCTCGCGGTGATCGCAATGGGCTATCTCTGGACGCGCACGTCCCTGCCGCGCCTCCTGCGCGACGTGGCGCTGCGCCTGCCGCTTCTGGGCACGCTGCTGATGAAGTCCGAAGTGGCGCAGTTCTGCCGCCTGCTCGGAACCCTGTCGGCCGCCGGCATGAACCTGCCGGCGAGCCTCAAGCTCATCGCCTCGACCAGCCCCGACCGCCGCATCCTCAAGGCGGCGGAAGACATGGAGGTGGCGCTGCGCCGCGGCGAGGACTTCGTGGTTCCGCTCGAACGCTCCCGCATCCTGCCGCCCTTGCTGGCCCGCATGATCAAGGTGGGCGCGGAAACCGGCAATCTCACGCCCAGCCTGCTGCGCGTCACCGACATTCTCGACGACGAACTCGACCGCCTGACCGACCGTACCGTCTCGCTGCTCGGCCCGATCATCATCCTGGTGCTCAGCGTCTTCGTCGGATTCATCATCACCTCGCTGATGAGCGCGGTGATCTCCATCAACGATCTCGCCATTTGACAGGGTTTCACCTCATGATTTCGAGCCGTATCCAGAAAAAGCTCCGCAGGCACGACGGACGGCGCAACCGCGAGGCGGGCTTCACCCTCGTCGAACTGCTCGTCGTGCTGGTCATCCTCGTGCTGCTCGCCTCGATCATCGGACCGCGCGTCATCGGCTATCTCGGAAGCTCGCGGGCCAAGACGGCGCATGTCCAGATCGAGAGCCTGGTGACCGCGATGGAGCTCTTCCACATCGATGTCGGCCGCTATCCCACCTCCACCGAGGGGCTCACCGCGCTGGTGAAGTCGCCGGGCAACATCCCGGGCTGGAATGGCCCCTACCTCACCAAGGGCGGCGTTCCCCAGGATCCGTGGGGACGTCCCTACCTCTACCAGGCGGGCCAGAACGGCACATCCTTCGAGATCAAGACCCTGGGCGCAGACGGCAAGGAAGGCGGTACGGACGAGAATGCCGACGTCTCGAACTGAGGCACAGGCAGGGTTCACCCTGATCGAACTGCTGGTGGTGCTGGTGATCCTGGTGCTGTCGGCAAGCTCCGTCATGTCGGTGGGCCATTCGAGTCTCGAATCGGCACGCGTGCGCTCGTTCCTCGTCGATGCCGAGGCGATGTTCCGCGACGCCCGCACCGCCGCCATCGAAACCCATGCCCAGACCGCCGTCATGATCGACGCCAAGGCAAGGCGCCTCAGTTTCTCGGACGGCAGCCGCATGCTGGACATGCCCGCGGGCGTGGCCCTCGATGCCCAGGTGGCGGTGCCGAAGGACGGCAGCCTCCCGGCTGTCCGCTTCTTTCCCTCCGGCGGTTCGACGGGTGGCCAGCTCACCTTCGCTTTTCGCGGTCGCAGCTACGGGCTGAAGATCAACTGGCTGACGGGGCGGGCCGATGCCCAGACGCTCTGAGACCCAGGCGGGCTTCTCGCTGGTCGAGGTACTGTGCGCGCTGGCGGTCGCGGCCAGCGCCATCGCGGTGCTGACGAGCGGCGTCGGCGGTTCGCTGAAGGGCGCCAGCGTGCTCGACCAGCACCTCGGCGCGCGCCTCATCCTGCAGTCCATATTGGAAGACGAACTGGCGGCGGCGGAAACTTCCGCGGCGCAGCGCGAGGGCGATTCAGGGCCCTATCACTGGCAACTCGGCATCGAGCCGGTCGCAGGTCCCGGCAAGCTGCCCGACTCCTATCGCATGTACCGCCTCACCGCGTCGGTGGGCTGGGGCGCGGGCGGCGTGATCACCGGCACGGCATTGAAGCTCAGCCGATGACAAGCAGCGTACCACAGCGCAACGAGGCCGGCTTCACGCTCATCGAAGTGCTCGCCGCGATGGTGCTCGCCTCGCTCATCCTCGTGTCCCTCAACATGGCGATGTCGGCGGTGGGCAAGGGCAGCGACCGTACCCGCCGCAGCCTCGGCGAGCAGTCGGAAATCGGTGCGGCAGTCGATGTCTTCGGAGCCGACGTCGCGCGCATCGCCAAGATCCGGCGCTCGGCATCGCCGACCGAATTCGCCGGCTACGTCTTCGATGGCCGGCCGGACACCATCATCTACCCGCTGCGCGAGGCCGAAGGGCTGACGGCACCCGGCCTGTTCCTGATCCGCCTCAGCGTTCAGGGCAAGGACGACAATCGGCTGCTGGTGCGTGAGCGCGCGCCCCTGCCGCGGGCTGGCTCCGATGCCCTGCCGGAGTGGCGCGACCCGGTCGTGTTGCTGTCGGGCCCTTATGACATCGCCTTCGCCTATCGCGCCCAGCGCTCGGGCCAGCGCGAATGGAGCGACAGCTGGCAGGCGGCCGAGACCATGCCCGAGCAGATCCGCCTCACCGTCACCAACCAGGCCACCGGCCGCCTCCGCGTGCCGGGTTTCGTGCAGTCGCTCGCCATCGACTCCGAGGTCGACTGTGCCGGAAACCGCGAGGCCCGCTGCGGCACCGCCGAGGAAAAGGACACGACGCAATGAGCCCGCTCCGTCATCGCGAGCGCGGCATCATCCTGATCGTGGTGCTGCTGGCCGTGGCGATCATGTCGGTGATGGTGGTCGCCGTCTCGGCGCTGACGCGCGCCGGCATCGGCAACGAGGATCTCGAACAGCGTCGCCTGGCCTCGCATCTCGCGGTGCGCTCCGGCATCGAGGCCGCCAAGGCCATCATTCTCGCAACCCCGGAAAAGAAACGTGGCCTGCTGGCCGGCGATGAAACCTCCATCGATCTCGGCAACGGCATCTCGGCAACCGTCACGCTGCGCGATGCGGCCGGCTATGTCGATCTCAACCGCTCCGATCCCAAGCTCATCGAGGCGGTGGCGAGATTCAGCGGCCTCGGCAAGCAGGCCGACGGGTTGGCGGACCGCATCACCAAGCTGCGGGCCGCCGTCGAGCCGGCACTCGCCGGAGCGCAAGCGAAGCCCGCGTCCGGCCAGCCTGGGCAGGCCGGCCAGAAGGGCGCTGTGCCGGGTGGAAGCGCGGCTGCCGCGCCCGCCCTCGACAAGATCAAGCAACTTCCACCGCCGATCATTTTCATCGCGGTGGATCAGCTTCCGGCCGTGCTCGGCATTCCGGCCGATGATGCCGCATCGCTTGGCGCAGGCCTCACCGTCTATAATCCGACGGGCGAGATAAATCCGCTTGCGGCGCCCGATCAGGTGCTGCAGGCAATTCCGGGTCTCACGAACAAGGACATGTCGGTCATCGCCATGGCACGAAAATCTGGCACGGGCGCTGCCGATGCGCGGCTGCAGCAGATCATGCAGCGGCTGCCGGGCCTGCTCACCACCAAGCCGCCCCGGGTCTTCATGGTCGAGGTGAAGCTCGACGAGGGTCCCTCGATCCTGCCCGGCACCGCGGCGCGGGCCGTGGTCCGCCTCATGCCGCAGGGGCCGCTTCCCTTCGGCACGCTGGCGCTCGAGGAAGAGTGAGCATGGCCGGCAAGGATATCAACATCTCGCTCGATGGCATCTGGAAGGCCCTGTCCACGCCGGTCATCGCACTTGTCGAAGAGGCAGCCCTGCGCCGCGCCTCGGGCGAACGTCCGGCCCTCGACCTGCGGGTTCATGCCGGGGGCGTGGACGCCATCCGCATGCACGGCAGAGAGCCCGAGACGCTGCTCAGCATCGCCGGGCGGCCGCAGCAGGCGCTGCGCGAGATCGCCCCGCGCCTGCAGCCCGGCATGGGCTCCGCCGTGGCGCTGAGCCTCGCCGCCGATCAGTCGATCAGCCAGCGGCTGGTGCTGCCGCAACAGCCTGACGACGTCCTGCGCGCCATCGTGCGCAACAAGGTGGAAGGCCTCGCACCCTGGCCGCTGGCGCAATGCCTCTGGGGCATGCGCGCCGAACCCATTGCGGGCGACCCGCAGCACACGGCAGTGACGGTGGCGGTGGTGAGCCGCGCCCTGCTCGACGATCTTTCGGCAACCCTCAGGCAGGCGGGCGCAGAGGTGAAGGCGCTCGCCGTCGAACTGCCCGATGGCGGCGCGGTCGACATCGAACTGGGCAGCGGCGATGTCCGGCGCGAGGCGCGGGCCCGCGCCGTGCACCGGGCAAGGATGGCCGCCGCGGCTGCCGCGGTGCTGTTCGGTCTCGGCCTGTTCTCGATCTACCGCACCAGTGCGGAAGCCTCGCGCATGGAGGATGAGTCCGCGGCACTCCTCGCATCGCTCCGGCCCAATGGCGCGTCCGAGGGCGAGACGCCGCTGGTCGCCGCCGCCAATCGCCTGCAGCAGGCGCGGCGCGACAGGCTCTCGGCCATCGACGTCGTCAACGAACTCTCGAAGCTTCTGCCCGACGACGTGCACCTCGTGTCGCTGGAGCTCGACGGTGACCAGCTTACCATCAAGGGCCAGGGAAGCGGCGTTCCGGGACTGATCCAGATCCTCGAGGCTTCGCCCGATTTCCAGGGGGTGAACTTCGCGGCCGCCACCGAACTCGACCAGAACAGCAATTCCGATGCGTTCTCACTCATCGCCACGCTGGAAAAGGCGCCGCCGCCCGAGGCCGCGCCATGACCGTCTCAGCGCGGAATCTCGCAACTGCCGAAATCGACGCCGGACACGCCCGCCGCCAGCAGCGACGTGCTGAGTGCCCCCGTCACGCGGTTCATGAAAATGGCCCGCGCCGAGATTTCGGGCCCTTGCTTGCTGATGCCCACGATCGCCGTGTCGCGGATGTCGAACTGCATCGGCGCCTCGGTGCAGCCGTCGTCGTTGTACCGGTTGGGGCACAGGCGGTAGGTGCCGGCGGCAAGGTCGAGCGACAGCCGCTGCGACTTGCCGCTGTTGTCGCAGCCGGTGGCAAAGCACTGGTTGCCGCGGCTGATCAGGCAATCGAGGGATTCCGCCCACCCCTGTCGCGGGCCGCCGAACAGGGCGAAAGCCATGAGGGCAAGCATGAGTGAGCGTTTGAACGCAGGCAGCATGGACAGATACATAGCGGGAGTGCCGCCGCTTGTCGACGCGCCCGGCACGACTCTGGCGGTGGCGCGATGACGGTGCTCAAGGCCGGCGCCGGCTACTCCACCGAGGCCCGCAAGGGCATGGCGATCATCGCCGCGCTCGCCGCTCTGCTGGTGCTGCTGGCTTACCTGGTCTTCGCGTGGCAATCCGCCGCGTCGGACCGGCTGCGCCAGGCCGAGGCGGAGCATCAGATGGTCGCGGCGCGCGCCGCCAAGGCCGTGCGCGACGGTGCGACGCGCCTCACGGCAGCCGATAACGTGGCGCCCATGTTCCTCGACGGCGCAACGCCGGGTCTCGCCTTCGCCAGGTTCCAGGCCATCGCGGGCGAGGCGGCCCAGCGCGCCGGTCTTGCGGTGAAACGCATGCAGCCGGTCGACACCGGGGACGCGGCTGCCGCGGCGCCCTACCGCCTCAGCATCGATGCCGAAGGCAGCATCGAGCAGCTGCGCAGCTTCCTTGCCGATATCGAGTCGGCACTGCCCATCATGTTCGTCACCGGCCTCGAGGTGCAGCCGGCCGCCGCCGCGGGCGAGGGGGACGCCTATCCCTCCGAGGCGCTGCGCATGACTTTCAGGATCGAGGCCTATGGCTGGAGGGCGCAGCCATGAACCGTCGTCTCCTGGGCCTCGCCGGTCTTGCGGCACTCCTCGGCGGCTATCTCGTCTACGACAACATCGGCGCGTTCCAGGGTCCGGCAAGCGGGAACGCCCCGGCGCCCGCGGCGTTGGCGGCACGCAGTGGAACGGTGAAGCTCAATCCGCTGCAAGGCCTCGATCCGCAGGCCTTCGCCGCCATCGTCGAACGGCCGCTGTTCAATCCCTCGCGCCAGCCCCGCCCGGCCGCGCAGCCCGTGGCCGTCGAACAGCCCCCGGCGGCGCCGCCCCCCGTGGCAGAGCCGCCGCCCGCCGCGCCACAGGGTCCGGGCCCCGAGGACTACAAGCTTCTCGGCGTCGCCACCGGCCCCGACGGCCGCATCGCCGCCGTGCGCATCGCCGCGAGCGGCGAGGTCGTCTATGTCCGCAAGGGCGAGAGCATCGAGAACTGGATCGTCGTCGACGTCGGCGACCGCTCGGTGGCGATCGGCGCCGCCGACAGCCCCGTCACCTACGGCATGTTCGCCAAGGCCGACGCATCGTCAGCGCCTGAACCCGGCGCCGGCGCCGAACCCGCCCAGCCGCCTCAGCCCCTGCCGCTCCCCCTGCCGTTGCCCATGCCGGTTCCCCAGCCTCAGCCGCTGGGCCAGCCGGGCACGCCACCCGTGCCCGAGCAGCACACCGTGCCGCCCGACACCGGGGGCTAGAACGCGGAGCGGCGCGCGCCGATCTCAGTTGAAGTTGAGGCTCTTCATGCTGTCGCGCAGGTTCTGCGACTGGCGCGAGGCATCGTCGCCATTCCTGATGATGGTGGGCGTGATGAACACGATCATCTCGGTGCGGGTCGCCGCGCCGCCGGTCGTGCCGATCAGCCGCCCGAGCAGCGGCACCTTGTCGGCGCCCGGAATAGTCATGCGGTTGCGGTCTTCGGTGCCGTTGATCAGGCCTCCCAGCAGCACCGTCTGCTGATCGTTGACCGACACCTTGCTGTTGATCGTGCGCTGCGAGAACTGCGGCTGGCCGTTGATGCCGGTGGTGTCCTGCACGGCGGAGAGTTCCTGGCCGAGATCGATCATCACCACCCCGTTGGCATTCACCCGCGGCCGCACCTTCAGCACCACGCCGGTGTCGCGGTATTCGTAGGAGTTCACCGTCTGGCCGCCCTGCGTGGTCTCGGTCTGGGTCTGGATCGGAACCTGGTCGCCCACCTTGATGGTGGCAGTTTCGTTTTCCATCACGAGCAAAGATGGCGAAGACACGATGCGCACATTGGTGACCTTGGCCAGCGCATCGACAACCAGTTGCGGGCTCTTGATGCCGCCCATCACGAAGTTCATGCCGGGAAACTTCGGGCTGATCACCGGACTGGTGGCGGAACTGCTGTCGCTCAGCATGTAGCTGAAGTTGCCGCTCTGGAAATAGGCCTGCACGCCATAGCGCAGCGTGTCGTTCAGGCGCACTTCGGCGATCGTCGTGTTGATCAGCACCTGCGTCGCCGGCTGGTCGATCTGCGCCAGCGTCGACAGGATCTCACGGTAGTCGCGCGGCGAAGCCCTGATGAGCAGCGTGTTGTTGGCGGGAATTGGCGTGATACGCACGCCGTTGCCGGAAACCCCGGTCATGCCGCCGCCACTGCTGCCGCCGCCACCGCTGCCGCTGCCCGCCGCAGCGCCAGGGGCCGGGGATGTGCTGGATGTCGTGCCGGCATCCCCGCTCTGCTGCCCGGGCTGCGTCGTCGGCTGCTGTGGCGGCTGGTATCCGCCCTGGTCGCCCTGCTGCATCTGGTCCTGCGGGTTCTGGCCGGCGTTCGGGACCGAAACGTCCATGGGCTGGGAATCGGGTGCCACCTCCGCCGTGGGGCCGGCGCCGGCGCTGCCCCCGCCATAGGTGGCGCTCAGGATCTTCGCGAGGTCCACCGCATTGCCGTTCTGTACGGCATAGACATAGGACTTCGGCGCATCGAGGCTTTCTCGGTCGAGCCGCCTGATCCAGGTGATGGCGCGCTTCACCTTGCTCTGGTCGTTGGCGATGATGATGAGGCTGTTGATGTTGGGCACCGGGATCACCTTCAGGCCATTGCTGCCCGCATTGGCGCTGTCCTGGGCGAAGATCTTGGTCAGCTGGCCGGCAACGTCCTCGGCGCGACCGTTCTCGAGTGCGGCCATGCCGAAGGTCTGGTCCTTCATCGTGTCCACGTCGAAATTGGCGACCACGTCGACGAGTGCCCGGCGCTGCGACGCGGGTCCGCGGATCAGGATCAGGTTGCCGGCGCTCCAGGCCCGCGCGGAACCGATCTGCTCCATGAAGCCGTCGAGGAGATTGACCATCGCCGCGGGGCTCACATAGCGCAGCGGCACGGCGCTGACGCCATAGCCTGCCGTCGTCGTCTTTCCGGTATCGAGATTGGTCGTTTCATTTTCCATGGCCTGCTGCTGCACGACCTTGAAATTGCCGTCGGACTGGACGAGCGCGGCGTTCGCCAGCCGCAAGGCCGCCTCGAAGGCATCGAGCAGCTGACGCGCGTTGAGGGGGCGGTTGCTGACCATCGTCAGCGTCGAGGACAGGTTCGGATCGACCGTATAATTGTAGCCAAGCGTCTCGCCGAGGATGAGCTTGCTGGCCTCGGCCACGGTTGCGCCGTCGAGGTTGATGGTGAATGTTCCGTCCTGCTGCTCGCCCACGCCCGGAGGCGGCTCTCCCCCATCCCCCGCGGCGGCGGCGGCAGCAGGGTTCGCTCCCGGATAGACATCGTAACGCGCGGCCTGCGCAGCCGGCTTCATCACCGGCCCGCCGCCACGGTTGGTGAGCTTTTCCGGCGTCTTGGCCGTCAGGTCGATCTGGTTGGTGCTCTCGAGCGAGGCGCTGGGCGCCTGGCAGGAGGCCAGCAACAGGCCCGCGCAGCCGAGAAACGCCGCCCCGAAAGGCCGCCGGGCACGGAATTCACAACGATGACGCAAGCCGGGCAAAGGCAAAGAGACACTCCCCGCAGCCGGGCCCAGGGCCCTGACCGGTGACGGAAAACCTAATGATCGGTGAAACTTATGCGTCGATTCGGTAATCAAACCCTTAATTCAGGGTTGTGTCTTTCACCAGAATGGGACGCCGTCGAAAACCCGCCAGATCCAGAACAGCAGGATGACGGGCGCGATGAAGCTGCCAAAGGGGATGTGATCGGACAGCGCAAGCTTCCGCCCCGGGATCAGCATCATGACCACCACGGCCGCAAGGCCGGCGAGTGCCGCAGCAAGACAGGCGGGCGCCAGCAGGCCCGGTCCGAGCCACGCCCCGGCAACACCCGCCAGCTTGACGTCGCCCATGCCCAACCCCTCGATGCCGCGCCAGCGAAACCACCCGGCCCGCAGCAGATAGAAACTGCCGGCGGCGAGCGCCACGCCGAGCCCGCTCTCCATCACTCCCGCGCTCCAGTCACCGGCATGGAACATCACGACATTGGCGAGGATGCCGAGCGGAATGGCGGGCAGCGAAAATTCATTGGGGATGATGAAATGCCTGACGTCGGTCAGCGTGATCAGCGCCATCAGTGCCGCCAGCACACCGGTCGAAACCGCCGCGAGCGGCGACAGCAGGACAAGTAGTGCAATCGTTATCGCAAGGGCAAATGCCAGCGCTGCGGCCACCTCGATTCGGCTCAGCAGCGGCGCGTCCTGGTCTGTCTCCTGATCGCTCACGCCCCGCAGTTTGGACGAGCCTCGCGCAAAAGGAAATGGCGCAGGTGGCGTTTGCCATCCACAGAAATCTTCGTCCCTTGACCCTCGCCGCGCCCATGTGCAGGAGAGGACGGCGGCGCCATGCCGGAGCATTTGACGAGATACACCTTGGACAGTTCGACACAGATCTTTGAGACCATCGCGGCGGAAATCGGCGCTGCACCCACCCAGGTCCGGGCCGCCGTCGGCCTGCTGGACGAGGGCGCGACCGTGCCCTTCATCGCGCGCTACCGCAAGGAAGTGACCGGCGGCCTCGACGACACCCAGTTGCGCAAGCTATCCGAACGCCTGGTCTATCTCCGCGAGATGGACGACCGCCGCAAGGCCATCGTCGAATCGATTTCCTCGCAGGGCAAGCTCACGCCCGAACTGACCCGCGCGCTGGCTCTCGCCACCACCAAGTCCGAACTTGAGGACATCTATCTTCCTTACAAGCCCAAGCGCCGCACCAAGGCGATGATCGCCCGCGAGAACGGCCTCGAGCCGCTGATCGACGCCATCCTCGCCGACCGCAGCGCCGAGCCGGAAAAGCTCGCCGCCGGCTTCATCACCGACAACGTCAAGACGCTGAAGGAAGCCCTCGACGGCGCGCGTGACATCCTGATGGAGCGCCTCGCCGAGAACGCAGGCCTCCTGGGCGACCTCCGCGCCTTCATGAAGGCCGAAGCCTTCCTCACCTCGAAGGTGGTGGCAGGGCAGGAGGAGAAAGGGGCGAAGTTCTCCGACTATTTCGATCACAAGGAACCCTGGCACTCCGTGCCGTCGCACCGGGCGCTCGCCATGCTGCGCGCCGCGAAGGAAGAGGTGGTCTCGATCGACATCGCGCCCGATCTGGAGACGGGTCCTGCGCGCGCCGGCCAGGTCATCGCCAATGCCATCGTCATCAGCGGCTCGGGCCCGGGTGATAAGTGGCTGCGCGCGGTCGCCGACTGGACCTGGCGCGTCAAGCTGTCGATCACCATGATGATCGATCTCTTGGGCGATCTCCGCGCCCGCGCCCAGGACGAGGCCATCGCCGTCTTCGCGCGCAACCTCAAGGACCTGCTGCTCGCGGCACCGGCGGGGTCGCGGCCCATCCTCGGGCTCGACCCCGGCATCCGCACCGGAGTCAAGGCCGCCGTCGTCGATGCCACAGGCAAGCTGCTGGCCACCGACACGCTTTATCCGTTCCAGCCGAAGAACGATCTGCGCGGCGCCCAGGCCTCCATCCTGCGCCTCATCACCCAGCACGGGGTCGAACTCGTCGCCATCGGCAACGGCACCGCAAGCCGCGAGACCGAGCGCCTGGTGGCCGATGCCCTGGCGCTCCTGCCGAAGGACGTGAAGGCGCCCACCAAGGTCATCGTGTCGGAAGCCGGCGCGTCGGTCTATTCGGCTTCGGAACTTGCGGCGAAGGAATTCCCCGATCTCGACGTGTCGCTCAGGGGTGCCGTCTCGATCGCCCGCCGCCTGCAGGACCCGCTGGCCGAACTCGTCAAGATCGAACCGAAGTCGATCGGAGTCGGTCAGTATCAGCACGACGTCGACCAGTATCAGCTCGGCCGTTCGCTGGGCGCCGTGGTCGAGGACGCGGTGAACGCCGTGGGTGTCGATCTCAACACGGCCTCGGCACCGCTGCTTGCCTATGTGTCGGGCCTGGGGCCCGGCCTCGCCGAGGCCGTCGTGGCGCATCGTCACGCCAATGGCGCCTTCCGCTCGCGCCAGGAGCTTCTCAAGGTGTCGCGCCTCGGGCCCAAGGCCTTCCAGCAATCGGCCGGCTTCCTCCGCATCCGCGACGGCGAGGAGCCGCTCGATTCCTCGTCCGTCCATCCGGAAGCCTATGGCGTCGCCCGCCGCATCGTCGACTCCTGTGGCCGCGACATCCGCGCCCTGATGGGCGACACCGCGAAGCTGCGCGCCCTGAAGCCGCAGGACTTCGTCAGCGAGAATTTCGGCCTTCCCACCGTGAAGGACATTCTCACGGAGCTCGAGAAGCCCGGCCGCGACCCGCGCCCCAGCTTCAAGACCGCCACCTTCACCGACGGTGTGGAGACCATCAAGGACCTGAAGCCCGGCATGCAGCTCGAGGGCACGGTGACCAACGTCGCCGCCTTCGGCGCCTTCGTCGATATCGGCGTCCACCAGGACGGCCTCGTCCATGTGAGCCAGCTCGCGGATCGCTTCATCAAGGACCCGCACGAGGTGGTGAAGGCCGGCGACATCGTGCGCGTGCGCGTCGTCGACGTCGACGTGGCGCGGAACCGCATCGGTCTCACCATGCGCAAGGATGGTGGTGAATCGGCGCGCGAGCAGCGCCTGTCACGCGGCAATCAGGCAGAGCCGAAGGCCGGCAGGCAGGTCGGCAAGTTCGGCACGTCGAAGCCCGCAGGCGGGTCGCAGGGCGGCAGCCTGGGCGCCGCCCTGCTCGAGGCGATGCAGCGCAAGGAGCGCTAGTCGAAGGCCTGCTGCTGAACGCTCCAGCCCAGCTTGGCCAGCTGCTTCTGGGCCAGCGGCGTCGCCGTGCCGGTGATGATCAGGTTCAGCGGCCCGGTGATCCCCTGGGCGCGCGCCGCCTGGGTGATCGCGGTGATGGCGCGGCTGGTGTCCTTCGTCCACGACAGGGCGTCGAGCGGGAAGACGCCGAGCAGGCCGTTGTTGCGCGTCGTCGCCATCGGCATCGGCACGCCGGCAATCGCCACGAAGCCGGTCATGGTCTTCATCCGCTGCTGGTAGGACGCCATCAGTTCGATGCGCCAGCGCATGAACTCGGCATCGTCGCGATTCGCTGCCTGCGAGGCGAGGCCGAGCAGCGCATCGAGGTTCTGCAGACGGCCCATGGTGCCGAGCGCAGCGGTCATCGCCGTCATGTCGGTGGGCGTGTAGTTGGTGTTGTCGAGCAGCGCCTCGGTGATGGCGGAGGAGACGCCCATCTTCTTCAGCGCCGCGCGGTTCATGTCCATCAGCTGGGCCGCGGAATAGTCGCGCACCATCTGGTTGACGTTGCCCGCCGTCGAGACGTTGGAGACGATGGTGCCGGCTGCACCCGGAACGGCAATGAAGGCCGCCGTCACCGCCAGGCCGCCGGCGGCCGCCGCGTCCGACATCTGGTCCAGTTTCTGCTTCAGCGGCGGGAACGTCGAATAGGGATCGACGCCGTAGTTATAGGCGATCTCGCGGCGCTGCTTGGCAGCACCGGTTATGCCCTGGATGGCGTTCTCCGGCGTCTTGCCCATGTTGTGGATGCCTGCGCCGATGGAGTTGAACAGGTTGCCCACCCCCGACACGGTGTTCTTCACCGTATCGATCGGGTCGGTCACCAGCTTGCCGGCGAACTGCACGGGCTGCAGGCCGGCCTTCACCACGGCGTCGCCGAACTGCTTGGACTGCGAGGTCTGCTCCATGGCATTGACCGCCGCCAGTTCCTTGAAGCGGGTCTGCAGGCGGTGGTCGCCGTGCACCAGCACCGGGCCCCACGGCGTCTGCAGTGTGTAGATGCGAACGTAACCGTCGCTCGGCACCTTCTGGGCCACGGTGTAGCCCGGGCCCTGGACCTGCGCGCCGAGCAGTGCACTGGCCTTGAATGTGGGCGGGTTCTCGACGTCGGCGGCGCGCGCGGCCGGCGCTACGGCGGTCACCAACAGGGCAAAACCGGCAATCTTGACGAGCGTGCGCATCTGAACCTCTGCGGTGCGTTTGGGACCTCCCGATTAAAACGCCTTTGCAGCCGAAAGCAACCCGGAGGCTGCATCCTGTCGCCAAATGGCTAGGCGAAGTTGCGGCGGCGTCCGAGCATGACCGCCGTCGCGTCATCCGCCGGCTTGAAGCGCGGGTGGCGCGTGCAATCCGGATCGTCCGCTTCGCTGCGCCGCAACGCGGCCAGCACGTCTGCCACGCCCCGCGCGCTGGCATCGAGCAGTCCGGCATCGTCGTACAGGCCATAGTGGTCGACCGCCCGGTAATAGCCGTCGGTGCAGAGCAGAATCTCGGCCGGATTGCCGAGATCGATGATCTCCGGCATCGCCAGCGCGGTGTGGCTTGCCTCGAGAATCGAATAGCCGCCGGGCTGGTTGCGCCTGGCGCGGCCCGCCCGCAACTGCGGGGTGAACGCGGCAAGCAGCGCCTTGACATCCGACACCCCTGCCTCCCTGCGCTTGCCCACTTCGCGCGTCAGCCAGGTGTCGAGCACGTTGTTGGGCGAGGCGGCGTGGATGCGGTGACGGCCATCGCCGTCGCGCGCGATGAGGCAGGAGTCGCCCAACCGCAGCGCCTGCCAGGAAGAGCCGTAGCGTTTCACCAGCACCAGGCAGGCGGCCGGCGGATCGTAGTCGGCGGGAATGTCCTTGCCGGCACTGGCCTCGGCGAAGTCCGCGGTCAGCCCCGCCACCAGTTGCGCGAGCAGTGCAGCAAGCGGCACGTCGCGCGCGGCAAGCTCCACGAGCCGTGCATCGGCCCGCATCACCAGCCAGCGTGCATCCGTGCCGTCACCCAGGCAAGTCTGCTCGTTGATGCCGGTGACGCCATCGAAGATCCATGCGGCAGAGATGTCGTCCGCGGTGCCGAGCCAGCCGAAGCCATCCTCGTTGATGGCGCCGCTCCCCTCGCTCACCGCGCCGAGAAGCTTCACAGCCGCACCACCTCGCCCGTGCGCACGCTGTGGTCCGCCGCCAGCACGATGCGCAGCGAGTTGATGGCATCCTCCACGTGGCTGTCCATGTCGCGGTCATTGCGGATCGCGTCGAGGAACAGCTTCTGCTCGCGGTTGCACAGCTCCTGGTGCCCCGGTTCGTCGTCCATGCGGATGATCTCGTCCGGCGTCACGAAGTGGCCTTCCGGGTTGAGCGACGCATGGTGCACACGCAGTGCCGACGTCTTCGTGTGGCTGTCGACGTCGGCCGACTGTGTCTTCGATTCCTCTATGGCGATCGAGACCGAGCCCTTGGGCCCGATCATGTCCTTCACGAAGAAGGCGGTCTCGCTCATCATTGGCCCCCAGCCCGCTTCGTACCAGCCCACCGATCCGTCATCGAAGGTCACGTGCAGGTGGCCGTAATTATACATCTTCGCATCGATCTCGGAGGTGAGCCTGGCCCCCACCGCATGCACGCTCGTGGGGCTGGCCCCCGTCACCTGGCACATCACGTCGACGTAGTGCACACCGCAGTCGACGATGGGGCTGATCGAATTCATCAGGTGCCGGTGCACCTGCCACTGTGCACCGGAGGATTGCTGATTCAAGTTCATACGCATGACCAGCGGCTTGCCGAGCGTTCGCCCCACCTCCACGAACTTCACCCAGGACGGATGCACCCGCAGGATATAGCCGATGACCAGCTTCAGACCCTTGGCCTTCGCCAACTTCGCGATGTCTTCAGCCTCCGCCACCGTGTCCGCCAGCGGCTTCTCGATGAACACATGCGCCCCCGCTTCCAGCGCCATCCGCGCATAATTGGCATGGGTGTCGGGCCAGGTGTTGATCGAAACGGCATCGGGCTTCAGCGCGGCGAGCGCCTCGGCATAATCGTTGAACTGCGCCACGCCCGGGAATTCTTCCGCGATGTCCTTTCGTTCGGCAATGTTACGGCTGCACAGCCCCGCGATCTCGAAGCCCTCGATGGCCTTGTAGGCCCGCGCATGGCTGATCCCCATGTTGCCCAGCCCCACGACGAGCACCCTGATCTGCTTCATTGTCCGTCGATCCACGTTTGCTTCACTTGCAGTTTGTCGTCGAGCAGCACGAGGCTGGCGCGATAGTCCGGTGCGATGCGCCCCAGTTCATGCGCGCGGCGCAGGAAGGCAGCCGGGCTCAGCGACGCCATGCGCAGCACGGTCGCAAGATCGAGCCCCAATCTCTCCACGCAATGGCGCACGGCGGCGTCCATCGTGAGGTCGGAGCCCGCCAGCGTGCCATCCTCGAGCGAGAGTCGCCCGTTGCTGCGCGTCACCATGCGGCCCTGCAGCTCGAAACGGTCAGGCCCTCCTGCCGCCGTCGGCATGGCGTCGGTGATCAGCATCATGCGCGAGGAGGGTTTCGCCGCGAAGGCCACCTTAAGGGAGGCATCATGCACATGGTGCCCATCGGCGATGATGCCGACATAGCTCTCCTGGTCCGCCAGCGCCGCGCCCGCGAGCCCCGGTTCGCGCCCCGTCATCTGGCTCATCGCATTGTAGAGATGGGTGATCGATCGCGCGCCGGCATCCAGCGCCTGCCGCGCCTCGGCATAGCTCGCATCCGAATGCCCGAGGCTCACCAGCACGCCCGCCTGCGTCAGTCGTTGTATGAGCGCCGGCTTCACCCTGTTGGGTGCCAGCGTCAGCATCACCGGGCAATGCATGGCAAAACCCGCCATGGCATCGGCGTCGGCCTCCTCCATCTCGCGGATGAAGCGCGCCGCATGCGCACCCTTCCGCGCAACGTCGAGGAAGGGTCCCTCGATGTGAATGCCGAGAACGCCCGGCACGCCCTCGGCCATGGCGCGGGCCACACTGTCGACCGCCTGCGCGATCACCTTCGGCGCATCGGTGATGACGGTCGGCAGCATGCCCACCGTGCCGAAACGCCGGTGCGATGTGGCGATCGTCCGCACCGTCTCGACGCTGGGATTGTCATTCAGCAGTGCGCCGCCGCCGCCATTCACCTGCACGTCGATGAAGCCCGGCGCCAGCAGCCCGCCGCGGAGGTCGTGGCGCGTTGCCGCGCCGACCTCCGCCTCGGGCACGACCTTCACGATGCGCGCACCCTCGATCACCACCGCATGGCGCTCGAGGAAATCCTCGCCGGTGAAGATGCGGGCACCCGTCAGCGCAAGGGCCATCACAGCGTCTCCGTCACCTTCTTGAGCAGCCGCGGCCGGTCCGGGTCGCGCCCCAGCGAAACCGCCACCCGCTCGATCTGCATGTAGGCGGTGGCGATCATGCTAATCGGGTCGAGCAACGGGTGCCCGGTGGCGGCGAAGGGCAGGGCGTCGCCCACCACCTGCACGTCCGCCCCCGTGCCGCGCATCTTGGCGGCGGCCTCGCGCGTGTTGGCGCGCGCCGCATCGTCGGGTGCATAGATCAGCACCGGGAAATCCTGCCCCATCAGCTCCCATGGCCCATGCATCACCTCGGCCACCGAATAGGCCTCGGCATGGATGGCGCAGGTCTCCTTCAGCTTCAGCGCCGTCTCCTGCGCGATGGGGTAGGCGGGCCCGCGCCCGAGAACGAAGAGCGAGGCCGCCTCGCGCGCAAAGTCGGTAAAGCCCGGCCATGTGATGCGTACGGCCTCGCCAAGACTCTGCGGCAGCCGCGCCACCGCCGCCTGCAGGGCTTCGTCGCCCGACCACTGCGCCACGATCGCCGCGGCGGCGGCACAGGACACGATGAAGCTCTTGGTCGCGGCGACGCTCTTCTCCGCCCCGGCATGCAGCGCGAGGCAGATGTCGGCGTTCTGTGCGGCGGGCGAGTCTTCGACATTCACCAACGCCACTGTCACCGCCCCGGCCTGTTTCGCCGCCCGCTGCAGCGCCACGATGTCCGGGCTCTGGCCCGACTGCGAGATGGTGAGGCACAGCGACCCTTGTGCCTTCAGCCTGCCACCATAGACGGACACCACCGAAGCCCCCACCGAGGCACAGGGCACCCCGGTCACGATCTCGCAGAGATATTTGAAATAGCCCGCCGCGTTATCGGAGCTGCCGCGGGCCGAGGTCAGCACCACCGGCGGCCAGCTCAGCCGCAACCTTGCGCCCAGCTCCTGCAGAGCCCGCGCATTGCGGTCGAGGAAGCGCGCAACCGCCTCGGGCGCCTCCGCCGCCTCCTGCGCCATCAGGCTCATGACCAGCGCTCCACCAAACCATTCGCCCGACGCGCCATCATGATGGCGCCATCGATGGCATCGGCCTGGGGCGTCGCCAGCGCCAGCTTCACGTCGGCATCGAGATAGGGCGGATAGACCTTCGCCAGCCCGCCGAGCAAGCAGATGTGCCGCGCCCCGCGTGCGAGCAGCGCCCGGCCGAGATTGGAAATCGCCGCCGCCCCCTCGATCACGATCATCATGCCCTGAACGTCGCCCTGCGCCGCGCATTCGAACACCAGCGGCGCGAACTGCGCATAGTCCTTGGGCTTCGCCTGTTCCGACCAGCGCGACAGGTCGAGCCGGTTGCCCCCGGTGCGCGACAGCACCTCCGTCACCAGCCGGGTTGGCTGCAACAGGCCGTCGATAGCCAGCGCCGCGCGCCGCACTGCATGGTGGCCCACCCAGGCGCCCGAGCCATGATCGCCGAGCTGGAAGCCCCAACCGCCCACCATGTGGCGCTCGCCGCCGACCAGCGCGAAGCCGATCGAGCCCGTGCCGGCGATCACGATGCCGCCATCGGTGCCGCCGAAGGCGCCGACGCAGGCGGCGTAGGCATCATTGTCGGCAATCACGCTGGCGAAGGGCAGGGCGGCCTCGGCGATCTTGTCGGCCCCCACCGAGGTCACGATGCCGGCAATGCCGAGGCCTGCATGGATGTCCTCGGTGCGAAGGCCCGCACCCGTCGCGGCCTCGCGCGATGTGTCCATGATGGTGGCGATGGCGCCCTTGAAATCCTGGTAGATGTTGGAGGCCCCGCCCAGCGCCTCGCCCAGAACTGTGCCTTGCGCATCGCGGATGCGTGCGCGGCAGCGGCTGCCGCCGCCGTCGATTCCCAGGAAGAACGGTCCCTTGCTCATGGCGGCCATGCTAGCAAATCACGCGGGCAGGGAAAGCTCCTTGACCTCGAGGCCGAAGCACCACTCTATTGCAGCCATGGCAGAGCGTCAGACCGAGCAGACCGGCAATTACATCGGCATCGATACCTGGCCCGATGCGCGCATCCTCGGCGCCCTGCTCGACAGCCAGGAACGCGCAATCGCCGCGGTGCGGCAGGCCGCACCCTCGATCTCCCGCGCCGCAACCATCCTGGCCGAGCGCCTCGCCGCCGGTGGCCGCCTCGCCTATGCCGGGGCGGGCACCTCCATTCGCGTGGCCGTGCAGGACGGCTCCGAACTCCCCGCCACCTTCGGCATGCCGGAGAGCAAAATTCTTTACTTCATCGCCGGCGGCCGTGCGGCGATGTTCGACACGCTGGCCGATGCCGAGGATGACGAGACCGACGGCGCCGCACAGGCGGATGACCTCACCGCCGGCGACACGCTCATCACCGTGGCGGCCTCGGGCTCCACCCCCTTCACCAATGCCGCGGCCCGCCGCGCCCGCGAGAGGGGTGCCTTCGTCATCGCCGTCGTCAACAATCCGGGCTCCAAGCTCGCCGCTAACGCCGATCTCGAGATCCTGCTGCCCTCCGGGGCGGAGGTGATCGCGGGGTCCACCCGGCTTGCCGCCGGCACGGCGCAGAAGGCGGCGCTGAACCTGCTCTCCACCCTCACCCACATCAAGCTCGGTGCGGTGCATGACGGGCTGATGGTCAATGTCGAGACCGGCAACATCAAGCTCTGCCGCCGTGCCGCCGGCATCATCGCCACCATTGCTGGGGTCGACGAGACCCGCGCCGCCCATGCGCTCGAAACCGCACAGGGCCAGGTGAAGCCCGCCGTGCTTCTGTGTGCGGGTGCTAAGGACATTGCTGCGGCGCAGCGGCTTCTGGCTACCGCAGACGGCAACTTACGTCTGGCAATGTCGCGCGTTCGCGATACATAATGCCCCTCAGAAGACTTCAAACGGGAGGACCACCATGCTCACCAAAGGACTGAAGACCCTGCTGCTCGGCGCTGCTGCCGCATTCCTGCTGTCGGGTGCGGCGCAGGCCGGCACGCTGACCATCGAGAGCTGGCGCAACGACGACGCCCAGATCTGGAAGGACAAGATCATCCCCGCCTTCGAGAAGGCGCATCCGGACATCAAGATCGAGTTCACGCCGACGGCGCCGAAGGAATACAACGCGGCCCTCAACGCCAAGCTCGAGGGCGGAACGGCCGGCGACATCATCACCTGCCGCCCCTTCGATGCTTCGCTCGAACTCTACAACAAGGGCTACCTCGTCTCGCTCAACGATCTCTCGACCATGGGCAACTTCTCCGACGTGGCGAAGAGCGCCTGGACGACGGATGACGGCAAGACCACCTTCTGCGTGCCCATGGCCTCGGTGATCCACGGCTTCATCTACAACAAGGACATCTTCAAGGAACTGGGCCTGACCGAGCCCAAGACCGAGGACGAATTCTTCGCCGTGCTCGAGAAGATCAAGCAGAACGGCACCTATGTGCCCCTCGTGCTCGGCACCAACGACCAGTGGGAAGCCGCCACCATGGGCTTCCAGAACATCGGCCCCAACTACTGGAAGGGCGAGGAAGGCCGCAAGGCGCTGATCGCCGGCACCCAGAAGCTCACCGACAAGCCCTATGTCGACACCTTCGCGACGCTCGCCAAGTGGGCGCCCTATCTGGGTGACGGCTACAAGGCCCAGACCTATCCCGACAGCCAGAACCTCTTTGGTCTCGGCAAGGGTGCGATCTATGCGGCGGGCTCGTGGGACATTTCCACCTTCCGCGCCCAGAAGATCAACATGGGTGCCTTCAAGCCGCCGCTGCCGGCCGGCGCCACCGAATGCTTCATCTCGGACCACACCGACATGGGCATCGGCATGAACGCCAAAACCAAGAATCCGGCCGATGCCAAGGTGTTCCTGGAATGGATCGGGTCCGAGGAATTCGCCAACATCCTCGGCAACGAGCTGCCGGGCTTCTTCCCGCTCTCCAACGCCAAGATCTCGCTCAATGACGACGTGGCGCAGACCTTCGTCAACTGGCGCAACGAGTGCAAGTCGACGATCCGCAACTCCTACCAGATCCTGTCGCGCGGCACGCCCAATCTCGAGAACGAGATGTGGAATGTCTCGGCCCAGGTGATCAACGGCACCATGACGCCGGAAGCCGCGGCGAAGCAGCTGCAGGATGGCCTCGCCAAGTGGTACGCGCCGCAGCAGAAGTAAACAGACGCGATGGGCCGCATGCTTGACCGCATGCGGCCCTTCTGTCTTCCGGGATGGCACAGGAGCAGCACAGCGGACTGGTCGGCATGGCGCGGGGCACCTACCTGCGGCTCCTCGTGTTCTTTCTCGGTCCGGCGGTCCTGGTCTATTCGCTGTTCTCGATCTATCCGCTGCTCGCCACCATCCTCAATTCCTTCTACAGCCGCGAGGCCGATGGCAGCTCCCTGTGGGCCGGCCTCGGCAATTTTCACACGCTGCTGACGGACCCCACCTGGTCCGGCCCGTTCTGGAACGCGCTTCGCAACAACTTCGTCTTCTTCCTCATCCACATGTGCGTGCAGAACCCGATCGGGCTGCTGCTCGCGGCACTGCTCAGCCTGAAGCAGCTGCGCTTCCGCTCGGCCTACCGCACACTGATCTTCATGCCCACCATGCTCTCCGTGGTGGTGATCGGCTTCTCGTGGCAGCTCATCCTCTCGCCCTTGTGGGGCATCGCCAAGATGTTCCTCGCCTTCTTCGGGCTGGGCTTCCTCTTCGCGCCATGGCTGGGCGTTGAATCATCCGCACTGATCACCGTGTCGCTCATCTCGGTGTGGCAGTTCGTCGGCATCCCGATGATCCTGATCTACACCGCTCTGCTGGCAATCCCGGATGAACTGATCGATGCCGCCACCGTCGACGGGCTCAACCAGTTCCAGGCCTTCGTCTGGGTCAAGCTGCCCTTGATCTGGCCCACCATCGGGCTTGTCTCCATCCTGACCTTCGTCAACAACTTCAATGCATTCGACCTGATCTACGCGATGAAGGGCGCGCTCGCCGGCCCCAACTTCTCGACCGACATCATGGGCACGCTGTTCTACCGCACCTTCTTCGGCAACCAGCTGCAGCTCGGCAACCCGTCCATGGGTTCCACCATCGCCACGATGATGCTCATCATCATCCTCATCGGCGTCATGGCCTATCTCTTCCTCGTGCAGCGCCGCATCCAGAGGTACAGCTTCTGATGCGAAAACCCCTCTCGGCCTTCGCCGTCCACGCGATCCTGGGGCTCTACACGCTGTTGGCGCTCTTCCCCATCGTGCTGGTGGTGATGAACTCCTTCAAGGCGAGGCGTGCCATCTTCAACACGCCGCTCCGGCCGCCCATGCCATCGAACTTCGATCCCGTCGGCTATACCAAGGTCTTCGGCGACAGCTCGCTGCCCTTCTATTACCTGAACTCGATCACGGTGACCGTCGGCACCATCTTCTTCACGCTGCTCTTCGGCGCCATGGCCGCCTGGGCGCTCACCGAATACAAGTTCCGCTGGAACACGCTGCTGGCGCTGTTCCTGTCGATCGGCATCATGGTGCCGATCCGGCTGGGCTCCGTCGCCATCATCCAGCTCGTCGCCGAGATCAACCTCATCAACACGCTCACAGCCTTGATCCTCGTCTACACCGCGCAGAACCTGCCGCTCGCCATCTTCATCCTGTCCGAATTCATCGCCCAGATCCCGAAGGACCTGCGCGAGGCCGCGCGCTGCGACGGGCTCTCCGAATACAACATCTTCTTCCACATTATCCTGCCGCTCATCCGCCCGGCCATGGCAACGGTCGCCGTCTTCACCATGATCCCGGTGTGGAACGACCTGTGGTTCCCGCTGCTCCTCGCACCCGCCGGCGGCAAGCAGACCATCACGCTCGGCGTCCAGCAGTTCCTCGGGCAATACATCACCGACTGGAACGCGGTGCTTGCCGCACTCTCCACCGCCATCGTGCCGGTCCTTCTCCTCTACGTCATCTTCTCCCGCCAGCTGATCCGGGGTCTCACCTCGGGCGCGGTCAAGTGAGGCGCCCATGGCCGAAGTCGTGATCGAGAATTTGAAGAAGTCCTTCGGCGCGGTCGAGGTCCTGAAGGATATCGACCTCACCGTCGAGGACGGTGGCTTCGTCGTGCTCGTCGGCCCCTCGGGCTGCGGCAAGTCCACGCTGCTCCGCGCCGTCGCCGGGCTCGAGCCCGTCTCCGGCGGCACCATCACCATCGGTGGCCGCAAGGTGAATGACCTCGCCCCCGCGCAGCGCGAGATCGCCATGGTGTTCCAGTCCTATGCGCTCTACCCGCACATGGACGTCGCCGCCAACATGGGCTTCGGCTTGAAATTCGCAGGAACACCGAAGGCCGAGATCGCGGCGCGCGTCGGCGAGGCCGCGCGCATCCTGCAGCTCGAGCCGCTGTTGAAGCGCCGCCCGCGCGAACTCTCGGGCGGCCAGCGCCAGCGCGTCGCCATCGGCCGCGCCATCGTGCGGAAGCCGCAGGTCTTCCTGTTCGACGAGCCGCTGTCGAACCTCGATGCGGCGCTCCGCATCAACACCCGCGTGGAGATCGCCAAGCTCCACAAGCTCCTGGCCGCCACCATCGTCTATGTGACGCATGACCAGGTCGAGGCCATGACGCTCGCCGACAAGATCGTGGTCATGAACCAGGGACGCATCGAGCAGCAGGGCAAGCCGCTTGACCTCTATTACCGTCCGGCCAACCTCTTCGTCGCCGGCTTCATCGGCTCGCCCGCCATGAACTTCCTTCCGGGCGTGGTGGTCGAGGGCGGAATCGACCTTGGCGAAAATGGCCGGCTGTCGATGGCACTTCCCGCCGCGGCCTCACCCGGCACCAGGATCACGCTGGGGATTCGCCCGGAGCATATGAGGATTGCCGAAACCGCCGGCTTGCCCAGCCTGCCGGCCACCGTCGACCTCGTGGAGCGCCTGGGCGAGACCGGCTTCGCCCATCTTCGTCTCGCCACGGGCGGCATGGCGATTGCCGAAATCCGTGGCGAAACAGGGCTCCGCACGGGTGACAAGACGGTGCTGGCGCTCGACCCCGCCCACCTCCACGTCTTCGGACCGGACGGCCGCCGCATCGGCTGAGTGTCGCCGTCGCAACAGGAACCAAGATCGTCGCGTGACGTTCATGCCGAACGAACGAAGGGTTCGGGACCGGACGGCTCTTAACGCTCAGAGGTGTTGCGATGTGCGACTACAGCCTTGAAAATCAGATCAGCCGTGCCGCGGAAGTGGGTGACAGGCTGGTGACGAGCAGCTTTCCGATGACCCCGACCCGGGGTTTCTGTGCGGAGAACGAGGCGGGCGTCGCCGTCTGCCTGCTGCCCGGCACCGAATTGGCCTTCGCCGAACCGGTCCGTTACAACGGATTGTGGGGCTCCATCGTCAACTATGTCAGGGCTCGCATGGGCCGCGACATGACGGAGGCGACGCTCGCCCGCTTCCGCCAGGTCGATCTCGACAACCCCCATACGCATCATGATGCCATCGAGCTGGCGGATGGCCGCGTCATCAAGCTGTCGCTGCTCCAGGAGGGCCAGCGTGCCCGCGTGCTGCAGCTGCCGGCGATCGCCGATCCGGCCCATCGCCATGAGCCCGTGCGCGCCAGCCGTCGCCGCGATGCGCTGACCCCGGCCCGCTGATGCGGATCCGGCCGGGTTCGGACGAGGAGCACAAGGAGATCGAACTCACCACGACGGAAGCCCGCCAGGCGGGCCGAGGATACAACATCTACGTGCTCATCTTCGGGTTGGGTGGGGTGATCGTCGCCTTCCTGGTGATCCTCGTCGCCTACGCCCGCGGACTGTGACGTCGGGCGGGGCGGGAACAAACCGCCCCGCTCCACGTTTGATCAGGTGCTGAAACCGGAACAGGCCACGCCGGCTTTCGGCAGTCGAGGGGTATTCCCGCC
The DNA here is from genome assembly GCA_945957365.1 of uncultured Alphaproteobacteria bacterium. Lineage (GTDB taxonomy): Bacteria > Pseudomonadota > Alphaproteobacteria > Rhizobiales > Aestuariivirgaceae > Aestuariivirga. The sequence continues at coordinate 76,727 of CAMFKI010000006.1, read as the reverse complement.
CAGCATGGTGCGCTCCGCAGGGGCGCCTTTCGACGTCGCATGGTCATCCATGACGGACCGTGGAGCGTTGCATGAAAGGGAGGTCGTCCGGAGCGGGTGATCTCGAAGGTATGTTGCGTATGCGTGAGTCCCGTTGGCCTTCGGCAGCATTGATGTTTGAGCGGCAGAACAACCGGGCGGCAAGCCCCAAGGACGGTGATTGCATGCAGGGCGAAGCGAGCTGGGCCCTGCAGGCCCTGAGTGTGGCGCGGATCGTGTTCTATTCGATCGACTGCGCCACGGGGTTCATGCTCCGGTCCGACAATTGTACGGAGATCCTCGGCGTTCCCTCGGCGGGCCCCTCGGCCTCATGGTCGATGGTCATCTTTCCCGAGGACCGCGCGCAGTATGACGTCGCCCGGCGTTCGCTCACGCCCGCGCAGCCCGGCTTCGAGATCGAATACCGGGTCGAGAACGCCAAGACCGGAAAGCAGTTCTGGGCGCTCGACCGGGGCGCTGGCGAATTCGATGCCGAAGGCCGCCTCACCGGCATCCGCGGCGCCATCATCGATGTCTCGGCGCGCATCAGCATCGAGCGTGAACTGCGCAAGGCCGCACGCCTGCGCTCGGTCGTCTTCGAGGCGGCCCGCATGGCCGCCTGGCATTTCGACGTCGCCGCCGACCGCTTCACCTTCACCGACGAGCTCCTGGCGCTGCTCGAAATCGACCGGCGCCATTTCGACGGCACGCCCATGGCACTCGAAAACGCCATCCACCCCGATGACCGCGAAGCGTGGCGCCTCGCCCATGACCAGGCCCGCACGCCCGGCAACCGCATGGAAATCGAGTTCCGGCTCCTCGTGCCGGGCCCCAAGACGCGCTGGATCCTGTCGCGCGGCGAAATCGTGCGCCGCATCGACGGCGTTCCGCTCGAATCCTATGGCGTCATGATCGACATCACCGAGCGCAAGGCGGCCGAGGAGGCGGCGGCGCGCCTCGCCGCCATCGTCGAATCCTCCGAGGAAGCCATCATCGCCAAGACGCTGCGCGGCGTCATCACCAGCTGGAACAAGGGCGCGGAGCGCCTGTTCGGCTACACCGCCGAGGAGATGATCGGCGAGTCGATCTGGAAGCTCATCCCGCAGGACGGCGAGCACGAGGAAATCCACATCCTCAACACCATCCGCATCGGCCAGTCGGTGCCCTCGCATGAGCAGGTGCGCCTGCACCGCTCGGGGCGTCGCATCCATGTCGCGGTCTCGGTCTCGCCCATTCTCAATGCCCAGGGCATGGTGGTCGGCGCCTCGACCATCGCCCGCGACGTCACCGAGCGCCGCCGCCAGACCGAGCTTCTGACCGAGAACGAGGCCCGCATGCGCCTCGCCCTGCGCAGCGCCCGCGCCGGGGCCTGGAACTTCGATCTCAAGCGCCGTGAGCTGCACTGGTCGCCCGAGATGTTCACGCTCTATGGCCTCGATCCCGCCAAGGGCCAGCCCTCGCGCGAGATGCTGGCCCAGCGCATCGTGCCGGCGCACCGGCCCCGCGCCCGCAAGGAATTCGCCCGCGCCATGCTGCAGGGCGGGTCCTTCACGCTGGAGTTTCCCATCATCCGGCCCGACGGCACCGAGATCTGGACGGCGCTGGCCGGCGACGTCATCAAGGACGACAATGGCAAGCCCATCGCGGCGCGCGGCATCGACCAGGACATCACCGAGCGCAAGAACTGGGAGAAGCGCCAGGCCATGCTGCTGCGCGAACTCTCGCACCGGGTGAAGAACACCCTCGCCGTGGTGCAGTCTGTCGCCCGGCAGACCCTGCGTTCGAGCCCCACGCCACGCAGCTTCGTCGAAGCTTTCGAGGGCCGCATCCGCAGCCTCGCGGCATCGCACAGCCTGCTCACCGAGGCCGACTGGGGCGGCGCCCCGCTCGACACCATCATTCACCATCAGGTGGCGGCGATGGTGCATGACTACGAGGACCGCTTCCGGCTCAAGGGCCCCGAGGTGGTGCTGAGCGCCGAGGTCGCCACCCAGCTCGGCCTCGTCCTGCACGAACTCGCCACCAATGCCGCCAAATACGGTTCGCTCTCGGTGCCGGAAGGCCATGTCGACATCGTGTGGACCGCAACCAAGACCAAGCTGGCACTGATGTGGCGCGAGCATGGCGGTCCCCCGATCGAGAAGAAGCCGCAGTTCACCGGCTTCGGCACGCTGCTCATCACCTCCAGCGCCCAGAAGGTCACCCAGCGCTTCCTCAAGGAAGGCCTCGTCTGCAAGCTCGAGTTCGCGCGCTAGCCAGGCCCCGGGTGGTCCTCAGGGGCATGCTTCTGCGACAGGAATTCGCCGAATGGCGCGAGTGCTTCGACATGCGCGCAGAGCACCCGGAAGCTGACGAGGATGGGCACGGCCACCACGATTCCCGCGATGCCCCAGCACCAGGCCCAGAAGCCCAGCGACAGCAGGATCATCACGGCGTTGATTTCCATCCGACGGCTCAGCACGGCGGGGGTGACGACCTGTGACTCGATGCCGATGAGGGCGGCGTAGGCCAGGGGCGCCAGAATGGCATGGCCGAAGCTGTCGAAGGCCACGATGCCGATCAGTGCCGAACAGGCCAGTCCGGTGATCGGACCCAGATAGGGAATGAAATTCAGGATGAAGGCCAGAAGCGCCCAGAGATGCGGCGTCGGCAGGCCGATCAGCCAGAACGCGCCGCCCACGCAGATCGCGAGGCCCGCATTGATCAGCGTGATCGACAGCAGATAGGCCGACACCTCGCGTTCGACGTCGAGCGCGATGCGCAGCGCCTGCTTCTTGTCGGCGAGGCTGGGCAGCACGCGGATCAGCTTTTCGTAGAACAGATCGCCCGACGCCATGAGGAACACCGCGATGATGATGGCGCCGCTCGCCACCACGACCACGTTCAGCGGATAGCCCGCGACGACGGAGAACACGGTGGGCAGCATGGGCTGTCGGACGACGACCTCCTGCGGTCCCTCGGCGGCGGGTGCTGCCGCCTCCTGCAGGGCATGCGAGATGTGGATGAGGCCTTCGAAGGTGCCGCGCAGGCTCGCCAGCCGCTGCATCAGCTCCTGCTGCAGCCGCGGCGCATCGGCGATCCACTGCGATATGGCGCCCGCGAAGGCAAAGACCGCAAGGCTGACGAGCAGCACTGCGATCAGCACGATGCCCGCCGTCGTCGCCCAGGCGGGAATGCCCCGCCGCGACAGGGCGCGCACCAGCGGTCGCAGCGTGATGGCGATGAAGAACGCAAAAACCGCCGGCACGAGGAAGTCGCGTGCGAAGGAGGCGAAGGCGATCGCGGCGATGATCAGAAGACCCGCCGCGATGCGCCTGATCTGGAGCAGGAGTGGGGCCTGCTCGGCCGTCAAATGCGTCCCATCAGCATCATGATGAGGATGACGACCACGATGAAACCGAGAATGCCGGAGGGACCATACCCCCAGCTGCGGCTGTAACCCCAGCTCGGCAGCGCGCCGATCAGGATCAGAATGAGAATGATGAGAAGTATTGTCCCAAGCGTCATGGAAGGCTCCTGTTATGGTAAGGCAGCCTCAAACGCACCAGAGTTCACTTGTGTTCCGATGGATCCTTGCGCCCGTCGTCGGCGGGTGCCGCATGGCCCAGCAGCAGCGCCAGCTTGTTGCGCGCGCGGTTGACGCGGCTCTTCACCGTGCCCACCGGCACGCGGCAGATCTCCGCCACTTCCTGATAGGAAAATCCGGAAGCCCCCACCAGCACCACGGCCTCGCGCTGGTCCGCGGGAAGCTGCTGCAGCGCCAGCCGCAGGTCGGCCATGTCGAGCTGGGCATCCTGTCCGCCGGGCGTCAGCATGCCCGCCGCGTAGTCACCGTCGGCGTCCTCCACCTCGCGCTTGCGCTTTCGCAGCTGGCTGAAATATTCGTTGCGCAGGATGGTGAACAGCCAGGCCTTGATGTTGGTGCCTTGCTGGAAGCTGTCCTGGTGGTTCCACGCCTTCATCAGCGTTTCCTGCACCAGGTCGTCGGCATAGTCCGCATGCGACGCGAGCGACAGTGCGAAGGCCCGCAGCTTCGGGATCGAGGCGAGAAGCTCCTGCCGGAAAGCCGCGCCGCCGGCGTCAGGCCCCGCGGCCGGGGCGCGCTCGTCGGTCACCGGCGGAACGGGCTCGCCCATGTCACGACCGCCGCGCCGGTGCAGTCTCCGCGTCGCCGGGGCGATCCAGTTGCTTCAGCAGTTCGTCGAGCCGTGCGGGCAGGGGCTGCGCCTGAGCTTCCTCGTAATGCAGCTTTAGCCGGCGGGCGATCATTTCGGTGAGAGCGGGGCGGGGTCGCAGCATTTCCTGCCCCTGATTGCCCCGCCCCTCCTTGCGGAACGGGGCCATGGAAAGTTCTCCGGTACTGTTCATGTCTCTGGGCAGTTCTGCCCGTGTCCTTGCAACGTGTCGGGAGTGAAAGGGGAATTTCGAAACTTGGTTCCGGCGAGACCTGCATTTTCGGGCCGGTACCGAATTGTGGTAAACACCTTCGTGCCGTCCACGCCCTCGGGTTTAGCCATGTGCTCCATATTTAACCTTCGGCAGCGCCGTAAACCCTGCCGTGCAAACTCTGTTCCCTCACTGCCGGGAACCGTCTAAACAGCCCTTTGATTGAGGTTTGTTTCCGCAGCTTTCGGCAAGGACACTTGGCATGAAAATCACGGTCATCGGTGCTGGTTACGTAGGGCTGGTATCGGCCGCCTGCTTCTCCGACTTCGGCTACGAAGTGACCTGCGTGGATCGCGATCCGCGCAAGCTCGCCCTTCTGGAGAGCGGCCGCATTCCGATCTACGAGCAGGGGCTGGAGCCGATCGTCGCCTCGAACCGCGCCGCTGGCCGCCTCACCTTCACCGACCGGCTCGCGGATGCCGTGGCCCAGGCCGACGTGGTGCTGATCGCCGTCGGCACGCCCACCCGCGAGGGCGAGGATGCGGCCGACCTTTCCTATGTCTACGCCGCCGGCGAGGAGATCGCCCGCGCCATGAACGGCTTCACCGTCATCGTCACCAAGTCCACGGTGCCGGTCGGAACCGCAGCGAAGCTGCGCGAGATCATTTCCAGGGCCCGTCCCGACGGTGACTTCGAGGTCGCTTCGAACCCCGAATTCATGCGCGAGGGCTCGGCGGTCGAGGACTTCCTGCGGCCCGACCGCGTCGTCGTGGGCGTGAGTTCCGAACGCGCCGAAAAGGTGCTGAGCCAGCTCTACCGGCCTCTCACCACCAAGAACGTGCCGCTGCTGGTCACCTCCTGCGAGGCGGCCGAGATCATCAAGTATGCCGCCAACACCTTCCTCGCCACCCGCATCGCCTTCGTCAACCAGCTCGCCGATCTGTGCGAGAAGGTGGGCGCCGACATCGAGCACGTGGCGCGCGGCATGGGCCTCGACAAGCGCATCGGCCTGCAGTTCCTGTCGCCCGGTCCCGGCTTCGGCGGCTCGTGCTTCCCGAAGGACACGCGCGCCCTCGTCCACACCGCGCGCCAGCACGGACATCCCTTCAGCATCGTCGAGAACGTAGTCGCCGCCAACGAGGCGCGCAAGGTGTCGCTCGCCGACCGCATCCAGCAGGCGGTGGGCGGAACGCTGGCCGGCAAGCGCATCGCGCTGCTCGGCATCGCCTTCAAGGCCGAGACCGACGACATCCGCGATGCCGCGGCCCTGACCGTCCTTCCCGAGCTGCAGAAGCGCGGCGCCTCGGTCGCGGCCTTCGATCCGGTGGCGATGGACAATGGCCGCCAGGCCTTCGAATCGGTGCAGTGGTGTGCCGATGCCTATTCCGCCGCCATCGGTGCGGATGCGGTCGTCATCCTCACCGAATGGAACGTGTTCCGCGGCCTCGACCTGAAGCGCATGGCGCGCGACATGCGCCAGCCGGTGCTGATCGATTTCCGCAACCTGTTCTCCCTCGGCGACGCCAGGGCCTCCGGCATGGCCTATCATTCGGTCGGCAGGCCCAGCCTGCCGCCGGCGGGCGGCCCCAGGGCCGATGTCATTCCGTTCAAGTCGGGCGCGGTGTGATCGGACATGGCGCGGGTTTATGAAAGCCGCAAGCGCATCCTGGTCACGGGCGGCGCGGGGTTCCTCGGGTCGCATCTGATCGACCGGCTGATCGAGCAGGGCCACGACGTCATCTGCGCCGACAACCTGTTCACCGGCTCCAAGCGAAACTTCGAGCACCTGCACAACCATCCGCGCTTCGAATTCCTGCGCCATGACGTGTGCAACCCGCTCAAGGTCGAGGTCGACGAGATCTACAATCTCGCCTGCCCGGCCTCGCCGGTGCATTACCAGTATAATCCCGTGCTCACGACCAAGACCTCGGTGATGGGCGCCATGAACATGCTGGGCCTCGCCAAGCGCTTGCACTGCCGCATCTTCCAGGCCTCCACCAGCGAGGTCTATGGCGATCCGGAGGTCCATCCGCAGCGCGAGGACTACTGGGGCCACGTCAACCCGATCGGCACGCGCTCCTGCTACGACGAGGGCAAGCGCTGTGCCGAAACCCTGTTCTTCGACTATCACCGCCAGCACGGCGTCGAGATCAAGGTGGCGCGCATCTTCAACACCTATGGCCCGCGCATGCACCCGAAGGACGGTCGCGTCGTCTCCAACTTCATCACCCAGGCGCTGGGCGGTGACGACCTCACCATCTATGGCGACGGCACGCAGACGCGCTCCTTCTGCTATGCCGACGATCTGGTGGAAGGCTTCCTGCGCCTCATGGAGTCTCCCGCCGAGGTCACCGGCCCGGTCAATCTCGGCAACCCGGGCGAATTCACCATGATCGAACTCGCCGAACAGGTGCTGAGGCTCACCGGCTCGCGTTCGAAAGTCGTCCACCTTCCCCTGCCGCAGGACGATCCGCGCCAGCGCAAGCCCGATATCACGCTCGCCCGCGATGAGCTCGGCTGGCAGCCGCAGGTGGCGCTGGCCGAGGGCCTGAAGCGCACCATCGATTATTTCCGGCAGCTGGGCTGAGGTGATGACGGCGCTTTCCGTCCTCGATCTCGTGCCGGTCCGGCAGGGGCTCACGCCGCGCGAGGCGCTGCACGAGAGCGCTGCACTGGCCCGCCACGTCGAGGCGCTGGGCTACACCCGCTTCTGGGTCGCCGAGCACCACAACATGGAAGGCATCGCCAGCGCCGCCACCGCGGTGGTGATCGGCCACCTCGCCAACCAGACGGCGAGCATCAGGGTCGGCTCCGGCGGCATCATGCTGCCCAACCATTCGCCGCTGGTGATCGCCGAGCAGTTCGGAACCCTCGCCTCGCTTTATCCCGGACGCATCGACCTCGGTCTCGGCCGGGCGCCCGGCACCGACCGCGCCACGCTGCGGGCCCTGCGCCGGGATGCCACGGCAGCTGACAGCTTTCCGGACGACATCCTCGAACTCCAGGCCTTCCTCGCGCCCGCTGCCCCGGGCCAGGCCATTCGCGCCATACCGGGCGCGGGCACCGAGGTGCCGCTGTGGATCCTCGGCTCCAGCCTCTATGGCGCGCAGCTCGCCGCCGTCCTCGGACTGCCCTATGCCTTCGCCTCTCATTTCGCGCCCGATGCGCTTGACCAGGCCCTGGCCGTCTACCGCGAGCGTTTCGAACCGTCGCAGCAAAGCGCCACCTCCTATGCCATGGCCGCGGCCAACGTCGTCCTCGCCGACAGCGACGAGGAGGCGCGCCGCCTCTTCACCTCGGTGCAGATGCGCTTCGTCGGCATGGTGCGCAACGAGCGCGGCCTGCTGCAGCCGCCCATCGACGACATCGAAAGCTACTGGACGCCGGCGGAAAAGCACCATGCCTCGCGCATGCTCACCTGTTCCTTCGTCGGCGCGCCCGCCACCGTCGCGTCCCAGCTCCGCGCCTTCGTGGCGCGCACCGGCATCGACGAGCTGATCGTCGCCTCCGCCATCTATGACCAGCAGGCGAAGTTCCGCTCCTTCGAGCTCCTGCGCGGCCTCGACATCTAGGAAAAGGCGGGGCGGGGGAGGGCAGCTCGCACCGCGCCGACCGGCCGCAGCCGGTCGAGGCCGGCGCCCCTCTCCGCGTAAATATACGAATATTCGAATTCGCCCAGCCTGATAGCGTGGTGCTGCCGGTCCGGTGCGGAGGCAATGCAAATGACGGTTTCGCGCATACTCGATCAGAAGGGCTGGAAGGTCTTCACCATCCACCCCACGGCGGCCTTGCAGGCAGTCATCGCGGCGCTGGCGGAACATCACGTCGGCGTTCTGGTGGTGAGCGAGACCGGACGCGACGTGGCCGGCATCATCTCGGAGCGTGACGTCATCCGCGCGCTGGCGAGGGACGCCACGGCGGCCACCAGCCTGACCGCCGCGGACGTGATGACCCACGGCGTCGCGACCTGCAGCCCCGACGACCCCGAATCCGACGTCATGGAGCGCATGACGGTCGCCGGCGTCCGCCACCTCCCCGTGCTGACGGCGGGCCGGCTCACCGGCATCGTCTCGATCCGCGACGTCGTCAAACTGCGCCTCGAGAAGATCGAAGAGATGATGCGCGCCATCCGCCACGAAGCCGAACAGGCGGTGGCACATCTGCCCCACGCCTGACCGGGCAACGACAAGACCTGGAGGCGCTTCGCTAGCCCGGACACCTGACGTCATCATGGCGTAACTGGCGCGATGGGCCCGGGCCGGCAAGCGACCGCGACCTGTTGCTTGCAGGACGCCGCCCGGAAAGACCGGCAGGAATGGCCGTGCATCACGCGCGGCGGCCGGACCCAGTCGACGCCACTATCCGCAGCCCCATCTGGCCGGCATCATCACCTGCATCGTCCGGGACCGTCCGCAAAGCCAGATCGATGGCATCCCGTCGTGCAACTGTGCCGCAGGCCTCCGCCCCCCCGCGCCGAGGACGCGGGACAGGAGCAGGGGAATCAAAAATGGACGCAATCACAACTTATTCTTGCAATCGCGCCATTTTTGGGTTTACCTTCCTTTACGTCAGAAATCTCGCTGCCGCTCCGCGACTGACCCCACTAAGAATCTATTCCCGCACGGTGTCTTGCCGTGCCCGGACATCGTGTCCTTTCGGATTCGGTGAAGCCATTTTCGTCTGCAGCGCGAACGCAGTGTCGGAACTGACTCAACAGGGAGAAGGCATATGAGCGAAAAGAAAGGCAGTTTGGTCGTCATCGGCTCGGGCATCAAGGCCGTGGGCCAGTTCACGCTTCAGGCTCAGGCGCACATCCGGCAGTCCGATATCGTGCTCTACGCCGCCTCCGATCCCGTCACGGACATCTGGATCAGGGAGCAAAATCCCAATTCCTTCGATCTCTATCAATACTACGCCGACGACAAGGCGCGCATCATGACCTATGTGCAGATGATCGAGAGGATCATGGACGAGGTCCGGTCCGGCAAGAACGTCTGCGCCCTGTTCTACGGCCATCCCGGCGTCTTCGTGACGCCATCGCACAACGCCATCAGCATCGCGAGGCAGGAGGGCTATGACGCCGTGATGCTGCCGGCGATCTCGGCCGAGGATTGCCTCTATGCCGATCTCGGCGTCGATCCCAGCATTCCCGGCCTGCAAATCTACGAAGCCACGGATTTCCTCCTGCGCCGCCGAAATGTGGATACCTCGGTCAACCTGGTGCTTTTCCAGGTCGGATGCGTCGGCGAACTCGGGTTCAAGTTCGGCGGATATTCGAACGACAAATTCGGGGTGCTGATCGACTATCTCGAGGAAATCTACGGCCCGGATCATGTGGTCATCAACTACGTCGCCAATGTTTTCGCCGGCGATCCGGTGATCGACAGGCACAGCATCGCCGAATTCCGCGATCCCGACGTCGCCCGCAAGGTCTCCGGTGTCTCGACCTTTTTCATAGAGGCGGCGCAGGCCAGGGAGGCGGACGCCGACATGGGTGAAAGGCTCGGACTGAAGGCCATCGGCCCAGGGCGCGCCTCGCCCCTGATCTGCACCTTGCCGAATTATCCGGACCTCGCGGCCCGGGCCAGACTGAACAACAGCCAGCACCAGACGCCGCCTGGCTACAAGTTCAGCTACGCCTCCGAGGCGCTGTACCAGACCCTTCTCGACATGTTGCTGCAACCGGACGATCTGCGCGCGTTCAACGCGGATCCGAAGGGCTTCATCTCGGCTCGCAAGGGTTTGACGGACGAAGAGCGGCGCAAGCTCCTGCTCAAGCATCATGGCGTCACCCGCATGATGTTCAAGCGCGATCCGCAACAGGAGGCCGTGCGCTTTGTCGGCGCCGCATTACTCGATCCGGACCTCGCCGTCTCCTACCGGGACAGGCTTTCCGATGTGAAGCACGTCTTCGACAAGGGAACGATGACGCCGGCCGACTATGAAAACGGCATGTCCGAATGGCTCATCGAACAGGGATACGCAACAACGCCGTCAGCAATTCGTCAAGCAACCCGGGGAGTGCTGGTCTGATGACAAGCTTCGATTATTCGGGCACCTACATGTCGAGCTGGCTGCAGCCGGACGGCAAGACCTACCTGCCGGGTCCGGTCGTGGTTGACGCCACCACGCAGTCGGCGTCGGTCAACGGGATCGCGATCAAATCGCCCCAGTTCGACACGGCCAAGAACCAGGTTTCCTGGACGGCCGCGTCGGGAAACACGTGTTCCGCCAACCTCCAGTTCTACCAGAACGGAGGGGTGAACGGCTTCGTCGGCGCTTACGCTCAGGGCGGCGACCCTTTGCCGACAAGCAACAACCTGTTCGGCTCTGCGGGCGTTGCAACGCAGCAGCTCTCGACCTGGAACGGAACCTATACCGTGTATCCAAGTCCGGGCACGCAGTCGATCGGCACCATGGTGGTCAGCAACAACAGCGTGACCTATATAAACAACGCCGTTCAGTCCTTTGATTATACGGGAGAGAAGACCGCCTCGGGCGAGATCGATCAGCTGGCCTGGTTCACGGGCGACGGCAACAAGCAGAACATGATCCTGCAATTCGCCAAGGACAGCAAAGGCGATCTGACCTTTTACGGCACGACCTGGACGGGCGGCAATCAGCCGCCGGAGGTCAACGTCACCGGCACAACGGCCAAGACCCCGACGCCGCCGACGATCCAGGTGATCCTGGTCCTGATGATGCAATCGACGACCACCACGGCGACGGAAGTGACGACGGAGGTCACCACCGAGGTCACAACAGAAGTGACGACGGAGGTGACCACGGAAGTGACGACCGAAGTCGTCACGGAGGTCGTGGAAGAGATCATCGCTTCCGCCGCCTCCGGCTTCGCCGCGCCGGGTTCGATCATCCCCGCAGACGCGGAGGCTGACGCGCTGGCTGCGGATGACTTGGTGCGCAAGGCCCAATACCTCTCCAAGCCGCACTAGCTCCTGTCGGCACACCGGGAAGCGGGAGGGATCCCGCTTTCCGGTCCCGTTCCGGGACGCGACTGCCCGAACTCCATGGGAGACGCCATGAACACCTCCGCTGCCGTGTCCTTCGCCAGTCGCGAAACCTATGCGGTTGGCGGCTGCGTTTTCCCCAACCAGATGATCTTCCACTACGATACCACACGCTGGGACTTCCGCTCACTGGTCGCGAAGGTCTTCGACACCGACGACCTGGAACACCTGCATCTGAACGCCGCCTTCAATCCGCTGACCAGGGACGATCCGGCACCCAATTACGAGGCGACCAAAAATAGCTGGGCCGCAAGCAAGGCTCTCAAGGAGGCCGTCTCCGCCGCCGCCGAGCCGATCTTCCGGGATCTGCTCCATGGCCTCGTCGCGGATATCTTTCACCCCATCGCCAGCTTTCAGCCGCGCGCGGCGGCACGGGTGAACTTTCACGGCGCGAAGGCCATATTGCGCTTCCATACCGACGCCGAATACGGCCAGGATCTGGAAGCCGTGAACCTTTGGCTTCCCGTCACAAGCGCATTCGGCAGCAACAGCATGTATCTCGAGTCCGCCGTCGGGCGCGGCGATTACACGCCGTTGCGCCTGACATATGGTCAGGCCTGCCTCTTCCACGGCGGCCAACTCATGCATGGCACGCAGGACAACGACAGCGGATCGACCCGCATTTCCTTTGACTTGCGGTTCCGGATCGCGTCGCCGACAGCATGATGGGTCTCGCGCCACCGACACCGGCGCCGCCATGATGCTGAGGGAACTCGCGCCGGCATTTTCCGCCCTGCTGCCGTGGACCCGCTATTTTGAAATCGACTCCTCCGTCGCGGCGGCGAGATTTGCCGTCTGGGCGACAATCCCGTTGAAGTATCTGTCCGGCGAGAACCGCAGCTATCCGGCGATATATATTCTCGACGGCAACATGACCGTGCCGCAAACGGCAGCGTTTCATTTGCTCGAATCCGATCCCGTTCACCCGATCCAGCCCTTCGTGCTCTTTGGGGTCGGTTATCCGGCGGCGCAGGCGAGCCGCCAACTCGCATTGCGGGCGCGCGATCTGATCCCGCGCGGCGAACCGCTTCCCGGAGGCGCAGACCCGAAATCCCTGCGCCGCCTGGTCGAGAGGGGCTTGCTGGACGAAGCGGGCGCCGAGCTCTATCTCGCCAATCTCAGGGCGCCCGCCGCGGACCGCTTTCTCGCCTTCCTGACCAACGAACTTCATCCGCAATTGTGCCGGCTCTTCAGGATCGAGGCCCAGTCGGCGGGCCTCTACGGCTATTCCTACGGCGGCCTGTTTTGCCTCGCTGCGGCGCTCGAACGCAGCGCGCTGTTCCGCCGCATCGGCGCGGGCAGCCCCGCCATCGCACCGCAGGTGTCGCAAATCTTCGCACGCTACCGGGCCCAGTACGAAGCCGCGGCCGACCATTCTGGCCGCATGTTGCACGTGACCGTGTGTGAGACCGAACTGACGGCAAACTCCTATTATCGCACCCTCGTCGGCGCCGGGACGGCGGAACTTCTGGCCCTCGCGCAGAGCCACCCCCTGAACGCGCTCCGTCTTTCGAGCTGCGTGATCCCGCGCGAAACGCACGCCACTGGCCTGCTTCCGTCCTGGCACAGTTTCCTGCGAGCCTGCTATCCGGCAGCGCCGCGGGAGGCTCGTCGCTGAAGCACCTGTTCGAACGCGCCGAGACGTTCAGCGGAATTCGCGTTCGCCACGGTCTCACCCTTGAGACGCGGCACGCCACGGACACGTGCAATCGCCCAGCAACGCCTGTCGGGCAATTGCCGAGGGGCACTGAGACCATCCAACTTTCAGAAGTCATGGAAAACTGGTGCCGCTTAGGTGACTCGAACACCTGACCCCATCATTACGAATGATGTGCTCTACCAACTGAGCTAAAGCGGCCTGCCAGACGGCGCGGGGTATAGGGTATTTCGCCCCGGGCCGCAACCGGTCTGGGGCGGAAATTTCAGCCCTCGGCGGGCTGGGTGCGGCCCGGCGGGCCGTCGAAATCCTCGGGCAGGCCGGGATCGTCGGGCGGGCGCTGCGGCTGCACCATTTTCGGTGGTTCGAGGCTGCGCGGGGCCGCTGCGGCGGCGGCGGGTTTCGGCGCTTCGATGGCCTCGACCGGCGCGGGCCGGTCGGCCTCCAGCGGTTCTGGCATTTCGAAGGGCGCCTTCCATTCGCACGGCACGATCTCGCCCGAGACCGGCGACACCGGCGTCCAGCGCGGGCTGGCGACGCCATCCGACACCCAGATCGGATCGCGCGGGGCGGTCAGCGCGCGCGCCAGCCATTCGCGTGCCCGGCCCTTGTCGCCCTCGGCCTCCTCGATGTCGGCCATCAGGGCGCAGACGCGGGCCTGCGGGCGGCTGTCGGCATAGGGCTTCAGCGCCGCGCGCGCCATGTCCCAGCGCCGGACGCGGATCGCGGCGCGGGCCAGCGCCACCGCCCCCTCGAGGCCGCCGCCATCGGCGCGGAGCCGGCCTTCCTTCAGCAGGTCGCGCACCCGGTCGAGGCGCGCCTCGGGCCCGTCGCCCGGAATGAGGTTGGCCTCGACCTCGGCGAGATCGGGGTGCGGCGACAGGCTCCAGGTCTCCTTCAGGATCTTCGATGCCTTGCGCGTCGAGGCCTGGGCGACCAGCACGCGCGCCGCGACGAGGGCGGCGGGCACCAGCGCGGGGTCGAGCTTGTGGGCCTTGAGGGCGAGTTCCAGCGCCTTGGCCTTGTCGCCGTCTTCCAGCGCCAGCGCCTCGGCGGCGAGCATCGCGGCGAGCTTTCTGTTGCCCTCGGCGGCGGGCACGAGGCCGAGCTTGATCTGCTGGCCCAGGGTCGTCGCCGCGGCGTTCCAGTCCTTGGCGGAGGACTGCAGCTGCAGCACGGCGGCGGCGGCCCATGAGAGCCGCGGGTTCAGCGCCAGGGCGCGCTCGGCATGGCGGCGTGCGGTGGCGGCGTCGCCGGTCTGGCGCGCCTCGGAAAACAATCCGCGCAGGCCCAGCGCCTCGGTGTCGGGCGACTTGGTCATCTGCTCGAAGATGCGCTTCACCTGGGCGCGGTCGCCCTTCAGCTGGGCGGCCTGTGCGGCCAGCACGTTGACCAGCGGTTCGTCGGCCAGCGCATTGCCGGCGATCGCCGCATGCTTTGCCGCCGCCGCGGCGTCACCCGCGCCCGCGGCGATGATGCCGCGCGACAGCGCCTCATAGCCCTTGCGGTTCTTGCGGAAGGAATACCACCGGCCCATCGCCTGCGGGCTGCCCCACAGCCGCCGGAACAGGCTCCACAGGAACCAGATGGCAGCCACCGCCAGCACGGCGAGCACCACGCCGGCGATGAAGCTCATCTGGATCTCGCGGCCGAGCCAGCGGATGGTCAGCGTGCCGGGCCGGTCGGCGAGCCAGGCGAAGCCCGCCGCGAGAAGGACGATCAGCAGGAAGCGCCACAGCAGCCTGATCATTGCGCCGCTCCTCCGGTTGCCGCGATCTGCCGCAGCACCGCCTCGGAGACCTGGCCCACCGCGGCCTCGAGCTGCAGCCTCGCCGCGGCGCGGTCGCGCCACTGGCTCAGCGCCATGGGCTTCTCGCCTTCGCCGGCATCGATGGTGGAAATCGCCTGCGTCAGGTCGCCGGCCTCGGCGAAGGCGGCGGCCTTGTCGGCCACCTGCCGCCAGTCGGTGTCGCCGATCGGCCGGATCGAGATGATGCCGGAGAGCGACTTCATCGCCGTTCCGAACCAGCTGTCATCCTCCGCCGGTGGCGCTTCGGCCTGCGGCAGGGAGGGGATGGCGGCGCGCAAGGCTGCGGCCAGTCCCCTGGCATCGGGCACGCCCTCGGCGGCATCGGATGCCACCACGTCGAGCCCCGATGCGGCCGGCACCATGCGCGCGATGCGCTCATACTCGGGCTTGAAGGACGTTCCCGCCGCCACCTTCGCCTTGAGGTCGGACAGCGCCTGCGACAGGGCCGTCGTGTTTCCGGCCTGCGCGCCCGTGCCCGATCCTGACTTGAGGCTCGCCACATCCTTCTCCAGCGCATCGATGCGCTGGCCGAGTGCTGCAAGCACTGCCGCGTCGGCGGGGTTCGCGGTGCTGCCCGCGGTCCCGGCTGCGGGCGCCGACGACATCGACTTGCGCAAGGCATCGAGGTCGGCGCGGGCCTTGCTCAATGCGTCCTGCAGAGCCGCACCCTTCTGCCCCGCCTGGTCGGCCCGCGCGCCGACGTCGGCGATCTGTGCCGCGGCCGCCTTCGCCGCATCGGCGGCCCTGGCCGCGGCATCATTGGCGGAGGCTGCGGCCTGCGCCGCACCGTCGGCGCCCTGCTTCACCGCGGCGAGCTGGGCGGCGAGATCGGAATTGTTCTGCGACAGCGCCGCCACCTGGTTCTTCAACGCCACCATCTCGTTCGACGGCAGGTAGTTCGACAACACGCCGCGATAGAGCCAGCCACCGGCCAGCGCGCCCAGCACCAGCGCCGCGATGATCCACGTGGCGGAGCCGCGCGGCCTGCGTCGTGGGGAAGTCGGCGTGACTTCCGGTGCGGGTTCCGCCTGCGGCGTGGCTTCGGCAGCGGGCGCATCGGCATCGCTGCGGATTTCCTCGGCCTCGAGGTCGATCACCCGGGGATCGGAAGCCGTGTCGTCGTTCTGGTTGCTCATCCGGAAAGGCCTAAAGGGTTCACGCCGTTTGATCAAGAAGCGCAAGAATTGCGGCTTCATCGGGGCTTGCCGCAATGCTTGCGGGCCATCCTTCCGGCAGCGCGGCTGCGACATTGCGCGACAGGCACAGGTGGCGCAGCCGGGCTGCCGCGGAGTCAAGCCCCGCGCGCCTCACCAGATCGCGCCAGATCTTCGCACTGCGCGGCGAATAGAGCAGCACGGCGTCGAGGCGGCCGTGGCGCAGGTCATCCTCCGCGCCATCCAGTGCCTCCGCCGGTGCCGCGTCATAGAGCACCACACGGCAGCACTCGAAGCCCGCCGCCGTCAGCTGCGCTTCGAGGTCGCCGGCAGTCTCCGCACCCGAAAGATAGAGGATCGGCCCCGCCTTCGGGTCGAGATTGTCGCGGATGAAGAGAGCCAGTCCGTTCACGTCGCCGCCATGCGCCTCGGCGCGGAAGCCCGCCGCGCGCGCCGCCTTCAGCGACTGCGGCCCGACCGTCAGTGTACGGAAGGATGTGAGATCGTGGCCGGCGGGCAGCGCCCGGATGCCGTTGGCGCTGGTCACCGCGATGGCCTGCCAGGGCAGGGCGGGGATCGAAACCCCCTCGCGCGGCCGGATGGTCAGCAGCGGCGCCATCACCACCTCATGGCCCATCGCGGTCAGCTTCGCGGTGAGCGGCCCCGCATCCTCCTCGGGCCTGGTGACGGCAACGCGCATCAGAAGGCGATGAGGCTGCCGCCCTCGGCCTTCACCTGCTCGCCTGCCTCGCGTCCCATGCGTTCGGCATCGGCGGGGGCGCCTTCACGCGTCGTCTCGAAGCAGTGCACGCCGTCGAGCGTCAGCGCCTGCCCGCGGAACTTCACCGTGCCATTGTCGATCACGGCGTGGCCCGCCAGCGGCGTGCGGCAGGAACCGTCGAGGGCGGCGAGGAAGGCGCGCTCGCAGCTCACGGCGATGGCCGAAGGTTCGTGGTTGATCGCCGCGAGCAGCTCTCGCGTCCGGGCATCGTCCTCGCGAGTCTCGATGCCGATGCAGCCCTGCGCCACGGCGGGCAGCATCACCTCGGTGGGGATGAGCGAGGCGATCTTGTCGGCCAGCCCCAGCCGCTTCAGTCCGGCAGCGGCAAGGAAGGTCGCCTGCGCCACGCCGTCGTCGAGCTTCTTCAGCCGCGTCTCGACATTGCCGCGGAACTGGATCACCTCCAGGTCGGGCCGGATGCGCTTCAGCTGCGCGCCCCTCCGCACGGAGGATGAGCCGACCACCGCGCCCTTCGCGAGGTCGTCGATGGTCTTGGCCACCGGGCTCAGGAAGGCGTCCCGCACGTCCTCGCGCGGCAGCAGGGCGGCCATGATGAGGCCGTCCGGCAGCCGGGCCGGCATGTCCTTCATGGAGTGCACGGCGAGGTGGATCTCGCGCGCGAACAGCGCCTCCTCGATCTCCTTGGTGAACAGCCCCTTGCCACCGATCTCGGAGAGCGGCCGGTCGCGGATGCGGTCCCCCGTGGTGGTGATCACCACGATCTCGATGTCATCGTCGGAGAAGCCATGCGCGGCCTTCAGCCGGCTCTTCGTCTCGTTGGCCTGGTAGAGCGCGAGGGGGGAGCCGCGGGTTCCGATCTTCAGCTTCGGCATGGGCAGGTCTGTTCCGGATAAACCAATGTCCTGACAGTCTTAGCTGCAAACTTCGCGGGCGTCACCACTCCCCATTATCCCGTCACCCCGTCCCATTTTTCCGTCACCCCAGCGCAAGCTGGGGCCCCGCTTCGGGCGCCCCAGGCGGGGTGCCAGCTTCCGCTGGCATGACGGCCCGGGGAGACGGTCCGTGGAACTGCCATCACGGCCATAAAAGTTGCGGCCAACCCACCCCCGCGATATGCCCTCCGCCATGTCCGCCCGCACCCTCATCCTCGGCATCGAGACCTCGTGTGACGAGACGGCCGCCGCCGTCGTCGCGCGCGATGCTGCGGGCCGCGGCCAAATCCTTTCGAACATTGTGCTTTCCCAGCTCAAGGAGCACGCCCCCTACGGCGGCGTGGTGCCGGAGATCGCGGCCCGGGCCCATGTGAACCACCTCGACCGGCTGGTGGCCCAGGCCATGGCCGAGGCCGGTGTCACCTACGACCAGCTGGACGGCGTCGCCGCCACCGCCGGGCCGGGACTGCTGGGTGGCGTCATCGTCGGACTGACCATGGCCAAGGCCATCGCGCTGGCGACGGGCAAGCCCTTGATCGCGGTGAACCATCTGGAAGGCCACGCGCTCACCGCGCGGCTGCTGCACGACGTCACGTTCCCCTACCTGCTGCTGCTGATCTCGGGCGGCCATACCCAGTTCCAACTCGTGGAAGGCATTGGCAAATACCACCGCCTTGGCACCACCATCGACGATGCGCTGGGCGAGGCCTTCGACAAGGTGGCGAAGCTCCTGGGGCTGGGCTACCCCGGCGGCCCGCAGGTCGAGGCGCTGGCGCGGCGCGGCAACCCCGCCCGCTTCGATTTCCCCCGCCCGCTCAAGGGCCGCAAGGACTGCAATTTTTCCTTTTCCGGCCTCAAGACCGCCGTGCGCGAGACAGTCAACGACCTGAAAACATTGAGCGATCAGGACGTGGCCGACGTCTGCGCCAGCTTCGAGGCGGCGGTGGCCGAGACCATGGCCGACCGGCTGAAGATGGCCGTCCACCTGTTCCGCGCCGCGCATCCGGACGTCGCGAACCCCGCCCTGATCGTGGCGGGCGGCGTGGCGGCGAACCAGAAGCTCAAGGCGGTGTTCGAGGCGGCAGCCGCCCAACACGGCCTGCACCTCATTGTTCCGCCAGCCAAACTCTGTACCGACAATGCGGCGATGATCGCCTGGGCCGGGGCCGAGCGCTTGGCGCTGGGTCTCACCGATGACCTCGGCGCTCCCGCCCGTGCCCGCTGGCCGCTCGACCAGGCCCAGGCCCCGGTCTACGGCTCCGGCAAGCTGGGAGGCAAGGCATGAGGATCGGCGTTCTCGGCGCCGGAGCGTGGGGCGCGGCGCTAGCCCATGTGGCGCGGACCGCCGGCCACGAGGTCGCGGTCTGGTCCCGCGGTGGGCCCGTGGAGCCCCTCAGGAGCGCGCAGGGCCTGATCCTGGCAGTGCCAGCACAGGGGGTACGTGGGGTCCTCATAGGACTAAAATCAATCGTTACGAACGCGATCCCGCTGATCATCAGCGCCAAGGGCATCGAGCAGGGCACCGGCCTGTTCATGAACGAGGTGGTGGCGGAGGTGCTGCCTGCCGCAGAACCCATGGTGCTCTCCGGCCCGTCCTTCGCGGCCGACGTCATGAAGGGCCTGCCCACTGCCGTGGTGCTGGCCGCAGGGGAGATTTCCCATGCCCATCGCTGGGCTGAAGCACTCTCGCTGCCGCAGTTCCGCATCTATGCCTCCGACGACGTGAAGGGCGTGGAGATCGGCGGCGCGCTCAAGAACGTTCTCGCCATCGCCTGCGGCATTTCCGATGGCCGTGGCCTCGGCGACAGCGCGCGGGCGGCGCTCACCACCCGCGGCTTCGCCGAACTCACGCGATTTGCCGCGAAGCTCGGTGCGCGGCCCGAGACGCTGATGGGCCTCTCCGGCCTCGGCGACCTGCTGCTCACCTGCTCCTCGCGCCAGTCGCGGAACTATTCCTTTGGGCATGCGCTGGGCGAGGGGAAGACGGTCGAACAGGCCCTGGCCCAGTCGCGCGGCGTGGTCGAAGGGGCCGCCACCGTCAAGATCGCGCAAGCGCTGGCCCGCAAGCACGGCATCGACATGCCGATTGTGGATGCCGTCCACGCCATCGTTGACGAGGGCCGCGCCCCCGACCAAGAAATCGCCAGGCTCCTCGCCAGACCCTTGCGCGCCGAAATCAGATAGGAAAACAGCCATGCTCTTCGCTCTCCTCTGCACCGACAAGCCCAACAGCGTCGACCTCCGCATGCAGGTCAGGCCCGATCACCTGAAATACCTCGAAAGCCTCGGTTCGGCGCTGAAGGCGGCCGGTCCCTTCACCACCGACGAGGGTTCGCCCACCGGCAGCCTCGTCATCATCGAGGCCGCGGACCGCGCGGCGGCGAAGCTGATGGCGGAGAACGATCCCTATGCCAGGGCGGGCCTTTTCGCCGCGGTTGAGATCAAGCCGTGGAAGTGGCTGATCAAGAATCCGGAGACGAAGTGATGCCGAACTACTGGCTGTTCAAGTCGGAGCCCGAGGTCTGGTCCTGGGACCAGCAGAAGGCCAAGGGCAAGGCCGGCGAGGAGTGGACCGGCGTCAGGAACTACCAGGCCCGCAATTTCATGCGCGCCATGAAGCTGGGCGACAAGGGCTTCTTCTACCATTCGAACGAAGGCCGCGAAGTGGTCGGCATCGTCGAGGTCTGCAAGCTCGCCCACAGGGATTCGACCGCCGACGTGGACACCTGGGAGTGCGTGGACATCCGCGCCGTGGCCGACGTGCCGCGCCATGTGACGCTCGACGAGATCAAGGCCGACCCGAAGCTCAAGGACATGGTGCTGGTCACCAACTCGCGCCTCTCGGTGCAGCCGGTCGCGGAAGCCGAGTTCAGGCACATCTGCAAACTCGGCGGCATGAAGATTTGACCATCCTCGACCGCGCGGGTTTCATCCGCGCCAACACCACGCTGATGACCCCGCCGCTGGTGCCCGAGGTGCGGCTCCATCTGGCGCATGAGGCCGTGCCGCTGTGGCAGAAGACCGAGGAGGAGCTCGGCGAAATGGGCCTGCCGCCGCCCTTCTGGGCCTTCGCCTGGGCCGGCGGGCAGGCGCTGGCGCGGCACGTTCTCGATCATCCGGAGTACGTGCGGGGCAAGCGCATCATCGACCTCGCCTCGGGCTCGGGCCTCGTCGGCATCGCCGCCATGAAGGCCGGTGCCGCCAGCGTTCTCGCCGCCGACATCGATGCCTTTTCCGTCGAAGCGATCGTCCTCAATGCCAAGACCAATGGCGTTTCGCTCGAGGCCACGGGCCGCGATCTCCTCGATCAGCCGGCGCAGGATTGCGACGTCATCCTCGTCGGCGACCTGTTCTACGAGAAGGGCCTCGCGGCAAAGGTCTTCGCCTGGCTCGAGGATGCGGAACAGCGCGGCATCCCGGCCCTGATCGGCGATCCCGGCCGCAGCTACCTGCCGCGCGACAAGCTGGCGAAGCTCGGCGAATACAAAGTCCAGGTGACGCGCGACCTCGAGGATTCGGAAGTCAAGCTGACGTCGGTCTGGCGGCTGAGCCGGTATTGTTGAGGTAGAGTGCGCCCATCAGCACGGCGAGCGACACGAAGAGCCAGACATCCGCCCCGCCATAGAAGGCGAGCGCGATGACCACCGCCGCGGGCGTCGAGAGATAGACCGCCTGCACCGTGAAGACGGCACCCTTCTCCTGGATCAGCGTGAAGAAGGCGATGCGCTCCAGCGTCCACATTCCGCAGGCCAGCAGCACCGTCCAGTAGGCGCCGGCGGCGGGCATGTCCGGCGACCAGGGTGGCGCGAGCAGCAGCAGGAAGGGAATGGCGAGCAGGCCCGACCAGGTCGATTCGGCGACACCCGCCGCCATCGGGTGCGCGCCATGCGGCCACCAGCTGGCGGCGAAGAAATTGTAGCCGGAATAGAGAACCGGCAGCGAAAACGCGGCGATGAGCCACCACGACACCTCGCCCGACAGCATGCCCTGCCGGGTGATGACGAGGATGGCGGTCGAAACGAAGCCGAGCAGGATCGCCAGCAGGCGGCGGGGTGCTGCGTTCTCGCGGCCCGTGGCCAGCGCCACGAGGTAGTTCACGATGGGGGCGGTCGAAATGATCAGCGCGAGTTCGGTCGGCGGCACGTGGCGGGCGAAGAACAGCCCCATTGCGAAGGGCACGTTCATCAGCGTTGCGCAGCCCAGCCCGAAGAACTGCAGCTTCTTGCCGCCGATCCAGTCGATGCCGCGGATCTGGCAGATACCCGCCAGTGCGGCCGCCACCCCGATGCCCGTCAGGAAGATGATGTGGGAGACGGGAACGCCCAGCACGCCCCAGTGCCGGTAGAGGCTGGGGGAAACGCCCCAGAACAGGCCGAGCGTCATGAACAGGCTGAGGTGGCGGGGGGACGTCATGGCGTGCTTCTTAGACAGGAGTCTCATTGCAGGCTATACAACCCGGCGTCAAAAGACCCTTAAATCGGCATGTCTGGGAGGAATGCGCCTATGTCCGAGAAAGTCTATCCCGTCCCCGCCTCGTGGAAGAAGACGGCCTATGTCGACGACGCCGGCTACAAGAAGATGTATGCCGAATCGATCAAGGACCCCGCCAAGTTCTGGGGCAAGCACGCCAAGCGGCTGGACTGGTTCAAGGCGCCCAAGAAGATCAAGAACACCACCTTCGCCTACCCGAAGGTCTCGATCAAATGGTACGAGGACGGCGTCCTCAACGTCTCCTACAACTGCATCGACCGCCACCTGAAGAAGCGCGGCGACCAGGTCGCCATCATCTGGGAAGGCGACGACCCCTACTACGACAAGAAGGTCACCTACAACGAGCTCCACGAGCACGTCTGCCGCTTCGCCAATGTGCTGAAGAAGAACGGCGTCAAGAAGGGCGACTGCGTCACGATCTATCTGCCGATGATCCCGGAGGCCGCCTACGCCATGCTGGCCTGCACCCGCATCGGCGCGGTGCACTCGATCGTGTTCGGCGGCTTCTCGCCGGACTCGCTCGCGAGCCGCATCAACGATGCCAACTCGAAGCTGATCATCACGGCGGACGAGGGCATGCGCGGTGGCCGCAAGGTGCCGCTCAAGGCCAATTGCGACGACGCGCTGAAGCGCTGCGCGGGCAACGAGAAGGTCGTGGTCGTGCGCCGCACCGGCGGCGCCGTCAGCATGATCCCCGGCCGCGACATGTGGTACCACGACGAGGCGGCGAGCGTTCCCGCCGACTGCAAGCCCGAGAAGATGAAGGCGGAAGACCCGCTGTTCATCCTCTACACCTCGGGCTCGACCGGCAAGCCGAAGGGTGTGCTGCACACCACCGGCGGCTACCTCGTCTATGCCGCGATGACCCACCAGTATGTCTTCGACTACCATGACGGCGACATCTACTGGTGCACGGCGGATGTGGGCTGGGTGACCGGCCACAGCTACATCGTCTACGGCCCGCTGGCCAATGGCGCCACGACCCTGATGTTCGAGGGCGTGCCGAACTATCCGTCGAACTCCCGCTTCTGGGAGGTGATCGACAAGCACAAGGTCAACATCTTCTACACCGCCCCCACCGCCATCCGCGCCCTGATGGGTGCGGGCGAGGGCCCGGTCACCAAGACCTCGCGCAAGTCGCTGCGCTTGCTGGGTTCGGTGGGCGAGCCGATCAACCCGGAAGCCTGGGAATGGTACCACCGGGTGGTCGGCGACGAGCGCTGCCCGATCGTCGACACCTGGTGGCAGACCGAGACCGGCGGCATCCTGATCACCCCGCTGCCCGGCGCCACCAAGCTGAAGCCCGGCTCCGCGACCCGTCCCTTCTTCGGCATCCAGCCGGCCCTCGTCGACGACAAGGGCGTGATCGTCGAAGGCGACACATCCGGCAACCTGGTGATCCTCGACTCGTGGCCGGGCCAGATGCGCACCGTGTTCGGCGACCATGATCGCTTCGTGCAGACCTATTTCTCGGCCTACAAGGGCATGTACTTCACCGGCGACGGCTGCCGCCGCGACAAGGACGGCTATTACTGGATCACCGGCCGCGTCGACGACGTGATCAACGTGTCCGGCCACCGCCTCGGCACGGCTGAGGTCGAGTCGGCCCTCGTCGCCCATCCCAAGGTCTCGGAAGCCGCCGTGGTCGGCTACCCGCACGACATCAAGGGCCAGGGCATCTACTGCTACGTGACGCTGATGGCCGGCGAGCAGGGCGACGACGACCTGCGCAAGGACCTCGTCGCCCACGTCCGCAAGGAAATCGGCCCGCTGGCGACGCCGGACAAGATCCAGTTCGCGCCGGGCCTGCCCAAGACCCGTTCGGGCAAGATCATGCGCCGCATCCTGCGCAAGATCGCCGAGGACGATTTCGCGGCACTCGGCGACACCTCGACGCTCGCCGATCCGGCCGTGGTGGACGACCTGATCGAGCAGCGCCAGAACAAGCGCGCCTGATTCGACCGTTATCGAATTCTGCGGGCGGGGGGAGCGATCCTCCCGCCCGCTCTGCATCTCGACTTCGCGATGGCTTTACCGGCCGCAAAGGCGCAGGCTGCCGGCGCGGCTGCCGATCATGGCCCCTGCGAGACGAACTCACGATCGAAAGGGAGGACTTCCGACATGGCCAAGGGTCAGCAGAAGAGCAACCGCGAAAAGAAGAAGCCGAAGCAGGAAAAGGTCAAGACGGTGGCCGCTGCCTCGCCCTTCACCGCCCCGAAGTCGGGCGGCGGCAAGAAATAGCCGGTTTCCCGGTCCCGCGCGGGGCTAGTCCCAGGCGCGCAGGTTCATGGCCTTCAGGTATTTGTCGAGCGTTTCGCGGTCGCCAGGCTGCTCGCCGAT
This sequence comes from uncultured Alphaproteobacteria bacterium, assembly GCA_945957365.1. GTDB lineage: Bacteria > Pseudomonadota > Alphaproteobacteria > Rhizobiales > Aestuariivirgaceae > Aestuariivirga. Next base: position 52,169 of record CAMFKI010000006.1, on the reverse strand, counting down.
GGCTTTTTTCGGGCCCGGATCCATGAGCTGGTCGAGCCGGTCCTCGCAGGCGACGCACAGGCTGGGGCAGGCGGGGGCTTCGGCAAAGCTGCCGTCGGCGGCCAGCTTCACCTCCACCGCGATCTCGCCGCTGTTGCAGCGCGGGCAGGTCGCGGCATAGCTGGCAACGGCCCCGGTCTGGCCCTTCAGCCGGAAGGTGACGTCGACCGCGACGGTGCGCCTGTCGTTCTTCGCCGCAACCGCGGTACGCAGCTCGGCGGCGGGGATGTTCATCCTCTCCGTGAAGGACGCGGGGGCAGGCACTGCGGGCATGGAAGGTTCTCTCGTCACGGCGCCGATCCTAGCATGCCTTGCCTGCCGTGAAGAAGCCCGCCGAAACCCGGCCGGACGGTCAGCCGGGATCGGTCAGGTCCGCGACGTGGCGGGTCTGCGCCTGCACCATCTCCTCGTCGGCGAGCGCCGAGGCTTCCGCCACCTCGGACAGCATCAGCAGGCGTTCGGTGACGCCGATCAGCAGCTTTGCCGCTTCGGTGTCGTCGTCGCGCATTGCCTTGCGCACGGCGTTGACCATCAGCTGCAGGCGCTGCAGCTCCGAGACGAGATCTGTGCTGGGCATGTCGACTGTCCCCCATTCCACCCGCTGCGCCGCGGCCCTTGGGGCGCCCCCGCCGGGGATGCGCCGATGCGGCATCCTTCGGTCCGGGGGCGTGCCTGGTTTCTGCGGCAGAACTCGCTACGCAGGATTTGCGGATTGGATCGGGCCTTGAGGGGCGTTCCGAAGCCGGCCGGTGCGTTTCAACCGGGGCATGTATGAGGGGGCCGCCCCCAGGACGACACGGAGGTTTGTGTTGCAGGGGCCGGCGGGCCCTGTCTAGAAAGCTGCAAAACCGAACCTGCAGGGAAAATCGCAACGTGAAGAGACGTGAATTGCTGTCGATGCTGGGGCTGGGCGCCGTGTGCCTGCCCCTTTCGAGCCACCAGGCGCTGGCGCTTGCCAGCGACAATGACCTGGCCCAGCCGAAGCGGCCGCCGCAGCAGCCGGCGGCGAAGAAGCAGCCGGGCGCGGCCAGGGACGTCGTCAAGTACAAGGGCCGCCAGGTGGTGCCCTACAAGACCACCGAAAAGCCCGGCACGATCATCATCAGCACCAAGGAGCGCGCCCTTTACCAGGTCATGCCCGACGGGCAGGCCATGCGCTATGCGGTGGCGGTGGGCAAGGAGGGCTTCTCGTGGTCGGGCACCGCGCGCGTCGCCATGAAGCGCGAAAACCCCAGGTGGACGCCGCCGCCCGAGATGATCGCCCGCACCCCCAAATACGCCAAGTGGGCGAACGGCATGCCGGGCGGCATCCCCGAGAACCCGCTGGGTCCGCGCGCCATGTACCTGTTCGACCCCAAGGGCGACACCGGCTACCGCATCCACGGCACCAACGCCCCGTCCTCGATCGGCACCGCCGCCTCCTCGGGCTGCATCCGCATGCTGAACGCCGAGGTGACGGAGCTCTACGACGTGACGCCGGTGGGCACGAAGGTGATCGTGCAGTAGGGGGGGCGCGCGCCTCCCCGATTCGCAACCCGTTCGGGCCGTCATCCCAGCGAAAGCTGGGACCCCGCTTCTGTTGTCCGCAGGCGCTGAACCAAAGCGGGGCCCCAGCTTTCGCTGGGGTGACGCCACTCTTGGGGATCTACCCTCTCGTCGCCTCCCTGACCCACTGCACGATCTGGCCCGCCGGCATGGCGCCGGATTGGCGGGCGACCTCCTTGCCGTCCTTGAACAGGATCATGGTGGGAATGGAACGAATTCCGTGGGCGGCCGCCTGCTGCGGGGCCGCCTCGGTGTCGAGCTTGGCGAATCGGACGGCAGGCTCCATCGCCTGGGCGGCCTTCCTGAACTCCGGCGCCATCATCTTGCAGGGGCCGCACCACGCGGCCCAGAAGTCGACCAGCACCGGAATGCCGGTCCGGGCGATGGTCCTGTCGAAACTGCCCGCCGTGAGTTCCGCCGGGGTGCCGGAGAACAACGGCTGATGGCACTTGCCGCAGCGGGCCTCGCTCGCGGGCTTTTCCGGCGGCACCCGGTTCACGGCGGCGCAGGCGGGGCAGACGATGTCTGTCATGGAAACCTCGGCTTTTCCTACTATCCTGGGATCACAACGCATTCCAGCCATGATCTGCGTCAAGCGGTCTCAACAGCAACCCGGTCTATGCCTTTCGGCGTAATTGCGATACTGCACCGCACAAGGTACAAATCCGGTCCGGGAACGGGAAAAAGGCAAAATGGCAGATACCAGGAACGCAGGGCGTCCGCTTTCGCCGCACCTGCAGATCTACCGCGGCGGGCTGACGATGCTGATGTCGATCGTCCACCGCATCACCGGCGTGGCGCTTTACGCGGGCACGCTGCTCCTCGTCTGGTGGCTCACCGCCGCCGCCACCTCCGATCAAAACTTCGACATGGTGCAGGCCGTCTTCGGCAGCTGGCTGGGCAGGCTCGTGCTGTTCGGCTTCACCTGGGCGCTGATCCACCACACGCTGGGCGGCATCCGCCACCTCGTGTGGGACGTGGGCCATGGCTTCGCGCTCAAGGACGTGGAGATGAGCGCCAGGCTGACGCTCGCCGCCTCCGTCATCCTCACCATCATCGTCTGGGCCGTCGCCCTGGGAGTGTCGTGATGCTGCGCAAGACCCCGCTCGGCCAGGTCTTAGGCCTCGGTTCCGCCAAGGCCGGCACCGAACACTGGTGGCACCAGCGCGTGACGGCGATTGCCGGCATCCCGCTCGTCTTCTTCCTCATTGCCTACGTCCTCATGCATCTCGGCGCCTCGCGGGCCGAGATCGTGGCCAGCATGCAGAACCCCATCGTGGCGGTGCTGATGGGCCTCACCATCCTGAACCTCGTCTGGCACATGCGACTCGGCCTGCAGGTGGTGATCGAGGATTACGTCCACGTCGACCACACGAAATATTTCCTGCTGCTGCTCAACACTTTCTTCGCCTGGGTGATGGCGCTGGCGGGTACCTATGCAATTCTCAAGATGAGCTTCGGACTCTGATGGCTGTTGAAACGAAGAAGAAGGCGCCGAAGAGCTTCACGATCGGCGACCGCACCTATCCGGTGACCGACCATACCTATGACGTCGTGGTGGTGGGCGCCGGTGGTGCCGGGCTTCGCGCCACGCTCGGCGCCTCGCAGGCGGGCCTCAAGACGGCCTGCATCTCCAAGGTCTTTCCGACGCGCTCGCACACGGTGGCCGCCCAGGGTGGCATCGCCGCCTCGCTCGCCAACATGGGTGCCGATGACTGGCGCTGGCACATGTATGACACGGTGAAGGGCGCCGACTGGCTCGGCGACCAGGACGCCATCGAATATCTCTGCCGCAACGCGCCGACCGCCGTCTACGAGCTCGAGCATTTCGGCATGCCCTTCTCGCGCACCGAGGAAGGCAAGATCTACCAGCGGCCCTTCGGCGGCCACATGATGAACTTCGGCGACGGCCCGCCGGTGCAGCGCACCTGTGCCGCCGCCGATCGCACCGGACACGCCATGCTGCACACGCTCTATGGCCAGTCGCTGCGCTACTCGGCCGAATTCTTCATCGAGTATTTCGCGCTGGATCTCATCATGGAGAATGGCGCCTGCCGCGGCGTCGTCGCCATGAACATGGAGGATGGCTCCATCCACCGCTTCCGCGCACATGAGACGATCCTCGCCACCGGCGGCTATGGCCGTGCGTATTTCTCGGCGACGTCCGCTCACACCTGCACGGGTGACGGCAATGCCATGGTGCTGCGCGCCGGGCTTCCCTGCCAGGACATGGAGTTCGTGCAGTTCCACCCCACCGGCATCTATGGCGCGGGCTGCCTCATCACCGAGGGCGCGCGCGGCGAGGGCGGTTACCTGACGAACTCGCAAGGCGAGCGCTTCATGGAGCGCTATGCGCCCTCGGCCAAGGACCTCGCCTCGCGCGACGTCGTCTCGCGCTCGATGACCATCGAGATCCGCGAGGGCCGCGGCGTAGGCGAGCACAAGGACCACATCCACCTGCACTTGGAGCACCTCGATCCCAAGGTGCTGCACGAGCGGCTGCCGGGCATCTCCGAGTCGGCCAAGATATTCGCCGGCGTCGACGTGACGCGCGAGCCGATCCCGATCCTGCCGACCGTGCACTACAACATGGGCGGCATCCCGACGAACTATCACGGCGAGGTTCTCGCCGGTGACGCGTCGGACCCCGAGAAGACCGTGCCCGGCCTGATGGCGGTGGGCGAGGCGGCCTGCGTGTCGGTGCATGGCGCCAACCGCTTGGGCTCCAACTCGCTGATCGACCTCGTGGTGTTCGGCCGTGCGGCCGCACTGCGCTGTGCGGAACTGGTGAAGCCCAATTCGCCGCATGCCGACCTTCCCGCCGATGCCGGCGAGTTCTCGGTGGCACGCCTCGACCACTATCGCTTCGCCAATGGCAACACGCCGACGGCGGAACTGCGTGCCCGCATGCAGAAGACCATGCAGGAAGATGCCGCGGTGTTCCGCACCGGCGAGACGCTGGCGCAGGGCGTGAAGCGCCTGGGCGAAGTCTGGAAGTCGATCGACGACATCAAGGTCACCGACCATTCGCTGGTCTGGAACAGCGACCTGATCGAGACTCTCGAGTTCGAGAACCTCATCCTGCAGGCGGCGGCCACCGTGGTCAGCGCCGAGGCGCGCAAGGAAAGCCGTGGTGCACATGCCCGCGAGGACTTCCCCAACCGCGACGATGCCAACTGGATGAAGCATTCGCTGGTGTGGACCGACCGTGACAAAAAGACCGTCACGCTCAACTACCGCCCGGTGCACGACTTCACCATGTCGAGCGACATCGACTATATCAAGCCCAAGGCGCGGGTGTATTGATGAGGCTGGACTCGCTGCAGCCACCCCCACCCCTGCCCCTCCCCACGAGGGGGAGGGGGACCGTTCCTGACGCAGTGCATGATGCGGCAAATGGTTTTCCCCTCCCCCTCGTGGGGAGGGGCAGGGGTGGGGGGCTGGCCGTGGCAAACCGCTTTGCAAGGACACTCCGTTCCGATGCAACGCCAGCCGAGCGTATTCTGTGGCAGCAGCTGCGCCTGCTGAAAGCGGAGGGGCGACACTTTAGGCGGCAGGTTCCGATCGCGGGATATGTCGCAGACTTCGCATGCCACTCGGCGAAGCTCGTCGTTGAACTCGACGGCGGGCAGCATGGCGATGCGATGACTTATGACAAGCAGCGGTCTGCGGCGCTGGCCCGGCATGGCTACAAGGTTGTCCGGTTCTGGAATATCGACGTCTTCGAGGGTCTCGAAGGCGTCGTGGACAGGATCCGGTTTGAAGTGGGGCTGCCCACTGCTTACGCCTACACCGGGGATACCCCCACCCCTACCCCTCCCCACAAGGGGGAGGGGACGTCATGAGGACGGATCCGTCCCGGTGGTTTCCCCTTCCCCTTGTGGGGAGGGGCAGGGGTGGGGGTCCGCGGGTGACGCCTTTCGCATTGAACTGAGCTGGAACAGCACATGGCCGAATTCTCACTTCCCAAGAACTCCAAGGTCCAGCCCGGCAAGACCTGGCCGAAGCCTTCGGGCAAGAACCTGAAGTACTTCAAGATCTACCGCTGGAACCCCGATGACGGGCAGAACCCGCACATCGACACCTATACGCTCGACATGGACAAGTGCGGCCCGATGGTGCTGGACGCGCTGATCAAGATCAAGAACGAGCAGGACCCGACGCTGACCTTTAGGCGCTCGTGCCGCGAGGGCATCTGCGGTTCCTGCGCCATGAACATCGACGGCACCAACACGCTCGCCTGCCTCAAGTCCTGCGAGGACGTGAAGGGCGACGTGAAGATCTACCCGCTGCCGCACATGCCGGTGATCAAGGACCTGGTGCCCGACCTCACCCGCTTCTATGCCCAGCACCGCGCCATCGAGCCCTGGCTCAAGACCGTGACGCCGCAGCCCCAGGCCGAGTGGAGGCAGTATCCGGAAGACCGCAAGAAGCTCGACGGCCTCTACGAGTGCATCCTCTGTGCCTGCTGCTCGACGTCGTGCCCGTCCTACTGGTGGAACGGCGACCGTTATCTCGGCCCCGCCGCCCTGCTGCAGGCCTATCGCTGGCTCATCGATTCGCGCGACGAGGGCACGGGCGAGCGGCTCGACAATCTCGAGGACCCGTTCCGCCTCTACCGCTGCCACACCATCATGAACTGCGCCAAGACCTGCCCCAAGGGGCTCTCCCCGGCCAAGGCGATCGCGGAGATCAAGAAGATGATGGTGGAGCGACGGGTTTAGGGGCGTACCACCCCCTAACGCTCGGCATCCCAGCGAAAGCTGGGACCCAGCTCTCCACAAGTTCCGGCGTCCAAAGCTGGGCCCCAGCTTTCGCTGGGGTGACGGAAGCAGGGGCACCGTCATCCCCCAGCCATCAAACCGCTTTATGCCTTCCGCCCTTGGTTCAACTGGTGCGGCACCGGCAAAGCGATTAGAACGGCGCCATCCACCCCCTTCAAAGAGGCCCCCGATGTCGCTCGACAGCTTCAAGTGCCGCAAGACCCTCAAGGTCGGCGTCAAGACCTATACCTATTTCAGCCTCAAGGCCGCCGAGAAGAATGGCCTCAAGGGCATCTCGCGCCTGCCCTATTCGCTCAAGGTCCTGCTCGAGAACCTGCTGCGCTTCGAGGATGGCCGCTCGGTCACCAAGGGCGACATCGAGGCCATCGCCAGGTGGGTGACCAACCGCGGCCAGGAGGAGAAGGAAATCGCCTTCCGCCCGGCCCGCGTGCTGATGCAGGATTTCACCGGCGTTCCGGCGGTGGTCGACCTCGCGGCCATGCGCGACGCCATGAAGGGCCTCGGCAAGGACCCGAAGAAGATCAACCCGCTTGCCCCGGTCGATCTCGTCATCGACCATTCGGTGATGGTCGACTTCTTCGCCAATTCGAAGGCCTTCAAGAACAACGTCAACCTCGAATATGACCGCAACGGCGAGCGCTATACCTTCCTCAAGTGGGGGCAGGGTGCCTTCGACAATTTCCGCGTCGTGCCGCCAGGCACCGGCATCTGCCACCAGGTGAACCTCGAATACCTCGCCAAGACGGTGTGGACCAGGACCGAGAAGGTGAAGGGCAAGACCGTCACCTATGCCTACCCGGACACCCTCGTCGGCACCGACTCGCACACCACGATGGTCAACGGCCTCGCCGTGCTGGGCTGGGGTGTCGGTGGCATCGAGGCCGAGGCCGCGATGCTGGGCCAGCCCATCTCCATGCTGATCCCCGAGGTCATCGGCTTCCGTCTCGACGGCAAGCTGCCGGAAGGCACCACGGCCACCGACCTGGTGCTCACCGTCACCCAGATGCTGCGCAAGAAGGGCGTGGTCGGCAAGTTCGTGGAATTCTACGGCCCGGGCCTCGCCCATCTCTCGCTCGAGGACATGGCGACGATTGCCAACATGGCGCCGGAATATGGCGCCACCTGCGGCTTCTTCCCGGTCAATGCCGAAACCGTCGGCTACTTGAAGGGCACGGCGCGCCCCGCCGCCCAGGTTGCCCTCGTCGAGAAATACGCCAAGGCGCAGGACATGTTCTGGACGCCCAAGGCGCCGGAGCCCGTGTTCTCCGACACGCTCGAGCTGAACCTCGCCACCGTGGTGCCCTCCATGGCCGGGCCCAAGCGCCCGCAGGACCGCGTGGAACTGGGCAATGCCGCCGCCGGCTTCGCCAAGGTGATGGCCGACGAGTTCAAGAAGGCCGAGGAGCTCGGCAAGCGTTTCAAGGTCGAGAACGCCAATTTCGACCTGGGCCACGGTGACGTCGTCATCGCCGCCATCACCTCCTGCACCAACACCTCGAACCCGAGCGTCATGATCGGTGCGGGCCTGCTCGCCCGCAACGCGGTGAAGGCGGGTCTCTCGTCGAAGCCGTGGGTCAAGACCTCGCTTGCGCCGGGCAGCCAAGTCGTCACCGAATATCTCGATAGCTCAGGGCTCCAGAAGGACCTCGACAAGATCGGCTTCAACCTCGTCGGCTATGGCTGCACCACCTGCATCGGCAATTCGGGCCCGCTGCCGGAGAACATCTCCGACTCGGTCCGCAAGAACGACCTCGTGGCCGCCGCCGTGCTGTCGGGCAACCGCAACTTCGAGGGCCGCGTGAACCCCGACGTGCGCGCCAACTACCTGGCCTCGCCGCCGCTCGTCGTCGCCTATGCGCTGGCCGGTTCGCTGAACGTCGACCTGACCAAGGACCCGATCGGCCACGACAGGAAGGGCAAGCCCGTCTACCTCAAGGACATCTGGCCCACGGCCAAGGACGTCGCCTCCTTCGTGCGCAAGAACGTGACGCGCAAGGCCTATGCCTCGCGCTACAAGGACGTGTTCAAGGGCGACAAGCACTGGCGTTCGATCAAGGTGACCAAGGGCATGAACTATGCCTGGGACCAGAACAGCACCTATGTCGCGAACCCGCCCTATTTCGAGGGCCTGTCGATGACGCCGGCCCCGGTGAAGGACGTCGAGGGTGCGCGCATCCTCGGGCTCTTCCTCGACTCGATCACGACCGACCACATCTCGCCCGCCGGTGACATCAAGGCGGCCTCTCCCGCCGGCAAGTACCTCAACGCGCGCGGTGTGGAGAAGGTCGACTTCAACTCCTACGGCGCGCGCCGTGGCCACCATGAAGTGATGATGCGCGGCACCTTCGCCAACATCCGCATCAAGAACCAGATGGTGCCGGGCGTCGAAGGCGGCGTCACCAAGTACTATCCGGGCGGCGAGACCATGCCGATCTATGATGCCGCAATGAAATATGCCGAGAAGGGCACGCCCCTCGTCATCTTCGCCGGCAAGGAATATGGCACCGGCTCGTCGCGCGACTGGGCGGCGAAGGGCACGCGCCTTCTCGGCGTGCGCGCCGTGATCGCCCAGAGCTTCGAGCGCATCCACCGCTCGAACCTGATCGGCATGGGTGTGGTTCCGCTGCAGTTCCGCGACGGCGAGAGCTGGCAGACGCTGGGCCTCAAGGGTGACGAGACCGTCACCATCAAGGGCCTCGCCGAAGGCCTGAAGCCGCGCGCCGCGATGGAGGTGGAGATCACCCGCGCCGATGGCTCCACGGCCTCGGCCCAGGTGCTCTGCCGCATCGATACGCTGGACGAGCTCGACTACTACAAGAACGGCGGCATCATGCCCTATGTCCTGCGCAACCTCGCCAGGGCCGGCTGATCCGGCGACGACGTTGTCCCGGCGCATGCCGGGGTGACGCTTCTGCCCGTCTCAAACGCTTTCGTGAACGGTACGGAAGGCTCGTGAGTGGCGCTCGCGGGCCTTTCGGTTCATATAGGCGTCATGTCCGATCGTCTTTCCCTCAACCGCCGACAGTGCCTCGCCCTCGCGGCGGGGGCTGGTGTGTCTGCGCTGGCCAGCCCCGCGCGCGCCGCCGATCCCATCGACGTGGTGGTGGAGCTGTTCTCGAGCCAGGGCTGCAGCTCCTGCCCGCCGGCCGACAAGCTGCTCACCGAGCTGCGCGACCAGCCGGGCGTGCTGGCGCTTACTTTCCATGTCGACTACTGGGACTATCTCGGCTGGAAGGACACGCTGGGCGCCCCCGACTTTTCGCAGCGGCAATACGACTATGCCAAGGCGCGCGGCGACATGGACGTCTATACCCCGCAGATGATCGTCAACGGCACGAAGCAGATGGTGGGAAGCCAGCGCTCCGAGGTTTTCGCCGTGCTCGACCAGTCGCGCACGAAGACCTGGCCGGTCGCGATCACGATCGGCGACAACGGCAAGGAGCTGGTTTTCGCCATGGGCGCGGGGACCGCCGGGTCCGACGCCACGCTGTGGGTGATGCCGGTGCTCGACCGCGTCTCGGTGAAGATCGAGAAGGGCGAGATGGCCGGCAGCGAAATGACCTACACCAACGTGGTGCGCAAGCTCGTGCCGGCCGCCATGTGGAAGGGTGCGGCCGCCAAGGTGTCGCTGCCCAAGGACGGGCTGCTGACGCCCGACGCCACCGGCTGCGTCGCGCTGCTGCAGACCGGCAAGGTTGGGGCCGTCCTCGGCGCTGCCGCCTGGGGCCGCGTCACCAGCTGACCGGCATCTTCGCTGCGCGCCTCACGCGGCGCGCAGCATCAGGTCGCCGACGATGGCGGTGAAATCCTGCGGCGCCAGGGCCGGCTTGATGGCGCTGGCCAGCAGGCCGTTGAACGCCTGTTCCGGCAGCGCCTTCTGCAGCTTGGCGACGAGTTCGACGCGTTCGCCATGGCTCAGCGCCGGCGCCATCAGCATCATCACGGCGGCCATCTTCTGCGCCGGCACGGCGGCGACGATGCGGGCTTCCATCGCCTTCAGCTCGTCATCGGTGAAATTCCGCTGCAGCGCCGCCAGCAGTTCGGTCTCCTCGCTGTCCATGTGTTCGAGGTCATGGGCCATGAACACCGCATAGCGGCGATACAGGCGGCGGCCGAGCAGCTCGCGCTCGGGCAGCGGCGCCTGCTCGATCGCCGCGATCATCTGCTCGATCTCGGCGAAGCTCGCCTCGTGGTCCTGGTGATCGTCGGCGGCATGCTGGCACGCGCCGGGGGCGCGCTCTTCCAGCGCCGCGTGGATCTCGCGGTTCTCGCCCTCGAGATGGCCGCGGCCCATCGCCATGAGCTGGCGCAGTTCGGCCATCACCGCCTCGCTGCGCGCCCGGTCGCGATGGTCCAGCGCGCCCAGTGCGGCGAGCATGCGGCAGTGGCCCAGCCGCAGCGCCTTGTGGATGTTGCGGTAGAAGTTGTGGCGGGTGTCGTCGGGCTGGGCGTGGGACGTCATATGGTTCTCCATTGTCTGGCTGTCGATCAATGGCGGACGGATTAGCCGTGCGGTGCGCGGCATGGCGTGATTTGGATCACACTCGGACAGCTCTGAAACAAAAATTTCAGGCAGCCGCGGAACTGCCCGCCGCCAGCAGCGGGCGCACCACCGGCTCGACCGCGGCGGCGTAGTGTGCGGGATCCATGCCGGCCTCGAGCTGCGCCAGCAGGGCCTCGGCCTCGGGCGTCGACATCGCGGGCAGCAGCAGCTGCAGCAGGCCGTGCAGCTCGTCGCGCCCCAGGCGGCTGATGCTGCGGGTCTCGATCTGTTTCAGCCCTGCCTCGGTCAGCGCGGCGTGCAGCTGGGCAAGCAGCGTGGTTTCCTCCTCGTCCATGCGCGTCATGTCGGCGGCGGAGTAGAGGGCATAGCAGCGATAGATGCTGCGTGCCGCCGGGCGGCGGCGCTGCGCGGCGGCAACCGAGACGGCGCGTACCAGCGAGTCGAGCTCGGCAAGGGCTGCGAGGTGGCTGGCGTGATCCTGCGCGGCGCCGGCGCCGAGGCTCTGGCCCTCGGCACCCAGCGCTTCGGCCAGGGCGGCATGGCGGGCCGCGGCGATGGCGCGGTGAAGCGCCAGCTGGCGCACCAGCCGCTCCAGAAGCTGGCTCGCTTCCGCGTCGTCGGCGAAGTCCTGCGCGCCCAGCTCCGCCAGCATGCGGCAGTGGCCGAAGCGCAATGCCTTGTAAAGGCGGTGGAAGGGATTGTGCCGGGTCTCGTCCGGCATGCACTTGGTAAGCCTGGGGTAGGACACGTTGCGGGCTCCTCTGGCTGGATCGGTCAGACGGAGCTAGGCATTGCCCACGAAAAAAGGCTGTGATCGACATCACAGCCTTGATCGGGGGGAGGGGCCGGCTGCGGCTCAGGCGGCCTTCTTGATCAATCCGCGGTTGATCAGGCTCTCGGCGATCTGCACGGCGTTCAGCGCCGCGCCCTTGCGCAGGTTGTCGGACACGACCCACAGGTTGAGGCCGTTGTCGATCGTCGCATCCTCGCGGATGCGCGACACGAAGGTGGCGAAATCGCCCACGCATTCGACCGGCGTCACATAGCCGCCGTCCTCGCGCTTGTCGACCACCATGCAGCCCGGCGCCTCTCGCAGGATCTCGCGCGCTTCCTCGGCCGAGATCGGCTGCTCGAACTCGATGTTGACGGCCTCCGAATGCCCGACGAACACAGGCACCCTCACGCAGGTGGCGGTGAGCTTGATCTTGGGGTCGAGGATCTTCTTGGTCTCGGCCATCATCTTCCACTCTTCCTTCGTGTCGCCGGAATCCATGAACACGTCGATGTGCGGAATGACGTTGAAGGCGATCTGCTTGGTGAACTTCTTCGGCGTCGGCGCGTCGGTGACGAAGATGCCCTTGGTCTGGTTCCACAGCTCGTCGAGGCCCTCCTTGCCCGCCCCCGACACCGACTGGTAGGTGGCGACCACCACGCGCTTGATCTTCGCCACGTCGTGGAGCGGCTTCAGCACCACGACGAGCTGTGCCGTCGAGCAGTTGGGGTTGGCGATGATGTTGCGGCGGTTGGGCTTCGCCATGTAGTCGGCCAGCGCGCCGGCGTTCACTTCCGGAACGATCAGCGGCACTTCCGGGTCGTAGCGCCAGCACGAGGAATTGTCGATCACGATGCAGCCGGTGGCGCCGATCTTCGGCGACCATTCCTTCGACACGGCGGAGCCCGCCGACATCAGGCAGAAATCCACCTTGGAGAAATCGAACTGCTCGAGGTCCTGGCACTTCAGCGTGCGCTCGCCGAAGGACACCTCGACGCCCATCGACTTGCGCGAGGCGATGGCGTGGATTTCGTCCACCGGGAACTGGCGCTCCTCGAGGATCGCCAGCATTTCGCGGCCCACGTTGCCCGTGGCGCCGACGACCGCAACCTTGTAACCCATGTTCTTGTCTCCTGAATGAGCAGTCCGACCCGTCCCCCGCGAGCCATGGGCTCCGCTTTCGGGCAAAATGGGGTTCAGCCCTCCACCCCCGCGGGGGAAGGCCGGGGGAGAAGGCTCACGCCGTTTTGGTGGTTTTCGTGCGTTTCACGGACACGGGAAGGCCCGTGCGGCCCGCGGTTGCGGCGCACCCCAGATCGAAACTGGCGGCAAAAAGGGCCATGTCCTGCCTCTTCGTGAACAGCGGGGTTCTATCGACCGCTCCCCCCCAAGTCAACCACGCCGGAAAGCCCGAAAAGGGGGTTGGCAGCAGCCCTCCGCTCGGCTATCAACCGCCCCGCGATCCACACAGGCAACCCTGTAATGCGGAGAGGTGGCAGAGTGGTCGATCGCGCCGCACTCGAAATGCGGAGTACGGGTGACCGTACCGGGGGTTCGAATCCCTCCCTCTCCGCCACTTTACCAGTCCAAACTCCCAGACAGCCCCTATGAGCGTCGAAATTCCTTTTGGTTTCAAAAGGGTTTGGCCGAGGCGACCGTACCTCTGAGACAGCGCCAGAGCCGAAATTCGGTCTCAGAGGCCCCGCCGTCTCATTCCGACCGGACTTCTGCAAAGCTAGTACGGATCAATAATGATGTGGAAAGTCAAAGGCTTGGTGTTTCTGTGCATCCGTAAAGTTGGGAGTGTGTCACTTGCCTTCGATATCATTAGAACTCGCCGTACGGACCCTTGTTTGGGCGATCTATCAGCAGCTCGGGTAAGTGGCACTAGGGTGTGACGAGTTCGGCTAGCTTGGCCGCAATGTCTGCAATGGGGGACTCTGCGGTGCTCAGCCCGCTTCTGGAGCCAAGTAACGGGCTGACTTCGCGGAGGGCCTCATAAGTCGTATCATGTACAATTGGTACGAGTAGGTCACGGGCCAATAGTGCCGAAAGCTCCTTGTCGGCAATGCCCTCTCCCTCGAGCCGGCGCAGCAATGCGGGCGTGACTAGCACAATTCCGACCCTCGACTTTGCTAGTCCTCTGTCGATTTCGCGGAGCAAGGGTGAACCAAGTGCGACGTCCTTCTCGCTAAACCAGACAGAAACGCCTCGCGACTCCAGTAGATCGTGCAGCTCTTTAGCTGCCCCTTTTCTATCGTCCCACGCATGGCACAAAAAGACATCGCGGAGGTCTGGCAAAGTCGCGCGCTTCTCCACACTGTCTCGAATGGGTGTGAGAGTTCTGATTTCAACCGGCGTGTAAACCACTGATGAACCCGCGCGCGACCATCTCGGTCGACTGCCACCGGAGGCACCCCCAGCACTTCGACTAACGCCGCTGCTGCTCGGCAGCGAGTATGTAGCGGGAGAATAAGATCCGTAGCTTCCGTAACTGCGATAGCTGCCGCCGCATGCGGGACAAGCCGCTCTACCGCTTGCCGTGCGATGCCCGTGTACAGGTGCTGTGCATCTTGCCATGTGGACGAAGATAGTAGCTAATAGATCATCTCTCAAGCGCTAGCGTACGTTTATGTCAGGCTGAAAAACATACCTCTATTCACTCCGCCGGCTCAAGGAATGAACGTCACCCCTGTTGCCGAACGAGACACAAGAGTAGATATCTTTAGTCAACAGATATTAGGTCCCGAAGCGGCTGGCCTCAACGCTCTTAATAAATCTTAAAATTGCAGTGATGGAATCATAGATGAAGCGCGCCTCGGCATTGTGTGAAAGCTCATTGTCATGTGCCAAGGAACGGTTGTTGCGCACGAAATTGAACTTTTCGAAGATACCGATTGAGTTTTTGATGATTTGCTTCGTCATGTCGGTCAACTGGTGGCTCTGTTCCAGGACCCTTACGTACTTGCCGACGCGGCTGTGAAGCGGCTCGTCGCGCGACCAATTTATGCTGTGGCCGTCGAGGAGATGGCCGAATTTCTTCATGGTGTAGGTGTGGAGCCTATCGAGCGCGGCGGCCGGCTTGTTTGCGGCGATGTCGCGCTCGATAGATGAAACAAGCTCTTCCAGGGTCTCGTCGCGGGTGAAGCGGTCGATGGCGTCGGTCCTCGGTATCGCGCCCCCTCCTTCGATGCGCGACAGCAACTCGGAGAACGATGCTTTGACCCTTTCGTGGTCGTCGGTCGTGCTAAATTGCGGAAGACTTTCCCGCTCCTGCCAGAGGCGGCGCAAGACCTTCGCAACTAGGTAATAGTCTTCCTGGTCGATGAAGGACCGGAGCCGATTTGCTTTCGATGTGCCACGGGCGCGATAGCGGCTGTCATCGATGTCAATTCGGAATTCGTCATCAAAAAATTCCGAGAAGGTCCGGTCGGAAAAATTGAGGACATAGCCGCTGCCCATGCCGAGGGCTTCGTCGATGATGCGCATGTCGGATCGCTTCAACATGGCCATTGAATGCTCGCCCTAAGCTCGGGCGGCTTCTGCCGCGATGTGGCCGGCGAACGCGGTGACAAATGATTTCAGACTAGTGAGGTCCGACATGTCAGAGAACTTGCCGTCCTTCACAGCAGTACGCGGCGACACTAATGTGCACGCGGCCGTGTACAGGTTCTCTTTCACCAGCTTTTGGCACAGGATATCGTAACGTCCAAGATAAGAAACGTTTTTGAATTCCGGGAAGATGGGGAAATGCTGCGAGGACTCGCGTTTTCCGGGTCGGCGGGATTTTTCGGCGTCTTCGACCATGGCCAGCCAACCGACGAACGGTCGCGAACAATTGCCGAAGGCTCCTTCGCGGTAGGCTGTCCAGAAATCGTGAGCGGTGCCGATTGCCTCTTCCGCGCGGTTGTTCGCGTTGTTGCCGAAGGACGGCCCCACCTGACTTTTCATCTCTATAGCTGCGATCAAGCGCTTGTCCTGCATGATGAGGATGTCCCAGAGCTTGGTCGGCCGAAAAAATCCCGGAAGCGTCAGCGTTGCACGGTTCCGGTAAATGGATGCATGGCCAAGCCCGTTGGCGTGGACCAACTCGATCATCAGGGCGACGAAACCATCCATCGTGTTGCCGGCAGTGACGGCGCCACGCTCACCTACATCGGTCGTGCCGGCTGCGATTTTCGCTTCCATGGCCTTCTGACGATTGCCCCAGAAAGCCATGGTTGCCACGCGAGCTTTTTCTTCATAGTCGGCAAGGTCGAGAGCCATCAGTTTTCACTCTCGCCAAGAGCTGCCCGTTCCTCGTGGGACAGCCCATAGAGTTCGAATACAGCCCGGTTCGCTGCTTCCACATCGCGGTTTTCCGCCGCGCAGATCAATGCTTCCCGTAGTGGGTCTGAAACGTCGGACCACAGCGGGACACGAATACGGCGTAGGTATTGCGCCTGGAATCGCAAGTATCCGCCCCGCATTTTGGTGGAATAGACCGATACAAACAACCGCGCGATGCCGGACATAAGCACAGCGTGAAGGGCGCGCAAATCCCACGTTTCAGAGGTGATGAAATACAGGTTGTGGTGCGGGTAAAGCCCCTCGTTTTCGTAGACGATATGTGCGGCCCCCTTGATATCGGGAATAAGAAGCTTCGGCCTGGCAGCGATTTCGGGATAGATGCGATCGATGGTGCGGTACCAGTTAGCAGGAGCCTTTTGGGCAACGTGGCGTCCGGCGATCTCTTCGCGTCGCTCTTCGAGGTAGCGCCGCAGTCGCGGATAAGCATTGAGATCGACCAGGCGGCCTTCTGGCCCGAAAGGATTCACAACCCCCTGCCCGCGCCATTTCACATGGCCGCTGGCAATATCCTTCGTCATCACGAGGGGAAGTTTGCGGTCGTCTTCAACGTCGAGCGACTTGAATGGTCCTATGAACGCCTTGTCTGCGCCCGTTGCCACCCCTATTCCGACTTTGCAGCCGGTCTCCTCGAGGGTGGGGAAGCTACCTTCAAGACGGCGGACCATTGTGAGCTGGTCTGATGACTCGAGAATCCACGGCTCGTCGCCTGTGGCGACACTGTGAATTTCTTTCACACCGCTTTCCGGGTCTGGCGTCGTGCGGGCAGTAAGCTTGCTTGACAGGGTTGAAAGCGCCCGGTTCTCGATAGCAGGCCTGTGCGCGACGCGCGTGGCACCAGGCCTTTCGCGGGCAATGACAGTGATAGCCGGATAGGCGATGACATCGGAATGGAAGGCCGGCGTATCGACCATGTCGACATAGATTTTCAAATGGAAGTCTGCGGCTACCATCTGACGAAGTGGGCCGCCGTAGCGGTTCTTCATCCATCGGTCGGCGCAGATGAATGATAGCTGTCCGTCCTTGGCAAGCATAGTCAGCGACCGCTCGATGAAGGGTACGTAGATATCAGCGCGGTCGTAGATTGTTCGGTAACGCGCCCGGTACTCCCGCATGAGGGCGTCGGCGATGAGTTCCTGGCGCACGTAGGGAGGATTGCCAACAATAGCATCAAAGCGGGTTTCGAGCGGTATTAACAAGAAATCCCCAAATATCAGCCATTGTGCAGTCAGCGCCTCGGCGTCCTTGGCTGAAATGCCTTCCTGTCGGAGATGAGCCAGAACCTTGCGCCTCGTACCTTCAAACGTCACCCGGTGAAGTTCAACCGCTCGAATGGCCTCAGCCATAGCAGCGAAGGGCTCCGGCTGGCCGGCGGCACGCCACGTGGTAAGCAGGCGCTCGATGATTGGAATGAGAAAATCGCCGTCACCAAAAGATGGCTCTAGTACACGTTTTGTCAATAATGGACTGTCCGGCGTGTAACCGACCAGGTCCAGGATGAAATCAACCACCTCGCGGCGGGTAAAGATTGCCCCGCGTTCTTCTGTGCCTGCGGCGGCAAGGGCATTTACTGCCGCTGTCACCGGGCATTCGTTGAACATCGAGGGTGCCCGCAGGCTGATAAGGGGGGTGATGGCGGCCATGTCTTAAAACAACTCCGACTGCGGTCTAGCGCGACGATGCACATAGGCAATCACGGGCGTGACGTTCATGGTATGGGAGCGCTTGCGGATTTGGACGAGGTCATAGGCCAGCTGCAGCTGCAGCCAGTGTTCGTCACTGCCGCCGAACGCTTTGGCCAAACGGACGGCCATCTCGGGTGAAATGCAGGAACGGCCGGTAGCAACATTGTTCAGGGCCTGACGACTGACACCGAGAAGTCGTGCGCCATCTGCTACACCAAGCGAATGAGGTGCGAGGCATTGTTTTCGTATTAGTAAGCCTGGGTGCTGTGTTTGATCGATTCGGACCATAAGAACAAAAATGGTACGCAATGACTGCGAAGGTCAAGCGACAAGCGACACTTGTCAGCACTGCACTCTTCCGGCAGTGACTTGATATTTGGGTAGCGTTCTCTCAATTTCTCCCGAAAGGCGATGGCTGCCTGATCAATGCTTCCGTTGTGGGCACCTCGTTGTCGATACCAATACCTCAAGGCACCGCCTTGACGGGCGTCGTAATGTTGCCTATATAGGCAACATGCAACTTCAAGAGCAACAAATTTCTGGGTCATTGCTGGGTGCCCATCTCCGCCGCCTTCGGGAGGAGCGCATGGAGGCAAGCCCTGACTTTTCGCTACGGCGCGTGGCGTCGCGCTGCGACATCACCCCCGCCTATCTGTCCAGAGTGGAGCGTGGGGAAGTTACCCCGCCTGGCGAAGAGACGCTCATCAAGCTGGCCCAGGAACTGGGCGAGGATCGCGATGTGCTATTGGCCATGGCAGGCAAGATATCCGCCGACCTGCGGAGCGCTATCCTGGCTCGCCCCCAGCTCTTTGCCGAGCTGATACGGTCGATCAAATCCATGCCCGATCATGCAGTCTTGCGCGTCGTCCGGGAAGTCCGTGACGGTAATTGGTAAGGGGAGGCTGGCGATGCCAACGCTTGAACGAAGTGAAATCGTCTTCCGCTTTCCGATGATCGAAGAGAAGGCGCGGTTCACGATCAATTTTCAACGCACTCTCCGCATTCCAGATTCGGAGACGACCTATTCCTTGCCTCCAGGTCTTGGCAATTTCCCGATCGAACATGCAGAGGATTACGCCGCAAAGCTTCCGTCGGCGACTGTGTCACGAGGCGGCGTCATACTCCCTATGTGGCAAGCTGAAGCCATGTGGATCCGCTTCAGCAGCTGGACGCCGGGGCTAGGCGTTGAGTTTCCCGTTGCGATCAAGATTGCGGCCGGGAAGATCAATGCAGTGACCGGGGAAGCATGGCGACCGGGGCTGCACCGGGGACCACAGGACTACATGGTGTCGCCGGATCAACGGTGGCTTGACGGCTTTGCCATCGAGAAAGGCGTCATCCGGCAATTTGTCGCAATGCCCCTCGGCGATGGTTATTCGGTTGAGGAGCAATTGACCGGCGAAGCCGAATGGGGCGGGTTGCAGATTTCGGTCGCACCGCTCAAGGAGAGCGTCTGGAAGCGCAAGCGGGCAGAGTGGGAAGCGGCCGCAGAACGGCGCGCTCATCTCCGGGGTTTCAACGAGCAGAAACGGGGAGCTCTGTACAGTGTGCCGCGTCACGTGACGCCCATGGCCCTCGCCGCGGGTGGTCGGATGATACAGGATATCTACGAAGACACGTTTGATATTGGCGATTGGGACATCACTTCCGCTGACCGCGTGTTCGTCACCCTGGTTCATGCCAAGGACTGGAAGGAAATTACGGGCAAATCCCCGCCCAACGAACCGCCGACCGCGCGGGACTACAATGAAGCCGGCCTGCCCTGGTTCGAGTACTACGGAAAGGATCAGAAGGCCCTGTCGGGAAGCGCCGCGCTGGCAGGCGTCAAATCGGCAGCAACGATGTTCAAGAAGATCACCGGCGCGACGATGCCAGGGACCTCCGACGTCAAGACGGGCACTCCAAAGCCGATCGGACCGGGGGCCAACAGCCCTCGTGCGGTGAGGACCAGCGGATGCTGGGAGCACTGACCCTCGAGACGTTTTCAGCAGAGGACCCCAATATTGCGCGTTCTGGTATGCGGTGGACGAGAATTTCAAGACGCGGTCAACCTCGAGGCCTCACTGGATGCGTTTCATCAGGGCCCTCGGGGACCGATCGAACTTGTCATTCACGGTGGTGCCAGGGGAGCGGACTGCATGGCAGGTGAATGGGCCAGAAGCCGGTGCGTCGCGTGCGTTGTGTATGAAGCAAACTGGGCAGCGGAAGGAAGATCCGCCGGACCAATTCGTAACAAACGGATGCTCGATGAGGGTATGCCCGATGTGATCATTGCATTTCCCGGGGGCCGCGGCACGGCAAACATGACTCGCCAGGCCAGAGACCGAGGTCTTGAAGTGCTGGAGATCAGAGTTTCGACCGATATTGGGCCCGGCAGCCTGTAGGTAGAGACGTGCCTGTGCCGCAAGAACGCTTCGCAACCCTAACTCAAGCGAGGTCATGCCATCAAATGTCTGAAAATGACGATTTGCAGCTCGAAGAACCAGAATTCTACGCTCCTCTGCGGGCATGGCACCAGTATCGTGCGCGACTGGCGGCTCTCCCACCGGATGATCCATACCGGGATGAAGACCTGTGGTGGGCAGACTTCGCCATAAGACTCAAGGCCAGCGCTCCGCAACGCCCGACCCCCTATATTATCACCGATGAGCTAGTGCAGAAGGTACGGCAGATCATTTCTCTGGAGGCCGTCGAATCCGTCTCTTGCCCATTTGATGACATCGACTTCTGGCGCATGCTTGTTGATGAGCAGAAGAAGAGAGCATCAATATCCGGAAAAGGGTTCCAGCAGGCATTCACGCTCTGCGGTCCGGATTCAGACTTTCACAGTTTCGACCCTACCGAGCTGGGCGGAAATGTTCATATTCCGTGTGAAGGTGCCTGCCGGTGCGACCTGTTCATCATTCCGCACTGGAGGATGGACACCTTGGTGGCGCTCCGGACCTCGGGTGAACATGATGCACCACTGCTCCGGGAATGCCGATATCTCCTTGTTCAGCGTGATTTTGGCCCGATCTCGCAATCGCTGAGGACCGTCATAGGATCCTGGGTCCTGTATGAGTCTCTCAACGTGAATAACAGATGTGATCCTCTGGCGCTCCGCGAAAATGCGGTGACTTGAATGCACTTGAAGCGAACAATTACTGATCCCGATAATCCGTGGAGGAAAGTCGCTACTCGAAGGATCATCGCGGAAGCGACAGAATTGATGTGCGAAGCCCTGCATGAGGGCGCGCACGCTGTCGCGGCGAGAGTCCTTCCGTCCCCCTTCTTGTTTGCAAAGGAGTTCCGAGCTCGAACGCTCAGGGACATCTTCATCGAGCCGGATGAGAACTATTGCGGATATGTCGCGCCTAATAAGTGTCATTCGCCATCAGATCTGAGTGCTGCATACCGCTCCGGAAACACAAAGCGGAAGAGGGCGGCGATCAGGCTGGCATTCAAGTCCTGCATCATTTTGATGGCAGGACCTATTGCCGAGGGTAACTTCTTGCGCCCGGAGTTGAACAGGGATGAGCGGTTCGATGCGTTTTGGGACTTCGTCTCGTTTAACCTGACTAACATGGATTATGGGAACCCAGATCCCACGGACGCTGAGACGGTAACTCTTTACCTACAGACGGCCTTGCTCTGCGAGTACAACGATATCAATGAGGTGAGGCTCAACGAGATTTGCCGCGGACTCTTTCACATCGCACATCGGGTCGTGGAGCGGAACTGGTGGTGCATAAAGGCAGTGGCGGGAAACGCCATCTACTCGGACGGGATCACTGCTCCTGCCGTCAATTTCCTCATCGATAGACTGGCGATTGGCCACCGAAGGAAATTCGAAGGTCAGAAGCATTCCCTGGTCAGAAGAATTCCGGAGATTATGGCAGCCGACCATGGGGAGGTCGTTCAGAGCGACGACCATGCATTAGAAGCCGGATGTTTTCCTCCCGACGATGGAGGTGGTGGTTCAACTCGGTGTGATGGCGCATCTTGACTGGGCCAAATATAAAATCCTGCAATCCGGGATGAACTATGAGGTGCAATCCAATTTCTGCAGTAAGGGCGGGTCTCGGTCTGCTCGAGGCAGAGTCAGCCGCAAGCCTTAATCGACCGGAGCGGAGGACGGGAATCGAACCCGCGTCAGCGGAATGGAAATCCGCGGCTCTACCATTGAGCTACCTCCGCATGACTGCTCCGGTCGACATGAAGTGTCACGCCGTACCAGAAGGTGTACAGCCAGTTCCGGTAGCTTATGGCTGGTCTGGCTCCACCAGCGTGGCGCAACACACGAAATCTAGCACATCGACGGAGGTCGAACAATGAAGCGGGTCCTGATCATCGACAGGAGAAAGCCCTGAACATCGTCTTTCTCACTGGCGCGGGAATCTCTTCCGAAAGCGGCCTCGGAACATTCCGGGATGAAGGCGGGCTGTGGTCGCAGTACGACCTTGAGGACGTGGCAACGTTCGAAGGTTTTTCCTGTAATCCGGGCCTTGTCCATGAGTTTTACAATCTTCGACGAGCAAACTGTCGGAATGCACAGCCCAATGCCGCGCACTTCGCCCTTGCTGAGCTAGAGGCCAGGCATGACGGGCAGCTGCTGATTGTCACGCAAAACGTCGATGACCTTCACCAGCGGGCCGGCTCGAAGAACGTGCTTCAGATGCACGGCGAACTCGACAAGGCCAGATGCATCAACTGTTCGTCGACCTGGCCCGCCCCCGATGTGATGACGAGCCAGGGACGATGCCCGAAGTGCTGGTCCAGAGGTTGCAGGCCCGATGTGGTGTGGTTCGGGGAACAAGTGCGGTTTCTCTCCGAGATCGAGAAGGAGATCCGAAGGGCTGATCTCTTTGCGATGATCGGTACGTCGGCTCAGGTCAGCCCGGCTTCGGAATTCATGCAACTCGCCCGGGATCATGGAGCGGATACAGTAGAAATGAATCTTGAACCCTCCGCCGTTGCCCAAACGGCCAGCGAAGTCATTCTTGGTCCGGCGACCGAGGTGGTTCCAGAGTGGGTGAGCAGGCTTCTCTGATGCGTCACATCGCAGGAGTTTTCGTAAGGGAAATTGAAATTTGAGTCTGCCGTTGCCGGCGGGGAGGGAGTTAGAGATGGCAGTATTGCAGAATGGCGACCTGTCACTTGAAATGACCTATCGCAGGTCTGAGCGTGGTGGTGTGGAGTATGACATTAGGCTGCGGTGGCGCGGAGAGCCCGTCTTGAACGATGCGGTCCTCAAGCGCAGCAGCGCATACTGGGCCAACCGGGGTGTTGGATCGATCAAGACTGATGCCTCCGACGAGTGCGGAGTGCTGCCTTTGTTACAACGCGCGCTTGAGACGAACAAGACGGGTTCCTGGGAGTCAGATGACCCGGACATTCGTCTGATGATCCGTCCGGGATCCGACTTTTCATTCTTGAGAACTGGTACGAGAGGCGAAGCCGAATCTCCGGAAGCGAAGGCTCATCTCGAGACCTTTGAACGAGAGCGCCTAGAACGCGAGCCGACACTGGGCGACTGCTGGGAGGTGGTCCTCTTTATCGACGCCTATAACTTTGAAGGATCGGCGGGCTATTATGGCAGCGGGATTTGCTATTGCCTCGCTACCACGCGGGAGGAGTTGCAGCATTTCCACGAGGCCTTGAAGCAGGAGTACCTGCTGATTGGGGCGCATTGAAAGGTTCATGCGTGAGTTCTGAAAGCAACTGCTAGGAGTCGGCGAACACCCGTTCTAGCTGCTCCGACCACGGCGCCGATGTCAGGCCGACAAGATCATACCAAGACACTGCGGGTGGTTGCCTCATCAGTAACAACCGCTCCAGGGCAATGGGCGAAAGAAATGCCAGTCGCATGGTCCGGCTCACGAACCGTTCGGTCACCCCCTCCAGCTTCGCCAAGTCACCCGCTGTCGCGACGTCACCGCTTTCCAGGCGTCGCCGCCATGCCCACGCCCTTCCAAGCGCCTTCAAAATATGCGGATCCTGAGCACGGACCTGCTGATCCGCCACACTCTCCGGAGGCAGGAGTTTGGGCCGCCCGTTGCGCCGCCGGATCGTGAGCGGAATCACGACGCGAATGTTGTCGTTGGAGCCATTCACTGGGCGGCCTCCATGCTGGCGCCGACGTGCAGGTCGCGGACGAGAGTGACTACGCCATTGTTCCGTAGGTCGACTACGAGGCCCTGGGAGCTGACCGTAACTCGGTCGACCAAGAGGCGGACGATGCGAGCCTGCTCCACCGGAAACAGGGAAGCCCAAAGGCCGTCGAACCGCCGGAGTGCTTCAATAACCGCACGTTCATCCACCTTCTCTCCAGACTGGCAGCACGCCTCCAACACCCGTGATGCGATTTCCGGGGAAGCGATCATGCGGCGCATTTCGGCCACGACAGCGCCCTCCACCATTGCGGCTGGGAGGCGGGCGGGGCCAGCACCATCGGGCGTCGCTCGGTTCCGAAGGAGGTCCATCGAGACGTAGTAATGATAGAGGCGTTCGCCCTTCCGGGTGAAGGTCGGGGTCATGGCAGTGCCATTGGTCGCGAAGATGATGCCCTTGAGCAGGGCGTCTGTTCCGACGCGGTTCTTGGCCGCGCGCTCGCGTGGACTTTCCTTCAGGATGGCATGAACGCCGTCCCAGAGGTCCTGGGTGATGATGGCTTCATGCTCGCCGGGATATGAATTCCCCTTGTGCACGGCCTCACCGAGATAGACCCGGTTTCTGAGGAGCTTGTAGAGGAAGCCTTTGTCGATGCGCTTCCCCCGCTTGTTGAGTACTCGTTCGGCCTGAAGGGCGCGTGCTAGGGTTGAAGCGGAGCCCAGCGCCACGAAGCGCTCGAAGATCATTCGAACGGTCTGTGCCTCGGCATCATTGACCACCAGCTTCCTGTCCCTGACGTCATAGCCCATGGGGACAAAGCCGCCCATCCACATGCCGCGCTTGCGCGAGGCCGCGAACTTGTCGCGGATGCGCTCACCGATGACTTCGCGCTCAAACTGGGCGAAGCTCAAGAGGATGTTGAGAGTGAGCCGACCCATGGAAGTGGTGGTGTTGAAGGACTGGGTGACGCTCACGAAGGTGACATTGTTCCGGTCGAACACCTCGACCAGCTTCGCGAAATCCATCAGCGAGCGGCTGAGCCGATCGATCTTGTAAACGACGATCACGTCGATGAGACCCGCCTCGATGTCGGCAAGCAGCTGCTTCAGGGCAGGGCGTTCCAGCGTGCCACCGGAGAATCCACCGTCATCATAGCGCTCGCGGATGGTCGCCCACCCCTCCGACCGCTGACTAGCGACATAGGCCTCGCAGGCCTCGCGCTGGGCGTCGAGGGAGTTGAACTCCATGTCGAGGCCTTCCTCGGAGGATTTGCGGGTGTAGATGGCGCAGCGAGAGCGCTTCGGTATCTGGACCACGGAAGACTTGCTCATGCCCGGCTCTCCCTCTTCTTCTCGCGCATGCCAAAGAACCTGAAGCCGTTCCAGTTCGTGCCGGTGATCGCCTTGGCAACCGCAGAGAGGGAACGGAATTTCCGGCCCTGCCAGTCGTACCCGTCCCGCAGAACTGTGACGGTGTGCTCGGCGCCGTCCCACTCCCGCACCAGGCGCGTGCCGACAACGGGATTTCGTGGATCGGCCACCATGCTCTTGCGCGTGATCTTCCCCTCGACCTCATCGGCCAGCAGATCCAGCACCCGGCGGGTTTCCCTAGTGAGGCCGCCGTAGGTCAGCTCCTGGATGCGGTAACCGATCCTAAGCTCCAGGAATGCGCGGGCATTATTTGGGGCAGGGGTGCCGAACAGCGCCTCCCACTTTTCCTTGAGCTCGTTGACCGACAGCTTCTGCATAGCCGCCAGCTGGGCCAACACGGCCCCGTCTGTGGCGGCGTCCTCTCCCGGCCGCGGGAGTCCCTGTGGCTTCGGTTTCGTCGCAGGTCTCATCGTCACCCTCCAACTCGGTTATTCGGTTTGCGACGGTGACCACCGCTCTTGGCGGGTGTTAAGTCGACAACTGTCTGAGACTGCGCGGCAGATAAAGAACTGGACTTCGCGGCCTTCATGCGGATGAGGCCGGCAGCCAGGATCTGCGCCAACTCGTCAAGGCGCTGGGCGGGCGTCATGCGCTCCGGTGGCTTCCAGTCTACTTGCGTTGTGTTGCTCATCTAGACCATTGGAAAATTGCTGTTGATGAGCGAGAGGATCGCTGCAAAATGCCTGAAAACAAAGGGCTCCCGACGCAGGCGCGGGTGCTTGCGAAAATCCCCCAGGAAATGAGTGCCAGTGTCGTGTGGAAAACTTTTGGCGCTTCCCGTCACTCGTGCCAGACGACCGGCGCATTCTGCTGAACCGCCCATCGAAGCCAAGCATCGAAGGCGCCGCGGAACGCGGTTTTCGCTTCGGTAAGGTCCGTGCTGTCGCCATTGCCGTTCAGTTCAGCGCCCGGAAGATAAGGCCCTGTCACTGTCCATAGCCACACATGCTGGCTGGCGCTTCGCATCGTTCTGAAGATGCGGCCCGCAGTGTGGCCAGCAATCGTGACGCGATAGTCTTCATCTGCGCCGCCTTCGAGACGCAGCGGTTGGCCAATGAATGTCTGTGGGTCGAACCTGTAGCGCATGGCGACAGTTTGCGTCACGTTGCTCCGGTGGCGGCATTCCCGGCAAGCCAATCGCGGAGCTTTGTCCAACGCCGGCGCCCTGAGACATTCTTCACGGCAATGGCCACAGCCTTCGCCTGCCCTACGATCACAACGAGCTTCTTGCCGCGAGTGATGCCGGTGTAGATCAGGTTCCGCTGCAACATGGCGTAGTGCTGCGTCATGACCGGGATGACGACTGCGGCGTATTCGGAGCCTTGCGATTTGTGGATCGTCGCCGCATAGGCGGGAACCAGTGTGTCGAGTTCGCCGAAGCCGTAGGTGACGGCGCGGCCATCGAAACTGGCGATCAGTTCGCCAGTGTCGAGATCGACCGCGTCGATGTAGCCGACGTCGCCGTTGTAGACTTCTTTCTCGTAGTCGTTCTCGATCTGCATGACCTTGTCTCCGGGGGCGAAGGTCCAGCCGAAGCGCTCGACCTTCTGCTCCGTGGCGGGGTTGAGTGCAGCCTGCAGCTCGATGTTGAGCGAACGGGCGCCTACACCGCCTCGGTTCATGGGGCAGAGGACCTGAACGTCACGGACGGGATCGAATCCGAAACGCCTGGGGATGCGGTTCTTCACGAGGTCGACGATCAGCGGAACGGCGGCTTCAGGGTCTGCCGCGTTCACGAAATAAAAGTCGCTCTCGCCCTCGGGGCGCGCGAGGTCTGGTATCTGGCCCTTGTTGATACGATGCGCCGCGGTGATGATCCGGCTCTCGGCGGCCTGGCGGAATACTTCCGTGAGGCGCACCACCGGTATGGCCTCCGACTGGATGATGTCGGCCAGCACCTGACCGGGACCCACGGAGGGCAGCTGGTCGATGTCGCCCACGACGAGCAGGGCGGAACCGTCGGGCAGGGCCTTGAGGAGGGCATGCATCAGGGGCACGTCCACCATGGAGGTCTCGTCGATCACCAGCAACTCGCAGTCGAGTGGGTTCTCCGTGTTGCGCTTGAAGCCGCCGCCCTTGGGATCGACCTCGAGCAGGCGGTGGATGGTCTTGGCCTCGAAGCCGGTGGCCTCCGTCATGCGCTTGGCGGCGCGGCCCGTCGGCGCGCAGAGCAGGAGGTTGACACCCTTGGCGGCGAGGATGCGCAGGATGGAATTGACGATGGTGGTCTTCCCGACGCCGGGCCCGCCGGTGATGACCAGCACCTTCGCCATCATCGCCAGCCGGATGGCGTCCTTCTGGCTCGCAGCAAGGGTCAATCCCGTCTTCTGTTCGATCCACGGCAGTGCCTTTTCCGGATCGATCCATGTCCACGGCAACTTGCCGCTGGAAAGTGTGCGGAGCCGTTCTGCGATGGCTTGTTCTGACTTGTAGAGACCGGCCAGGAACACGCAGCGAGTGTCGCCCACCGTATCGGTGATGACGGTTCCCTCAGCGAGTTCCAGTTCCATCGCCGTTTGAATCAGCTCTGACGGAACATCCAACAGTTCGACCGCCAGCGGCGCCAATTCCTCGACCGGTAGGCCGCAGTGACCCTGCTCCATGGCTTCCGTCAGCGCATAGGAAATCCCTGCCCGGATGCGGATCATGGCCGTCTTCTCGATCCCCAGTTTCATGGCGATGGCGTCCGCCGTGCGGAAGCCGATGCCGCGGATGTCGCGTGCCAGCCGGTAGGGGTTGTCCGTCATCACCTGGATGGCATCGGCGCCATAGGTCTTGAAGATCCGCACGGCGCGCGCTGTGCCGACGCCATGGCTGTGCAGGAAGACCATGATCTCGCGGACCGCCTTCTGCTCGGCCCAGGCGGAAACAATCCGCTGGGCGCGCACCGCGCCGATTCCATCGACCTCGCGCAATCGCTCAGGATTGGCCTCGATTATGTCGAAGACCTGTTCCCCGAAGGTCTTCACCATCTTCTTCGCATAGACCGGGCCAATGCCGCGGATCATGCCGGAGGAGAGGTACTTCTCGATCCCCTCCGCAGTGGTGGGCGGCGTGGTCTTGAGAAAGCGTGCCTTGAACTGCAGCCCATGCGTCCGATCGTTGAACCATTCGCCGGTGGCCGTGATCCATTCCCCTGCCGAAATCGCCGCCGAGTGCCCCACCACTGTGACGAGATCACGGTGCCCCCGCGCCTTGACGCGCAGGACGCAGAAGCCATTCTCATCATTGTGGTAGGTGACCCGCTCCACAATGCCGGCAAGGACCTCCTGCGGCGCCTGATCGGCTGTTCTCGCTGGCTGGGCCATCAGTGCCGTGTCGCAGGCTGGACCTGGCTGTCCGTGTTCAGCTGCAGGGCGGCGCGCCAGAGCGGTGTCTTGATGAAGGTGCGCGGTCCGAAGGAAACGGTGCCCGGGACGCCATGTTCGACGAGAAGCCCTGCCCAGCAGAGAGGCCGTAATACCTGGACGTAGAGTCCGCCCAGCGCATCGTCGTATCCGGGTACGTCATGTGGTCCGTAGAGGGTCTCCCGGAATGCCGCCGTCGTGACCCCGTTCTCGGCCTCTACGTTGAGGACATTCAGGAAGAGATCCCAGTTGCCGGTCATCTGTGTCGGCCGCCGGGAGAAATACTCATGATTGACGTGGAACAGGAAGAACGGCGTCAGGATGCCGAAGATCTTGCCCGATCGGCCGATCAGCGTTTTCCCAGACTTCGTAAGGTCGAACTTGCCCTTGTAATGCCGCCCGATCTTGAGGGCGAGCAAGATGTCGTGGAGAAACATCAGTGGCGCGAAGTCGACTTCGTTCAGGACCTTGTTCAACTGGAACAGTTCTTCTGCGGTGTATCCCGGCCATTCGAAGGCGGAGGCCGCCCAGTGCACGAAGGTTCTCTTGAGAGACTTGGTCGGCGTCAGTTCGATGCCGCCATGTTCGGCGATGTAGGAAAATGTCTTCTCGGCCGCGCGAACGATCGGTGAGATCTGCAAGGCAGGCTCGCTATCCCCGATCTCGCGAAACACGATCACGCTACATCTCCCGGGCAAACCAGCGGATACGGCCGATGATGTTGACCTCATCGGCCATCCCTTCATACGGCGAATAGTGAGCGTTGTCCGAGATGATCCGAACCCGTGGCGGATCGCTGTTGGGGATGTGCTCGAGGCGCTTGGCGACAAGGCCCATGCCATCGTGCAGGACGAAGATGCCCGGGGGCGTGGGGGAGCGGCGCGACGTGTCGACCAGGACAATGTCGCGGTCATGCAGAGTCGGCATCATGCTGTCGCCCTCGACATGCATCATGCGGAGGTGCGTGGGGTCGGAACGCAGCGTGTGGCGGATCCACGACTGCTGGAAATGGTAGGGTCGCCCGTAGTCAGGTTCGAACTCGACCATCTGGCCACCACCCATCGACGGCCTGGCATTCACGTACGGCACGGCGACGAAGGACTGCTCGGGGTTGTCGAAGATCGGTTTCTCGCCCTCGACTTCACCTAGGCCGTGGAGGAGCCAGTTGCGCTCGACCTTCAGCACTTCCGCCACCCGCTGCAGCTTCTCGAGGTTGGGGTTGCCGGAGCGCCCCCGCATGATGTCGTAGACGAAGGTGCGGTTCACCCCGGCCATTTCGCCGACCTGAACGGTGCTGAAGCCCAGCTGCCGGCAGCGGGCGCGCAGTCTGTCTGCCATTGACTGTTGCATTGGGTTCCCGGGGAAGCCTGTGGATAACGCGGATAAAAAAGGATGATGTTGTCCGCGTCAATCAAATAGAACATAATATGAACGACTATTTTCTCGGGATGGCGTTCATGTTGATTGAAAAGGATTATTTCACGCTGGTCGAGGTTCTTGAGCACTGGCAGATGCCCCGCCGGGACGCCGTGTACCTCGCCGAAAACGGCAAATTGCGCCTGTCCGTGAGGGTTTTCCACCTCAGGTGCGAGGTCGGCGGCATCGAGGAGGACAAGGATAGCGGGCGGTTTCGCGTCCCCTATCAGTTCAAGGCGATCAGCGGTCTGCTTGAGCTTTGGGAGCGGGATGTCCATGCCCTGTTCCGCGACGGCGCGGTTGCGGTGACTTGCTTTCACACGCCGCCCGACGAATATCTCGACATTCACGAAGACGCGGAGCCCCTGGTCGTCCGGGAGGCTGATCTCCTGGTCAGCCACGATGAGCGTCGGCGGGTGGAGGCGCTGCTGCTTCCACGGCTGGCGGAATCAGCGCCCGTGGCGCCAAGTTTCAACCACTCGACCGACTACCGGGATGTTTCCATTGGCGGCGTCAGCTTCACCCTCGGCCCCATCCAGGCTCAGGTTGTCCGTCTGCTGCACAGGCACCCGCTCGACAAGGCCGGCTGGTGCTGCGGCAAGGCACTGCTGGCGAAGGCGGGGTCGAATTCGATTCGGATGGCCGACGTGTTCAAGTCCCAGCCGAACTGGCGGAAGCTCATTGAATCCGATCGGCGCGGCAATTACCGGCTGTGCCGCTGAAGCGGCCTAGTGAGTGGCCGCATTCGGACGTATAGTCGTGGTCCCAACGGAGGGGGCACCATGGCTGATCAGGTCGCGAGCCACTATGCGGGCGGCAACGATATCGTTGCCGCCATTGCCGAGAGCCTGCGGAAGGCTGGCAAGGATATGGACAAGCTGACGACTGCGGATCTCGGGACAGTTGACGAGTTCCATATTCGCGGCCGTCAGGCCACTCTCGAGCTCGCCCGCTCACTGAACCTCACCCCTGAGTCTCACGTGCTGGATATTGGATGTGGCCTTGGAGGACCAGCACGCACGCTCGTTGAAACATATCACTGCCGCGTAACCGGCATCGATCTGACACCGGAATTCTGCGACGCCGCAGCTGCCCTGTGCGATTGGGTGGGGCTGAGTGACCAGGTATCGTTCCGTCAAGGCGACGCAACCGCCTTGCCTTTTGACGACTCCATGTTCGATGCAGCGATGACCATTCACGTGGCGATGAACATTGCCCGCAAGGATCTCGTCTATGCCGAAGCCAGACGGGTACTCAAGCCCGGCGCCCGATTCGGAGTCTACGACGTCCTGCAAGGCGAAGGGGGCGAGGTGCTGTACCCGGTGCCGTGGGCTCGCGAGAAATCCATCAGCCACCTGGCGACGCCGGACGAGATGAAGTCACTGTTGACGAAGGCCGGTTTCAAGATCCTCGAAGTGCAGGATTCGACCGAGGAAGGCCAGCGCTGGTTCGAGGCAATGGCAGCCAGAATGGCAGCGGGCGCTGTCCCCGCAGTGACGTTCCAGTCGTTCCTCGGCAACGACTTTCCCCAGATGGCGCGCAACCAGGTCGCCAATTTGCGTGACCGCCGCATCCGCACCGTGACCTACATCTGCCAGGCGTAAAAATCTTTCCGCCACGAGTGGGGGATCATCCCCCTCCCGGCTTTCCCTGTCTCGACAATAGCTTGGATCAATCTGGCGCTCTGCCATCCCCTCCCTGATCCCCTGCCGATCCCCCGGCCAAGGCGGGTTTGATCCATCACCATCCCCCGCCGCGGGTGAATCGGTCCCCACGACAATCCCCCGGCGCGTTTGTCATCCTCCGATCATCAGCGAACACGGAGGTCCCGATGGAACAACGACTGCTTCTTCAATCCGAACTTGCCTCGCGCTGGCGCATCTCGCCACGCACCCTGGAGCGCTGGCGCGTCGCAGGGGAAGGACCGCAGTTCTGCAAGATCGGCGGCCGCATCACCTACCGTGAGGCAGATGTGATGGCCTACGAGGCGGAACAACTGCGCCAGGTCACCACGGGTATCCCGAAGCGGTGACCTCCCGGGCGATGAAGACCTCCCGGGAAAGCCCCCGGTCTCCATCGCTACTCTAGTGCCAGGAGCCTGAGCGGGGCCGTTCCCCGCCTGCTTCCGCAAAATCCCGATCCACCCAACGTCCGCAACACGCTTGCGGCTGAACGAGGAAGTCATGCCCGAACCCCACCTGAAATCGTGCCGCTACCAGATGCTTGAACTCCACCAGATCCCCCGAGACGAGAATGCCTTCATCGATTGGCTGGTCGACGCCAGGACCGGCGACATGCTCGCCTATTACCGCGGCCATCTCGCTTTCGACCGCGACCCCCAGCTGTCGGAGCTCGGCGAGTTCCGCCGTCTGAAGCTCACCCACCTTGCCGACCGCGTCATGGAGACCTGCGAGCGCAAGCAGGTGCTGCTCGTGCAGCGCCGGATCGGCAAGAACGACTGTCTCTACCTGGCCATTCGTTCAGACGAGCCCCTCGTGGCCCGCCGCTCCTGCCCGAAGCCCACAGCCGGGAGCCTTGCCCATGTCTGATATCCGGAATGCCACCCGTGACTTCGCCGGCATCGACGCGATGACGGTTGCCGAGCTCGCCGTTCTCCCGGCGGCGACATTCGTCAGCCTCAGGGCCGAGATCGACCGTATTGCGGAGGAGGCCGACCGTCTCGACGCGAAGCTCAACGCCGCTCTCGACCATCGCTACGGCTCGCGCGCCCGGCAGGAACGCGCGTCCCAGGACAAGGACACCGGCACCGTCCGCTTCGAGGACAACGGCTTCATCGTGGTGGCCGACCTGCCGAAGCGGGTCAAATGGAACCAGCAGCGCCTCAGGGAGCTGGTCGAGCTCATCGGTTCGCAGTGGGGTGAGAATCCAGCCGACTATGTGAAAGTGAAGTTCGACGTCTCCGAGCGGGCCTACGACTCCTGGCCCCCGCGGCTGAAGGAGCTCTTCACTCCGGCGCGTACCGTCGAGACCGGCAAGGCGAGCTACGAGCTGGTGCATATCGACGGGAGGCGGGTATGAGCCTTCGCCTCGTCACCGCCGAGATGCGGCTTTCGACCGCGATCGCCAGGACCACGCTGTGCGTCCTGGGCCCCAGCGGCTCGGGCAAGACTTCGCTCATGAAGGCGCTGCCCGGCCACGACACGCTGTGTCTCGACTTCGAGGCGGGCCTCATGTCGGTGCAGGACTGGGATGGCGACAGCATCCCGATCCGCAGCTTCGAGGACGCGCGTGACATCGCCTGCCTGATTGGCGGCGTGAACCCCGCCGCCGATCCCAATGGTTACTATTCCGAGGGGCATCACGCCCATGTGGCGAAGACCTATCCGGACCTCGCGGTACTTGTCGCTCACAAGCGCTACATCTTCGTCGACTCGCTTACCGACCTGACGCGGCAGGCCATGGCCTGGTCGAAACAGCAGCCGGAGGCCTTCTCGGAACGGACCGGCAAGCCCGACATCCGTGGCGCCTACGGCCTGCTGGCCAGGGAAGTCATCACCTTGCTGAAGCACCTCCAGCATGCCGAGGGCAAGACCACGATCTTCGTCGGCATCCTCGAGCAGATCACCGACGAGTTCGGGCGTTCCAACTGGCAGCCGCAGCTCGAGGGCGGAAAGGTTGCCCGGGAATTGCCCGGCATCCTCGACCAGGTGGCGACGCTGAGCCTGTTCGAGCCCGAGGGCGACGGCTGGCGGCATGACCCGGTGAAGGGCCGGACCCGCCGTCTCGTCTGCCAGACCGTGAACCCCTACGGCCTCCCCGCAAAGGACCGATCCGGAAGGCTCGATATCACCGAGCCTGCCGATCTCGCCGCTCTTCTCACCAAGATCCATAGCCCGAAGAAAGGTTGAACCCATGACCTATGACATGAACGACGTGCAGCCGCAGATTGCCACCGACATTATTCCGGATGGCACGTTTGCCAGGATCACCATGATCTTCAAGCCCGGCACCATCGACGGCAACAGCCCCGTCGATGCCAAGCTGCTCAAGGCCTCGAACTCGCCCGGCAGCGATGTACGGCAGATCGATGCCGAGTTCACCATCGTCGAGGGCCTCTATGTCCGCCGCAAGTTCTGGCAGTTCTTCACTGTCTCGGGCGGCAAGCTCGACGAGCAGGGTGTCTCGATTGGTTGGAAGATCTCGAAATCGACCTTCCGCGCCATGATCGACAGCGCGCTGGGGCTCAACCCGGAGGACATGAGCGATGCCGCCAAGGCAAGGCGCGTGCTGAATGGTCTGTCGGAACTCTCCGGCATCACCTTCGTGGGCAAGGTGAAGATCGAGCCGAGCGACAATCCGCGTTACCCGGACCGCAACCGGCTGGAGCGTGTCGTCCTTCCCCAGGAGCCCGAGTGGCAGAAGGTGATGAACGGCGAACATGTGCCGGCAGCACCCTCCTCGAAGCCCCGTGCCGCGCCGAAGCCGGAAACGCCACCCGCATGGGGGCAGGGCAATGCGGCTGCACCAGCCGCGGCTCCGGCGGCAAAGCCTGCCTGGGGCAACACGTTGGCAGCCACCGTTGCGCCGCAGCCGGCCTCCACCTCTGCGGCGCCCTCCGCTGCACCCGCTGCCAAGCCTGGCCCGGCGTGGCTCGCCGGCTGAGGCGCGCACCATGACGGACGATGAGTGGCAGGCACATGTGACGCGGGAAGCGGCAAAGGAGATCGGCGCATGGCTCGAGGCGAGAGGAAGGCTGGAAAAACCCATCCGAAGCCTCAGCCTGCGCGATCTCGAGGCGATGGCGGACAACGCCATCTCCCGCTTCATCGTCCTGGCCTCCCACCGGATCCAGGAGAAGCCCGAGGACACCCGGCCCCTCAGAAGTTTCCTGATGGCCGGATAGCCCCATGCGCAGTCTGCGGCAGGCAGGCCCGTGGCTTCGGCTTCTGCCTGTCGCTCCGCTTCGATCTCTACCCCTTTCACCGCTTCTGCTCGATGCGCTGCCTCAACCTGGGCTCGGCGCTTGCAATGGAGAACAACGGCATGATCGACAAGACCGACATGGAAAAGCGCGCGATCCGCGATGCGCGCAGGTTCCTCGCGGAAACGCTCACCGAGATGGACCTGATGGGTCCATTCCATGACCGCAAGCCCGAGGACATCGACCGCATCATCGAAGCCTGCGTCGACGGCTTCCAGGATTCCATGCTCCGGCAGTCTGCCGCCGGCGAAATTCCATTTTGAGGCCCGCGATGAGCATCGATCTCAATCATGGGTCTGGGTTCACGTACGGTGGTGGCACCGCGTCGCTGAACGCGCGGCTCAATGGGCTTATCGATCGGGCGCTTGTGGCCCAGAACGAGGCGCAGCCGAAGCGTACCTATCTGGGTGGAAGCCGCATTGGTGAGGCCTGCAGCCGCCGCCTCGTCTACGAATATACCCACACGCCGCATGACCCGGACAAGGCGTTCTCCGGCCAGACGCTGCGCATCTTCGCGGCCGGACACCAGTTCGAGGAACTGTCGATTCGCTGGATCCGTGCAGCGGGCTTCGAGCTTCTGACCCAGCGCCGCGATGGCGGCCAGTTCGGCTTCGAGACGGCAGGCGGCCGGATCAAGGGCCACATCGACGGCGTCATCGTTGACGGTCCTGATATCGGCATGCCGTGGCCCGCGCTCTTCGAACACAAGGCGCTCAAGGCAAAGTCATGGGCAGATGTCGTCAAGCGCGGGGTCGAGCTTTCGAAGCCCGTCTACTACGCCCAGCTGCAGCTCTACATGGCCTACATGGAGCTCGACGTCGCACTCTTCACCTGCCTCAACAAGGATACCCAGGAACTCCATCACGAGCAGGTGGCCTTCCTCCCCCATGTTGCGCAGGCGCTCTCTGACAAGGCCGCCGACATCATCCGCGCCGCCGAGGCCAACGACCTGCCGCCGCGCATCGCCGCCAATCCTGACTTCCACGTTTGCCGCTTCTGTCCGTTCCACTCAACCTGCTGGGAGGCCACCCCATGAATATTCCTGCTGCGTACGATCTCAAGCGCGTGTTTCCCTACAACCGCGCCCACTTCAATTATTTCTCCGATCTCGACGGCCTCATGACGGCTCCCGTCTATCACTTCCCGGACCAGGAGGCCTTTGACAGCGACGCCGTATGGAGCCTCTGTCGCGATTTCGTGGAACACCGGCCGCATCTGCCGCATGAGCGTGTGATCTTCGAGGTGCGCGACCGCAGCGGAAAGTGCCAGTCGCTGCTCGTCTATTGCCAGCACTGCGAAGATGGCGTTGAAGCGACTTTGCTCCTCAAGTCGACGGAAAGGAAGGGCTGGAGCCCGCCGATTACCCGCGTGCTGCTCCGCGGCGGGGGCAAGCTGGAGGTCAGTGCCCATCCGTCTGCCTGCCCTGACGAGAAGACTGCGCAGATCTATTCCGAAATCACGCTTGGCGTGCTTGGCCGCGCCCTCACCATTCTCGCGCAAAGTCCGGAGGTCAGTCACGAGAGAATGCCGCTGGCAAGGCGTCGCAGCTTCGAGAAGGCAGGAGTCAGTGGCTGGATCTGGCACACGGTCAGGATTGACCCTGCGAAGCTGAGTGCCCGCGGCCCTGATCTGGGTGGAACCCATGCGACGCCCCGCTGGCACATCCGGCGCGGCCACTGGCGGACGATTGCTGATGGCCGCCGGGTCTTCGTGCGCGAATGCGAGGTGGGCGACAAGACCCGTGGCGGTGTCGTCAAAGATTACGAGGTCGCAGCATGAGCGACATACAATTGACGCCACAGCAGCAAGCCGCAGTGAACCGGATCGTGCAGTGGTTTCGCCACGAGACGAAGCACCAGCAAGTGGCGAGGCTCTTTGGCTATGCCGGAAGCGGAAAGAGCACCATCACCCGCCATATCATCGAGGCTTTGGGGCTTGCCATCAACCAGGGCCGCGGCTGGGGCGGAGTGCAGTTCGCCGCCTTCACCGGCAAGGCCGCGCTGGTAATGACGCGCAAGGGGACGCCCGCTTCCACCATCCACAGCCTCATCTACCGCGTCTCCGAGGCAACCGAGGAGGAGATCCAGCGGGTCGAGAAGGAGCTTTCCGAGTTGAAGGCAGGCCTCTTTCTCATGGGGCCGGCCGAGCTCGCCTTCGCGCGGAGCCAGATCGCCAAGCTGGAGTTGCGCCTCGCACACATCCATGAACCGCGTTTCGTCCTCAACAGCCAGTCGCTGGTGCGCGACTGCGATTTGATCGTGCTCGACGAGGTGTCGATGGTGGGCGAGGAGATGGCCAATGATCTCCTGGCCTTCGGAAAACCCATTCTGGTGCTGGGCGATCCCGGACAGCTGCCGCCCATCCATGGCGAGGGCGCCTTCACCAACGTTGCCCCGGACGTCATGCTCAATGAGATCCACCGCCAGGCGGAGGGCAGCGCCATCCTGCGGCTGGCCACCATGGCGCGCCAGGGCCTGCCGATCGATTACGGCGCCTATGATGACCATGTCTGGAAGATGCCCCGCCGCGAGGTGAGCCCGGAGCAGATGCTGAAGGGCGGGCAGGTTCTGTGCGGCTCGAACGCCACGCGGCGCGGGCTCAACATGTCCATGAAGCGGGCGGCCGGCTTCATGCACGACCTTCCGACCGGATCGGGCGAGAAGATCATCTGTCTCAAGAACCGCCATGACATCGGTCTCATCAATGGCATGTTCCTCTCATTGAGCGATGTGCACCATGACCCACGGAACGAGCACTCCTTCAGCGCCACCGTGCAGACGGAGGACGGACAGGACATCGCGGGCCGCCAGCACTTCTGGCGCGGCGAGTACGACGACCACATCGTATTCGACCGCGATCGCGGTCGCCGCGACGCGCAGGTCCGGCGCACGCTGATTGAGACCAGCTGGGGTTACGCCATCACGGTCCACAAGTCTCAGGGGAGCTCCTGGGACAACATTATCTTCTTCGATGACGGGTTTGGCCGCACGGCCATCGACCGCAATCGCTGGCTCTACACCGCCATCACGCGCGCCGAGAAAGGCCTGGTGATCCTGTCATGACACGCAATGTGAAGAAGAAGTC
This sequence comes from uncultured Alphaproteobacteria bacterium, assembly GCA_945957365.1. Classification (GTDB taxonomy): domain Bacteria; phylum Pseudomonadota; class Alphaproteobacteria; order Rhizobiales; family Aestuariivirgaceae; genus Aestuariivirga. Next base: position 14,184 of record CAMFKI010000006.1, on the reverse strand, counting down.
CGTCGATCCGCGCAGCCAAGAAGAGCAGGAGTCAAGCCGCCGGGAGTTTGCCAGCCGTCATGGGTGCGACCTTGATGATGTGCGCCGCATCGAGGACGGGTTGCGCAGGATTCCCATCGAGCGGTTTCTTGAGGGCTGCTTCGGCAAGGACCATGGGGCCTTTTACGATGCGCATGAAGATCTTTGGATCGTACCGGACAAGAACTACCGCGGTTGTGGCTTCGCCTTCATGGCAATTCGCAGCGACCGCAGCTGGTTCTCAGGGGTGGTGCCACCGGAGGTGTTCCAGTGAGCATCACCGTCATCGACTTCAATGATATCGAACCGCCGCGCCCGCCGCGACAGGCGCATTACGATATTGATCTTATCGTCCGGCGTCTTCGTGACACGGCTGAAGGCTGGGTGCCGCGGCTGTTCCCGAACGGCCGTCGCGTCGGCGATGAATGGCGTCTCGCCAATATCCATGGGGATGCGCCGCGCAAGAATGGCTCCTGCGTCATCAGCCTCAAGGGTCCGCATGCCGGCGACTGGCACGAATTCGACGGCGAGCAGGGCGGGGGACCGATCAGCACCATCCAGCACGCCACCGGCCTCGATGGCGCGGCCCTCATCGTCGAGGCGTCGAAAATTGCCGGCGTGGCGCCCGGTTCGCCGGAGCGGAAAGCGCCGCCGACCGCTGCAGGCGCTTCGCCTGCTGCAGCCAAGCGTGATGCCACACAGGAGATCGCACATATAATGACAGGAGCCGTGCCCATCGCCGGCACGCCCGTTGAGCGATACCTTGCAGGGCGTGGGCTTGCCGCAGCTGCCGAGGCGGACCTCCGTTTCCATCGAGATTTGACCCACTGGGAGATGAAGTCGGGTTACGCCGCCATGTTGGGCGTCGTGCGCGATCGTTTCGGCGAGATGATTGGCCTTCACCGCACCTATCTTGAGGAAGGCCCTGACGGTGCGGTCGGCAAGGCGGTGATCGCCAAGCCTCGCATGATGCTGGGCAGGGTGGCGGGCGGCGCCGTCCGGCTGGCGCCTTTCAAGGGGGAAGCAGCGCTCGGCATCTGCGAGGGCATCGAAACCGGCCTCGCCGTGATGAAGGCATGTCCCGGGCTCGCTGTCTGGGCAACGCTGTCCACCTCGGGGCTGGAACAGGTGCAACTGCCGCCGGAGGCCAAGCGCGTCATCATTCTCGCTGACCATGATGTATCCGGCGCCGGTCTCCGGGCGGCCGAGACTTCTGCTCGTCACCTGCGCATGGAGGGAAGGGAGGTTGTCATCGCGCTGCCGCCAGAGGCGGGAGAGGACTTCAACGACCTGCTCATTGCTTCCGGGCCGTCTGCGGTCATTGCTGCCATCACCGCGGCACAGCCGAAGCTGGAAGAACCCGCGGCCGAGATCGGCCAGCATCGGCCGGTGAACTTTCTCCGCGGCGGGAAGGATGTTCCCACCATGCGCGCCGACGAGGGCGATCTGGCGCGGGCCGTCGAGAAGGTTTGGTCGCTGCTTCTGGCGTCAAACCGGACACCATGGCTGTTCCGCTATGCCGGTCTGCCCACCTGGGTGGTGCCGGACGACGAGGGGCGTCCGGTGGCGGCCGCGCTGAACGAGGATCGGCTGCGCCACATGCTGGCGCGGCTTGCCGTCTGGGTTCGCGAAAATGCGAAGGGGGAGGTTGTTTCTGCACCACCCCCCGTGGCTGTCGTCAAATCCGTCCTCGCGACCCCCGATCCCGGTCTCCCGGTGCTCATGGGCATCGTCAACACGCCGGTGTTCGGGCGCAATGGCAAGCTCCTGACCAGCCCGGGCTATCATCCCGATGCCCGGCTTCTCTATCAGCCCGCGCCGGGTTTTACCGTTCCCGCCATTCCTGAGCGGCCTACGCCGCAGCAGGTGGCGGATGCCCGCGTTCTCATCTGCGAGGACCTGCTGGGCGACTTCCCCTTCGTCTCGCCCTCCGAGATGGCACACGCCGTGGCGCTACTCCTCCTCGGCTTCGTCCGCTCGATGATCGACGGCCCCACGCCGCTGCATCTGATCGAGAAGCCGACACCCGGCACGGGCGCCACGCTGATGGTGGACTCGATTGCCACCATCCTCACAGGCAGCGGCGCCAGCGTGATGACAGAGGGTCGCGATGACGAGGAATGGCGGAAGCGCGTGACCGCCAAGCTCCGTCAGGTGCCTTCCATCCTTCTCATCGACAATCTCCGCAGCAAGCTCGACAGCTCGGCGGTCGCCGCCGCGCTCACGGCGCCGTTCTGGGAGGACCGGATCCTTGGCGCATCCGAGATGGCGCGGCTTCCCATCCGCTGCGTCTGGATCGCCACCGGCAATAACCCTGAGTTCTCCAACGAGATGGCGCGCCGTCTGGTGCGCATTCGCCTCGATGCCCATGTCGAGCGACCCTGGCAGCGCGGCAGCTTCCGTCATCCCGACCTGATGACCTGGGTGCGTGCCAACCGGGCGAAGCTGGTCGCGGCCTGCCTGACCCTCTGTCAGGCGTGGATTGCGGCCGGGAGGCCGCGCGGCCAGAAGTCTATCGGCTCCTATGAGAACTGGGCCGGTGTCATTGGCGGCATTCTGGAGATGGCTGGCATCGACGGCTTCCTCGGCAACCTCGATGAGATGATGGCTGCCGCCGACGCAGAGGGGAGCGCCTGGACCGCCTTCGTGACGGGCTGGTGGTACCGCTATGGCACTGCTGATGTGAAGGCGGGCGACCTGCATCCCATCGCCATCACCAGCGAGCCACCGCTCTCCCTGGGCAGTGGCAGCGACCAGTCGCAGCGCACGCGCCTTGGAAAGGCACTCGCCAGGATGCGTGACCGGGTCTTCGCCGTCGCCGACCGCAACCTTCGCCTCGAAGCAGCCGGACTGTCGCATCAGGCTATGCAATGGCGTCTCGCCATTGCCGGGGAGGTTGGGGAGGTTGTTTCCCGGCAAAATCATGGCGCATGCGGGGAGGTTGGGGGTCAGGAGGGGAGGTTGGGTTTTCAAACCTCCCCGCTGAAAACCGTTGATTTAACTGCCTCCGGGGAGGGTGGGGAGGTTGGGGAGGTTGTTTCAACACTAACGCACGCGCGCGCACACGCGACACATATAGAAAGTACCGGAAAAACCTCCCCATCCTCCCCACCCTCCCCAAGCCCTGTGAATACAGGTGCTTATGGCGGGGAGGATGCCGGGGAGGTTCGTTCAAGCACCTCCCCGACGGTCCCCGACCAGAAAGCGATCCCGGCATGGCTGCGGGAGGTGATGGATGAGTGACATCCGCCTTCCGCGGCCGCCCTGAGGCCGGCACCGCCATCCACCACATCGACAATCTATCTCATTCAAGGAGACCATCACCATGGTAGCCGCAGCCCTTCCTGCGCTCGCAGCCAAGCCAACCCCGTCCACCCCATCCATCCTCGCCCTCGACCTCGGCAGCACGACAGGGTGGGCGATCCGTAACAGCCGCTGCCGTATCCTCCATGGCACGGCCGAGTTCCGCCCGACCCGCTTCGAAGGTGGCGGCATGCGCTACCTCCGCTTCGGCAAGTGGCTTGACCAGACCCTGGAGGTCACTGGCGGCATCGACTCTGTGTATTTCGAAGAGGTGCGCAGGCACGCAGGGACCGACGCGGCACATGTTCACGGCGGCCTGCTCGCAACGCTGACTGCATGGTGTGAGCAACAAAGCATTCCCTACTGCGGAGTCCCGGTGGGTACCTGGAAAAGGTACGCCTGTGGAAAGGGCAATGCGAGCAAGTCCGAAGTCATCGCCGCCATGTGCGGTTTTGGTTTTGAAACTTCAGACGACAACGAGGCCGACGCGCTGGCCATCCTTCACTGGGCGCTCTCCACCAATGGAGGCGTCAATGGTCGATAAGTGGAACTCCCTCGTTAATCGGGTTTGCAATACATGCGGCATGGCGTTCGAGGTTCAATATCAAAGCGTCATTAGACCTCAGGGCGGGCTTTACTGCTCCAGAACCTGCAATCCCCGCTTCAAAGAGGCGGCAAAGTGGCAGATCGCGCTCGAGATCGGTGCAAAGCGTGCTGAAGTCGAAGTTTCTTGCGCAGGATGCGGATCGTCATTCTTAACTCGTGTCAAAAACATCGCTCGCGGCGGCGGACGGTATTGCTCACGCGCCTGTAACCCGTCTTACGCCAAGCTCTACTCACCTCACGAGAAGCAACGCCGTCATCATCTCGCGCGCAACTACGGTCTCACAATGGCCGCGTTTGAGGAGATGCGGAAGGCTCAGAACGGGAGGTGCGCCATATGCCGGTCATTGCCGGACTATCCACATGGTGTGTTGGTGGTAGATCACTGCCATCTGCGGAACCGGGTAAGGCAACTTCTCTGTAACAACTGCAATACAGCCATCGGACTTCTGCGGGACGATCCAATCACTTCTGTGCAGTTGGTCGCGTATCTGTTGAAGCACGATCCGGTCGAAGCTGATCTGGAAGATGCTCTCGACGTGCTTCGCGATCTGAGAAGCCATTTCGCGCGTGCATCGGCGGAAGAGGGTGTCGCATGAGCAGCCCCGCCGAGAAGTTCCTGAAGCACGTTGCCAATGTCACTGCCGAGCGCAGTGCGCTGTACGGTGACGCCAGAACCTCCATGGCGGCGATCGCCACGCGCTGGTCGGTGACGCTCGGCCGCGAGATTACTGCCGCCCAGGTGGTTCTCTGCCTCCTGGACCTGAAGCTGGCTCGCCTTGCTCATGATCCAGCGCACGAAGATTCGGCAGTCGATGTCTGTGGCTACGCCGCCCTGTTGCGTGAGGTGACCTCATGAAGTGGTTTCCCCGCGGATATGGCGGCCAGCGCAGCTCTCCAGAGGAGATCAAGCGCGATGGCTGGCTGAGACAGAGCGTTCTGGCCGTCTCGCTGGACGATCAGCGCCTCACATGGGTCGAACGCGAACTCATCAAGCAATTGGGCGAGAAGCTTTACGGCAAGCGCCCTCAATCGAAGGAGATGTGGTGATGGCTGCAGGACGCAAGAGGAAGCCGGGCAAGCGTTACGCGTGTGGCAAGCGCGTCCGCGCCGAAACCGAGCGCGACGCCATGAGTACCGTGATCGACGCACGGCGGAGGCACTTCGGTGTCACCGCAAAGCAGGCGAAGGACGAGCGGCTTGGAACTGCGCTCGGTCGCCTCGCCTTCCGTGAGCTCATCAGCGAGAAGCAGTACCAGGCAGGTGTTGCCTTCGGCGAACTTTACCACGCCCACCAGATTCTGATGGGCCTGCCATCGCCCAGTCCCCGTTCCGTAGCCGGACTGCTGATCAACGAGGGGATCTTCGGCGCAAGCCCCAGAGAACCGGTGCTCGAGGTCATCGAGAGGGTCAAGCGGCGGTTCGCCGATGCGACCAGCGTGCTCGATGCCTGCGACCGGGAACAGCGCATGTCAGCTGGCAACCGGCCGACCCTGCTGATCTACCGTGTCATCTGCACGGACCATGATGCGATGCACTGGGGAGAGGAGGATATCGGGAACCTGCGGGTGGCGCTGAATGCGCTGGTTCGGTTGTTTCGCTTGGCATGAATCCAGCCCTCGGCGCGTAGTTATACTTATTCTCTTGCGCCGTGTTGTACTGGTAGACGGATATGCAATTCCAAGGAGAAGTCCCATGTGCCAGTCCTGTATTGATCAGGCCCGCCGTCAGTTCCTGACCCGCTCTGCGCTCGGCCTCGCCGCGGGCGCCCTCACCGTGACTGGCCTGCAGCTCCCGGCGGTTGCAGCCGCTGTGCCGCCGACCACATTGAAGCCGGACGAGGCGTTGGCCAAGCTGAAGGAAGGCAACAAGCGCTTTGTCGAGGCCCCTGAGCTCTGCGAGGCCGACATGCTGAAGCGCCGCGAAAAGGTCGCGCAGGGTCAGGCACCCTGGGCCACTGTCCTCACCTGCGCCGACAGCCGCGTCCCGCCGGAGCTGATTTTCGGCGGTCTCAACCTCGGTGAGCTCTTCGTGTGCCGCAATGCTGGAAACACAGCTGACATCGCGACCCTCGGCACAATTGAGTATGGTGGCGAGCACCTCGGTTCGCCGCTCATCGTCGTCATGGGGCATGAGCGCTGCGGCGCGGTGAAGGCTGCTTGCGAAGTGGCCGAGAAGGGCACCAAGCTGCCGGGCTTCATTGGTCCGATGGTCGATGCCATCCTCCCGGCGGCCAAGGCCGAAATGGGGAAGGAGGGTGATTTCGTCGCCAATGTCGTGCGCGAGAACGCCAAGCGCACCGCTGAGAAGATCGGCACGGAAAGCGAAATCGTGAAGCACCTTGTCGACGAGGGCAAGGTGAAGATCGTCTACGCTGTCTACGACCTCGATACCGGCGTAGTCGATTTCATCGGCTGATCACAGAGCAGCCTGAACGTCTTGCGAAGCCACTGCCCCAGGGCGGTGGCTTTGCCGATTGTGCGACAGGCTCAGTGAGTACTTGGCTCTAACCCTCGGCTGCACAGCAAGTGGACTGGTTGTTGATCATGACTCCGCTGCCCCGACGAACATCCGGCCACTCCCCAGACACGTGGCGCCGTTTCCAGCGGAGCGATCGGTGCGGTGGTCGTCTGGCTTCATAACACCCAAACAGGCTAAATGCCGTGCGGCCATCCTCATCGACAAAGACTGCACCCCCCGTCAGCATGATGGAAATACCGGCAACCCGGCAGTTTTCGTTCGGCGGATAGCTGAGGCGGATAGCTGAGCCGGGACTTCTGTCACGGATTGCGTCGCATCCGATGCGCCCATAAAGTCATCGGACAGAAGGAGGATAACGGCATGCGCCTGCGAGCATTCATCATTTCGATCTTCGCACTCTTTGTCCTGGTCGCACCGAGCGCAGCTCCCGCGACGGCGCGCTCCGTCACCATCAACATCAACGTCGGCAGCAGCATCAGCAACGGTCGCGGGATTAGCTGCTGGGAGGGTGAGAGACTTCTCAGAAATCGCGGTTTCCGCGATGTCAGGCGTCTTGACTGCCGTGGCAGGTACTTCGTGTACCGTGGCTGGCGCAGCGGACGTCGTTACGAGGTCGTCTTGCGATCGAGAGACGGTCGCGTGGTCAGCAGGAGACGCATTTAGCGACAGAATCCAACGACCCTGGCGTGAATCTGTCGTAGCCTGAGACAGCTTCATCAAGTGCAAGATAGATAACTTGCCGTGTCTCTTGAGGGGATTTCTGGCCGCCCGACCGCGATGAACCTTAGTGGGTGCATGCCGTATGGCCTTCTCTCCCGAGCACATTGTTGACCGTTTCGGCAACGATGCTCTTCGGAACGTCGTAGTGAAGAACCGACAGGATCTTGATGACCTTGCCGGTGTCGACGTGCTTTTCCTTGGACCTCATCAGGATTTCCCTGATCAGCAAAGTGGCGCTCTCGTTGATGTCCATGAGCCTGTGACCTCCTTGAACCGTCCTGCCAAAATGATCTCCGGTTCTCTGCAGATGTCATGATATGCGGAGCCTGGTATGTCGGTCCATTGCGGACTGGAAGCGGCCGAATAATAGTCAATGCCACTGCCGACGGGATCAAGTACGCGCGCAGTGCGATATCTGGATATCAATACACTCTCAAGGAGAGGTGCCCAGTCCGGCGCTGAGGGCTGTTCCATCGTCTTTGCTCTGCAGCGGTGCTGCGAGCCGGTGCTTGAAGTTATCGAGAAACTGAAGCGGCGATTCGCAGATGCCACCAGCGTGCTCGACACGTGCGACCGGGAACAGAGGATGTCGATGGGACGGCAGTCAACGCTGCTGGTCTATCGCGTCATCTGCACCGACGAGGACGCCATGCGCTGGGGAGAGGAGGACATCGGCAATCTGCGCGTCGCCCTCAATGCGCTGCTGCGACTGTTCAGACTGTGATCTGGGATCTTGATAGCGGGATCGGCGCACGCCGGTCCCAGTTCTCCGACTCGACTCGAACAAATGTTCCTGCTATGTTCCAAGTATCCAGTAGGAGTACCGACATGGCAGAGATCACGTATTTCGTAGTGGTTCCCTTCCAGGAAACGGAGAGCGGGCTTGTTGCCGAGCAGGGAATCCAGTGTCCGTCGGAGCGATCGGCGATCGCCCAGGCACGTGGTGCTGTTTCCAAGGGCGCCGTCGGCGCAATCGCCTTCAGACGCTCCGGCGATCCGAACATCGGCGAGTACGGCGAAGCTGTTCTCATCTGCAAGGAAGGCGACCTTCCCGACAGTGTGATGGACATGCTGGCGGCCTGATCCGACTGGCATAGTCGGACTGTCCTCAACGATCATGGTGCAGACGCCTCAGGCGAAGAATGAGCGGATTTTTTCCGCCTCGTCCTTTGCCCGTTCATAACCTGCACGCAGCGCCGCCTCCATCGCACGGGGGTCGAGCAGGTTCACGCCCGGCGGGGTTCCGGCGATGATCAACATCGCCTTTGTCCCGGTGGCTTCCAGCGCCGCGACTTCGGTGTGAACATTGTGAGGAATCCCGCTGAGGAGGGAGCCCTCATAGCCGTTGGTCAAGGTGATGACGAGGGCGCGCTTCGATCCGGCCACGACATCGGTGTGAGCCCAGGTCCGGGCGATCCCGCCATCCATGCAATAGCGTTGCCCAACCAGCGTCGGGCCGATGATGCCCGGCAAGGACGAGCTCGCCGCAACTGCATCGAACAGCGCAATGTTGTTCTTGTCCGCTACGGTCTTGTGTACGATGAGCCGATCGCCTGTGTAGCAGTCATTGGCCGTCGTGATCATCTTGGCTGGTGGCCAACTCGTCCTGCTGTCGCCCGTCAGCAACCAGGCCATGCGCTCCACATCCTGACCATTGACATGATTGTCAGCGGCGAGCGCTGCTCTTCCGATTGCACGGATGGCGTCAGGGCTCCCGTCCTTCACCGAGAAATTCATCATCTGGGCGCGCTTCTGGCTTGCATTCGGGCTGGAGACGGGAGCCAGTTTCGCGAACAGATCTGGGAAGTAGCTGAAAAAATCGAACTCCGACCGCAGCCGCTGAAAGTGTCCGGACGTCAGCGAGGATCCGATGTAGGCGCCAGCGGATGTTCCGACCACAAGTTCAGCCGCCCCGGCAGGGTCAACGCCTTGCTCCAGCAGGCCGTGGAAGAAACCGCAATACCAGGCGATGTAGTATTCGCCGCCGCCACCCAGAACGAGTGTCCGGTCAAGGCCTGCAGCAAGGTCCGATACCGTGGGTGTTTCCGGAGCCGGCCGCGCAAGGCCATCATCGAAAAGAGTCGCGCTGATGGATCTTGAAAGGTCCTCGAATTGCGAACAGCTAGCCTCGTCCGCGGCAGCCGGGACAAAGGCTAGAGGATAAACGGGGAGGGCGGCGCCCATGGCAATCAGGTCACGTCTGCTGGCTTTCATGGTGTTTCCGAAATTGATGTGGCGGCTGGAGAAGGAATGGGAAACGTGAAAGAACGTATAGTCGAACCTCTAGCTGGGAGGAAAGAGGGTGGATCTGCTGGCTTTGGAGGGATGACTGAGTTGATTGCCAAGCCGCGCGAGAGAGTTCGCGAACTGCCATCTGCTCGGGCGAGAGGATCTGGCAACAAACTTATGTCAGAAAATGTGTGCTTACTTGAAAACCCCATTGACACGTTCCTGCGATGCGGCTAAAAGTTCCGATATTGAAAAATCAGATTTGCGCCTGGAGATGAGATCTCCGGGCGCTCTTCATTTGGGAGGCTGGCCATGCGGGTTCGTTTCCTCGATGCCGACGATGTCAAGATCCGCTTCGAGGCGGCCTGCGTTCGTCTCGGCGAGGGCGAAGCCCGGCGTGCCTTCTCGATGGCGCTGAACAAGGAAGGCCGGAAGTCCTTCACCCAGCTGCGCCGGTCACTGGCTCTGCAGTCCTCGATCCCACGGGGCGCCGTCAATGCTGCAACGCGCTTCAAGAGCGCAACGCGCGCCACGCTGTCCACGGTGACGGCGGGCTCGGGCCGCCATCTGCCCTTATCCTTCTTCGGAGCGAAGCAGTTCACCTACGGTGTGCGTGCAAAGATCTGGGGCAGGGCGCAAACCTTCCGCTCTGCCTTTGTGGTAAAGCGCTACGGTGGCGGCGTGTTCAAGCGCACCGGCAAGGCACGCTTTCCGATCGAGCAGCTCTGGGGTCCGTCGGTGCCGGTCGAGATGATGCGCGACGAAGCCTTCACCGCGTGGGAGGCCCAGCACCCGCGTGTCCTCACGGAGTCTGCGCGATTGATCGCATTGATGATGAGCGGTGCCCCGTTCCGTGGCGGCGGCGGCGCAGCGAGGCCACCCTGAGGGGTGGGGGCGGGTAGGAGCCCCATTTTCAACCTAAGATATGCGCTGGCGCGGCAGCCCGATATTCGGGTGTTTTTTATCGTTTCGTTTTTCCGTTTTGGTTTGAATCCCGGGGTTGTACATCTGGCTGATCAGGTGGCTTCGACAGAGCCGATACTGGCGACTTTCCGGGCTTTCGTGGCGTAGCGGGGCAGTGCCGTGTTAGATCTCGATCGGTTTGTGAAGGCCCAGGACCCTGTCATCGAGACGGTGCTCCGGGAACTCCGCGCCGGCCACAAGCAGACCCATTGGATGTGGTTCGTGTTTCCGCAGCTCCGGGGGCTTGGGCGGTCGCCCATGGCCCAGCACTACGGGATCGACAATCTGGACGAAGCGCGCGCCTATCTGGGCCACGCCATCCTGGGGCCACGGTTGATGGAGTGCATCGAAGCCGTGATGGGGGTTTCGGGGAAGAAGCTACACGAAATCTTCGGCTCACCCGACGACATCAAGATCTTCTCGTCCATGACGCTCTTCGCGATGGCCAACGGGCATGGAAGCCTGTTCCGGCAAGCGCTGGACCGTTACTATGAGGGTCATCTGGATCCTGCGACCCTCAAGCTTCTGGGCTGATTGGCTGTCGCGGATATAACGGAACGCCATCGTTCAGGTCATCGGGCGAAGCAGCAGTGCGCCCAATAACACCGAAGTAGCCGCGATCCAGGACCCCGCAACACGAATGGCGATCGGCAGCCACGGCCACTTCGCCGTCTGCCAGATCCCTTCAATGATGCCCGCTACGACGATGACAATCACGACCGACCCGATGATTCCCCCAAGTGCCGTGAACATCATGTCGCCCTTGGCGCCAGGCTCAGGCCAGCAGAGATAACCGCTCGGAAGGCCACAGATAACCCCCAGCAGCAACAGCGGGACAATTGGCAATCTCAATGCGCTCGCCGTGAGCAGCCCGGTCACGATTGCAATGATGGTCAGCGACACATCCGGGTTGAATGCTCCCGGCAACAGCACAGCTGCTCCGGCACCGACGAGACAACTGACCCAGAAACTGTGAAACACGTCCTCGCTGTCAGGCAGCCGCTGCTGGATGACGAGGGCCAGTGCGAAGAGTGCCAGGAGCTGGGGTCCGCTGGTAAAGGGGTGCAGCATGCCCCAGTAGATGCCCTGAAGACCTGGCACCGAACCATGGGCACATGCGGGTGCCGGCCAGCAGAGCGCCAGCAACAGGAGAAGCCATCGTTTCATGCCGGTCAGAGCCAGCCGGTGAGGAAGGCGAGCCCGGTGACAGCGATTGCCATGCCGCCCGTACGGACGGCGAACCGCCCCTTCTTCCAGCGGGTGAGGGTCCCGAACAGGATGCCAAGGACATGCAGGCATCCGGTCGCGACCACGAAACCTAGCGCGTAGGCGAAGGGATTGGCGGAGCCGGGGAGTTCGGTGCCGTGGGCATGGCCGTGGAAGATGGCGAAGATACCGACGATCAGGCCGGCCCAGATAATCGGTAGGCGGGCCGCGGTCGCCACCATGAGACCAAGGACGATGGCGGAGAGCGCTATTCCGGTTTCTACGTGTGGCAGCGGAATGCCAATAACACCCATAGCCCCACCGAATGCCATGACCAGCGGAAACACGACCGGCAGGACCCAAATGGCAGGGCGCCCGAGGAAGGCACCCCAAAGGCCGACGGCGACCATCGCAATGACGTGGTCCCAGCCCGTGATGGGATGAAGAACACCGCTCCAGAACCCGCCGACCACCCCGCTGCCGGTGTGGGCTTCGGCCGCCTGAGCGAGTAACCCGAGGAATAAGCCTGTGACGAGTGTCCGCAATCCGAGTCTTGCCATGTGCCGCTCCTTTGCTCCTGCTGCATGTGCGATCGCCCATGCCTATGGCGGAGGGCACCCTAAGGGGTGCGAGGCAAGATGTGAAGCCGACGACGCTGAATTTTGCCGGGGAACCGCTTGATGATCGTCACCGATATGCCGGTGGAGAGCCTGGTGCCCTATGCCCGGAACCCCCGCAACAACAGTGCCGCGATCGATGCCGTGAAGGCGTCCATCGTCGAATTCGGCTTCCGCCAGCCCATCGTGGTTGACGAGAAGATGGTGGTGATCGTCGGACATACGCGGCTCGAAGCTGCCAAGTCATTGGGACTGAAGACCGTCCCGGTCCATGTGGCAGAAGGGCTTACGCCCGCCCAGGCCAGGGCCTACCGCCTCATGGATAACCGGTCTCACGAGAACGCCCAATGGGATGACGAGCTTCTGAGGTTGGAGTTCGGAGACCTCAGGCTCGACGACTTCGACCTTGCATTGACGGGCTTCGTTTCTGACGAACTCGACAAACTTCTTGGCGCCGACCACGTCGCGGGGCTGACCGATCCAGATGAGGCTCCGGCAATTCCGGAAGTCCCGGTCAGCAAGCCGGGTGACCTGTGGATCTTCGGCAACCACCGTGTCCTGTGTGGCGACGCCACCGTGGTCACCGACGTCGAGAAGCTGATGGACGGCCAACTCGCGGACATGTGCTGGCAGGACCCGCCTTACAACGTCGATTACGCCAATGCTGCGAAGAAAGGTGGCAAAGACCGCCGGATCCTGAATGACGCACTCGGCGACGGCTTCTACCAGTTCCTCTACGATGCCATGGTCAACACCCTCCTGGTGACCAAGGGCGCCTGTTACGTCTGCATGAGCTCCTCCGAGCTCCACACCCTGCAGAAGGCCTTCACCGACGCCGGCGGCAAGTGGTCGACCTTCATCATCTGGGCCAAGAACACATTTACCCTCGGCCGGGCTGACTACCAGCGCCAGTACGAGCCGATCCTCTATGGCTGGAAGCAGGGAACCGATCACTTCTGGTGCGGTGCGCGCGACCAGGGCGACGTCTGGTTCCATGACAAGCCAAGGGTCAACGACCTTCACCCGACCATGAAGCCGGTCGAACTGGTGGAACGTGCGATCACCAATTCCTCGAAGAGCCGGGACATCGTCCTCGATCTCTTCGGAGGCTCAGGTTCGACCCTCATCGCGGCGGAACGCACCGGGCGTTCGGCCAGGCTCATGGAGCTCGATCCGAAGTACGCCGACGTCATCGTTGAGCGCTGGCAGAACCTGACAGGTCAGGCGGCCGTGCTGGATGGCGAGGATCGCACCTACGAGGATCTCAAGGCGGCCCGCGGCAAGCGGTCGTCCGGTTCCACCTCGGGGGAGGGCTGAGGGCGTCAGCGACGTTGCAGCTGGGAGATCTCGTCCTTGAGCCTCAGCTTCTGATGCTTGATCGCAGCCAGTTCCTGATCGCTGGACGAGGCATGGGCAATCGCGTCCGCGAGCTGGGCCTCGAGGGCCTGGTGCTTTGCCTTCAATGCTTCGAGGTGGGCTTGGGTCGACATGGTCATTCCCTTGCTGGCTACATCACGAAACAGAATATGGCCCAGAGTGACTCTGCCTTTGTCCTGCGTCAATAAACCCGAACAAGAAGAACGAGTGTGAGTGATGCAGTCACGCTGGATGTCACTCGTGGAGTCGGCAACCAACATTGTCGTCGGCTACTGTCTGGCCGTCCTGACGCAGGTGCTGGTGTTTCCGATGTTCGGTCTCAGCGTCTCGCTGGGCGAGAATCTCGGCATTGGAGCCGTGTTCACGGTGGTCTCGCTGGCCAGGAGCTTCGTGCTCCGGCGCATCTTCAACGGATTAAGTGTTTCCAGCTAGTGGCGGCGCACGTCAGCCATGCGATGGCGCAACGTGACTCCAAATGTCGTTTTCCGATCAATCCGGTTCACAGCCATCCCCTAGAGACGCGTGCATATACCTCCCTGACTTGAGAGCCGCTGGATATCCACCCAGCGGCTCTTTTTTCTTCCGGGTTGGGTCTGGTGCTCAGGCGATCTTGTAATATGCAAAGCGACTGGTTATGTCGAGTAACTGGCGGCGCTCACTGCGCCGC
>CAMFKI010000005.1 GCA_945957365.1 uncultured Alphaproteobacteria bacterium | reverse complement strand
AGAGTAGGTCGCTGCCAGGCCTGCAAAGGACAGAGAACAATCCCTTCACTCACAATATCAAAACACCAAAACCGCCGCTCAGCAGAAATGCTCAGCGGCGGTTTTGCGTTGCGACAACAACCTTCTCAATTCCCATCACCCCAGCTCCGTCACCCCGGCGAAGGCCGGGGCTAAGCTTCCCCCGGCCGTCACGCAGAAAGCTGGATCCCGGTTTCCGCCGGGATGACGGCTGACGGGCTAAGGGGGCAAAAGCCGGACTAGGCGAGGCTGCCGTCGCCTTCCCAGCGAGGATGGCGCGAGGGGCCGGCGGGAGAAAGGTCGAAACTCTTCAGGGTTGTAAATCCTGCCAATACATGATGATCTGATCATGCATGCCGAACAGTGTGAGAAACAGCCTCATTGCCCTGGTGGCCAGTCTTGCGGGCACCCAGGCTGGCCACGCGTGCAATGTCGAGATCACGCAGCCGCTGACCTTCGTGAGCCTTTGGAACCATGACGCCGCTCCCACGAAGGAAGTCCCCTACCAAAGCGCCTGCGGCAAGGCAGCCGTCACCGCCGCGTGTCTGCTCAAAGACTATGTGACCACGACACAGGTTTTGCCTGCCTACGCAGCCCCCGGGGACAAACGTCCATTCGGTGCAATCGTGGTGCGTTACGTGCCGGGCGTAACCGTGAACACCTCCTACCTCGTCCTGCGGGACGGCGAGAATCTCTCCATGGACTCATTCCGGCTCGACATGCTCGACGAAGATTTTTTCTATGGCCCGTTTTTCCATCAGACCCTGCTCGATCGCCGCGGCGACTGGCTCCGGCTTTCCCTGCCGGACCGCAAGATGCCGACCGGATGGATCTCGCTGAGCAACCCCGAACTCCTCACGCTCAACGTGGGCGACATCGTGAATTTCGGGGACAAGAGCTTCGTGATCCTCGGCACTGATCCAACCTCCATCACCGTGCGCGAGGAGCAGCCATCGGACATGTGGTGTGACAACCCCGGCGATCCACCTCCGCTGGCGCCGTTCAAGCCGATCACCATTCCGATCAAGGACCTCTATGATGACGGGTGCCGTCTGCTCATGACCGTCCGCTATACGCGGGGGTGCTGAGTTCATGCGACTCCCGCACTGCCACGGCGTCGACGTCAAGGCTTGCCTGCTTGCCCTGTGGGCCTGCATCTTCACACCGCAGGCAGTGCAGGCCTGCGATGACGCCATCACGCAACCCTTAAGTTTCGTCAGCCTGTGGAACGCCGCAGCTGCGGTGCGAATGGGCAACCTTGCCCAGATCGACCGGCTGTGCGGCAAGGCCGATTACAGTGCCGAATGCCTTCAGAAGGCGCTGGGAACCCAGGCGAAGCTTCTGCCGGTCTATCAGAGCCCCGGTGATTCCGCCTTCATGGGCGCCATCCTCGTCCGCTATGTTCCGGGTGCAGGCATCGAGACAAGTTATCTCGACCTGGATCCGGCCCTGCCTGGTTCTCGCATCATGTTGGACTTCAGGCCCGATCTGTTTCAGCGCGATGACGGATATGGACCGGTCTATTTCCATCAGACGCTGCTTGCGCGCCAGGACGGCTGGTTCAGGATTGCATTGCCGCAGGTCGTCAAGCACACCGGCTGGATCAGACTTGCCGATCCCCGCATCGTGCAGCTGGGCAAGGGCGACATCGTCACCTACCAGGACAAGGGCTACGTCATCCTCAAGGTCGGGAAGGATGCGATCACGCTGCGTGCGGAGATTCCGGGGGACATGGTCTGCAACGGCATCGGCGGCCTGCCGGACGGATCGGAGCCCAAGCTGACCATCCCCCTGAAGGATGCCTATGACAACACATGCCATCTGCTTCTGGCGATCCGCTATCCGCGGGGCTGCCCATAGGGCCCTGGCCGCGGGGGCGAATGGGCGGACACCAAAAATTTGACCATTTGAACAAATCCTGTCATCCTCCCTCAAAACCAAGAACACATAGCTTCTGGAGGGAGCGACCATGGCGGATGTGAAGCCCGGGATTTCGGGCGGGCGGCTGTCCCATTCTGATTACGCCGTCAATTTCGGCGACATTCATCCCCCGTTCGACGCGCATGAGGCGCTCGTCGAGTCCGATCGCTGCTACTTCTGCCATGACGCGCCCTGCCAGGTGGCCTGCCCGACCTCGATCGACATTCCGATGTTCATTCGGCAGATCCAGACGGGACATGCGAAGTCGGCCGCCAAGACCATTTTCGACCAGAACATCTTCGGCGGCATGTGCGCGCGCGTCTGCCCCACCGAGACGCTGTGCGAGGAGGCCTGCGTGCGCAACGACGCCGAAGGCAAGCCGGTGAAGATCGGGCTCCTTCAGCGCCACGCGACGGACGCCTTCATGGCCGACGGCGCCCAGCCCTATGTACGCGCCAAGCCCACCGGCAAGCGCGTGGCCGTGGTGGGAGCGGGACCTGCCGGCCTCGCCTGTGCGCATCGGCTCGCGATGCACGGGCACGAGGTGAGGGTGTTCGAGGCCAGGCCCAAGTCTGGCGGCCTCAATGAATATGGCATCGCCGCCTACAAGAGCACGGACGACTTCGCGCAGAAGGAAGTGGACTTCATCCTCGGCCTCGGCGGCATCACCGTGGTGCACGGCAAGACGCTGGGCGCGGGGCTCGACCTCGCGCAGCTGCAGAAGGATTTTGACGCCGTGTTCCTGGGCCTCGGCCTGCAGGGTGTGAATGCGCTCGGCGCCGCGAATGACGGTGCGGCGGGCGTCGAGGACGCCGTCGACTACATCGCCGAACTGCGCCAGGCCTCCGACCTCTCGAAGCTCCCTGTCGGACGCCGCGTCGTGGTGATCGGAGGCGGCATGACGGCGGTCGATGCGGCGGTGCAGTCGAAGCTGCTCGGCGCGGAGGACGTCACCATCGTCTATCGCCGCGGGCCCGCACAGATGAAGGCCAGTGCCTATGAGCAGGAACTGGCGCAGACGCGTGGCGTGCGCATCAAGCACTGGGCCATGCCGAAATCGGTGATCGTGAAGGACGGCAAGGCCGTGGGGCTCTCTTGCGAATACACGCAGGAGGTCAATGGCAAGCTCTCGGGCACCGGCGAGACCTTCGAGCTTCCCGCCGACATGATCTTCCGCGCCATCGGCCAGAGCTATGTGGACGCGACCGGCGGCAAGCTGGCGCTCGAGGCCGGGCGCATCAAGGTCGATGCCGAGAAGCGCACCAGCGTCAAGGGCATCTGGGCCGGCGGCGACTGCGTGGCGGGCGGCCAGGACCTGACCGTTGCCTCCGTCGACGATGGCCGGCGTGCGGCCGAATCGATCAACCTCTTCCTCAAGGCGTAAAGGAAAAAGCCATGGCTGACCTTCGCTCGAACTTCATCGGGATCAAGTCTCCCAATCCCTTCTGGCTCGCCTCGGCGCCGCCGACGGACAAGGAATACAACGTGGTGCGCGCCTTCAGGGCGGGCTGGGGTGGCGTTGTCTGGAAGACGCTGGGCGAGGAAGGTCCGCCCATCGTCAATGTCAACGGCCCGCGCTATGGCGCGATCCATGGCGCCGACCGGCGGCTCCTCGGCCTCAACAACATCGAGCTCATCACCGACCGGCCGCTGGAGGTGAACCTCCAGGAGATCAAGAAGGTGAAACGCGAGTGGCCGGACCGCGCCATGATCGTGTCGATCATGGTGCCCTGCAACGAGGAGTCCTGGAAGGCCATCCTACCGCGCGTCGAGGAGACGGGCTGCGACGGCATCGAGCTGAACTTCGGCTGCCCGCATGGCATGAGCGAGCGCGGCATGGGCGCCGCCGTCGGCCAGGTGCCGGAATACATCGAGATGGTCACCCGCTGGTGCAAGCAGTATTCGCGCATGCCGGTGATCGTGAAGCTCACGCCCAACATCACCGACATCCGTTACCCGGCGCGTGCGGCGAAGAAGGGCGGTGCGGATGCCGTGTCGCTGATCAACACCATCTCCTCCATCGTTTCGGTCGACCTCGACAATTTCGCACCCATGCCGACGATCGACGGCAAGGGCAGCCACGGCGGCTATTGCGGCCCCGCGGTGAAACCCATCGCGCTGAACATGACGGCCGAGATCGCGCGCGACGCCGAGACGCGCGGACTTCCGATTTCCGCCATCGGCGGGGTCACCACCTGGCGCGATGCGGCGGAGTTCATCGCCATGTCGGCGGGCACCGTGCAGGTGTGCACGGCGGCCATGACCTATGGCTTCCGCATCGTCGAGGAAATGAAGACGGGGCTCGCCCGCTGGATGGACGAGAAGGGCTACCAGACCATCGAGGACTTCCGCGGCCGCGCTGTGCCCAACGTCACCGACTGGCAATACCTGAACCTGAACTACATCACCAAGGCGCACATCGACCAGGATCTCTGCATCAAGTGCGGGCGCTGCTATGCCGCCTGCGAGGACACCTCCCACCAGGCGATTTTCAAGGAGAAGGACGGCAGGCGCCACTTCGAGGTGAACGACGCGGAATGCGTGGCCTGCAATCTCTGCGTCGAGGTCTGCCCGGTCGACAACTGCATCACCATGGTGCGCCAGACCGAGGGCGTGGACCCGCGGACCGGCCGCAGGATCGAGCCTGCCTATGCGAACTGGACAACCCACCCCAACAATCCCATGGCCCTGAAGGCCGCCGAATAGCCACGACCCACCGCCATTGAAGGCCGCCCCACCACCCCGGGACAACCCGCGGAGGGTGCTTGCCGATCCCTCAATGTCAGGTTAGATTTACACGATGCACGGGACGCCCATCAGCACCCTACCCGACGTGATGCAGCGCTGCGACCATTGCGCGGTCCGGCATCAGGCCGTCTGCGGCGCCATGGACGAAGTGCAGGTGAAGAAGCTCGCGCAGATCGCGCACCGCAAGAAGGTGCCCGCCGGGCAGACCATCATCTCGGACGAGGAGCCGGTCGACTTCTTCGCCAATGTTATCTCGGGCGCCATCAAGCTGACCAAGACCCTGCCGGACGGCCGCCAGCAGATCGTCGGCCTGCTGTTCGCGCCGGATTTCCTCGGCCGCGCCTATTCCAAGAACAATCCGTACACGGCGGAAGCCGCAACCGACGTCGAGATCTGCACCTTCCCCAATGCCGCCTTCGAGCGGCTGGTGGGCGAATATCCCGGCCTGCAGCAGCGCCTGTTCCAGCACACGCTTGACGAACTCGATGCGGCGCGCGACTGGATGCTGCTGCTCGGCCGCAAGACCGCGGAAGAGAAGGTGGCGAGCTTCCTCTACATGCTTGCCCGCCGCAGCCTGCTGACCGGCTGCGTGCACAAGAACACGCCGGGGGCGGCGGCCTTCGAACTGCCGCTCACCCGCTCCGACATGGCGGACTATCTGGGCCTCACCATCGAGACGGTCAGCCGCCAGCTAACCCGCCTCAAGACCTCCAATGTCGTGCGCCTCAGCACCAACCGCCTGATCATGGTGCCGGACCTCGACCGTCTCGCCCAGGCTGCCGGGCAGGACAATCACCGGCATTGATCCGGGTCAATGACCAGCCCAGCCGCGGGATCGATAACTCACCCTGAACCGAGAGGATGAAGCGATGAGTTACAAGACGATCCTGATCTCCCTCAATGAAGTCGGCCGCCTCTCCGAACTGGTCGCCGCCGCCGTGGCCCTGGCGCGCCAGACGGGCTCGCATGTCTCGGGCCTCTATGTGGTGCCGGCCGTCCAGGTCTACCCGTCGGTGGGTTTCGAGGCGGCGCCCCAGGTGTTCGAAGGCAACCGCAGCTATTTCAGGGACAATGGCCCGCGCGTGAAGCAAGCCTTCGAGGAGGCGATGCGGCGCGAGAACCTGTCGCATGACTTCCACCAGGTCGATGCGCGCACCCCGGTGATCGCCGAGGAAGTGGTGGCGGCCGGCCGCGTGGCCGATCTCGTCGTCGTCTCAGCCACCAATCCGGAAGAGATCACCGGCGTCGAGCGCGACTTCGCCGAGCAGGTGGTGATGTCGCTCGGCCGCCCCGTCATCGTGCTGCCCTACAAGGGCAATGCCACGCTGGCGCTGAACGAGATTGTCGTCGGCTGGGATGG
Source organism: uncultured Alphaproteobacteria bacterium (assembly GCA_945957365.1). GTDB lineage: Bacteria > Pseudomonadota > Alphaproteobacteria > Rhizobiales > Aestuariivirgaceae > Aestuariivirga. The sequence goes on along the minus strand of CAMFKI010000005.1, from coordinate 150,659 downwards.
CGGGCGCGAGGCGGCGCGCGCCGCCTTCGATGCGCTGCCGCTGCTGAAGCAGGCGGGCAAGGTGCGCATCGTGCGCATCGACCCGCAGAAGGACCCGAGCCTGCGCGGCAGCGTGGCGGGAGCCGATCTCGCCGAGGCGCTGTCGCGCCATGGCGTGAAGGCCGAGGCGCAGGGCTACCCGACCGACGGGCAGGACGAGGGCCAGGCACTGATGCGCTGCGCCGAGGATGCGGGCGCCGGCCTCATCGTCATGGGTGCCTATGGCCACAGCCGGCTGGCGGAATTCATCTTTGGCGGCGCCACGCGTTTCGTGCTGAACCGCCTCGCCTGCCCCGTGCTGATGTCTCACTGAGGAGAACCGGATGCTCACCAAGATCCGTCTTGAACTGGCCCGCGACCACGATCACCCCGAGGGCTCGGCCGCCATCGGATACGAGTTCGCGGCGCCGCTCGACGGCAGCGGCAAGATCGACGCCGGTGAATGGCACAAGCGCCGCGAGAACTGCCGCGTGGTGCGCTTCAGGCCCGGCGAGGCGGACGACATCGGCCACCTGGTGCGCAAGGGCGGGGGCAGCTGGGCCTTCCACTACGACATCGACTCCGACGAGGAGGACGACGAGGCCGGCTACCGCTTCGGCGACCATGCCTTCAAGGTCGGCGAATACGTCTCGATCCGCGAGGACGAGGGCCTGCGGACCTTCCGCGTGGTGCGGGTCCAGCCCGTCCAATAGGCACTTGCCTCCCGGGTCCCAAGCCGCTACCCATCGCCCCGATTTCACATGATCGGGGCGTTTTCACATGGCGAGCTATAATCTGTTCCTGCTTCCGGGCGACGGCATCGGCCCGGAGGTGATGAAGGAAGTCGAGGCGATCATCGCCTGGTTCAATGCGCAAGGCATTGCGAGGTTCGAGGTCGACCGCGGCCTCGTCGGCGGCTGTGCCTATGATGCCCATGGCCAGGCGATCTCGGAGGCCGACATGGCCAAGGCCATGGCCTCGGACGCCGTGCTGTTCGGCGCCGTCGGCGGCCCGAAGTGGGACAAGGTGCCTTACGAGGTGCGCCCCGAGGCGGGCCTGCTGCGCCTGCGCAAGGACCTCGGCCTCTTCGCCAACCTGCGCCCCGCGATCTGCTATCCCGCCCTTGCCGATGCCTCTTCCCTCAAGCGCGAGGTGGTCGAGGGCCTCGACATCCTGATCGTCCGTGAACTGACGGGCGGCGTCTATTTCGGCGAGCCCAAGACCATCACCGACCTCGGCAACGGCCAGAAGCGCGGCATCGACACGCAGGTCTACGAGACCTACGAGATCGAGCGCATCGCGCGCGTCGCCTTCGACCTCGCCAAGACGCGCCGCAACAAGGTGTCCTCCGCCGAGAAGCGCAACGTGATGAAGACGGGCGTGTTGTGGAACGAGATCGTCACGCGCATCCATGCCGCGGAATATCCCTCCGTGCAGCTCGAGCACGTGCTGGCCGACAACTGCGCCATGCAGCTCGTGCGCTGGCCGAAGCAGTATGACGTGATCGTCACCGACAACCTGTTCGGCGACGTGCTGTCCGACGTGGCGGCGATGCTCACGGGCTCACTCGGCATGCTGCCGTCCGCCTCGCTCGGAGCACCGGATGCCAAGACCGGGCGTCGCAAGTCGCTCTACGAGCCCGTACATGGCTCGGCGCCTGACATCGCCGGCACGGGTGCAGCAAACCCCATCGCCATGATCGCATCCTTCGGCATGGCGCTGCGCTATTCGCTGGGCCTTGGCGACTGGGCCGACAAGCTCGACCAGGCCATTGCCGCCGTGCTGGCCAAGGGCATCCGGACGAAGGACATCGCCGGCAGCCAGCCCGCCAATGCGACGACGACGCAGATGGGTGCGGCCATCCTGGGCGAGCTGAAGAAGCTGGCCTGAGGTTCCGACTTTCCTAATTCATCATGCCCGGGCTCGACCCGGGCATGTTTTTTGGCACATACTCAATGCCGTCACCCCGGCGAATGCCGGGGCCCAGCTTTATGTCAGCGGGGGTGCTGAAGGAAGCTGGATCCCGGCCTTCGCCGGGATGACGGAAAGAGGGGAGGCAGCATGATCGATCTTCTGGTGAAACACGCGACACTCACCGACGGGCGCAAGGTGGACATTGCGTGCGTGGGCGGCAAGATCGCCGAGGTTTCGCCATCCATCACCGCAGAGGCACGCGAGACCATCGATGCCCAGGGCTATCTCGTCTCGCCGCCCTTCATCGATGCGCATTTCCATATGGATGCGACGCTGTCTCTCGGCATGCCGCGCTACAACCAGTCCGGCACATTGCTCGAAGGCATCTGCCTGTGGGGCGAGCTGAAGCCGCACCTCACCCATGAAGCGGTGATCGAGCGCGCCATGCGCTATTGCGACCTTGCGGTGTCGCAAGGGTTGCTCGCCATCCGCACCCATGTCGACGTCTGCGACGACCAGCTGCTCTGCGTCGAGGCGCTGCTCGAGGTGAAGAAGCGCATCAAGCCCTATATCGACCTGCAGCTCGTCGCCTTCCCGCAGGATGGCTTCTACCGCGACCCGACGGCGAAGCAGAACCTGCTGCGCGCGCTCGACCTCGGCGTCGACGTGGTCGGCGGCATCCCGCATGGCGAGCGCACCATGGCGGACGGCGCGCGCAGCATGGCGGAGCTCTGCGAGATCGCAGCGGCGCGCGGGCTGTTGGTCGACGTCCATTGCGACGAGACGGATGACCCCCTGTCGCGCCACGTCGAGGCGCTCGTCTACGAGACGCAGCGGCTGGGGTTGCAGGGGCGCGTGGTGGGCTCGCACCTCACCTCGATGCATTCGATGGACAATTACTATGCCTCGAAGCTCATCGGGCTGATGGCCGAGGCGCGGCTGCATGCCACGCCCAACCCGCTGATCAACATCACGCTGCAGGGACGGCATGACACCTACCCCAAGCGCCGCGGCATGACGCGCGTGCCGGAGCTGCGCGCGGCGGGGATCAACGTGTCCTTCGGCCATGATTGCGTGATGGACCCATGGTACCCGCAGGGCCAGGGCGACATGCTGGAGGCCGCATCCATGGGCTTCCATGTGGCGCTGATGACCTCGCCGGAGCAAATGGCCTGGGCCTTCGATGCGGTGACGGTGAACCCGGCGAAGGCCATGCACCTCGAGGGCTATGGGCTGGAGAAGGGCTGCAACGCCGATTTCGTGGTGCTGCAGGCGAAGAACCCGGTCGAGGCGCTCAGGCTCAAGGCCAACCGGCTGAAGGTGGTGAAGCGCGGCAAAGTGATCGCCGAGACGCCGGAACGCGTGGCGGCGCTGCATCTGGAGGGACGGCCGATGACGGTGAACGGGGCGGACTACGCGCCGAAGGCTTAGCGATCTGGTCCTTCTCCCGTTGCGAAGCAATGGGAGAAGGTGGCCGACAGGCCGGATGAGGGCTTCTTTCAACCGGCACGACTCGCGGACAGAGGCCCTCATCCCCCCTTCGGGGACCTTCTCCCATCGCGTACCGCGACGGGAGAAGGATTCGTCATCGCGGCCGCAATCCCTCGACGAACAACCTTGTCAGCGCTTCTTCCGCCGTGGCCATCAGGTCTGGTGGGTTGCCGGTCACGGCACTCACCTGCGGCTCGAAGTCGGCATAGTGCTGGGTCGTCGCCCAGATGGCGAAGATCAGGTGATGCGGGTCGATGGGGTTGAGCCGCCCCTCGGCGATCCAGCCTGAAATGATGGCGGCCTTCTCGTCCACCAGCTCCTTCAGCGGTCCCTTCAGATAGTTCCCGACGGCCGTCGCCCCGTGCAGGATTTCGTTGGCGAAGAGGCGCGAGGCCTTGGGGTTGTCGCGGGAGAGCCGGATCTTGGTGCGGATGTAGCGGGTGATCTCCTCGATGGGCTCGCCGGCGGCATCGAGGCTCCTGAGCGGCTCCAGCCAGTCGTGCAGCGTGTGTTCCAGCACCGCGACGTAGATGTCTTCCTTGCGGCGGAAATAATAGAGCAGGTTGGGTTTTGACAAGCCGCAGCTGGCGGCGATCTGGTCCACGGTCGCGCCGCGGAAGCCATAGGCCGAAAACACCTCCAGCGCGGCCCTGAGGATCAGCTCCTCGTTCTGGGCCTGGATGCGGGTTTTCCGGGGGATTGTCGTGGCGGCTCCCATGTCATCACCTTGTTAATTCTTGATCACTTGGTCAAGAGCGGATAGCCTTTCGGGCAAGCAACAAGAGCAACAGGGGAGGAGCGGAGTTGGCGGGGCCAGTGATTTCGGCACGCGAGCTGAGCCTCGTATTCCAGACGGCGGACGCGCCGGTCTATGCGCTGTCCAGGGTCGGTCTGGAGGTCGAGGACGGCGATTTCGTCTCCTTCATCGGCCCGTCGGGCTGCGGCAAGACCACGCTTCTGCGCGTCATCGCCGACCTCGAGCAGGCGACCTCGGGCACCATCACCGTCAACGGCATGACCCCGCAAGAGGCCCGCCTCAAGCGCGCCTATGGCTACGTGTTCCAGGCACCGGCACTCTACCCGTGGCGCACGGTGGAGCGGAACGTTGGGCTGCCCCTCGAGATCATGGGCCTCGACAATGCGCCGGAGCGGATTGCCAGGAATCTCGAGCTCGTCAACCTCAAGGGCTTCGAGAAGAAATATCCCTGGCAGCTGTCGGGCGGCATGCAGCAGCGCGTGTCGATCGCCCGCGCGCTGGCCTTCGACCCCAAGCTCCTGCTGATGGACGAGCCCTTCGGGGCCCTCGACGAGATCGTGCGCGACAAGCTGAACCAGCAGCTGCTCGAACTCTGGGACCGCACGAAGAAGACCGTGGTCTTCGTCACGCACTCAATTCCGGAAGCGGTGTTCCTGTCCTCCAAGATCGTGGTGATGAGCCCAAGGCCCGGCCGCATCATCGACGTGATCGAGACCAACCTGCCGCGCAACCGCACCCTCGACATCCGCGAGACGCCGGAATTCCTCAGCCTCGCGCATCGCGTGCGCGAAGGCCTCAAGGCCGGACATTCCTATGAGGATTGAGTGAGCGCCGCGCCCGCCATCGCCGTGAAGCCCGTCGCCCGCGAACCTGGCAATACCTTCCCCGTGGCGGTGGTGTGTCTCGCCATCCTGCTCGTCTGGTACTTCGCCGCCATCCCGATGAACTGGGTGGTGACGGGGCCGAAGATCGCCGCTGGCGGCGGCGGACTCTCGAACCTGCTTGCCTTCTCGTGGAACGAGGCTCGGCCCGTGCTGCCGGCACCGCACCAGATCGCGATGGAGCTGTGGAAGAGCGTGTTCACAGTGGCGCCGTGGAGCGTGAAGTCGCTTGTGTATCACGGCTGGGTCACGCTTTCCTCCACGCTGGTCGGCTTCGTGCTGGGCTCGCTCTTGGGGGTGGCACTGGCCATCGCCATCGTGCATGTGAAGTTTTTGGCGAAGAGCCTGATGCCGTGGATTATCGCCTCGCAGACGATCCCGATCCTGGCCATCGCGCCCATGGTGATCGTGGTGCTGGGCTCCATCGGCTTCACCGGCCTCGTGCCGAAGTCGCTCATCTCGATGTATCTGTGCTTTTTCCCCGTCACCATCGGCATGGTGAAGGGCCTGACGTCACCGGAGGTGATGCAGCTCGACCTGATGCGCACCTATAATGCTTCGGCGAACCAGATCCTCTGGAAGCTGCGCTTCCCGGCCTCGGTGCCCTTCCTCTTCACCTCGCTGAAGGTGGCGGTCGCCATTGCCCTCACCGGCGCCATCGTCGGCGAATTGCCGACGGGCGCGATCGCCGGTATCGGCGCGCGGCTGCTGCAGGGCTCCTACTATGGCCAGACGGTGCAGATCTGGGCGGCGCTGTTCATGGGGTCCTTCCTCGCAGCGGCCCTCGTCTGGCTGGTCGGTGTCGCCGAGCGCTTCACGCTCAGGCGCATGGGGGTGAAGCCGTGACCCGCTCGCGCGTCACCGACATTCTCTACCCCGCGGTCTTCGGCCTCGGCGTGCTGATCCTGTGGCAGCTCATCGTCAAGGGCTTCGGCGTGCCGGCGGTGCTGTTGCCCGCACCTTCCGACATCTGGGCCAAGCTCATCGCCTCGCTGCCCATCCTCGGTGTCGACTTCGTGCAGACGGTTCTGCGCGCAGTGATCCCCGGCTGGTTCATCGGCTCGCTGGCGGGCTTCCTCGCCGCGCTGCTGTGCGATCGCATCCCCTTCCTCAGGCGCGGGCTGCTGCCGCTCGGCAACCTGGTCGCGGCGCTGCCCATCGTCGGCGTCGCCCCCATCCTCGTCATGTGGTTCGGCTTCGACTGGCCGTCCAAGGCGGCGATGGTCGTCGTCATGACCTTCTTCCCCATGCTGGTGAACGCGGTCGCGGGCCTGCAGGCGTCAGGACAGCTGGAGCGCGACCTGATGCGCAGCTATGGCGCCTCCTGGTGGCAGACGCTGGTGAAGCTCAGGCTTCCGGCGGCCATGCCCTTCATCTTCAACGCGCTCAAGATCAATTCCACCCTCGCCATGATCGGCGCCATCGTTGCCGAATTCTTCGGCACGCCCATCGTCGGCATGGGCTTCCGCATCTCGACGGAAGTTGGCAGACTGGGGCTGGACATGGTCTGGGCCGAGATCGCGGTGGCTGCCATCACGGGCTCGGCATTCTACGGTCTCCTGGTGTTCCTCGAACGCCGGGTGACCTTCTGGCATCCGTCCTACAGAAAGTAGGCGGCAAACAAGCAAACTGGAGGAGACAGGGAAGATGAAGAAATTTCTGATGGCCGCAGCCGCCGCGACGGCGCTGCTGGTGAGCGGTTCCGCCGCCATGGCGGAAGCCGTGAAGCTGCAGCTGAAGTGGGTGACGCAGGCGCAGTTCGCCGGCTACTACGTCGCTGCCGCCAAGGGCTTCTACAAGGATGCCGGCCTCGACGTGACCATCCTTCCGGGCGGCCCCGACATCAACCCGCAGCAGGTGCTGGCCGGCGGCGGCGCCGACGTGGTGGTCGACTGGATGCCATCCGCGCTCGCCACCCGCGAGAAGGGCTCGCCCGTCGTCAACATCGCGCAGCCTTTCGCCAAGTCGGGCATGATGCTCACCTGCCGCAAGGATACCGGCATCAAGTCCCCCGCCGACTTCAAGGGCAAGACGCTGGGCGTGTGGTTCTTCGGCAACGAGTATCCCTTCCTGTCGTGGATGAGCCAGCTCAAGCTGCCCACCAACGGCGGGCCGGATGGCGTGACCGTGATCAAGCAGGGCTTCAACGTCGATCCGCTGCTGCAGAAGCAGGCCGACTGCATCTCGACCATGACCTACAACGAGTACTGGCAGCTGATCGAGGCCGGCATGAAGCCGGAGGACCTCATCACCTTCAAGTATGAGGACGAGGGCGTGGCCACGCTGGAAGACGGCCTCTACGTGCTCGAGGGCAAGCTGAAGGATCCGGCCTTCGTCGAGACCATGGCGAAGTTCGTCAAGGCTTCCGAGAAGGGCTGGGACTATGCCCGCGAACATGGCGATGAAGCCGCCCAGATCGTCATCGACAACGACGCGAGCGGTGCGCAGACCATCGAGCACCAGAAGCGCATGATGTCGGAAGTCAACAAGCTCACCGAAGGCTCCGACGGCACGCTCGACGTGGCGGCCGCAGAGCGCACCGTCGACACCCTCATGAAGGGCGGTTCCGACCCGGTCATCACCAAGAAGCCGGAGGGCGCCTGGACCTCCGTCGTGACCGACAAGGCCAAGACCCTGCAGTAACATGCTAGGCCCTCTCCTGACGGAGGGGGCCCTTTTCTTTGCGTTCGTCCAAGGAGAGAGCAGCCATGAGCACACTCATTCGCGGCGGCACCGTCGTGAACCATGACCACTCGCAGCGCGCCGACGTGCTGATCGACGGCGGCAGGATCGTCGCCATCGCCGAGAAGCTGGAGGCGCCCGCGGGGGCCGAGATCGTGGATGCGGGCGGCTGCTACGTCATGCCGGGCGGCATCGATCCGCACACCCACATGGAACTGATGTTCATGGGCAAGGTCTCCGCCGACGACTTCGAGTGGGGCACCAAGGCAGGTCTTTCCGGCGGCACGACGATGATCGTCGATTTTTGCATTCCCGCTCCGGGCGAATCGATGCTCGCCGCCTACCAGGCATGGCGCCACAAGGCCGAGAAGGCCTGTTCTGATTATTCCTTCCACATGGCGGTGACGCAATGGTCGCCGCAGATCCACGACGAGATGGAAACCGTCGTGAAGACCTATGGCATCAACACCTTCAAGCACTTCATGGCCTACAAGGGTGCCTTGATGGTGAATGACGACGAGCTCTACAATTCCTTCCGCCGCTGCGCGCAGCTGGGCGCCCTGCCGCTGGTCCATGCCGAGAACGGCGACGTGGTCGCCCGCATGCAGGCTGACCTCCTCGCGCGTGGCGTGACGGGCCCCGAGGGCCACAGCTATTCGCGCCCGCCGGAAGTCGAGGGCGAGGCGGCGAACCGCGCCATCATGATCGCCGACATGGCGGGCTGCCCGCTCTATATCGTTCACGTCTCCTGCGAGCAGACGCATGACGCGATCCGCCGCGCCAAGCAGGCAGGCCAGCGCGTCTTCGGCGAGCCGCTCGTCCAGTATCTCGTGCTCGACGACTCGGAATACCAGAACAAGGACTGGGACTATGCGGCGGGCCGCGTGATGAGCCCGCCCTTCCGCAACAAGAAGCACCAGGACTCGCTGTGGGCGGGCCTGCAGTCCGGCACGCTCTCGGTGGTCGCCACCGACCACTGTTCCTTCACGATCGCGCAGAAGCGCAATGGGCTTGGCGACTTCACCAAGATCCCCAACGGCACGGGCGGCCTCGAGGACCGGTTGCCGGTGCTGTGGAACGCCGGCGTCAACACCGGCCGCCTCACCAAGGAAGAATTCGTCGCCGCGACGTCCACCAACATCGCGCGCATCCTCAACATGTATCCCAAGAAGGGTGCGGTGCGCGTGGGCTCGGATGCCGATCTCGTGATCTGGGATCCGAAGGCCACCAAGACGATCCGCGCCAAGAACCAGGTGTCACGCATCGAATACAACGTCTTCGAGGGCTACACCTGCACCGGCGTGCCGCGCACGGTCTTCTCGCGCGGGCGCATTGCCTGGCACGAGGGCGACATGCGGGCGAGGCCCGGCGACGGCGAATTCGTCCGCCGCGAGCCCAATGCGCCGGTCAACGTGGCGAACGCCATCTGGAAGGGGTTGACGCAACCCAAGCCGGTGGTTCGCCCCGATATCGTGCCTTAAGCGTTCTTATGCAAACAAGTCGGGTTGAGGGTCTTCGGCCAGACGAATGACACCGAGCAACTGCCAAGTGTGTGGGCGTTTCGCCATATTGCCCAAGGCAAAAGCCATTCCAGCTTTCGGATAGCGATCGTTGAAGGTCTCTTCCATCCGTTTGAGCGTCTGCTGCTCTCCGTAGCGCCTCACCCAACGGTAGTACATGGCGTGAACTTCCCAATCTCCGCATTGATACGCGTGAGACCCCATGTCGTCTTCGAAGGAGAAGCCAAAGCGAAAGGGTGAGGGCTCTAACGCAGCCAGCGCCTTGTCGAAAAACGATCCTTGCGATGCAGATCGAATGTAAGCCTCTCGCTCTTTCCGAAGTTGTGCCTCGGTTTTTCGCCGATATTTGAACACCGTGTTCTTGGGTCTAATCAAGGCCAAGGAGGAACCGCTTTTTTCAGCGTCCTTTGCGGAGCCGACGATCACCCGATTTAAGAGGAGCTCTCGTTCTCTTTCTGTCAGCTTTCCAACTTTCCGAATTGAGTCTTCAAAGATGTGGCAACTCTCTCGCCTGCTGTCTTGATGGGGAGCGCGGTAGTTGAAACTAATGCGATCCCATCTCTGGAAGCTCTGGTCACCGGCTAGGTGCCTGTATCTCACTGGGAATAGTCGTTTCCATTCGCCGCCATCCGTCAGTCCTGCGCAACAGACGGTCTCGCCGTACTTCTTGCTAGGTTGCGGAAGCGCCTTGATGAGAATGGCTACTTGGGAGCTTTGAAGACTTCCGCTCATTAACACCCGGGTTATCACTGAAGAGGTCCATCGCCTTGAAACCGAATTTTTTCAGTTTCTCGGTCACTATTGACCTGTGACATACCGCAGGGTCACGTTCGAAGCAAAGCAAACAGCAATTTTCAATTGAAGAAATTTCCACCAGCAGCGTCAGAGCCTCCTGAGCTTCGGAGCTCTTCAGGTGGTCGCGGTAGATCCGCTTGAACTCCACGATTTTGCCGGCGCGAGCGGCCTCACGTCCCGGCTTGGGATCACCCAATGCCGATAGATGCAAATAACCAATCCCCTCGCTGGCCAGTCGCTCTCGGAGCGCTGTCTTGGAGAAGCCCTTCTTGCGCGACAGCGCGACCGCCCTCACATCAATCAAGATGCTGATATCGTTGAGCTTAAGCGAGGATACGAAACCGTCTATCGTGGCGGCTTCGTAGCCAATCGTAGATATTTTCTTCATTTGCAGACCCTGTCGTCCATTCGATTAACAATGAATTAACGATATGGCTCGACCTACGCGTCACAATCGACTTCAAAACCGTTGGCGGCGTAGCATTTGACAAAAGCTAGCTCCTTCCACGAGCGAGTGACAATCAATTATCCGAATGGCACTGTTCGACACCGAATCGGACTGGGGGGCGTGACATGCGGCGGATCGTGCTTTGTCTTTTCCTGATGCTGGGGCTTGCGGTCCCGGCCCTTGCGGGAGCGTCCTGCGGCAGCAACGGGGCGGGCTTCGACGCCTGGAAGAAGGCCTATGCGCCGGAGGCCAAGGCGCAAGGCGTGGGCCCGAGGGGCCTCGCGGCGCTGGCCGGCACCAGCTATGCCACAGCCACCATCAAGGCGGACCGGAGCATGCATTCCTTCACGCTCGGCCTCGACGACTTCATGCGGAAGCGCGGCTCCGCGGCCATCGTCTCGCAGGGCCGGGGCAAGAAGGCGCAGAACGCGGCGCTGTTCCGGCAGATCGAGAAGCGCTACGGCGTGCCGGCTGGTCCGCTGATCGCCATCTGGGGCATGGAGACGGCGTTCGGCACCTACACGGGCCACCAGAACACGCTCTCCGCCGTGGCGACGCTGGCCTATGACTGCCGCCGACCCGATTACTTCCGCGTCCAGCTGATCGCGGCGCTGATGCTGGTTGACAAGGGCGTTCTGTCGTCGTCCTCGACGGGGGCCATGCATGGCGAAGTCGGCCAGACGCAGTTCCTGCCCAAGAACGTGCTGCTGTTCGGCACCTCGATCGACGGCGGCGGCATCGACCTCAACCAGAAGGGTGATGCGCTGGCTTCGACCGCCAATTACCTGCAGGCCCATGGCTGGCGGGCGGGTGCCGGCTACCAGCCGGGCCAGCCCAACTGGCCCGCCCTGCAGAGCTGGAACGCCGCCAGCGTCTATCAGCAGGCGCTGGCCATCATGGGTCGCGAGATCGACGGCAACTGATGGCGCTGTTCAAGGACGAGCAGAAACACCCGTTCTACAAGCCGCTTTGGGTGCGGGTGGCGATCGTCGTGTCGATCACGCTGTGGCTGGGGTTCGAGGTCTGGCAGCGCAATTCCGGCCTGTGGATGGCGATCGCCGCAGGCATGCTCGGATATGCGGTCTACACCTTCTTCCTGACATGGCCCGGCGACGGGTCCGGGGATGACGGGCGGCCTGACGCCTGATAGCGTGCCCGGCCTCACGAAGAGGGTTCAGACATGGAATACCGCCAGCTTGGCCGCTCCGGCCTCAAGGTTTCGCTTCACGCGCTCGGCACGATGAACTTCGCCGGTACCGGCATGTTCGAGAAGGTGGGCAGCATCGCAACGCCGGAGGCCGGCCGGCTGGTCGACGTGGCGCTGGAGCATGGCGTCAACCTCATCGACACCTCCAATGTCTATTCCACCGGGCGTTCCGAAGCGGCGCTGGGGGAGGTGCTGAAGGGCCGCTCCAACCAGATCCTCGTCGGCACCAAGGTGCGCTTCACGATGGGGCCGGGCCCCAATGAAGTGGGGCTGTCGCGCTATCACATCATCGAGCAGTGCGAGGCGAGCCTGAAGCGTCTGCAGCGCGACCGCATCGATATCTACTACCTGCACCAGTGGGACGGCTCGACCCCGGTGGAGGAGACGATGGAGGCACTGGACACGCTGGTGAAGCACGGCAAGGTGCGCTACGTCGCCTGCTCCAACTTCTCCGCCTGGCACATCATGAAATGCCTCATGGCGTCGGAGCGCCACAACCTGCAGCGCTTCGTGTGCCAGCAGATCCACTACACGGTGGAAGCGCGCGAGGCGGAATATGAACTCATTCCCGTGGCGCTGGACCAGGGTGTGGCGGTGCAGGTGTGGAGCCCGATCGCCGGCGGGCTTCTCTCCGGCAAGTTCCGCCGCAATGCACCGCCGCCTGATATTTCGCGTCACCTCAACGCCTGGAACGAGCCGCCGATCCGCGACGAGAACCGGCTCTACGACATCATCGATACGCTGGTGAAGATCGGGGAGGCGCGGGGTGTCTCGGCAGCGCAGGTGGCTCTCGCCTGGCTCGGTGGCCGTGCCGGCGTCGCCAACATCATCGTCGGCGCGCGCACCGAGGCGCAGCTCAAGGACAATCTCACCGCCGCCGAGCTGAAGCTGACTGCGGAGGAGCTGAAGCAGATCGACGATGTGAGCCTGCTGCCGCTCCTCTATCCCTACTGGCACCAGAACAGCACGGCGGCCTCGCGCCTCGGCGCGGCGGATCTTTCGCTGCATGCGCCGCATCTGGCACGCGCCAAGCCGCGCATGTGATTTCACGGAGTTCACCATGACAGCGAAGACCAACCTCACCATCAACCCGCAGCGCCTGTGGGACAGCCTGATGGACACCGCCAAGTTCGGCGGCACGCCCAAGGGCGGCATCAAGCGCCTGACCGTCTCGGACGAAGACAAAAAGGTTCGCGACTGGTTCAAGGCCGAATGCGAGAAGCTGGGCTGCACGGTGGAGGTGGACGAGGTCGGCAACATGTTCGCGACGCGCCCCGGCAGGCGCAAGGACGTGGCCCCCATCGCCATGGGCTCGCATCTGGACACGCAGCCCACCGGCGGCAAGTTCGACGGCGTGCTGGGCGTGCTCGGCGCATTGGAGGCCATGCGCACGCTGGTCGACATGGGCTACGAGACCAATGCGCCCGTGATGATCGTCAACTGGACCAACGAGGAGGGCTCTCGCTTCGCGCCCGCCATGCTGTGCTCGGGCGTCTATGCCGGGGTGTTCACCACCGACTTCGCCTACTCGCGTGAGGACCGGCAGGGGATCAAGCTCGGCGATGAACTCGAACGCATCGGCTACAAGGGCAAGATCAAGGCAGGCGACGTGAAGTTCCAGGCCATGTTCGAACTCCATATCGAGCAGGGCCCGATCCTCGAGGCCGAGGAGAAGATGATCGGCGTGGTCACCGGCGTGCAGGGCATGCGCTGGTACGAGGTGACGGTGCGGGGCCAGGAATCGCACACCGGCGCAACACCGATGGGCCTGCGCAAGAATGCGCTGCTCGGTGCCGCGCGCATGATCGAGGCGATCCACCAGGTGGGCATGAACAACCTGCCGGGTGTTGCCTCCGTCGGCCTCCTGGAAAATCGCCCCAACAGCCGCAACGTGGTGCCGGGCGAAGTCTTCTTCACCGTCGACCTGCGCCATCCGGACGAGAAGGTGCTGGACAAGATGGAGGCGGAATACCAGGCCGCGCTGCAGAAGATCGCCGCCGAGACCGGCGTCGAGGTGGAGGAGAAGCGCATCTGGATTTCGCCCGCGGTGAAGTTCGCCGCGCCGCTCATCGACTGCGTGCGCGAAGGTGCAAGGCAGGCCGGCTTCACGATGCGCGAGATGGCTTCGGGTGCTGGCCACGATGCGGCCTATATCGCGCGCGTGGCGCCGACCACGATGGTGTTCGTCCCCTGCCTCGGCGGCATCTCGCACAACGAGGCGGAATCGACGACGCTGGAGGAATGCGCTGCGGGTTCTCAGGTGTTGCTCAACGCCGTCCTCGCCTATGACGGCAAGCTGGCGTGAGGAACGACATCGCGGCGCGGGCGCGCGAAGTCGCGCTCACGCTCACCTCATGGCCCTCGGTCACCGGCTCCACTGACGAGGCGGACTTCGCACCGAGACTGGCTCGTTTCCTGTCCGGATTCGACACGGTGTGGACCTCGCCCATTCCGAAAGATCCGCGCAGCAACGTCTTCGCCCTGAAGCGCGGGCGCAGCCGCCGCACCATCGTTCTGACCGGCCATTTCGACGTGGTGCCCGTCAATGACTATGGCGCGCTGGAGCCGCTGGCGTTCTCGGCCGAGCGGCTGCTGCCGGAGATCGTGGCGCGGCTCCGCCGCACCAGCGAGAACCCGCTGGCGCTGGCCGATTTCGAGTCGGGCGAATTCCTGCCAGGCCGCGGGTTGCTGGACATGAAGGCGGGGCTCGCCGCCGGCATCGCGGCGATGGAGGCCTATACCGGCGATGCGAGCCTGCTGTTCCTCGCTGTTTCCGATGAAGAAGAGCGCTCGGCCGGTGCGCGCGCCGCCGCACCTCTGCTGGGTCAGGTTGCAGCAGAGCACGGGCTGGACATCGCGCTGGTCATCAACCTCGATGCGATCTCCGACCAGGGCGACGGTGCGCTGGGCCGCACGGTCGCATTGGGTTCGGTGGGCAAGCAGCTGGTCACGGCTTTCGTCACCGGCAAGGAGGCGCATGCCTGCTATCCGGAGGACGGCGCCAATGCTGCCTATCTCGGCGCGGAACTCCTGACGGAATTCGAACTTGCTCCGGAACTTGCCGAGACGAGTGGCTCCGAGATCGCCGCCCCGCCGACGGCGTTGCACGCGAAGGACCTGAAGTCCGGCTACAACGTCACCACCCCTGCACAGAGCTGGCTCTACTGGAACACGCTGCAGCACCGGCGCTCGGCGGAAGAGGTGTTCGACACCTCGCTGATGCTCGCCCGCCGCGCCATGGCGCGCGCGCAGAAGAAGCTGAAGCGCGACATTCCGGTGATGAGCTATGCCGAGCTTGCCGCCCGCGTGCCGCAGGATGACGTGGCGCGCATCGCCGGGGAAGTCGCCGCGCATGCGGGCCTCGACCTGCCGGAGCGCGCCAAGCTGGTGACGGCCGCGGTGTGGCAGGCTTCGGGTCTCACCGGGCCGGTGGTGGTGATGGGCTTCGGCTCCATTCCCTATCCAGCGGTGTCTCTGTCGGACGCGAAGCTCGAGGACGCCATCGTCACAGCCTGTGCGGCGCATGGGGTGGGGAGCTTGCGCTATTTCCCCGGCATTTCGGACATTAGCTTCCTTGGGCAAGCCTCGGGCGATCTTTCCGCCTGTGCCGCCAACACGCCGATCTGGGGCACGAGCTTCACCATGCCGGAGTCAGCCGGCTTCCCCTGCATCAACATCGGGCCGTGGGGGCGCGACTATCACCACTGGCTCGAACGGCTGCATGCCCCCTATGCCTTCGACACGCTTCCCCGCGTGCTGCTCAGCGTGATTGATGCGGTGGGAAAACACCGCTAAACACCACCCGTTCCCAAAGGAGAAAACGACATGGCACTGAAGCGTCTCGAACCCGGCAAGCGCATGAGCTCCGCCGTCATCCACGGCAACAAGGTCTATCTCGCCGGCTTCACGCCGGATGCCGCACTGGGCAAGTCGGTGGCCGAGCAGACGAGGGACGTGCTCACCCAGATCGACGCCACGCTGAAGGAAGCGGGCACCGACAAGACCAACATCATCAAGGCCAATATCTGGCTCACCGACATTTCCACCTTCGCCGAGATGAACTCGGTGTGGGATGCCTGGGTCGTCCCCGGCCAGACCCCGGCCCGCGCCACGGTCGAAGCCAAGCTCGCCGCCCCCGGCATCGACGTCGAGATCATGGTCGAGGCGGCGCTGGACTAAGCGATCAGCGCTGACGCGCTCTGCACACTTAAACATCACCTTCGCCGGGCTTGACCCGGCGATCCTTTTTCAGCCTCCCAAAAGGATGCCCCGGTCGAGCCGGGGCAAGGTGAAGGGGATCGGCAGCGGTCGCGAGGCCGCTACCGCGAATCCTCCCAGCCGTACCAGACATAGGCGCCTTTCAGGTAGAGGGGCCGGAAGGCCGGCAGGGGGAAACGTGACAGGCGGCGCGTGAGCACGGGCGAAAGCTCATCGCGCGCCGTCTTTCTTGTTGCCAGCCGCGCCACCGCGCGGCCGCACCACGAGCCCATGGCGACACCATTGCCGTGATAGGCGAGTGCGGTCCACACCGTCTGCTTCTCGTCCAGCGCGCCGACGTAAGGCACGAGGTCGTTGGAAAGGCACACGAAGCCGCGCCAGTAATGCGTGATCTCGACATTTGCCCAGGCGGGGAAGAGTTCGTTGAAGGCCGTGGTCAGCAGCGGGCGATAGGCGGCATCGCCGCGGTCGGAGGCATCGGTGCCGCCGCGGCCGCCGAACAGGAAGCGGCCATTGGGCAGCACCCGGAAATAATGCAGCAGCTTGCGCGAGTCGTAGGCGAGAAGATCGGAGGTCCAGCCCTGCGCCTGGCGTTCATCCGGGGTCAGCGGACGCGTGACGATGACACTGGAGAGCGCCGGCATGATGCGGCCCGCATGGCGGGGCGAAACATCCTCCGGCGTATATCCATTGGTGGCGACGATGACCTGGCGAGCCCTCAGCACGCCGCCCGGCGTGTGCAGGCGGTGGCCGTCGGGCAGTTCCTCCCAGCGTACCAGGCGCGAGCTGGCATGGATTTTGGCACCGGCCTTCGCCGCGGCGCGGGCGAGGCCGCGCACGTAGTTCAGCGGGTGGATGCCGAAGCCCACCTTGCCCTTGAGACCGGCGTAAAATCCGGGGCCGTCGAGGCCCAGGGCCTTGAGGTCATCCTTCGACAGGAACTCCGTCTCGTCGCCGAAGGTTTGTCTCAGATAGGCCTGCTCGTCGCGCAGTTCCTGGACGCGGCTGGGGAGGTGCGCGAGCGTGACCTCGCCGTCCTCGGTCGCCCAGGCATCGATGCCGTAGCGCTGGAGATTGTCACGCACCAGCGCCACCGACTGCCGCATGGTGTCGTAGAACTGCCGCGAAGCCTCGAGGCCATAGCGCCGGATCATGGTAGCATAGGACAGCTTGTGCGAGCCCATGCAGGCGAAGCCGCCATTGCGGCCCGAGGCTCCCCAGCCCACCCGGCCTGCCTCCAGCACCCGCACGTCCACACCCTGCTCGGCCAGTTCCAGCGCGGCAGACAGCCCGGTGAAGCCCGCGCCGATCACCGCGATGTCGCAGGTCTCGTCGGCGGTCAGGGGCGGGGTGTCGATGCCCAGCGGGTCGGCCGAGGCCTCCCAGTAGCTGTCAACGGCGCGGTCGAAATGGAAGGCATGCGGATGAGTTGTGGAAGCCATGGTGAAGCCTTGCTAGCATTGCCTCAACAGAAGATCAAAAGGGCGGGAACATGAAGGCGCTTGTGCTGGGGGCGGGGATCGTGGGGATCACCACGGCTTACGAGCTGAACCGCGACGGCCACGAGGTGACGGTCATCGACCGGGAACCCGAACCCGCCAATTTCACCTCCTTCTCCAATGCCGGGCTCTTCGCGCCTGGCCATGCCTACGCTTGGTCGTCACCCGCCGCGCCGAAGATCCTGCTGCGCTCGCTGTGGAAGGGCGACCAGGCGCTGCGCTTCAAGTTCTCGACCGACCCGCGCTTCTGGAAGTGGATGTGGCGCTTCTGGGGGGAATGCACGCCGGAACGCGCGGCGCTCAACACCACCCGCAAGGTGAAGCTCTGCAACTATTCGCTCGACGTCTTCCACGAGACGGTGAAGCGGACGGGCGTCGACTATGACGGCCGTACCGGCGGGCTCATCTATCTCTACCGCTCTGAGGCGGCCCTGAAGGCGGCTTCCGCCAAGTCACGCATCCTCTCCGACAATGGCTGCCGCATCGAGACGCTGGACCGCGATGGCGTGGCGGCGCGCGATCCGGCTTTGGCGTCGGTGAAGGAGAAATTTGCCGGGGCGCTTTATGCGCCTGACGACGAGAGCGGCGACTGCCGCAAGTTCTCCCAGAACATGGCGGCCTGGCTGAAGGGGCAGGGCGTCACCTTCAAGTACAATACGACCATCACCGGCTTCGAGACGGACGGCGACCGCATCTCGGCGGTCATGACAGACAAGGGTCGCGAGACGGCGGATGTGATCGTGCTCTGCCTCGGCGTCTATTCGCCCCATCTGGCGCGCGAGCTGGGCCATGACCTCGCGGTCTACCCGGTCAAGGGCTACGCCATCACCGCCCCCATGGCGGGCCGCAACAACCCGCCTTCGATCGGCGGCGTCGACGAGGAGACGCTGGTGGCCTATGCCCCCATGGGCGACCGTGTGCGGGTGACGGCGACGGCGGAGTTCTCGGGCTATGGCCGCGAGCACAGTCCGCGGGACTTCGACACCATGCTGGCCACCATGAAGACGCTGTTCCCCGACGGGGCGGACTGGGGCAAGGCCAGCTTCTGGGCCGGGCTCCGGCCGATGACACCTGAAGGCACGCCCATCCTCGGCCCCTCGCGCATGAAGAACCTGTGGTTCAACACCGGCCAGGGCCACATGGGCTGGACCATGAGCCATGGCGCGGCCCGCGTCACCGCCGACCTGGTTGCCGGAAAGCCCCCGGCTATCGCGCTGGACGGCATGCTTGCTGCTACGTAAGGCTTGAACACATTCTCGCCCCTTTTCGGCCTATGGTGCGGCGCCAAGATAACAAGCAGGGTGTGTTCCGGGATGAAGCAGGTGCGTATGGCCGCGATGGCGGCGCTTGTCCTCATGAGCGGGCCACAGATGGCATCCAGCGCGCAGCCGGCGCCCCAGACCGGCAAGGCCTCCTTCTACAAGCACGGCAACCGCACCGCGAGCGGCGAACGCTTTGCCGCCGGCGACTATACCGCCGCCCACCGCACCCTTCCCTTCGGCACCCGGGTTCTCGTCACCAATGTCGATACCGGCATGTCGGTCATCGTCCGCATCAACGACCGGGGCCCGCATGTGCGTGGCCGCATCATCGACATCAGCTATGGCGCAGCCAAGTATCTCGGCATCACCGGTGATGGCGTGGCCAATGTGAAGATCGTTCCGCTGGTGAAGACCGCCGAGGTTGCGGCCACCGCCGCAGCGCCTGCGAACCCCGCCGGCGCTGCCATCGGCACAGCGCCGGCCCCTGCCGAAACGGCAGCGGCACAGGACACCGGACAGGTGTTTTCCCTTCGCTGAGGCGCCAGGTGCCGCTGAATTGCGGTTTCCTATCTTCGGTCCTGCGATAATCTATTTCTTGAAAGCACGGGGCGCTGGCATGGTCCGGCGCTGCTGTTGGCGTGGAGGTGACTGCAATGGACAATGGATCGAGCCCGGCTGGCGGCGCGAAGCTGCGTGACCCGCGCTACGACATCCTGTTCGAGCCGGTGAAGATCGGCCCGGTCACCGCCAAGAACCGCTTCTACCAGGTGCCGCACTGCAATGGCGGCGGCTACCGCGATCCCTCGGCTGCCGCCGAGATGCGGCGCGTGAAGTCGGAAGGCGGCTGGGGCGTCATCTTCACCGAGCAGGTGGAGATCCACCACAGCTCCGAGATCACGCCCTTCATCGAGCTCCGCATCTGGGACGAGGACGACATGCCGGGGCTCGCGAAGATGGCCGACGCCATCCACAGCAATGGCGCGCTGGCGGGGATCGAGCTCGCCTATTCCGGCGCCAATGGCCCCAACCTCTATACCCGCGAGGTGCCGCTGGCGCCGTCGCACACGCCGATCCTCACCTTCACGTCTGACCCGGTGCAGGCCCGCGCCATGGACAAGGAGGACATCCGCAACCTCCGCCACTGGCACAAGCTGGCCTATCGCCGGGCGAAGCGCGCGGGCTACGACATCCTCTGCCTCTATGGCGCGCATGGCTTCGGCGTCATCCAGCATTTCCTGTCGCCGCGAACCAACCAGCGGACGGATGAATATGGCGGCTCGCTCGCGAATCGCTCGCGCCTCTTGAAGGAGCTGATCTCGGATGCGCGTGACGAGGTGGGCGACACCTGCGCCATCGCGGTGCGCCTGTCGCTCGACGAGCTCGCCGGCGAACAGGGTTTCTCCAACGCGCAGCTCAGGGACATGGTGGCGATGCATGCGGAGTTGCCCGATCTGTGGGACTTCGCCCATGGCACCTGGGAGGCCTGTTCCGGCACCTCGCGCTTCAAGCCGGAGGGGGCGCAGGAAGACCTCATTCGTGGTCTCAAGCAACTCACGCTGAAGCCCGTCGTCGGAGTCGGCCGCTTCACATCGGCCGACATGATGGTGCGGCAGGTGCGCCAAGGCCTGATGGATTTCATCGGCGCGGCGCGCCCCTCGATCGCCGACCCCTTCCTGCCCAAGAAGATCGACGAGAACCGCATCGAGGACATCCGCGAGTGCATCGGCTGCAACATCTGTGTGACGGGCGACATGACCATGTCGCTGTCGCGCTGCACGCAGAACTCGTCCTTCATGGAGGAGTGGCGCAAGGGCTGGCACCCGGAGCGCATCAAGCCGAAGCAGTCGGACACGAAAGTGTTGGTTATCGGCGCCGGACCTGCCGGCCTCTCCGCAGCGCACAAGGCGGGGCTTCGCGGCTATGAAGTGGCACTCGCCGAGGCCACTGCCGAGCTCGGTGGCCGCGTGACGCGCGAGAGCAGGCTGCCCGGCCTCAATGCCTGGGCCCGCGTGCGCGACTATCGCCACGGGCAGATTTCGAAGATGACGAATGTGAATGTCTATCGCGACTCGGCGCTCACCGCCGATGACGTGCTGGGCTTCGGCTTCGAGCATGTCGCCGTCGCCACCGGCGCGCGCTGGCGGCGCGACGGCATTGCGCGTTACAATCTGTTGCCGATCCAGCTAGCGGAAAGCATGCCGATCTTCACGCCGGACGACCTCATGGCGGGCTCTCTGCCCTCGGGCGAGGTCGTGGTCTATGACGACGATCATTACTACATGGCAAGCGTGCTGGCGGAGCTCCTCGTGCAGAAGGGCTGCAGGGTGACCTTCGTGACGCCAGCCACGCGCGTCGCCGACTGGAGCTTCAACACGCTGGAGCAGGGCACCATCCAGACGCGGCTGCTCGAGATCGGCGTCACCGTGAAGGTGACGCGCGGCCTCGCCTCGGTCGAGGCCGATGGCGTGACTGTCGCGTGCACCTATACCGGCAAGCCGGAGCGCATCGGCTGCGATGCGGTGGTGATGGTCACCGCGCGGCTGCCCGAGGATGGGCTCTTCCTGGCGCTGAAGGCGCGCCAGGAGGAATGGGCGGACAATGGCATCGCCTCGGTCAAGCTGATCGGCGATGCCAATGCGCCGGCTGCCATTGCCTGGGCGACCTACGCCGGGCATCGTTACGCCGAGGAACTGGAGGCCGAACCCATCGGCGACGCACTGCCGTTCCGCCGCGAAGTTGCAAGGTTGAAGGACTTACCATGAGCAAGCTGTCCGTCGCCATCACCCAGATGGCCTCCGCGAACGACTGGGCGAAGAACTGCGACAAGGGCGAGCGCCTGGTGCGTGAGGCCGCGGCCAAGGGCGCGAAGCTCATCCTGCTGCAGGAACTCTTCGACGCGGATTATTTCTGCATCGAGCAG
The DNA here is from genome assembly GCA_945957365.1 of uncultured Alphaproteobacteria bacterium. Taxonomy (GTDB): domain Bacteria; phylum Pseudomonadota; class Alphaproteobacteria; order Rhizobiales; family Aestuariivirgaceae; genus Aestuariivirga. Next base: position 129,047 of record CAMFKI010000005.1, on the reverse strand, counting down.
CATGTGAAGTTCCTGAAGCAGGCCGAGGAGATCGACCGTCACCCGACGGTGAAGCGCTTCGCGGCGCTGGCCAAGGAACTGGGCGTGGTTCTTCCCGTCAGCGTCTTCGAGCGCGCCGGTAATGCGCATTACAACACCACCGTCATCGTCGATGACGATGGCCGCGAACTCGGCATCTACCGCAAGAGCCACATTCCCGATGGCCGCGGCTACCAGGAAAAGTTCTATTTCTCGCCGGGCGACACGGGCTTCAAGGTGTGGGACACGGCGGCCGGCCGCATCGGGCTCGGCATCTGCTGGGACCAGTGGTTCCCCGAATGCGCGCGGTCCATGGCGCTGATGGGGGCGGAGATCCTGCTCTATCCCACCGCCATCGGTTCCGAGCCGCCGAACCCGAACTATGATTCATCGAGCCACTGGCAGAACACCATGCGTGGCCATGCGGCGGCCAACATCATGCCGCTGATGGCGTCGAACCGCGTGGGCCGCGAGACGGCACCCGATGGCCGCTCCGACATCTTCTATGGCCGCTCCTTCATCGCCGATTATCAAGGCGAGAAAATCGAGGAGATGGACCGCACGGAGGAGGGCATCCGTGTCGCCAGCTTCGACATGGACATGATCCGCGAGCTGCGCCGCAGCTGGGGCGTGTTCAGGGATCGCAGGCCCGAGCTCTACGGTGCATTGATGACGCTCGACGGCAAGACCAAGAGCGCGGCGGTTTAAGGTCTCATCCCTATCTCATTCATTCCGTCATCCCGGCGAAGGCCGGGATCCAGCTTTCCACGTGACGAGAGCCCGAAGCTGGACCCCGGCTTTCGCCGGGGTGACGGCATTTGGGGGAGGTGATTGCGGAAGTCTCAACCGCTCACATCATACAGGATTTCGTTCCGCCGCAGGAAGCCGGGCGTGAACGGGTCGTTGTAGTAAGCGAATGTCGGCGGCACTGAAGGCGTCAGGCCGCGCGTCTTCATCCAGGCCAGCAGTTTGGCATTCTGTTCGTCGAACAGCGTGACCGACCACCAGCCGCTGAAGCGGATGGCCGCGCGCCTGGCCGCCGGCATCTGGGCGAGCGTCACGTCGGCACCTGCAGGCTTGGGCAGGCTGGCGAGCGTGTAGCCAGATGGCATGATGAAACGGATGGTCCAGTTGCCACCGTCTTCACTCTGTGTCACCGGCGCCGTCATGGCGATCTTCTCGCCGCCGCGCTCGGAGGCGAAGATATAGCGCGCCAGCGGCCCGAAGCCCGCCCGCACCGCCTGGTCGCGCGTGCCCGTGCGGGTGACTTCGGCAACGGTCAGGGCGGGATATGACCTGACCTCGACGGGACCATCGGCCTCGATCACCTCATAGCGCGCGATCTCCACGTTGCGGGTCTGGAAATACCAGAAGCCGACGAGGCCGATGACGACAGCCAGCAGCGCGAGCGCGAGGATCAGGATCATGCGGCGGGCCTTGTTAACGGGAGTCATAGGTCTGTTACGCACGGCAGGCCGACCCGGATCCAGTCCCTTCTCCCGTCCGCAGGATGGGAGAAGGTGCCCGAAGGGCGGATGAGGGCGTTGTTCCGCGAGCCGCGCCCGCTGAAAGGGCCCTCATCCGGCCTGTCGGCCACCTTCTCCCATTGGCTGCGCCAACGGGAGAAGGGGATGGAGGCGATAGGTCAGTGCGCCAACGGGAAAACTGACTGGCGCTGTCACCCCAGTCCCGGCCCGTCCAATACCGCCACCGTGCTCTTCCACGCGGCATCCAGATGGGCCTTCATGGCAGCCGCCGCCTTGGCGGGGTCGCGGCTGTTCAGGCCACGGATGATCTCGCGGTGCTGCTCCAGCGTCGCCTCGGCCTGGCCGGTGCGCGGCAGCATCATGTGGCGGCAGCGGTCGAGCTGGGCCTTGGATATCTCGATGGTGCTCCACAGCCGCGGCAGGTCGCTGATCTCGGTTACGGCGCGGTGGAACTCGTCGTCGCGGACGATGGCCTCGGCGAATTGCCGCTTCTCGACGGCGCGCTCATGCCGGGCGAGGATATCGTGCAGGAGGTCGGCGTGTTCCTGGTTCATGCGGCCGGCGGCCTGCGCGGCACTTTCCATTTCCAGCGCGCGGCGGATCAGGAAGCTCTCCTCGATCGCCTTTCGGTCCATGCGCGAGGCGCGCGTGCCGGACTGCGCGACGACGTCGACGAGGCGCTCGTCCGAGAGCCGCTTCACCGCCTCGCGCACCGGCGTGCGCGAGACGTCGAGCTGGGCGGCGATGGCCTTCTCGTCGATCACCTCGCCCGGGCGGATGATGCCGCTCAGGATCAACCCGCGCACCAGCGGGTAGATCTGGTCGCGCAAGGGTCGCGAGCGGTCGAGCCGGAGGGTGGAGAGATCGACGGGCATGGCTGGCATACTAATATAACAGTTCTGGACAGCAAGCCGGATTCGAGTCTAGCATCGCGAAAAAGATGCAAACCGCGTGGGAGGAAACATGGCGGGCAAGAACAATTTTCCCAAGCTTCACAATGCGATGTGGCCTGGGCTGGTGGGCAAGGGACCGGACTCGGAGCCGCCCATCGACCTCGATACCATGATCAGCCTCACCGCGAAGGCTGAGGTGAACGGCGTGAAGTTCGACGGCATCGACATCTTCCATGCCGCCCCCCACACCAACATCGACTTCACGGCGGACGAGGCCAAGGCGCTGGCGGAGAAGGCGTCGAAGCACAATCTCGCCATCGGCTCGATCGTGGCACCGGTCTGGCCGCCGGTGGGCGGCGGCTCGGCCATGGGCTCGGCGGAGGACCGCAAGAAATTCGTCGCCAATGTCCGGAAGTCCTGCGAGCTGGGCAAGGCGCTGCGTGACCTCGGCGTGCGAAAATATGGCGTGATCCGCATCGACTCGGCCTCGAGCCCGGCCGACTGGGCCAAGGACCCGGCGGGCAACACCAAGCTCATCGCCCAGACCTGGCGCGAGGCCTGCGACGTCGCCAAGGATTTCGGCGAGCGGCTGGCGGCGGAGGGCGAGATCTGCTGGGGCGGCATGCACAGCTGGAAGGCGATGGTCGACACGCTGGAACAGACCGACCGCCCTGGCATCATCGGCTTCCAGGCCGACATGGCCCATACGCTGCTCTACACCATGGGCTACAACGCGCCCGAGGCCGCACTGCTCCCCGAGGGCTTCGACTGGAAGGACCAGGCCAAGCTCGATGCGGCGCTGGTCAAGATGACCGACATGCTCCGCCCCTGGACCATCGACTTCCATGTCGCCCAGAACGACGGCACGGTGAAGGGCATGGGTTATCATGACAAGACCGGCCGCCACTGCATGGTGACCGACCCCAATGGCCGCCTCGACATCGTCAAGCATGCGGGGATGTGGCTCAGGAACAAGGATGGCTCGCTCACCAAGGCCATGAAGCACATCTGCTGGGATGGCTGCATGTTCCCCAACGAGGTGATGATGAAGCAGCAGACCTGGAACGACATCCTGGCCACGATGATCAAGGTCCGCGACGCGCATGGCTGGGAGGGCTGAGGCGATGGCGAAGAAGAGCCTCAACATCGGCATGGTGGGCTATGGCTTCATGGGCCGCACCCATTCCAACGCCTTCGCTCAGGCGCCGCATTTCTTCGATCTGGGCTACAAGCCCGTGCTCAAGACGATCTGTGCAAGAAACGCCGAGAAAGCCAGGGATTTCGCGGATCAGTGGGGCTATGAGTCCTCGGTCACCGACTGGCGCAGGCTGGTCGACGACCCATCGATCGACCTCATCGACATCGCCAGCCCCAACGATACGCACATGGAGATCGCCATTGCTGCGGCGCACGCCGGCAAGATGGTGATGTGCGAGAAGCCATTGGGCCGCAACGCCGCCGAAAGCGCGAAGATGGTCGAGGCGGTGGAGCGTGCCGGCGTTGCCAACACGGTGTGGTACAACTACCGCCGCGTGCCCGCCGTGACACTGGCCAAGCAGCTGATCGACGAGGGCCGGCTCGGCAAGATCTTCCACTACCGCGCCAAGTTCCTGCAGGACTGGACGATTTCCAAGGACCTGCCGCAGGGCGGGCAGGGGCTGTGGCGGCTCGACGTGGGCGTGGCGGGCTCCGGCGTCACCGGCGATCTGCTGGCGCATTGCATCGATACCGCGATGTGGCTCAATGGCGGTATCTCCTCCGTCACCGGCCTCACGGAAACTTTCATCAAGGAACGTCACCACAACCTGACGGGCAAGACCGAGAAGGTGGGGATCGACGACGCGAGCCTGTTCCTGTCGCGCTTCGACAACGGTTCGCTCGGCAGCTTCGAGGCCACGCGCTATGCGCGCGGCCACAAGGCGCTCTACACGCTTGAAATCAACGGCGAGCATGCCTCGATCTTCTGGGACCTGCATGACCTGCACAGGTTGCAATACTTCGACCACCGCGACGAGGGCCGCACGCGGGGCTGGCGCTCGGTGCACATCACCGATGGCGACCATCCCTACATGAACAAGTGGTGGGTGCCGGGCCTGCAGATCGGCTACGAGCACACCTTCATTCATCAGGCCGCCGACTTCATCGACGGGCTGACGTCTGGCCAGCCCGCCGCCCCCACCTTCCGCGATGCGCTGGCCACCGATCTCGTCACCGACGCGGTGCTGAAGTCGGCGCAGACGGGCCAGTGGGAAAGCGCCAAGGGTTGAAGCTAAGTTTGCATGAAGTTTAGGCAATAGCCCATCGCACCACAGGTGTTGCAACCGTTGAAAGGCGTCTTGCAAATCGTCGGGGACAGGCTAGTGTCTTTTACCAAGAAGAGCCCGCAGGGCCGCTGAACAGGGAATGGGAATGGCAGGAAGCAAGGCTCCAGCGCTGCGTCTTTCCGGGATCTCGAAGTCCTACGGCAAGGTGCGCGCCCTCGACAATCTCTCCTTCGACGTTCCGGAGGGACGCTTCTTCGTGCTGTTCGGGCCAAGCGCGGTGGGCAAGACCACCACGCTGCGCACCATTGCCGGACTGGTGGCCACCGACGCGGGCCGCCTCGAGATCAACGGCCAAGACGTGACGACCTCGCCCATCGCAGGCCGCGGCGTCTCCATGGTGTTCCAGTCCTTCGCGCTCTATCCGCATCTCACCGTCTACGAGAACTTCGCCTATCCCCTGAAGGAAGAGGGCGTGGCCCGCGAGGAGATCGACACGCGCGTGAAGGAAACCGCGGCGATGCTGAAGCTCTCGCATCGCCTGGAGCGCAAGCCCAACACGCTGTCGGGCGGCGAGCAGCAGCGCGTGGCGCTCGGCCGCTCGCTGATCCGTCGGCCGAAGATCCTGCTTCTCGACGAGCCGCTCACCAATCTCGACGCCAAGCTGCGCCACGACATGCGCGCCGAACTGAAGCGCCTGCACCGCCAGTTCGGCATGACCATCGTCTACGCGACGCCGGACGAACTCGAAGCCCTGTCGATGGGCGAGGAGATCGCGGTGATGCGCGATGGTGCGGTGGTGCAGCGCGGAACGCCGGACGAGCTCTACGAGAAACCGGCCGATACCTATGTGGCCGGCAAGATCGGCTCGCCGCACATGAACATCGTCAAGGCGACGCTGGCCGCCGACCTGTCGAGCCTCGACACGCCCTTGGGCAAGCTGCTGTCGGGCCGCAAGATCCATTCCGGCAATGCCGGCGAGGCGACACTCGTCGGCATCCGCCCGAGCGACCTGCGCCCCGCCGCGGCGGGCGAGGCCGCCGTTCCATCCCGCGTCCATCTCATCGAGCCGCTGGGCGACGTCACCGTCGTCTCGGTCGAAGCCGGGGGCGAGACGCTGCGCATGGTGCTTCCCGAACAGAGTGCCTCGGGCCTGAAGCCCGGCGACACGGTTCCGATCACCATCGACCTCGACAAGATCCACATCTTCCGTGCCGCCAGCGGACAGGTAATGACCTGACGCTGCGGCCAGAAGCCTAACGGTTAACCATGGGAGGAAACCTGACATGACCGTTGTTACGAAGATGAAGGGGTTCGCGGCAGCCACGGGCTTTGCCGCAACCCTGCTGACCGGAGGGGCGACTTACGCCTTTGCGGATGACGTGACGCTGACCATGGCGGTGCCCGACTGGCCGCCGACCCGCGTGATGAAGAAGTTCTTCGACGAGCAGTACAAGCCGGCCAGCGGCAACAAGGTGAAGCTCGACGTCGACTTCATCCCGTGGCCCGACTTCTATACGCGCGTCAATGCGTCGCTGACGTCCGGCGAGCAGAAGTACAACTTCATCGTCTCGGATTCGCAGTGGCTCGGCGCCTTCGTCGAAGGCGGCTACTACCGCAAGATCAACGACCTCGTGGATGCCGATCCGGACTTCAAGAAGACCATGGAGTCGATCCATCCCGCCGTCTACAACGCCTATTCGACCTATCCCTACAAGTCGGCCAATCTCTACGGCTTCCCGCAGTTCCCCGACGTGCTCGTGACCTATGGCCGCAAGGACGTGCTGTGCAACGACGAGGAGCAGGCCGCCTTCAAGGCCAAGTACAACGAGAAGCTGCCCTGCACCGGCGACGAAATCTCCAACATGGACTGGAACACGTTCGAGCACATCGGCGAGTTCTTCATGCGCAAGAAGGGCGAGAAGCTGGCCGGCCAGGTGCTGGACGACGACTTCTACGGAATCGCCTACCAGGCCGGCAAGGGCTACGACTTCTCCACCACGTCGGTCCACACCTTCATGTGGCAGCACGGCGGCAACATCTGGGACGAGACCAAGGCCCCGACCGGTCATGCCGAAGGCGTGGTCAACTCGCCTGAATCGATCGCCGGCATGGAGCACTTCCTGAAGCTGCTCAAGTACATGCCGCCAGTGGTCAAGACCGGCACCATGGACATCTTCGTCTCGGACCAGCTGTTCCGCGAAGGCAAGGTGGCGATGAACGTTGACTGGGTGGGCCTCGGCGAAGCCTCGCTCGATCCCAAGTCCTCCAAGGTCTCCGACAAGCTGGTGTTCGGCATGGCGCCGGGCCTGCGCGGCGCGGACGGCAAGATCGACCACACCGAGCAGATCGGCGGCCAACCCTTCGTGCTGACCACCTGGACGACGCCCGAGCAGACCAAGGAGGCCGTGGCCTTCGTGAAGTGGTGGCTGTCGCCCGAGATGCAGAACAAGTTCGCTGCAGCGGGTGGCCAGTCTGCCATCAAGTCGGTCTATGAGGATCCGAAATACGCCACCTACCGTCCGTGGAACAAGGCGTTCGCCGAGTCGCTCGACTGGCAGAAGGACATGTGGCACGTGCCGCAGTTCTTCGAACTGCTCACCCAGCAGCAGGACCAGTTCGACCTTGCCATCACCGGCAAGCAGGACGCCAAGACCACGATGGACAATGTCGCCAAGTTCCAGGAAGACCTCCTGAAGAACGCCGGCCTCATTCAGTAACACGCCTGAACCCCGGGTGCGGGGAGACGATCCCCGCACCCTTTTTGCATGCTCCTCCGGAACGCTTTGCCGATGACCGTCTCGACGACCGCGACAGCTGCGCCACCGGCGCTCATGCGCCTCTCCCCCGACAACTGGAAGCTCGCCATTCTGGTTGGCCTCGTGGTGTCGGTCCTCGCGGCCATCGCCCTTCCGCCGCATGTCTCCTTCTGGATCGTCGGCGCGATGGCGGCGCTCGTTGCGGCGGCCTTCGTGGTCAACGCCTACCGCCGCAAGTATTACGGCGGGCTGCTCGTGGCGCCGGCCATCGCCGTGCTCTTCGTCATGAACATCTTTCCGCTGCTGTGGTCGCTGGGCCTGTCGTTCTTCGCCTATCAGTCGAACCAGCAGTCGATCCGCTTCATAGGCCTCGCCAACTACACCAAGGTGCTGACCAACGACATCATGGCGCCCGCCAACTGGGGGGCCCTCGTCAACACCGCGATGTTCGTCGTGCTCACCGTCACCGCGCAGATGATCGTCGGCTTCCTTCTGGCCATGCTCTTCGCCAAGCAGTTCCCGCTGCGCAAGTACCTGCTGATCCTGGTGCTCACCCCGATGATGCTCTCCGTCGTCGCCTCGGGCGTGTTCTTCTCCTACTACTATGACCCGACCTTCGGCATCCTGTCCTATGTGATCAACGCCATCACCGGCGGCCAGTTCATCCTGATGGACTCCAAGGCGGGCGCCGTCACCGGCATCGTCTTCGCCGATGCCTGGATGTGGTCGCCCTTCGTCATGCTGCTGGTGCTGGCGGGCCTCGTCTCGGTGCCGAAATATCTCTACGAGGCCGCCGCCATCGACCGCGTGTCGAAGTGGCGGCAGTTCTGGACCATCACCTTCCCCTATATCCGCGGCCTGATGATGCTGGCGCTGCTGTTCCGCACCATCGAGGCCTTCAAGCTGGCCGACCTCGTCATCCTGCTGACCAAGGGCGGCAACGACACGATGACGATCTCCTACCACCTGATCCGCATCGCCAACGAGCAGAACAAGACCTCCGAGGGGGCGGCCATCTCCTACCTGATGCTGTTCATGGTGATCGTGCTGACCAACCTCTACCTCTACATCGCCAACCGCCGCAGCCAGGGAGACTGACGCCATGGCCGAGAACAATTCCATCTGGGAGGCGCTGGGCTTCCGCAAGGCGAGCGGCGTGGGCGAGGCCGGCTGGGGCCGCACGCTGGTCGTGGCCATCGTGTCGCTGATCTACTTCCTGCCGGTGCTGTTCATCATCTTCACCGCCTTCAAGCCGCAGGACGCGGCCCTCGCGGTGCCGCCCACCCTGTCGCCCACCTCGCTGTTCGGGCTTATCCCGCAGCAGTTCGTGTTCACCCCGACGCTCGAGAACTTCGGCTCGGTGTTCATGCGCTCGATGACCCCGGGCGGCGCGCCGGAAGCCACCGGCTTCGACCGCTACTTCTTCAACTCCATCGTCATCGCCTCGTCCTCGGTGCTGCTGGCGCTGGTGATCGGCACGCTCGCGGCCTTCGGCTTCTCGCGCTATCCGCTGAAGGGCAATGACACCTACCTGTTCATCATCCTGACCACGCGCATGCTGCCGGCCATCGTGGTCATCATCCCGGTGATCCTGATGTTCCGCGTGGTGGGCCTGTCGGGCTCGTACACCGGCATCATCCTGCTCTACACCGCCTTCAACCTGGCCTTCACCATCTGGATGATGAAGAGCTTCTTCGACGAGCTCTCGCTCGACGTCGAGGACGCTGCCCGCATCGACGGCTCGTCCGACATCAAGGTGTTCTTCAAGATCGCGCTCCCCCAGGTGATCGCGGGCCTCGCCGCCACCTTCGTCTTCGGCCTCATCCTCACCTGGAACGAGTTCCTCTTCGCGCTGCTCCTGTCGGGGCCCGACACGCGCACCGTGCCCGTCGCCATGAACCAGGCCGTCTCGTCGGGTGGCCGCGGCACCGACTGGACGCTGCTGGCGGCCATCGAAACCCTGTTCCTCATCCCCGTCTTCCTCGTCACCTTCTTCCTGCAGAACCACCTGCTCAGGGGCGTGACCTTCGGAACCGTGAAGCGCTGACATGTCGACGATTGAAATCCGCAAGGTCACCAAGCAGTTCGGCGCCTTCACCGCGGTGAAGGACGCCGACCTGAAAGTCGAAGCCGGCGAGGTCGTCTGCCTGCTCGGCCCCTCGGGCTGCGGCAAGACCACGACGCTGCGCATGATCGCAGGGCTGGAACGCGCCACGAGCGGCGACGTCATCATCGCCGGGCAGCGCATGAACGAGCTGCCGCCGCAGAAGCGCGACATCGCCATGGTGTTCCAGTTCTACGCCCTTTATCCGGCGCTGACGGTGGGCCAGAACATCGCCATGCCGCTGCATTACGAAGGCCTTTCGAAAGCCGACCAGGATGCGCGCGTGTCGAAGGTGGCGAAGATCATGCACCTCAGCGAGGTGCTCGACCGCATGCCGAACCAGATCTCGGAAGGCGAGAAGCAGCGCCTCGCGGTGGCGCGCGCCATCGTGCGCGATCCCAACTGTTTCCTGTTCGACGAGCCGCTGTCGCGCCTCGACGTGGAGCTTCGCCACTCGATGCGCGGCCAGATCAAGGAAGTGCTGACCGGCCTGTCCAAGGCCACGGTGATCGTGACGCACGACCAGCTCGAGGCGCTCACCATGGCCAGCCGCATCGCCATCATGAAGGATGGCGTGATCGAGCAGGTGGGCACCCCGCACGAGGTCTTCGCCAAGCCCACCAACGTCTTCGTGGCGAGCTTCATCGGCACGCCGCAGATGAACCTGGTCGAGGCCGATCTCCGCAGCTTCGGTGACGGCAAGGCCGACGTGGTCCTGGCGGGCCAGCCGCTCAACATCGCGGCCGACCCTGCGGTGTCGCGCCTCAAGCCGTCCAAGGTCACGGTGGGCATCCGTCCGCGCGCCTTCACCACGGTGCAGGACAAGGCGGGCGACACCATCGCCGCGCAGGCGGAGCTGATCGAGCCGATGGGAGCGGAGACGCTCATCCATGCCCGCACGGCGTCCGGCGGCGACATCCGCGTGGTGGTGCCGCGCGACAAGCGGGTGAAGGTGGGCGAAGCGCTGCACTTGCGCCCTGATCCGCGGCAGACGCATTTCTTCGGCGAGGACGGCAGGGCGGTGCGCGCATGAGCAACCATGAGCACAGGCAGGACCTGGGGATGACGCGCCGGCAAGCGCTGCGTCTCGAATATTTCATCATCGGGCTCGGCATCTTCGCCTTGCTCCTCATCTTCCAGCCCTTCAGTCTCCAGCTCTTTGCCTTCGGCAGCGTCCTCGTCGTCGTCGCCGGTCTGGTCAACAACCTGCTGCCCATGGCGCAGCCGGGGGTGAAGGTCCGCAGCGTCATCACCGTCGCCATGGTGGTGGCGATGATCTTCTGCATCGTGCTGCTGGTGGCCATCGCCGCGGCGCATCTCTATGGCGCCTTCTTCCTCAGGCCGCCGGATCCCAACACGCTGGCCGGCAAGGTGCAGCTCGGCACGCCACCGTTCTGGCGCCAGCCGCTGGTCTGGGGCATCGCCGCCGTGGCGGTGGTGCTGGCCGGCGCCGTCACGGCCATGAACAAGTACCGGGACTGAGATGGGCCACGACGTTTCGGTGATCGGCCTCTACATCCTCGATGTGCTGGGCCGGCCCGTCACCCGCATTCCCGACAGGGGCAACGTCGACTTCATCGAGGAGATCCGCCTCACCGTCGCGGGCACCGCGGGCGGCACCGTCGTCGACACCGCGAAACTCGGGCTCAAGAGCCTCGCCGTCGGCGCGGTGGGCGACGACGAGAAGGCCGACTGGGTGCTGATGACCCTGCAGAAGCACGGCATCGATACCAGCACCATGCAGCGCATCGCCGGCGTGCCGACGTCGGCCACCATTCTCAACGTGCGCCCCAACGGCGACCGCCCGGCGCTGCACGTGCGCGGTGCATCGGATCATTTCGACGTGCCGGCCTCCGCCTATGCACAGGTCTTCGATGCGCCCATCATCCACCTCGGCGGCACCGGGCTTCTGAAGCGCCTCGACGGACCGGCCTCCGTCACGCTGCTGAAGGAAGCCAAGAAGCGCGGCCGCACGGTGACCTTCGACCTGATCGCGGCCAGTGCCGAAACCATCGGCATCGTGGCGCCGCTGCTGCCCTACATCGACTATTTCATGCCCTCGATCGAAGAGGCGAAGGACATGTCGGGCCAGGCGACGCCCGAGGACTGCGCCGCGTTCTATCTCGACAAGGGTGCCAGGTGCTGCGTCTTCACCCTGGGCGGCGATGGCGCCTATTACGCCCACACGGACGGCACGCGGCTGAAGTCCCCCGCCTACGAGGTCGAGGTGGTGGACACCACCGGCTGCGGCGATGCCTTCGACGCGGGCTTCATCGCGGCGCTCCATCACCGGATGGATGTCGAGACCGGGCTGCGCTTCGCCCAGGCCTCGGCCGGGCTCGTGGCCACGGGGCTCGGCTCCGATGCCGGCATCGTGAGTTTCGAAGACACCCTCGACAAGATGAAGAACTGGAAGATCAAGCGATGAGATTTCAAGGCAGGCGCGCCGTCGTCACCGGCGGACTTTCGGGCATCGGCGAGGCGGTCGCCAAGCGCATCGAAGCCGAAGGCGGCAAGGTCGTCGTGTGGGACATGCACGGCGGCATCCGGACCGATATCTCCAACTGGGACTCGGTGCAGGCTGCGGCCGCGGAAACGGTCAAGCAGCTGGGCGGCATCGACGTGCTGGTCAACAGCGCGGGCGTCGCCGGCCCCACGGCCACCGTGCTCGATGTCAAGATCGAGGACTGGCACCGCACCATCGCCATCAACCTCGACGGCACCTTCTTCACCAACCGCGCCGTGGTGCCGCACATGATGGCCAATGACTATGGCCGCATCGTCAACATCGCGTCGATCGCCGGCAAGGAAGGCAACCCCAATGCCTCGGCCTATTCGGCCTCAAAGGCAGCGGTCATCGGCTTCACCAAGTCGCTGGCCAAGGAACTGGCCAAAACCAGGATCACGGTGAACAGCGTGACGCCCGCCGCGGTGAGGACGCCGATCTTCGACCAGCTGCCGCAGAGCCACATCGACTTCATGCTGTCGAAGATCCCCATGGGCAGGCTCGGCAAGGTCGACGAGGTGGCAAGCCTCGTGTGCTGGCTGGCGAGCGAGGAATGCTCCTTCTCGACGGGTGCGGTGTTCGACGTGTCCGGCGGCCGCGCCACCTACTGAGCGGAACTCCCTTGAGCCGTTCCGCATTGGAACGTCGAAGAGGAGTCCGCCATGCCGAAGAAGCAAAGCCAGGTAAATCCGGACCTCGTCCGGGCAGGAAGTCCAAAAGGGCCGCATGGGCGACCGCGCCCTGGAGCAGAAGCCCGGGGCCGATCCCGACATCGGCTTCTCCGAGGAGGAGTACGCGGTGGTGTTGGACGACGACCAGCGCCAACTGATCGAGAACCAGGACATGAGTGAAATCGACAGGGCACGGAAGAGGTAACCGCCGCGGCCCGTCGTGCCGTCACCCCGGCGAAATTGCGCAGCGGACGGCCTGGCCCGGTGGTCAGATCGCCGTGTATCCGCCATCCACCAGCAGATCGTGCCCGCAGATCATGTCGGACGCCGAGGATGCGAGGAACAGCACCGCGTCCGCCACCTCCATCGGCTTCCCGAACCGGCCGCCGGGGATCTTCGCCTTCATCGGGTCGCCCTTCTCCGGCTGGCCCCACACCTGTTCGCCCATCGGCGTGAGAATCACCGTCGGGCAGACGGTGTTGATCTGGATGTTGTGCCTCGCCCACTCCACCGTCATCACCTTGCTCAGCATGTTGAGGCCGCCTTTCGAGGCGCAGTAGGCGGCATGGCCCTCGAGGCCGACGACGCCGGCCTGCGACGAGATGTTGATGATCTTGCCGCCGCCCCGCTCGATCATGCCGGGCACGATCTCGCGGGCGAGCAGGAAGGGCGCCCGCAGGTTCACCGCCATGGTGGCGTCCCAGTCGGCGATCGATACATCCTCCAGCCTGTCGATGTGCGCGATGCCGGCATTGTTGACGAGGATGTCGATGGCGCCGAAGGAGGCGAGCGCGTCATGGGCGGCCTTCACCGGTCCCTCGGCGGTGGCCATGTCGGCGGAGATCGCCACGCAGCGCCGCCCCAGCGCCTCGACCGCCTGCTTGACCTCGGCCAGTCCCTCGCGGTCGCGGCCCACGGCCACGATGTCGGCCCCGGCATCGGCCAGCACTTTGCAGGTTTCCATGCCGATGCCCTTGCTCGCACCCGTCACCAGCGCATGCTTGCCCTTGAGGCTGAATCTTTTCGTCCACTCGCCCATTGTATCCCCTCCGGTTTTTGGCGATCTTCCCGTGCGCGACGGCAACGGTCAATGGCAATGGGAGGGCTGCTCGGATGCAGAGAATGGGACGCGTCATCAAGCTCAAGCCGGAGGTCATTCCGGAATACAGGCGAATCCACGCCGCGGTGTGGCCCGAGGTGCTGAGGGCCATTCGCGATTCCAACATCCGCAACTACACGATCTTCCTCAAGGAGCCGGAGAACATGCTCTTCGCCTACTGGGAATATCACGGCCACGACTTCGAAGCCGACATGAAGAAGATGGCGGACGTCCCGCGCATGCAGGACTGGTGGAAGATTACCGACCCCATGCAGGTGCCCTTCGAGACGCGGAAGGATGGCGAATGGTGGGCGGAGATGGAGGACGTGTTCCACACGGAGTGAACACCTCGTCCTTCTCCCGTCCGCAGGATGGGAGAAGGTGCCCGAAGGGCGGATGAGGGCCTCTCTCCGCGAGTCGTGCCGGTGGAAAGGGCCCTCATCCGGCCTGTCGGCCACCTTCTCCCATTGCGCCGCAACGGGAGAAGGGGAGCTGGGCCGTCACTTCCCCCGCTTCTTCTTTCCGAAGAAATTCCGCTCCAGTTCTGCGAAGGCGCGCTGATACACGTTCTGCTCCGTCCGCGGGATCAGCACCACGTCGTCCTGCGGGCTCGCCACCCAGTCACCGGTCCAGGCGCCGAAGGTGGTGTTGTCGGCGGTCACCGGCCACAGCCTGGGCCCCGAGACATAGTTCATCCACGGAATCCCGCACTTGGTGATGCGGTAGGAGAAGCTCCGCTCCATGTCGTCCAAGTGAAGCAGCTCCTCGTTCAGGTGGCCTTCGCCGAAATAGAAGTCGCGGATGCCGGAGACCTTGTCGGAGCGCACCCGCCGCAGCATGTGCATCTTCGTGATCTCCTCATGCCAGCCGCCCATGCCGGCAAAGTCGCGCATCACTTTCCACACCTCGTCCACCGGCGCCTTGATGACGCGCGAGGTCCACACCTTGTTGGGCTGGAAGCCTTTCCAGCGTTCGGCACCCGCGGGCTTCTGCGGCTTCGACCTGGCGATCAGGGCGGCGAGTGACTTGAAGTTTGCGGCGAAGACGTCCCCGGACACGATCTTCACGTATTTCCCCTCGTCGCCCGGCGCCTCGTCGAATGTCGCCTCCCATTCGGCGAAGGTCTGGTCGGTGTGGGTCACGGGGTAGAGCCGCAAGGTGGCGAGGTAGTTCTTCACCGGAAAGGCGGGCGTCTCGAAATTATAGGTGAAGCAGCGCTTCGCATCGTCCAGCATCAGCAGGCGCTCGCGCACCGTTGCGCCATTGGCGAGCTGGAAGTTGCGGATGCAGCCGACGACGTCGGAGTCGAGCCCCTTCTCGATCTTCGACGCGGTCACGCCGGTCCAGTTCGGCAGGCCGTTGAAGTCGCGCACGATGGACCACACGGTCTCGACGGGAGCCTTCAGGATGATCGAAGCATAGGCGCGGGCCATTCTACTGTCCTCTGGTGATGTCGCGGAAGGCGTGCACCGCGGCCTCGGCGAAGGCCGGGTCATTGATGTGGGCGTCGACCTCGATGAGCCGGCGGTTGGGTGCGGGCTTCCATGTCTCGCGGACGGCGGTGAACAGGGCTGCGTCGGCAGCCGGATCGTGGAACGGCTTGCCCGGCGCATCGATTGCGGAAACACCCTGGAGCGGCAGCAGGAAGCGCACCGGGCCTTCCATGCGGTTGATGCGCTGGGTGATCCAGCGACCGATCGCGGCATTCTCGTCGGCAGTGGTGCGCATCAGCGTCACCTGCGCGTTGTGGACATAGAGGTTCCGGCTGCTGAACTGTGCCGGCACCGTCTCGCGCCCGCCGAAGTTCACCATGTCGCAGGCGCCCACCGATCCGACCCAGGGAATGCGCGTGCGGATCACCGAGCCGAAGCGGTCATCGGTGCAGGCCAGCACGCCGCCGACGAGGTGGTCAGCGACTTCGGTCGTGGTGATGTCGAGCGCCGCCGTGACGAGGCCTGAATCGATCAGCTTCTCGAGGCACTGGCCCCCGGTGCCGGTGGCGTGGAAGACGAAGCATTCGCAGTCGTTCTCGATCAGGTGGCGGATCTGCGTGATCGAGGGCGTGGTGACGCCGAACATGGTGAGGCCCACGGCGCGCTTCGCCTGCTGCGAAGCCGGAATGGCGTTCATCGCCATGCCCGCCGCCGCATGGGCCGCATTGCCGATCACGGTGCGGGTGATGGCGTTGAGCCCCGCGACATCGGCCACCGCATGCATCATCATGATGTCGGTGGGGCCGACGTAGGGCGCCACATTGCCCGACGCCATGGTGGAGACCATCAGCTTCGGCACCCCGATGGGCAACGCCCGCATCGCCTCCGTCACCATGGAGGTGTTGCCGCCGCCGCCCAGCCCCAGCACCGCGCCGATGTCATCGCGCGACAGCAGGTAGCGGCCGAGTGCGGCCGCCATGGCGGTGACGGCCTTGCCGCGGTCGGCATGGCCGAGCACCGCGTCGGCACCCTGCGGGTGGTGCCGCGCCACCATCTCCGGCGTCACGTCGGCCTTGGCCGTGCTCGGCGTCGTGGAAATGTCGACCAGCAGGGCAGGGGCCCCCGCCTTCTGCACCTGCTCCACTGCATAGCGGAGTTCCGCCTCCTTGGTATCGCAGGTGCCGATGACGTGGACCGGCTTCACGCCCTCCTTCACGCCTTTGCCCAGCCCTGCTTCATGTTGCGGAAGCCCAGCTTGTAGACTTTCTCGGGCGTCGGCGCGAAGTCGCGCCACACGCGGGTGGCGGCGGCGAGTGCCGGCATGGAGCGGCCGAAGGCCTCGATGGTGAGCCAGCCGTCATACTTCGCCTTCTTCAGCGCCTTGTAGGTCTCGGCCCATGGCACATGGCCCTTGCCGGGCGTGCCGCGGTCGTTCTCGGAAATGTGGACGTGGACCATGTGTGGGCGAATGGTCTTGATCGCCCCCACGGGGTCCTTCTCCTCGATGTTGCAGTGGAAGGTGTCGTACATGCCCTGGATATGCGGGTGGTTGACCTCGTCGAGGTAGTCGTTCAGCTGCTGCATCGTATTCAGGAAATAGCATTCGAAGCGGTTCAGCGCCTCGAGCGCGAAGGTGATGCCCTTCTTGCCCGCATAGTCGCCGGCCTTCTTGTGGAAGGAAAGCGCCCGCTTGCGCTCGGCGGCGGTGGCGGGACTACCGGAGAAATAGCCCAGCTCCGAATGCATCGGGCCGCCGAGGATGGGCGCGCCCAGGGCCGCACTGCAGTCCACCGTCCATTTGGCATAGTCGAGGGCGGCGGCCTGGCTCGCCTTGTCGGGCGACAGCGGGTTCTTGCCCTGGATGACGCTCACCACCGAACGCTCGAGGCCGATCCTGTCGAGCAATTCGCCGAGCTTCGCGTAGTGCTCGGCATCGCCCTCGAACATCGGAATTTCGACGCCGTCATAGCCCGTCTTCTTCAGCGCCCGCAAAATGGGTTCATGCGCAAGCGTGACGTGCGGGGTCCACAGCAGCAGATTGAAACCAAGCTTCATCGGTGCCCTCCCAAGCAAGGAACACAGGACAAACCGTCTCGCGCCGCTTGTCAATTCCTGATATACGTCTTGCAAAATCAGAACCGAGGAGGACCACGAGATGAACAAGCCGCACGAACCCGCTTCCGCCACCAATGCCGCCCTGCTGCGCGCCCAGGCCTTCATGACGCCCTCGCCGGTGCCGTCGATCTCGACCGAGCTTCTGGTCTCGGCCGATGGCGAGCTCAACCGCGAGCTCCATCACTTCCTGTTCGATCCGCCGTCGAACCCGGAGCTGCTCAAGGGCAAGAAGATCGCCATCTGCTGCACCAACGGTGTCGAGGAGGTGGAGATCACCGGCGCGATGAAGTGGCTGACCGAGCATGGCGCAACCGTCCACGTGGTGGCCCCGCGCATCGGCGAGTTCCATCCGACGCTGGGCCTGCGCTTCCCGCCCCTCACCAAGACCCATGTGCTGGCCATCCGCCTGATGGAGAACGCCGGCTGGCTCGAGATCGACTGCTACATGGACGAGGCGAAGATCGCCGATTACGACGCCTGCCTCTTCCCCGGCGGCTGCTGGAACCCCGATGCGCTGCGCGCCGACAAGCACGCGCAGAAATTCGTCCAGGACATGCTGGCCTCCGGCAAGCCCACCTGCGCCATCTGCCATGGCCAGTGGGTGATGGTGAGTGCCGGCATCCTCAAGGGCAAGAAGGCCACCGCGGTGTGGAACATCCACCCCGACCTCGCCAATGCCGGCGCCACAGTGCTGGACGAGCCCGTGGTGGTGGACGGCAACCTGATCACCGCCCGCTTCCCCTACGACCTGCCGCGCCTGGTGGGCGCGCTGGTGAAGCAACTGGTGGCGTAAGCCTCCGACCCATCCTCCCTGCATCGAAATCGCCGGGCCTGTCCCGGCGGTTCCCTTTTTGGCGAGCAAGTTGTCATCGGGCATCCGGGCGGCTAGAGCAGTCCCGAAGCCGGGCACGCCGTGTCGCGGCGTGGCGAGGAATACGGTCCGATGAAGCTCCTGAACGCAATGCTGACGCGGATCATCAAGACCGGCACGCTCGAGGTCGTGGACGCGGAGGGCAATCTCCACCGCTATGGCGCAACGCCCGAGCCCTTTGCGCGCGTCCGGCTGCATGATCGCGCGCTCTACAAGGCCCTCGTGTGGAACCCGGACCTCAAGGCGGGCGAAGCCTACATGGACGGCACGCTCAACATCGAGCAGGGAAGCCTGCGCGATTTCCTGACGCTGTTCGCCATCAACCGCGGCGGGTCGCGCAAGCTGGCCGTCCAGAAGCCGCTGCGCCGCGTGGCCAAGCGGCTGAAGTCGCTCTGGCAGCGCAATACGCTGGTCAAGTCGCGCGAAAACGTGGCGCACCACTATGACCTCTCGAACGAGCTCTACGGCCTGTTCCTCGATAGCGGCATGAATTATTCCTGCGCCTATTTCCGTTCGCCCTCCGACACGCTGGAGGAAGCCCAGCAGAACAAGCTCCGCCACATCGCGTCGAAACTCGACCTGAGGCCGGGGCAGCGCGTGCTCGACATCGGCTGCGGCTGGGGCGGCATGGCGATCTACCTGGCGCAGAACTTCGACGTTCACGTCACCGGCGTGACACTGTCCCAGGAGCAGCTGGCGCTGGCGCAGCAGCGGGCCGATGAGCTGGGCCTCGGCCACCGGATCAGCTTCGCGTTCACGGACTATCGCGACGTTGCAGGCTCGTTCGACCGCATCGTGTCGATCGGGATGTTCGAGCATGTCGGCATTTCCTACTTCCGGCAGTATTTCGGCAAGATCCAGAGCCTGCTCGCGCCTGGCGGCGTGGCGCTGGTTCATGCCATCGGCCGCAAGGGCGGGCCGGGCACGACGGGCAGGTGGCTGCGCAAATACATCTTCCCCGGCGGCTATTCGCCGGCGCTGTCGGAAACCTTCGCGGCGATCGAGTCGTCGGGACTATGGGTCACCGACACCGAAATCTGGCGGCTGCATTACGCCGAGACGCTGCGCGCCTGGTACGACCGGTTCGAGGCCAATCGCGACAAGGCGAAGGACCTGCTGGGCGAGAGGTTCTGCCGGATGTGGGAGTTCTATCTCATCACCAGCGAACTGAGCTTCCGTTACTTCAAGCACATGGTGTTCCAGATCCAGCTCGCCAAGGCGGTGGACACCCTGCCGCTGCAACGCGACTACATGATGGATGCCGAGCGGGACCTGCTGAGGCGCGACGGCGGTCACCAGTAAGAGCCGTCGTGCGGCACGAGCCCTCATCCGGCCTTTCGGCCACCTTCTCCCATCTTGCGGACGGGAGAAGGGACTGGAGCCGATGCGGCTTACTTACTTGGCAAGGACTGGAAGGCAATCTGTCCGTTCCGTCCCCTTCTCCCGTTGCGCAGCAATGGGAGAAGGTGCCCGAAGGGCGGATGAGGGCCTCGTTCCGCGAGTCCCGCCGCTGCCGTTCTCATGCGGTGTGTCCGTCCGTCAAGCCAGGTGGCAGCCAGGCTTCCTGTGGCCCGTGACATAGTCGTCGATCAGCTGGCGAAAGCGAATCGGGCCGAAGCTGGGGAAGTGGCCGCCGTGGACGATCGAGACGGGAAGCTGCCGCAGGCGCTCCATCGTCTCCACATAGGTGGGCACGTCGGAATGATAGGCGTCGTCGATCAGCAGGCCGTCATAGATGATGTCGCCCGACAGGAAAGTTCCGGTCTTCGCCTCGAACAGGCCGATGCCGCCGGGCGAATGGCCCGGCGTGTGCACCACCTCGAAGGCGCGGTCGCCGAGGTCGACGACATCGCCGTTTTCGAGCACGCGGCCGACCTCGGCCGGCTTCACATGATAGCTCGTCTGATCCCAGCCTTGCGGCTGGCGGATGAACATCTCGTCGGTGGCGTAATGGGCGAGGATCAGGTCATTGCGCGGGTCGGCGAGGATCGCGGCTTCCGCCGAATGCACCGCACAGCGGCCGAACTCGTGGTGGCAGCCGATGTGGTCGAAGTGGGTGTGGCTCGCGACGCAGGCCACCTCGCGCTCGGCCACCAGCGGCACATGGGCGCGCAGGCTGAAGTGGCCAAGGCCTGAATCGAACAGCAGGTCGCGGTCGCGGCCCCGCACGTGCCAGATGTTGCAGCGGAAGAAGGGCTTGATCCACGGCTCGTGGATCAGCGTCACGCCATCGGCGAAGCTCAAGGTTTCGTACCATTCGGTGGCAGCGACGCGGAGTTCCATGATTCAGCCCTTCAGCACGATGACGTGGGCGGGGTCGATGCCGAGCGAGACGCGCTGGCCGGGCGTGAGCGTGGTCTCGGCCGGAAGCCTTGCCAGCAGGTCGATACCGTTCACCCGTGCCGTCACGCGCTTGAACGCGCCCTGATAGACGACATCGACCACATCGCCCTGCAGCGTGCCGCCCGGCGAGACGTGTTCGGGCCGGACGGCCACCTGCGCCGCATCGGCGGGGGCGGCGAATCGGCCGAGCGCGGTGTCGATCATTCCGTTCGAGACCTGGCCCGGTACGATGGTGCTTTCGCCCATGAAGGTGGCGGTGAAGCGCGTGGCGGGCCTGGCATAGACGCGCTCAGGGCTGCCCTGGTCCTCGATCCGGCCGAGGTTCATCACCACCACGTGGTCGGCCAGCGCCATGGCCTCTTCCTGGTCGTGCGTCACGTGGATGAAGGCGGTGCCGACGCGCTTCTGGATGGCCTTCAACTCGTCCTGCATCTGGCGGCGGAGCTTGAGGTCGAGCGCCCCCAACGGCTCGTCGAGCAGCAGCACGGCGGGTTCGACGATGAGGGCCCGGGCGAGCGCCACGCGCTGGCGCTGGCCACCGGACAGCTGATGCGGCTTGCGCTCGAAGGCGGCGGCGAGGCCGACGACATCGAGCATGGCGCGGGCCTTCGCATCGCGCTCCGCCCTGGGAACACCCTTCATGCGCAGGCCGAAGCCCACGTTGCCGCCGATGGTCATGTGCGGGAACAGGGCATAGTCCTGGAACACCGTCGCGGTGGGGCGTTTCGCCGGCGCCATGGCGGTGCAATCCTGGCCCCTGATCATCACGCGGCCCTGCTCGGGTGCGAGGAAGCCGCCGAGGATCGACAGCAGCGTGGTCTTGCCGGAGCCCGAGGGGCCGAGCAGCACGGTGTAGCTGTCGGGTTCGAGATGGAGCGACACGTCGTCCAGCACCCTGGTCGGGCCGAAGCTGTGGGAGACGTGGTCGATGGAGACGAGAGCCGTCATTGCGGGCGCTTTCGGAAGGCGACGAGTTCGAAGACGATGGCGAGGATGATGGAGACGCCGAAGACCATGGCCCCCACCGCGTTGGTCTTGGGGTTGAGTCCGGCGCGCAGCAGGTTCCAGATCTCGACGGGCAGCGTTGTCTCAAACCTGGTGAGCAGGAAGGAGATCACGAACTCGTCCCACGAGAAGGTCATGGACAGGAAGAAGCTGGCGAAGAGGGCGGGCCACATCATGGGCGCCGTGACGAGCAGCAGGACATGGGCCTCGCCGGCGCCGAGGTCGCGGGCGGCGCGCTCGATGTTGGCCTGGTGATCGCCCATCTGGCTGTAGATGATGGCGAAACACAGTGGCAGGTTGATCACCACGTGGCCGATCCCCGCTGCCATGAGCGACTTCGGCATGCCCGCCCAGTTGAAGAAGATCAGGAGGCCCATGCCGATGATGAGGTAGCTCACCGTGAGCGGCAGGGTGATCAGCCCACGGAGGAAGGCGGAGGCCGGCAGGTGGAAGCGGGCGAAGCCCCAGGCCGAGAGGAAGCCCAGCAGCGTGGCGATAGCCGAACTCGTCAGGGCCACCATGATGGAATTGCCGAGCCCCGCCGTGAGCCGCGCGTCACCCAGCACCGCCGCATACCAGCGCAGCGACGGCCCGGTGAAGGGCGGGATGGGGAACAGCGAGGCCTGGAAGGAGAACAGCACCAGCACCGCCACGGGCAGGAAGATGAAGCCGTAGAGCAGCAGGGCGTAGATGGTGGCGATGGCGCGCGACATCACGCCCTCTCGATCTTCAGCCAGCGGGCGCAGGCGAGATAGGCGATGCTGACCACGGCCATCAGGATGAGCGAGAGGGCCGAGGCCGAGGCGAAGTCGCCGCGCCGTCCGACCTGCATCATGATGAGCTGCGGCATCAGGAGCTCGTTGTTGCCCCCCAGGATCTGCGGCGTGATGTAGTCGCCGATCGCCAGCACGAAGGTGAGGAAGGCGCCCACCATGATGCCGGGAAGGGTGAGCGGCAGGATCACGTGGATGAAGGTCTGGGTGCCGGAGGCGCCGAGGTCCGCCGCGGCCTTGCGGTAGTTGGGCGAGAGCTGCTTCAGGTTGGCGAAGATCGTCAGTGTCAGGAGCATCACGAAGAAGTGGACGAAGCCGATCACCGTGGCGGTGCGGGTGTTGGCAAGCTGGACCGGCTCCGCCAGCAGGCCGAGGTCGACGAGCGCGGAATTGACGACACCCTTCTCGGCCAGCACGAGGAGCCAGGAATAGGAGCGCACGACGTAGGAGGTCCAGAACGGCAGGACCGCCAGCATCAGCGCCAGTCGCTGCCAGCGCTCGGGCACCATGAAGGCGAGGATCCAGGCGAAGGGATAGGCCAGCAGCACCGAGACCACGGTGACGACGAGCGTCACCTCGAGCGAGTTGACGAGCGCGAGCCAGTAGCTGGGGTTGGTGAAGAACTGGGTGTAGGCGTCAAGGCTCACGCCCTCGCCGGCGTGCGGGTGAAGGCTCATCACCCCCATCGCCACGAAGGGCACGACGAAGAAGACCAGCGTCCACAGCAGTGCCGGTGTGACGCTGGCCCATCCGATGCGCGAAGTGGACGTCTGGCTCACTGACCCTGGATCATTGCGGTCCACAGGTCCTGCATCTTCTTGTCGAGATCTTCCGAAGGTGCGGGATATTCCTGGGCGCGCTTGAGGAAGTCCGGCTGCTCGTCGAAGCGCAGGATCTTCTTCTGGTCGTCGGTGAGGGCCGCCTTGCGGTTGGCCGGCATGCCCCAGTAGCAGGACGAGGTGGCGAGCCTGGCCTGGCCCTCGGGGCTCAGGATGTACTGGATGAACTTCAGCGCGTTGTCCTTGTTCTTCGAATCCTTGAACATGGCGAGCGACTGCGACCAGAGGACGGCACCCTCCTTGGGGATCGAGAAGTCGAGGTTGGGATTGTCCTTGGCGATGCCGGCCGTCACCCATTCGCCGCCGCCGATCAGGATGTCGGCCTCGCCGGTGGCGAGCGCGGTCTGGCTCGCCGCCACGTCGGTCACCGCCTTGGCGTTGGCCTTCATCTTCTGCAGGACTTCCTTCAGCGCCGGCAGGTCGGCCTCGGTGAGGTCCGAGGTCTTCTTGCCGATCGCCATGGCGGCAAGCCCCATCACGGGGAGGTAGTAATCGTAGATGGTGATCTTGCCCTTGTACTTGTCGTTGGTCAGCACGCCGAGCGTGTCCATGTCGGCGGCGTCGACCTTCGACTTGTTGAAGCCGATGGTGTTGTAGCCGAACTTCTCGGTGATGCCGTAGCGCTTGCCGCCGATCACCGCGTGCTGGTCCATCAGCACCTCGGGAAAGATGTCGGCCATGGGGAGCTTGTCCTCGGGCAGCGGCTCGAACAGCCCGCGGTCGACGCCGCGGCGGACGTCCACCGTGTCGATGACCATCACGTCCCAGTCGCCGGGCTGCGACTGGTCGACGATGGCGAGGCCGGCGCCGGTGCCCTCGAACTCCTTGACGTTGACCTTGATGCCGGTGGCGTCCTCGAAGGGCTTCAGCAGGTTCGGGTCGGAATGGTCGCACCAGACCAGCGCATTGAGGTCGGCGGCGGAAGCGGCGGCGCAGGACCCGATGAGGGCCAGGGCGGCGAGTGAAGCGCCGAAGAGACGGCGCGTGAGACTGTTGGTCATGTGGCGTTTCTCCCTGATGGGCAAAAGCTGAACCAATTACAAAGTTGAGTCAATTCCAAAACTGGTGCACAGTGACCCGATGTCAGGCCTGCGCGAGCGCCAGAAAGCCATCCGCCACGACCGCATCGTCGAGGCGGCCACACGGCTGTTCCGCGAGCAGGGCTACGAGACGGTGAAGATGGAGGCGATCGCGGCGGCGGCCGAGGTGTCGATCGGGACCATCTACAATTACTACCGCAACAAGGGCGACCTGCTCGTCGCCATCGTGTCGCTCGAGGTCGAGGAGGTGCTTCGCCTTGGCGAAGAGGTGATCGCCCGCCCGCCGGCCCGTGCCGAGGCCGCGGTCGATGCGCTGGTCGGTGGCTACGTCGAGCATTCGCTGCACTACCTGTCGAAGGAGATGTGGCGGCAGGCCATGGCGATCTCGACCACCCAGCCGATGAGCCCCTTCGGCGAGACCTATGCCGACCTCGACGTGGCGCTGGCCAGCCAGACCGTGGCGCTGATCGAAAAGCTGCAGGCACTGGGCTCGCTCAGCCGCGAAGCCGACGCCCGCGCCCTGGGCGAGGTCATTTTCAACAATACGAACATGAACTTCATCGTGTTCGTGAAGGACGAGGCGATGAGCCTCACGGAACTCCGCAGCCACCTCCGCCGCCAGCACAGGGCCGTCTTGGCGGGTTTCCGGATGGTGGCTGCGGGGGCCTGAGATCCGGGCGGGGAGAGGGTATTTTCTTATATAAGGGAAATAGTCCTTGACAGCGCGCGCTGGTTCGGGTATAAGGGGGTATTCTCGATAATTGGGTTTCCCCACCCCCACGGCGTCACCCCGGCGAAAGCCGGGGCCCCGCTTTGGGCGGTCCCCTCTGGATAGAAAGCGGGGTCCCGGCTTTCGCCGGGATGACGCCCGCAGAGGTGGCTGACGGCACGACAGTGTGGGCCTGGCCCAAGCGTCGGGGAAAGCTGGTGCATTTCCTTGGGGACTGGCTTTCTGCTATCACCGACCATCGCTCGGAGGAGATTTGACCGATGAACAAGCCCGTGAACCTGGAAGGCGCTGCCAACTGGGAACCCTCGCCCAACAACCTTGAACCGTTCTGGATGGGCTTCACGCCCAACCGCGCCTTCAAGAAGCGCCCGCGCATGATCGCCCGCGCCAAGGACATGCATTACTACGACATGACCGGCCGCCCGATCCTCGACGGTTCCGCCGGGTTGTGGTGCTCGAATGCCGGCCACTGCCGCGGCCCCATCGTCGAAGCCATCCAGAAGTCGGCCGCCGAGCTCGACTTCGCGCCGACCTTCCAGTTCGGCCATCCCAAGGTGTTCGAGCTCGCCTCGCGCCTGGCCACCATGGCGCCGGGCGACCTGAACTATGCCTTCTTCTGCAACTCGGGATCGGAAGCCGCCGACACCGCGCTGAAGATCGCGCTGGCCTATCACCGCGCCAACGGCGAGGCGAGCCGCACCCGCCTGATCGGCCGCGAGCGCGGCTATCACGGCGTGAACTTCGGCGGCATCTCGGTCGGCGGCATGGTCGCCAACCGCAAGTGGTTCGGCGCCATGATCGCCGGTGTCGACCACCTGCCGCACACCTACAACCGCAAGGAACAGGCCTTCACCCGCGGCGAGCCGGAGTGGGGCGCGCATCTGGCCGACGAGCTCGAGCGCCTCGTGGCGCTGCATGACGCCTCGACCATCGCCGCCGTCATCGTCGAGCCGATGGCTGGTTCGACGGGCGTGCTGCCGCCGCCCAAGGGCTACCTGAAGCGCCTGCGCGAGATCTGCACCAAGCATGGCATCCTGCTGATTTTCGACGAGGTCATCACCGGCTTCGGCCGCCTGGGCCACGCCTTCGCGGCGGAGCGCTTCGGCGTTCTTCCCGACATCCTGACCTTCGCCAAGGGCGTGACCTCGGGCACCGTGCCGATGGGCGGCTGCATGGTGCGCCAGGGCATCTACGACAAGTTCATGAACGGCCCGGACCACGTGATCGAGCTGTTCCACGGCTATACCTACACCGGCCACCCGATGGCGGCCGCGGCGGGCGTGGCCACCATGGACCTGTACCGTGACGAGAAGCTGTTCGAGAACGCCAAGAAGCTCGAGAACGTCTGGGCGGACGCGGCCTTCACGCTCAAGGGCCATCCGCTGGTCGAAGACATCCGCACCATCGGCCTCGTGGCGGCCATCGACCTGAAGCCGATCGAGGGCTCGCCGGGCCTCAGGGCCTACAAGGCGATGGAAAACGGCTTCCACGACGTGGGCCTGCTGGTCCGCATCACAGCGGATACGATTGCACTCTCGCCGCCGCTGATGATCACCGAGAATCAGATCGACGAGATCTTCTCGGACAAGCTGCCGAAGGTGCTGGCCTCGGTGGCCTGATCGGCGTCACAAGCGTTTGCAGTTGCGAAGGCCGGTGGGGCGACCCACCGGCCTTTTCTGTTGGAACTACGGAGACAGGACTTCCCGGAGAGATCGTTTCATGCGATTCCATAAGCAGTTGCCCGCGTCGATGAACGAATCATGGCGGGGCGGGGTACGTGACGGGGTAAGGGGTCGAGGCAGAATGTCACGACACATGGCGCCGGTGATGCTGGGGCTCACCGCCTTTCCGCTCGCTGCGATCGGCATCGCGGCCTACCTCGTCGTGGCCGCGGGCCCGCAAATGACGGCCGTTGCGGGCGCCATCCTTCTTCTTTCCTGCTGCATGCTGGTGGCCGCGACGGTGGTGGCCGTGAAGCTGTCGCGCCACGAGGAATGGCTGTGGGCGCAGCAGGACTCGCTGCGTGGGCTTGCGGGAAAGGCCCAGGATGCGATGGAGCGCATCGCCTCGGTCGAAATCCGCAGCGACGAGGCAGTGTCGCTGCAGCAGGTGGAGGCCATTGCCGCCGACATCGATGGGCTGCGCCGCGAGTTCCAGGATTTCGTCGCCGGGCAGCCGCGCTGGCGGCAATATCCGCCGGCCTCCGAGACGCCGGCAGCGGCCTCATCCGAAGCAAAGTCCGAACCAAGGCCCGGCAAGGCCACCGGCCGCGAGCAGCTGACGCTGCTGCTCGAGCCCGTGGTCGAGCTCGCCACCGGGGCGACCAGCCATTACCGCGCCCTCGTGGGGCTGGCCGACGGCCGCGGCAAGCTCGTCAGCCACGACGAACTGATGCAGAAGGCCGAGCAGGGCGGCATGCGCGCCGCCGTCGACCTGCGCATGGTGCGCATGGTGGCGCCGGTGCTGCGCCGGCTGCGGCTGCGCAACCCGGGCCTCCGCATCTTCGTGCCGGTGGGCCGCGCCACGCTGGCCAGCAAGGAGGAGGCCGGCCGCCTGCTGGCGCTGCTGCAGCGCGACGGCGACATCGCCGATGGCATGGTGTTCGAATTCGCCCAGCAGGAGCTGGGCCAGCTCGACGGCGCGGGGATCGAGAACCTGGCGCGGCTGGCGCGCTCCGGCGCGACGCTGGCGCTGCGCGAGGTTTATCTCGGCGGGCTCGACCTTGCCGCACTGCGCCAGCTCGGCGTGAAGTTCCTGTCCTTCCCGCCGCATGCGGTGGATGCAGGCTCCGGCCCCAACGCCGCGTGGAGCGAATTCGCCAAGCAGGCGCGCGCCCTGCAGATCCAGGTGCTGGTGGGCGACGTCAAGACGCCGCAGCAGGCCACCGCGGTGAGCCGCTTCGCGCGCTTCGGCTTCGGCCCGTTCTTCGCGCCGCCGCGCAAGGTGCGGCCGGATGCCGGCGTTGCCCCCGCCGCGGCGCGCAGAGCCAACGTCGCCTGACGCCCGCCGCTGATGATGCAGTCATTTTCCGAAGCCTATCCGGTATGGTTCTGCGACATCTGGGGTGTCGTGCACAATGGCGTGGCGCCGTTTCCGCTGACGGTCGCCGCGCTGAAGCGACATCGCGCCGGGGGCGGCACCGTCATCCTCGTCACCAATTCGCCGCGCAGCAACCTGGGCGTCGAGACGCAGCTCCGCGAGATCGGTGTCGACCCCGCCAGCCATGACCGCATCGTCACCTCGGGCGACGTGACGCAGGTGCTGATGAAGCTCCACGGCGGCGGCAAGGTGTTCCACCTCGGCGCCCAGCGCGACCATTCGATCTACGAGGGCACGGGTGTCGTGCGCGTCGGGCTCGACGAGGCCGAGGCGGTGCTGTGCACCGGGCTGTTCGATGACCTGAACGACCGGCTCGAGGATTACGAGCCGCTGCTCGACGACATGAAGCGCCGCGGCCTGGCCATGATCTGCGCCAACCCGGACAAGATCGTGCGGAAGGGCGAGCGCATCCTCTATTGCGCCGGCATGCTGGCGGAGATGTTTGCCGCGCGCGGCGGCGAGGTGATGATGGCGGGAAAGCCCTATGCGCCGATCTATGACCTCGCCCTGGCGGAAGCCCGGCGCATCACCGGGCGCGACATCGAGAGGCCCGACATCCTGGCCATCGGCGATGGTCCCGAGACCGATATCCGCGGCGCTGCGGACTATGGAATTGACGCCCTTCTTGTTGCAGAAGGGGTGACCGATGCGAGCGAGGGGCTGCACGTGGCCGAGGCCGAGGTGCTGAAGGCCGTGCCGCACGCCCGCATCGTGGCCACCGTGCATGATCTTGCATGGTTGTGATAAGGGATCGGAATGCAACTGATCGCGGGCCTCGCGCCCGTTCCTGAAACCTGCCGCGACGGCGTCGTCGCCATCGGCAATTTCGACGGCGTGCACCGCGGCCACCAGACGCTGCTGGCCGTTGCGGCGGACGAGGGCGCGCGGCTCGGCTGCCCGTGGGGCGTCATGAGCTTCGAGCCGCATCCCCGCAGCTTCTTCCGGCCGGACGAGCCGGTGTTCCGGCTCACTCCGCAGGCGCTGAAGGCGCGGCTGGTGGCAGCGCTCGGCGCATCCTTCATGGCAGTGCTGGATTTCGACAAGACGCTCTCCGAGCTGTCGCCGGAGGCGTTCGTGCGGCTGCACCTCGTCGAGCGGCTGGGTGTGCGGCACGTGGTGATGGGATACGACTTCCACTTCGGCAAGGGCCGCAAGGGCAGCCCCGCCACCATGACGGAGCTGGGTGCCAAATTCGGCTTCGGCGTCACCATCGTCGAGCAGGTGACGGACGAGGGCGACCAGCATTCGCCGTTTTCCTCCAGCGCCATCCGCCAGGCGCTGCGCCATGGCCACGTGAGTGCGGCGGCGCGCGACCTCGGCTATCACTGGACGGTGCTGGGCGAGGTGGTGAAGGGCGACCAGCGCGGCCGCACCATCGGCTTCCCGACGCTCAACATCGTGCTCGACAAGGGAGCCGATCCCTATCGCGGCATCTATGCGGTTCGCGTGCGCGACGCGCACGACAAGGGTGCTGAGGTGTGGGCCGGTGCCGGTTACTTCGGCGACCGTCCGACCTTCGACACGGGCCGCACCTTCCTCGAGGTCTATCTGATCGGCTTCGAGGGCGATCTCTATGGCCGGCAGCTGTTCGTCGAGTTCATCGACCTGATCCGCGGCGACAAGCGCTTCGCCTCCATCGACGAGCTGGTGAGCCAGATGAAGGCCGACTGCGATGCCGCGGTGAAGCGGCTGGCGGAGGCGAAGGCAGACGATCCGATGGTGGCCTTCCCCTTGGGCAGGCTTCAGGCCGAGGGCAGGATCTAGCGTCACTTGCGGCGCTTTCCGGAATAAGTTAGCACTAACTTATCATCGTTTCGCCGTCCTCCCGTCTTCGGAGGGAACTGCACGCATCCGTTGTCCCGCCAATCTCCCATCCGTCGCGAGGCGCACATGGCCGGTGTTTCACTCAGACTGTCCGACGTGATGATGGTGCTGGCCTATGCCTCCGACCTCGCCACCGGGCACTCGCGCGATTTCGCGCTCAAGTCCTGCGTCATGGCGATGCGCATCGCGAAGCTGGCGAAGCTCGATCCGGCGGTGAGCCGCAGCGTCTATCACCTCGCCATGCTGCGCTATGTCGGCTGCAATGCCGACACCGACCTGCTGGCCGGGCTGTTCGGCGACGAGATCGCGCTGCGACGCGAGCTCGTCGGCCTCGACATGGGCAACCGCGCGGAACTGGGCAAGGTGTTCACCCGCGCCTTCCAGCGGCTCTATTTCGATCTCGATCCGGCAGCACAGGAGAAGGCCATCGCCGAAGGCCTCGGCCAGGCGCTGGGCGTCGCGAGGCCGGTGCTCACCGCGCATTGCGAAGTGGCGCGGCGCATCGGCGAACGGCTGGGCCTGCCGCAGGAGATCGCCCGCAACCTCGGCCAGATCTACGAGCGCTGGGACGGCAAGGGCCTGCCCCAGGGCCTGAGCGGCGAGGCCGTGCTGCCGGCGGTGCGCGTCGTCACGCTGGCACAGGACGCGATCGCGCTCAGCGACGAGCTGGGCCCTGCGGAGATGGCGCGGATCGTCGCCTCCCGTGGCGGCGGGCCCTATGAGGCCGCCTTTGCCGAGCTGGTGGCGGCGCATGCGGCGGAGCTCGTGGCGGGTATCGGCGCCAGCGTCGAACGCGAGACGATCCTCGATCTCGAACCCACGCCCCATGCGGTGCTGGACGAGGCGGGGGCGGAGGAGGCCTTCCTTGCCATCGCCGACATGATCGACATGCGCATGCCCTTCACGCTGGGCCATTCGCGTGCCGTGGCGGACCTCGCCGCGGGTGCCGGCCGCGCGGCCGGGCTCGCCGAGGCCGAGCTTCGCGCGCTGCGCTGGGCGGGGATGATCCATGACATCGGCGAACTCATCGTGCCGGTTGCGACCTGGATGCGGGTGGGGCCCCTGTCGGCGCGCGAGCGCGATGCGGCGCAGCTTCACCCCTATTACGGCGAGCGCGCGCTGGCGTCGTTCGGGGCGGCGGGCAATGCCATGGCGGCACTGGTGCTGCGCCACCACGAGCGCATCGACGGCTCGGGCTATCACCGCAAGGTCACGGGGCCGGACCTGTCGCCCGCCGCGCGCATCCTCGCGGCGGCGGAAGCCTTCCAGACGGCGCGCGAGGAGCGCCCGCACCGCCATGGGATGTCGCCCGAAGCGGCGGCGGCACGGCTCAGGGCCGAGGCGCGCGACGGGCATCTCTGCCCGCAGGCGGTGGAGGCGGTGCTGACGGCGGCGGGCCAGCCGTCACGCCGGGCTGCGGCCAAGCCGCTCGCCGGCCTGACGGCCCGCGAGATCGAGGTGCTGCGCCTGGTCGCGGCGGGCCTCACGGCGAAGGAAATGGCGCGGCGGCTCGACCTCTCGCCCAAGACGGTCGACCATCACATCCAGAGCGTCTACGGCAAGATCGGGGTGGCTTCGCGCGCGGCGGCCGCGCTCTATGCGGTGGAGAACGGGCTGCTCCGGGCGGGCGAGCCTCCATAGGGAATCCTCCCGATGTTTGGGGAGCGGCGCGGCTGCATCCTGCCTGTGTCGGGCGGCCATGGTGGCCGCCGCACAGAGGAGGATACCACCATGCTGCTCGCCACCACCAAGGTCGCCGACGTCGACCGCTTCATCAAGATCTTCTCCACCAAGGGTGCGGACAAGCGCCGCCTGCACGGCTCCAAGGGGGCCACCGTGTTCCGCGATCCGGCCGAGGCCGACCGCGTCTGGGTGATGTTCGACTGGGACAGCGAAGGCTGGAAGAATTTCGTTTCCGACCCGGAAGTGCCGGCGATCCTGCACGAGGCGGGCCATGTCGGAAAGCCGCAGGCGGCGATGCTCATCGCCAACTACGAAGCCTGAGGCGACGGTGAAGGGGCCGCCGGCCCATGCCGGTGGCCGCTTCCTGGTTCAGGCGCCCGTTTCGACGGCCAGCCGGGCGTCCGCCTTGCGCTGGCGCCCGTCGAGCCAGATGATGGCGAGTCCGGCCAGCGCCACCAGCACCATGCCGGAGACGGCGAGCAGGTTCGGCACGTCGCCGAACAGGATGAGGCCGGAGAACACCGCCCAGATGGTGAGCGTGTACATGAAGGGCGCGACGCTGCGCGCCTCGCCGATGCGGTAAGTCATGTAGAGCAGGAAATGCCCGGCCACCCCGGTGGCGCCGGCCAGCGCCATCAGCATGACGTCGCGCGCCGTCGGCATCACCTGGGTCTCGAAGGCGAGCGTGCCGAGGAGGCCGGTGAGGCAGAGCAGCACCAGCACGGTGAAGGTCGCCACCAGCGGTGGCATGCCGCGCGGCACGTTGGGCGTCATCAGGTCGCGCGCCGCCGAGGCGACGGCGGTGATGAAGGCGAGGAAGGCGAAGGGCGAGACCGCCCCGGTGCCCGGTTGCGCCACGAGGAGGGCGCCGACGATGCCGAGCAGCACGAGGCCGAGGCGCGGCGCATCGAGCTTCTCGCCGCGGAAGGCCCAGGCGCCGAGCAGCACGAAGAGCGGGCAGGTCTGGGCAATGGCGGTGAGGTCGGCGATGGCGATGAAGCCGAGTGCGATGGTGAAGGACAGGTTGGCCACCACCTCGAGCAGGCCACGCCCCACCAGCCAGCCGTTGAACATGCGCCTGAGGTCCGGGCCCTGGCCAAGCGCGAGGATCAGCGTCAGGCAGATCGAGACCGAGGCGATGCCGCGCATCAGCATCAGCTGGAACAGCGGCGCGTGCTGCAGCGCCAGCTTCATGCAGCTGTCCGACGTGACGAACACGCCCATGGAAATCACCATC
The DNA here is from genome assembly GCA_945957365.1 of uncultured Alphaproteobacteria bacterium. Lineage (GTDB taxonomy): Bacteria > Pseudomonadota > Alphaproteobacteria > Rhizobiales > Aestuariivirgaceae > Aestuariivirga. The sequence continues at coordinate 96,257 of CAMFKI010000005.1, read as the reverse complement.
GCGAGGATGGCGCGGATGTTGGTCGGGATTCGCATCTGGTCGGCCGCCGGGGATCTCGTTCCTCCCTAGAGGCAAGAACGCTGCGCCGCAACCGCGCGCCGGGCGGGAGGCGCCGCGCGTGCAGCGCGGGGATGGCTTGCAATTCACTGCAACTTATAGTGTTATGTTCCGCATGTTTTTTGGGGAGATGGCATGGCGGGGCTGAAGATCTTCGTGAACGGGGTGCTGGCCTTCTCACCGCTGCCCGGCGCGCCCAACCTTCCGGTCACTTTCAAGTGCTTGAAGAATCCGGTCGATTCGACCTTCTTGTGCTTCGCGCTGCTGGAACTGCAGGCCGACCAGGGCGATGTCTTCGTCGCCGTCAGCCCCGACCGCGCGGACGGCGCCCTCAGCCTCTATGGCCCCACACAAGGGGTGCATGTGACGGCCGAGGCGCGGAGCCCGCTGGGCCTGCGGGTGATCCTGCCCGCCACCACCGACCACCAGGTTCCGGTGCAGCCGCGCAGCCTCGTCTTCAGCTTCAGCGACGCGGCCAATGCCAGCCTCGGCAGCTTCACCTTCCGCTTCGCCTGCCGCGGCGTGGCGGACGAGGCGCTGTTCCGGCTGAAGAAGGACAGGCTGCCGGAACTCGAGGCGGAGGCGGGCCAGTCCTCGAGCCAGTTCTTCGAGGTGGAAACCCTGCAGCCGGCGACCAACAGCGTGGGCTACGCCATCGCCGCCATCAGCCCGCCGGGCGCCGGCTTCGGCCATGGCCTGCTGCAATCCGCCAATCGCTACCAGTCGCCGGACGGGCCGCTCGTCGAGGCGGCCTATTTCGGGCGGCCGGCCGGCGCCCCGCCCGAGGTCTTCGTCGTCACCGCCAGCGATTCGCAGGGCGCCACGCAGGACGTGCCCTTCATTTCCTGGCTGGTCGACACGCCCGCCAAAGGCGAACTGCGCATCGCCGCCCTCGACCCCGATCCCGCGGGGAGCGACCGCAATGCCGAATCGATCACCCTCGAGAACGTGTCGTCGCGCGTGCTCAACCTGGCGCAGTGCTCTCTTGAGGACGAGCAGCACATCTCGCTGTTCGGCACGACGCTGAACCTGCCCTATGGAACGCCCGGCCGCCACGTCATCGCCGGCGGCCGGCTGAGCCCCGGCGCCCGCCTCGCGGTGAAGCCGTCCTTCACCATGAACAATGATTTCGATGCTTTCACGCTGCGCAATGCGCGCGGCCGGAAGCTCGACTATGCGGCCTATCTGCGGCGGCTGCCCGGCTCGCCGCCGCCGGCTTCACCGCGCCAGTCGGTGGTGTTCCGCCAGACGGTGAGCCTCAACGGCTTCGACGAGATGGCGGACGTCACGCTGCCGTCAGCGCTGGAGGACGGCGACCTGGTGCTGATCCGGCCGGACCCGGCGAGCAAGCTGTGGTCGGGCGAAATTCCCCATCCCTGGACGGGACCGGCCGGCTGGCTCGACGCCAACGGCCAGCCGGTGCCGGCACCTGCCGGCTGGGTGCTGCCCCTGCCGTCGGCCCCGCTCTATGCGCTGCTGATGAATGCCGCGCCCGCGCCGAAGCTGATTGGCAGCACGGCGCACAGCATCGTCATCGACCGGCAGTCGAAGGCGGCGCTGGGCCTCGGCAGCGGCATGCGGACGGTGAGTTTCCTGCGCAACGACCCGTCGTTCGGGCGGTTCCTCAGCTGGGGCCAGTTCGATATCGAGGTGATCGTGCTGCGGCACTGAGGCTGCAGGCCGGAGGCTCAGTCGGACGTCTGCGTCGCGGGATCGAGCAGGCGGTGCAGGTGGACGATGAAATAGCGCATCTGCGCGTTGTCCAGCGTTTCGCGCGCCTTGCCCAGCCAGGCCTGGTAGGCCTCCGCGTAATTGGGATAGAAGCCGACGACGTCGAGCTTGTGGAGGTTCCGGAAACTCACCGACTTCACGTCGTCGAGCTCGCCGCCGAACACGAGGTGGAGAAGCTGCTGGTCCGGCTTGGCGGGGGTCTTTGTCATGGCGTCCTCTGGCTGTTCAGGGCTTCGATCAGCGCCGCGTGGCGCTTCGCACCTGCAGCAACGAGGCCTTGCTGCCATGGATGCGTGCGGTTGTAAATGTATGCCTCACCGGAGGTGTCGGAAACCCTGCCGCCGGCCTCGGTGACCAGCAATTCGCCCGCCGCGAGGTCCCAGTCGTTGCGCTTGCCGATCGACACGGCGCCGTCGAGGCGACCGGCTGCGACATGGGCGAGGCGGAGCTGCAGCGGCAGCGACCCCGACGGATCGGCCGCGATCCCGAGATGCGCGAGGCCGGCCAGCGCCTTGCGGTTGCCGGCGATGTGCGCGCCTTCGAGCGAGGCCCGGTCGGCGATCACCAGGCGCTCGCCATTGAGGGCCGCACCCGCGCCGCGCGTCGCGGTGAAGAATTCGCGGTGGCGCGGTGCATGGACCGCGGCCAGCACCGGCTGGCCGCCGACGGCGAGGGCGGCGGCCACGCACCATTCGTCGCGGCCCTCGAGGAAGGCGCGGGTGCCGTCGATGGGGTCGATGATCCACAGCCTTTCATGCGCCATGCGGGCGGGCGCGTCGTCGGGCGTTTCCTCCGACAGCCAGCCGTCACCGGGCCGCGCCGCGCGGAGCCGGCGCTCGAACAGCGCGTTGATCGCGAGGTCGCCCTCGGTGACATGCGAGCCGTCGGGCTTGGTCCAGTGTTCGAGGTTCTTCTTGCGCGACAGTTCGAGGCCCAGTGCGCCGGCCTCGCGCATCACGTCGAAGAGCAGGGCTTCGTCAGACGCCGGCAATGGTGAGGCCCTCGACCAGACAGTTGGGGGCGTTCACGGTGTTGCGGAATTCGAGGTTGGAGGCCGGGCGTACGGTGCGGAACATGTCCTTGAGGTTTCCGGCGATGGTGATCTCGCTCACCGGATAGGTGATCTCGCCATTCTCGATCCAGAAGCCCGATGCGCCGCGGCTGTAGTCGCCCGTCACGTTGTTGATCGACGACCCGATGAGCTCGGTCACGTAGAGGCCCTGGGCGATGCCCTTGACCTGCTGTTCGGGCGTTTCCTGGCCGGGCGGCAGGAAGACGTTGGCGGTCGACGGCCCGCCGCGCGAGCCCTGGCCGGTGGGCGCGAGGCCCAGCTGCCGCGCCGCGCGCAGGTCGAGGATCCAGCCGGTGAGAACGCCGCCGTCGATCAGGTTGCGCCTGGTGCAGGCCAGTCCCTCGCCGTCGAAGGGGCGCGAGCCGTGGCCGCGCAGCATGTGCGGATCCTCGACGATGCTGATGTGCGACCCGAAGATCTGCTGACCCAGCGCGTCCTTCAGGAAGGACGTGCCGCGCGCGATGGCCGCGCCGTTGATGGCGCCAAGGAGGTGGCCGATGAGGCTCGCCGCCACGCGCCGGTCATAGATGACCGGCACCGACTGCGACTTCACCTTGCGCGGATTGACGCGCTCGACCGCGCGTTCGCCGGCGCTGCGGCCGATGACCTCGGGCGCGCGCAGGTCGACGTAGTGCACGGCGGAGGTATAGTCATAGTCGCGTTGCATGCCCAACGCCTCGCCGGCGATCGCCGACATCGAGACGCCGACGCCGGTGCGCCGGTAGCCTTGCGCGAAGCCGTTGGAAATGACGATGCCCACCGAGGTCTCGGTGCGCGAGGCGCCCGCACCCCCCGTCTTGGTGACGCCCTTGACCGCAAGGCCCGCGGCCTCGGCGGTCAGCGCCATGTCCTGCAGGCGCTGGGCATCGGGGAGGTCGTTGGCGGCGAGGTCGAGTTCGGGGATGACGGTCGCCAGCTGATCGGGGTCGGCGATGCCGGCATAGGGATCGGGCGGAGCGAGCCGCGCCATCTGCAGCGCATTGGCCGCCAGGCGGTGGATCGAGTCCGCCGTCAGCACGCTGCCGGAGATCGATGCGGAGGACCTGCCGACGAAGACCTTGAGCGAGATGTCGCGGGCTTCGGCCTGCTCCACCTTCTCGATCCTGCCGTCGAGCACGGAGATTTCGGTGGAGCGGCCGTCGGCGGCCACGGCGTGGACGGCGTCGGCGCCGAGCTTCCTGGCGTGGGCCACGGCCTCGCCGGCAAGGGCAATGAGATCGTCGATCATATGAGGATTGAGTCCAGGAGAAAGCCGAGGGTGATGATGAGACCGAATATGCGGTTTGATCGGAAAAGTTCAAGGCATCTCGGGCCATTGTCGGGCTGGAAGCGCGCCAGCTGCCAGGCCGCCTGCATGGCCGCTGCCGCAATGCCGACATGCGCGATGATGCTGCCGCCGGCGAGCCAGGCGGCGGCGTCGATCAGACCCAGCGCCAGCGCGAAGAACAGGGCGAGCCACCAGATCGAGCGGTTGCCGAACTTGAGTGCGGTGGACTTGAGGCCGATCAGCGCGTCGTCCTCCTTGTCCTGGTGGGCATAGATGGTGTCATAGGCGAGGGTCCAGCAGACGCCGCCGGCATAGAGCAGCACAGGGGCGAGCGACAGCGACCCGTGGACCGCCGCCCAGCCCACCAGCGCACCCCAGTTGAAGGCGAGCCCCAGCACCGCCTGCGGCCAGTAGGTGATGCGCTTCATGAAGGGATAGACGGCGACGATGAGAAGCGACGCGGCGCCGGTCGCCACGGTGAACCAGTTGAACTGCAGCAGGATGACGAGGCCGAGGAGCGACAGCAGCACGAGGAAGGCCAGCGCCTGGGGAACGCTCACCTGGCCCGCCGGAATGGGCCGCAGCCGGGTGCGCTCCACCCGGCCGTCATAATTGCGGTCGGCGATGTCGTTCAAGGTACAGCCCGCGCCGCGCATGACGATGGCGCCGGCGAGGAACAGCAGCCCGTACCAGAGGTTCGGCAGGCCGCCGCCCTCGGCGATCTGGGCGAGCGCCAGGCCCCACCAGCAGGGCAGCAGCAACAGCCACCAGCCGATCGGCCGTTCGAGCCGCATCAGCCGGGCATAGGGCCTCGCCCAGCCCGGCAGCACGCGGTCCGCCCAGTGGTCCGGCAGCGCATCGGCAATGCGGGTCTCGGGGTGGCTGGCTTCGGTCATGGGGGCGGTGTACACCGGGCGCACCATGAAGACCACCCCTCGCCTCCACCTCGATGCCGAACTCGAACACCAGCGCGAAATCGCCCTCGACCGCGAGCAGGCGCATTACCTGGCGGGCGTGCTGCGGCTGGCTGCGGGCGACCCCGTCTCGGTGTTCAACGCGCGTGACGGGGAGTGGCTGGCCTATCTCACCGAGGTGACGAAGAAGGGGGTGCGCATCCGCTGCGAACGGCTGTCCTCCGCCGTGACGCCGCCGCCCGACGTCGACTATTGCTTCGCGCCGCTGAAGCATGCCCGCCTCGACTATGTGGTGCAGAAGGCGACCGAACTGGGGGCGCGCCGACTGCGCCCGGTGATCACCCAGCGCACCATCGCCGAGCGCGTCAACCTCGCGCGCATGAAGGCCAATGTCGTCGAGGCGGCGGAACAGTGCAACCTGGTCTTCGTGCCGGAGGTCTTCGAACCGGTGAAGCTGCCGCACCTGCTGCTCGGCTGGGAGCCGGGCCGGGCGCTGGTCTATTGCGACGAGACGGCGGCGATCGCCAGCCCGCTCGACGCGCTGCGTGAGCTGCAGGCGCCGGCCGGCGTGCTGATCGGCCCGGAAGGCGGGTTCACCGAAGACGAAAGGGCCCTGCTGCAGTCGCTGCCCTTCGTCACCGCCATTTCACTGGGTCCCCGCATCATGCGGGCCGATACCGCGGCGGTGGCCGCGATGACGCTGGTGCAGGCCGTGCTCGGCGACTGGCATCACACCCGCTGATGGGGCCATTCCGAATCTTCGCTTGCCGGACGAGGGGCAGCCGCCTACATCCTCGGACACAATTTTGACAGGATCGAAACCGTGAGCGGACCCGCCCCCGATAGCCCCAAGGCGCGCATGCCCATCGAGACCAAGGCCCAGCTCATCGAGGAGCTTTCGTCGGGTTCGAAGCCCAAGGCTGAATGGAAGATCGGCACCGAGCACGAGAAGTTCCCCTTCCTCACCGACACGCTTGAGCCCGTGCCCTACCGGGGCCCACGCTCGATCAAGGCGCTGCTCGACGGACTGAAGGACCGCTATGGCTGGACCGGCGTCTACGAGGGCGAGAACATCATCGCGCTCTCCGATCCCAACGGGCTCGGCAACGTGTCGCTGGAGCCGGGCGGCCAGTTCGAACTGTCGGGTGCACCCCTCGATACCGTGCACGAGACCTGCGAAGAGGTGCACGAGCACCTGACGCAGGTGCGCGAAGTGGGCGACAAGCTCGGCATCGGCTTCCTCGGGCTGGGCGCCTCGCCGCTGTGGAGCCTCGCCGAAACGCCGGTCATGCCCAAGGGCCGCTACGGCATCATGGCGCCCTACATGGACAAGGTGGGCACCAGGGGCCGCGACATGATGTTCCGCACCTGCACGGTGCAGGTGAACCTCGACTTCTCGTCGGAAGCCGACATGGTGAAGAAGCTGCGCGTGTCGCTGGCGCTGCAGCCGATCGCCACCGCACTGTTCGCCGACTCGCCCTTCCTCGACGGCAAGCCCAACGGATTCCTGTCCTATCGCTCGGAAGTCTGGCGCGACACCGACAATGCCCGTGCCGGCATGCTGCCCTTCGCCTTCGAGGACGGCTTCGGCTTCGAGCGCTATGTCGATTATGCACTCGACGTGCCGATGTATTTCGTGATGCGCGAGGGCAGGTACATCAACACCGCGGGCGAGAGCTTCCGCGCCTTCCTCGACGGGCGCCTGCCGCAACTGCCCGGCGAGAAGCCGGTGATGAAGGACTGGGCCGACCACCTAACCACCATCTTCCCCGAAGTGCGCCTCAAGAAATACCTCGAGCAGCGCGGTGCGGATTCAGGTCCGTGGCGCCGGCTCTGTGCATTGCCGGCCCTGTGGGTGGGGCTGCTCTACGACCAGTCCTCCCTCGATGCCGCCTGGGACCTGGTGAAGGACTGGACGGCGGAGGAGCGCCAGAGGCTGCGCGACGAGGTGCCCCGCCTCGCGCTCAAGGCCACCATCGGCGGGCGCAGCGTGCAGGACATCGCACGCGACGTGCTGAAGATCGCGCGGCACGGGCTCGAAGCGCGCAATCTCCATGGCTGCAAGGGCCGCACCGAAGCCGCCTTCCTCGACCCCCTGGACGAGATCGCCCAGAGCGGCAAGACGGCGGCCGAACACCTGCTGGCCCTCTACAACGGCGACTGGCACCAGGATGTGACCAGGGTGTTCCGCGACTTCGCTTACTGAAGAGGCTGACAACAACCAGAACGATAGGTATATTGACCCTCCACCACTTTCGGTGTGAGGAGACGGCGTGCAAGACGAGAGGGAACTTCTGCGCGAATACAAGGAAGTCCGTCAGGCCCTGTCGGAGCTGGCGGCGATCTACAATGATGCGCCCGTCGGGCTGGCGGTGATCGGCGCCGACTTCCGCTTCCAGCGCATCAACCACCGGCTGGCGGAACTGAACGGCGTTCCCGCCGCGGCCCATATCGGGCGCACCATCCGCGAGGTCGTGCCGAAGCTCGCCGACATCGGTGAAAGCCTGGTCCGCAAGGTGGTCGAGACGGGCGAACCCATCCACAACCTCGAGATCGAGGGCGAGACGATGGCCCAGCCCGGCGTCATGCGCAGCTTCATCGAACACTGGTCGCCAATCCGCGGCGACGACGGCAAGGTGGTTGCCGTGAACGTCGTCGCCGAGGAAACCACCGCGCAGAAGAAGGCGGCCCGCGCGCTGCAGGCCAGCGAGGCCACGGTGCGCAACGTGCTGAACGCGATGGGCGATGCCTTTCTGGTGCTCGACAAGGCATTTCGCATCACGCTGGTGAACAGCGAGGCCGCGCAGATCAGCGGCCTGGCGGCGGACGAGCTGCTGACGCGCAGCTTCTGGGAGGTGTGGCCGGCAGCCGGGGGCACGCCTCTCGAGGCGCTGCTGCGCAAGGTGATGGCGGACAAGACCCCGGGCCACATCGAGCACCACGATGTGTCGGCGGCGAGGGACCTGTGGCTCGACGTCTCGGTTTACCCGACCTCGGATGGCGTGGCCGTGTTCTACCGCGACATCAGCGACCGCAAGCAGGCGGAGGACCAGCTGATCCGCAGCGAACAGCGGCTGGCGACGGCGCTGCGCGCCGGCAAGCTCGGCGTGTTCGAATACACCATGCGGCCGCAGCCTCGCTATTACTGGGACAGCACGGTGCGCCAGATCTGGGGCGTGGGCCCGGACGAGGAGATCACCGACGCCCACTACTGGCCGTCCATCCATCCCGACGACGCGCAGCGCATCATCGCCCTGGGGCGGGAAAAGATGGCCGGCAGTTCGGCCAGCCGCATCGACGTCGAGCACCGCATCGTCCGCTGGTCGGACAAGGCGGTGCGCTGGCTCAACATCGCGGTCGACATCGTGTCGGACGAGAAGGGCCCGTGCAAGATGATCGGCACGGCGCAGGACATCACCGAACGCAAGGCGGTCGAGGAACATGCCGAGTTGCTGATGCGCGAGATCAACCACCGCTCCAAGAACCTGCTGGCGGTGGTGCAGGCGATCGCCCATCAGATGACGCGCAGCGGCGACATCGCGGACTTCCCGCAGCGTTTCGCCGAACGCCTCGCGGGCCTCGCCTCCTCGCAGGACCAGCTGGTCAAGAACCACTGGAAGGGCGTGCCGCTGCGCGAACTCATCGCCTCGCAGCTCTCGCACTACAAGCACCTGCTCGGAAGCCGCATCCTGCTCGCGGGGGACGACGTGCGCATCGCCCCCGGTGTGGCGCAGAACCTGGGCATGGCGCTGCACGAACTGGGCACCAATGCCGCCAAATACGGCGCCCTTTCGGGCGAGCGCGGCGAGGTGACGATCGACTGGGAGGTCATCCAGGTCGGCGGCAAGGCGGAGTTCCTGCTGACCTGGACGGAGCGCGGCGGCCCCCCGGTCAGCCCGCCCGAGCACCGCGGGCTCGGCTCGTTCATCGTCACGCGGCTGTTCAAGCATGCGCTGAGCGGCGAGGTCACCCAGGAATTCGCGCCGCAAGGGGTGCGCTGGGCCATCCGCGCGCCGGCCGCCAGCATCCTCGAGACGGGCGAGGGCTGAGCGGGCCTATTCGGCGGCGATCATGCCCGGCTGGAGATTGCCGAGGCTTTCCGACACGTGGCGGGCCAGCGCCTCGACGGCGGAGCTCGACCGGCCGGGCTTGCGGACAAGCCCGATCTCGAAGGAGCCGAGCGAGGGGAAGCCATCCTTCTCGGTGAGGACACGCATGCCGGGCCTGACGCACATCTCGGGCACGGCGCCGACCGCGAGCCCGGACTGCACGGCGGCGTTCACGGCGTTGGAGTTGGGGCTGGAGTAGGCCACGCGATACTTGCGCTGCATGTTCTCGAGGGCGGCCAGCACGACGCTCCGCCACTCGCAGCCACCATGCGACACGGCCAGCGGCATGACCTCGAGCAGATGGGTCGAATGCCGCGCCGAGGTCACCCACACCAGTGGCTCGCGGCGCACCGGCTCGTCGGTCGAGACGTTGCAGCCGAAGGTGACCAGCGCCAGGTCCATCTCGCCGCGCTTGGCGCGCTCGAAGAGCACCGAGGTGTTGAGGCATTCGACATCCACCGTCACCAGCGGGTGGGTGCGGGCGAAGCGGGCGAGGATCTCCGGCAGGAAGCGATCGGCATAGTCGTCGGGCGTTCCGAAGCGCACCGTGCCGGTGAGTTCCGGGCGCTTGAAGGTGGAGACGGCCTCGTCGTTCAGCGCCACCAGCCGGCGGGCATATTCGACCAGCCGCTCGCCATCGGGCGTGAAGCGGCTGGCGCGGCCGTCACGGGCGAAGAGCGGGCGGCCCAGCAGTTCCTCCAGCCGCTTCATCTGCATGGACACGGCGGACTGGGTCTTGTTCACCTCCTCGGCGGCGCGGGTGAAGCTGCCGCTGTCCGAAATGGCAAGGAAGGTCTTCAGCAGGTCGATGTCGAGATTGGGGATCATGGCTCAATCCATCACTGAATGTGATCGATACTATAAAATACATTCGTTGGAGAAATCAATGGGTCTCGTGCATTGTTCAACCATCGCAAGACGGCAGCGTGCCCCCGGGAGGGGTTCACGGGGCGGGTGAGGAATGGTCCTCCCCGTCAACGAGGAGGATTTGCCATGAAGGACTATGCCCTGAGCCGTGCCGAAGCCGCAGAAGCCACGGGAAGCCTGGCGCTGCTGTGGCAGCTGATCCGCAACTGGCGTGCCAAGCGGGCGGTGGAACGGCTCGACACGCTGGATGATTTCCTGCTGCACGACATCGGCGTGACCCGTTCGGAAGTGCGCTGGGCCATGGGCCTGCCGCTCACCGTCAACGCCGCGCTGGAACTGGAAGAACGCTCGACCAGGCGGCGGCGCGGGCGGTGACCATCGGCGCCGATTGCTCACCCCACCGGGACGGGCCGGCTCAGCGCGCCGCCCCCGTCTCGGTGCGCCGCACGATCCGGTAGGCGGTGATCACTGATGCAATGCCGAAGATGACGGAGCCCGCTGCGGTGCCCGCCAGCAGGCCTTCGGGCCCGCCCAGCCGGGCGCCCAGCATGGCGAAGGGAATGGTGCCGAGCGTCGCCTTGGCCCAGTTGAACCAGCTCGACAGCGCCGGCCGCCCGAGATTGTTGAAGGCGGCATTGGCCACGAATTGCCCGCCCGCGAAGGCCCAGCTGACGCCGATATAGGTGCAGAAGAACACGATCAGGTCGCGCGTGCGGCCGGCGGCATGGAAGGCCTCCGCCACCTGGTGGCGGAACACGAACAGCAGCAGCGAGGTGATGAGCGTGTAGACGGCGGAGAACACGAGGCCGTCGGTGAGGGTGCGCCGGACCCGGTCATGGCGCTTGGCGCCGAAGTTCTGGCCGATGATCGGGCCCACCGAGCCGGCGAGCGAGAAGATGATGCCGAAGGCCACCGGAACGAGCCGCCCCACGATGGCGAAGCCCGCCACCGACTCATCGCCGAAAGGTGCGATCTCGTAGGTGATGTAGGCATTGGCGAAGGGCTGCGCGAGCTGCGTCAGGATGGCCGGGAAGGCGATGCCCCACAGGGCCGGAAAGTCGCGCCTCAGCCCGCCCAGCCGGAACGGGTTGATGTAGCGGTGGACGCGCACGACGCCGTTGAGGCCGATGCCGAAGGACACGATGTAACCGAGCACGGTGGCCGCGGCGGCGCCCTGGATGCCCCAGCCGAAGCCGAAGATGAAGACCGGGTCGGCGCAGGCCGTGACGATGGCGGTGGACAGCGTGATGTACATGGCGCGCCGCGCGTCGCCGAGGCCGCGCAGGATGAAGGAGCAGCAGATGGCGCCGGCGATCAGCACGTAGCCGGGCGACAGCGTCCAGATGAAGAGCTGCGCCAGCCGCCGCGCCTCGCCCGTGGCGCCGAGCAGCGTGAGCAGCGCCCCCGAGCCGAGATCGATCGCCAGCGTGATCACCGCCGCGGTGAGGAGCGAGAACATCAGCGCGCTGGTGGCGAACTGCCTTGCCCGCACCGGGTCGCCCGCGCCGACGTTGCGGGCGACGAGGGCTGCCGCGGCGATGCCGGAACCGATCGACACCGACAGGTTGGAGAACACGATGGTGCCGGCATAGCCGATGGCTGCCGTCACCTCGGTGTTGTTGAGCAGCGACAGGAAGAACAGGTCGACGAGGTCGACCATGAACAGCGCCATCAGGCCCACCGCGCCGGTCAGCGTCATCACCACCACGTGGCGCATGGTGGAGCCGGTGACGAAGGGGGCTGAGCGCGGTTTTCCCGCCGCGTGGGTCATAGGGCGAAGCCCATGGCGCGGACCTCGGGTAGCAGCTGTTCGCGGTTGACGAAGTGATGGCCGGCAAGCCCCGCCAGGCGCGCGCCTGTGACGTTCGACTTCTTGTCGTCGATGAACCAGCAGCGGGCGGGGTCGGTGCCCATGCGCTCCATCAGCCTGGTGAAGCTCTTGGGATCGGGCTTCTTCAGGCCGAATTCGAAGGAATGATAGTGCTCGGCGAAGATTTCCGCGCAGGCCGGAAACAGCTCCGGCAGGGCGGCCTTGGTCAGCGGGCCGTTGTTGGAATAGATGGCGATGCGCACCTGCGCGCCGATGGACTTCGCCAACGCCAGCATGTCGGGCCAGGGCGTCATGGCCTCGCGCCGGGCCTCCACCCACTGCGCCCGGGTGATGGGAAAGCCGATGCGCTGGCCGAATTCGCGCAGGTAGTCGTCCGGGTCGGGATAGCCGCCGGTGTCGGCCAGATCCTCGAAGCCCGAATCCCAGATGGCGGCGCGGATGTCACGCGCCATCTGGCCGGTGATGCGCGACAGCGCGCGCAGCCGGCGCCCGAGATCGTAGCGGCACAGCACGTCGTCCATGTCGAAGATGACGGCCTCGGGCTTCATTCCAACGCTCAGGCGGCGGTGCCGCCGACGGTGAGCCGGTCGATGCGCAGCGACGGCTGGCCGACGCCCACCGGCACGCCCTGGCCATCCTTGCCGCAGGTGCCGACGCCGGAATCGAGCGCCATGTCGTTGCCGATCATCGAGATGCGGGTGAGCGCGTCGGCGCCGGCGCCGATCAGCGTCGCGCCCTTCACCGGCATGGTGATCCTGCCATCCTCGATGAGATAGGCCTCGGTGCAGGCGAAGACGAACTTGCCCGAGGTGATGTCGACCTGGCCGCCGCCGAAGGACTTGGCGAACAGGCCGCGCTTGATCGAGCGCTGGATCTCCTCCGGGTCCCTGTCGCCCGACAGCATGTAGGTGTTGGTCATGCGCGGCATCGGCGCATGGGCATGCGACTGGCGCCGGCCGTTGCCGGTGGGGGCCACACCCATCAGGCGGGCGTTCATGCGGTCCTGCATCAGGCCCACCAGGATGCCGTCCTCGATCAGCGTGGTGCAGTTCGACGGCGTGCCCTCGTCGTCGATGGTGATCGAGCCGCGGCGGTCGGCCAGCGTGCCGTCGTCGACGATGGTGACGCCCGGCGCTGCCACGCGGCTGCCCAGCATGCCGGTGAACACGCTCGTCTTCTTGCGGTGGAAGTCACCCTCGAGGCCGTGGCCCACCGCCTCGTGCAGCAGGATGCCGGGCCAGCCGGGGCCCAGCAGCACGTCCATCTCGCCGGCGGGGGCGGGCCGCGCCTCGAGTGCGACGAGGCTCTGGCGCAGCGCCTCCTGGGTGGCGGCCATCCAGACGTCCTCGGTGAAATAGGACAGCGGCTGGCCGCGGCCGCCGAGGCCGTGGTGGCCCTGGCCCTGTTCCCTGCCATCGGCCGAGACCACGGAAACATTGAAGCGCACCAGCGGGCGCACGTCGCGGTAGCTCGAGCCGTCGCCGCGCAGGATTTCGACGGCCTGCCAGTCGGAACTCATGGAGACGGAAACCTGCTTCACCCGCGGGTCGAGGCTGCGGGCATAGGCATCGACCTTCTGCAGCAGGGAAATCTTCTCGGAGAAGCCCATGGCTTCGGCCGGGTTGGTGTCGGCATAGAGCTTGCGGTTGGTGCGCTCGGGCGCCACGGCGTGGACGACATCGCCGCCGGTCGCCACGGTGCGGCAGACCTCGGCGGCGCGGCGCAGCGCTGCCAGCGACAGGTCGGTGGCATGGGCATAGGCCGCGGTCTCGCCGCGCACGGCGCGCAGGCCGAAGCCCTGGCTATCGTCGAAGCTCGCCGATTTCAGCTTGCCGTCGTCCCATACCAGGCTTTCGGTCTGGCGCTTCTCGACGAAGAGTTCACCGTCCTCCGCACCGTGCAGCGTCTCGCGCACGAGGCTCTCCACCCCGGCGCGGCTGAAATCTTCGGACTCGAACGGGGAAACGGGGGCACTGGGGCTCACGGCGGTCACCTCTGGATCAGGAAGCTGTCGGTTTCCAAGATAGGTGAGCCACGGGCATTCTGCCAGCGCCGTTCAGGGCGCGGCCATGGAAAAGGGGCCGTTCGGTGGAACGGCCCCTCGATCTCGGAGACTGCCAAGGCGATCAGTTCGGCGTGCTGGCCTTGTCGAGGGCGGCGAGCGAGGCCGCGAAACCCTGCAGCGACAGGTTCATCGGCAGGCCGATGCCGGGCGCCTCATAGATGATGAAGTCGGCGGCCTTGCCCTTCTTCAGCTTGGAGAGCGTGTCGGGGCTGGCTTCGGCGAAGGCCATGCAGACCTGCGGCATGCAGCGCGTGAAGGGCACGCGGCCCACCGCGTTGCCATCGATCTCAAGGGCCACGCCGGTCGGCAGGAAGACGCCGATCGGGGCGATGACGCGCATGTTGTAGATGCTCTTGCCGTTCTGCACGGTCTTGACCATCACGAGGGTCAGCGTGGCCTTGGGGTTCTTGTCGCTGGCAGTGACCTGGATCATGCCGCACTGGCGGCCGCCCGGCTGGCCTTCCATCGGCGGCACCGTCTCGCACTGGACCTTCCACTTGCCGTTCTCGGCGACGAGGTCGATCTTGGGCGGTTCGGGCTGCTGCTGGCCGGGCTGGGCCTGGGCCTGGCCGGGCTGCTTGGCGGCACGCGGGCCGAACTGCGGCTGGCCGCCCTGGTCGGTGGGCTGGTCGCCGGCGGCCGGCGCCTGCTGATCCTGGGTCTGGGTGGTGTCCTGGGCTGCTGCGAGGCCGCACATGCCGAAGCTGAGAGCGAGGCCGAGGGTGGTGAGGGCGAGCAGGCGGCTCGGCTTCAGATTGATTCGCACGTAGGTCTACCTTCTGGTTCGCGATGGGGCGGGTTTAGCGCCGCAGTTTGGCTTTCACAACCGGCATTCACGGGTGTTTTGCGTCTGCAGTGCCTGCTTGCAGGATGGGAGACCGGGGTTTCGGGGGAAATTGGGGCGGAATTCCGGTTCGCGCCCGGGTGCGCACCGGCACGACGTTTTGCCGCGCCTGCCCAAGTTGCGGCGGGCGTTCGAATGTGGTTCACAATCACCGCTTGGAGTGGGGGCTCCAGGGACAGCTATGGCCCCCGCAAAGCTTGCGCGTCTGCGCAGGGCGTTGATGAGAGAGGGTGACGATGAAGTTTCGCAACACATTGACGGCAGGACTTGCCCTTGCGGCAGCGCTGGCGGGCGCCCCGGCGGCCTATGCCATCGACGGCTATGCCAACCCCTGGCAAATGGGCCTGCAGCCGTCGAATTCGCCCTCGATGGAAGGCATCCACATGTTCCACAACGGCCTGCTGCTGCCGATCATCACGGTGGTGGTGCTGGTGGTTCTGGGCCTGCTGATCTACGTGGTCGCCAAGTTCAACGCCAAGGCCAACCCGGTGCCCTCGCGCACCACCCACAACACCATGATCGAGGTGGTGTGGACGGTGGTGCCGATCCTCATCCTCGTTATCATCGCCGTGCCGTCCTTCCGCCTGCTCTACCTGCAGCGCGACATTCCGCCGGCCGACATGACGATCAAGGTGATCGGCAACCCGAGCTGGAACTGGACCTATGAATATCCGGACCTCGGCCTCAACCCGGACGGCACCGCCAAGGTGTCCTTCACCGCCATCCTCGACGACCGCGCGCGTGACATCAAGACGGCGGAGCAGGCCAACGTCCCCTACCTTCTCAAGACCGACAATCCGGTCGTCGTGCCGGTGAACAAGACGGTGAAGCTCATCGTCACGGCCGACCCCGACGGCATCATCCATTCCTGGACCATTCCGCAGTTCGGCATGAAGATCGACGCCATCCCCGGCCGCCTGAACCAGGACTGGTTCCACGCCGAGCGCGAGGGCGTGTTCTACGGCGAGTGCTCGGAGCTGTGCGGCAAGGACCACGCTTTCATGCCGATCGAGGTGCACGTGGTGTCGCAGGAAGAATATGACACCTGGGCCAAGAAGGCGCAGACCGCCGGGCTCGACGAAGCCTATAAGTATCTCGCCAGCGCAGAAGCCGCCGACGGCAAGCTGGCTCAGAAGTAATCGGGAACGAGGCATAAAAGAATGGCAAACGCTATCGCTGCGCACGAAGACCACCCGACCGGTTGGAGGCGCTACGTCTATTCGACCAACCACAAGGACATCGGCACGATGTACCTGTGGTTCGCGATCTTCGCCGGCCTGATCGGCGGCACGCTGTCGATCATCATGCGCATGGAGCTGGCTGAGCCCGGCATTCAGTACTTCACCGGCCTCGCCTCGATGGTCTACGGCACGCCGGCGGACGCCGCACTCGATGCCGGCAAGCACATGTACAACGTGTTCGTCACCGCCCACGGCCTGCTCATGATCTTCTTCATGGTCATGCCCGCGATGATCGGCGGCTTCGGCAACTGGTTCGTGCCGCTGATGATCGGCGCGCCCGACATGGCCTTCCCGCGCATGAACAACATCTCCTTCTGGCTGCTGCCGCCGGCGCTCGGGCTGCTCATCATCTCGATGTTCGTCGAAGGTCCTCCCGGCGCCTACGGCACGGGCGGCGGCTGGACCATCTACCCGCCGCTGTCGACTACCGGCCAGCCCGGCCCCGCCATGGACTTCGCGATCCTGGCGCTGCACATCGCCGGCGCCTCCTCGATCCTCGGCGCCATCAACTTCATCACCACCATCTTCAACATGCGCGCCCCCGGCATGACGCTGCACAAGATGCCGCTGTTCGTGTGGTCGGTGCTGGTCACCGTGTTCCTGCTGCTCTTGTCGCTTCCGGTTCTCGCCGGCGGCATCACCATGCTGCTGACCGACCGCAACTTCGGCACCTCGTTCTTCGTGCCCTCGGCCGGCGGTGACCCGGTGCTGTTCCAGCACCTGTTCTGGTTCTTCGGCCATCCGGAAGTCTACATCCTCATCCTTCCCGGCTTCGGCATCATCTCGCAGATCGTATCGACCTTCTCGAAGAAGCCGGTGTTCGGCTATCTCGGCATGGCCTACGCCATGGTGGCGATCGGCGTCGTCGGCTTCATCGTCTGGGCGCACCACATGTACACGGTGGGCCTCGATGCCGACACCCAGGCCTATTTCGTCGCCGCCACGATGATCATCGCGGTGCCGACGGGTGTGAAGATCTTCTCGTGGATCGCCACCATGTGGGGCGGCTCGATCGAGTTCCGCGCCCCGATGATCTGGGCGATGGGCTTCATCTTCCTGTTCACGGTCGGCGGCGTCACCGGCGTGGTGCTCGCCAATGCCGGCGTCGACCGCGTGCTGCACGACACCTACTACGTCGTCGCCCACTTCCACTACGTGCTGTCGCTGGGTGCAGTCTTCGCCATCTTCGCGGGCTGGTACTACTGGTTCCCGAAGATGACCGGCTACATGTACAACGAGACCATCGCCAAGGCTCATTTCTGGGTGATGTTCGTGGGCGTGAACATGGTGTTCTTCCCGCAGCACTTCCTCGGCCTGTCGGGCATGCCGCGCCGCTACATCGACTATCCCACGGTGTTCGCGGGCTGGAACCAGATCTCGTCCTACGGCTCCTACATCTCGGCCGTCGGCGTCCTGATCTTCCTCTATGGCGTGTTCGACGCCTATGCGAAAAAGGTGAAGGCCGGCGACAATCCGTGGGGCGTGGGCGCCACGACGCTGGAGTGGACGCTGTCCTCGCCGCCGCCGTTCCACCAGTTCTCCACCCTGCCGGTGATCAAGTAACCGCAGCACGATGAGCGACATCAACGCCAATATCGCCGAAGCCCGGGCCGTCACTGCCGGCGGCCAGGGCACGGTGAAGGACTTCTTCGCGCTGCTGAAGCCGCGGGTGATGTCGCTCGTCATCTTCACCGCCTTCGTCGGCATCATCGCGGCACCCGGCACACTGCACCCCTGGCTCGCCTTCGTGGCGCTGCTGGCGATCGCGGTGGGTGCGGGTGCGGCGGGCGCCCTCAACATGTGGTACGACGCCGACATCGACGCGGTGATGAAGCGCACCGCGAAGCGCCCGGTTCCGGCGGGATCGATCACGCCCGGCGAGGCTCTGGGCTTCGGCATGGTGCTGGCCGCGGGGTCGGTCCTCGTGCTCGGCCTCATGCTCAACGTGCTGGCGGGCGCGCTGCTGGCCTTCACCATCTTCTTCTACATCGTCGTCTACACCATGTGGCTGAAGCGCCTGACGCCGCAGAACATCGTGATCGGCGGCGCCGCCGGCGCCTTCCCGCCGATGGTCGGCTGGGCCGCGGTCACGGGCTCGATCGACCTCGGCGCCATCGCGCTGTTCCTCATCATCTTCACCTGGACGCCGCCGCACTTCTGGGCGCTGGCGCTGTGGAAGAAGATCAACGCCGACTACACCAATGCCGGCGTGCCCATGCTTCCCGTCGTGGCCGGCCCCGACGAGACGCGCCGCCAGATCCTGCTCTACACGCTGCTGCTGGTGCCGGTGACGCTGTTCCCCGCGCTCACCGGCACGGTGGGCTGGCTCTATCTGCTCGCCAACATCGGGCTCGGCGCGATGTTCATCTGGCATGCCTGGCGGGTCTATTGCATCCGCGAGGGCCAGGAGGCGGAGATCGCCTGCAAGAAGCTGTTCGGCTTCTCCACCATGTGGCTGTTCGTGGTGTTCGCGCTGATCCTCGCCGAACGCGCCTTGGGCCTGCCCAGCTTCGCGCCGGTCTTCGGATGAAGGATGTGATGACCAATACCCCCTTCGGACCCGAGGACATGGCCCGCCGCCGCAAGCGCGCCATCGCCATGGCGCTCGTGCTGCTGGCGCTCGTGGCGTTGTTCTTCGTCACCACCGTCGTCCGCCTCGGCGGGTCGGTGGCGATGCGGGGGCTGTGATGGCCAAGGCCCCGCGCAATGACCGCATCGTGCTCATGTCGCTGGGCGCCGTCGCGGTGATGATCGGCCTCACCTACGCGTCCGTGCCGCTTTACCGTCTGTTCTGCCAGGCCACGGGCTTCGGCGGCACCGTGCAGCGCGCCGAGACGGCGCCGAAGCAGGTGCTGGACCAGACCGTGTCGGTGCGCTTCGACGCCAACACCTCGAGCAAGCTCGACTGGACCTTCCACCCGGTCGAGTCCGCCGTGAAGGTGAAGTTCGGCGAGCAGGTCATGGCCCATTACGAGGCCGTCAACCTTTCGGACAAGACGCTCACCGGGAGCGCCGTGTTCAACGTGTCGCCGCCGCAGGCCGGCGCCTATTTCAACAAGATCCAGTGCTTCTGCTTCACCGAGCAGACGCTGAAGCCCGGCGAGAAGGTCGACATGCCCGTGGTCTTCTTCGTCGATCCGGACATGCTGAAGGATCCGGACGCCGTGGGCGTCGATGAAATCACCTTGTCCTATACCTTCTATCCGGTGGACAAGCCCAAGGCTGTGACGGAGGCCAAGACACAGGCCCCCGCCAGCGTCGCGAATTAAGGAGTAGGGGAAATGGCTGACGCGCACGCAAAGAATCACGATTACCACCTGGTCGACCCGAGCCCCTGGCCGTTCGTCGGATCCGTCTCCGCCTTCATCCTCGCGGTGGGCGCGGTGTTCTGGATGCACGGCTCCAACCCGGCCGCGATGATCATCGGCTTCGCCGGCGTGCTCTACACCATGTTCATGTGGTGGCGCGACGTGATCATGGAGGGCAACCAGCAGCACCACACGCCGGTCGTCGCCCTCCACCTGCGCTACGGCATGCTGATGTTCATCGCTTCCGAAGTGATGTTCTTCGTCGCGTGGTTCTGGGCCTTCTTCGACGTCAGCCTGTTCCCGGGCGAGGCGATCCAGGCCTCGCGCGCCATCGCCACCGGCGGCGTGTGGCCGCCCAAGGGCGTTGCGATCTTCGATCCCTGGCACCTGCCGCTGGTCAACACGCTGATCCTGCTGACCTCGGGCACCACCATCACCTGGGCCCACCACGCGCTGCTCCACGACGACCGCAAGGGCCTCAAGATGGGCCTGCTCGCCACCGTGCTGCTCGGCCTGCTGTTCACCTCGATCCAGGCCTATGAATATTCGCACGCCGCCTTCGCCTTCAGCCGCGACAACGGCGGCAACATCTATGGCTCGACCTTCTTCATGGCCACGGGCTTCCACGGCTTCCACGTGATCATCGGCACCATCTTCCTGCTGGTCTGCCTGATCCGCGCCTCGAACGGCGCCTTCACGCCCAAGGCGCATTTCGGGCTCGAGGCGGCGGCCTGGTACTGGCACTTCGTCGACGTGGTCTGGCTGTTCCTGTTCGCCTCGATCTATGTGTGGAGCTCGGCGGGCGTCATCATTCCGGAAGGCTGACCGCCGCCAATCTGCTAAACTGGGGCCGCAACGGACACCGCTGCGGCCCCTTCGCTTTCGAGGATTGCCATGACCGACGTGTATTATCCCGATCTCTCGCCCCTCAAGACCGGCCTTGCCGGCAAATGTCCGCGCTGCGGGCGCGGGCCGCTGTTCAACGGCTATCTGACGCTGGCCGAAAGATGCACGAGCTGCGGCCTGTCCTATGAATTCGCCGATGGCGGCGACGGCGCCGCGTGGTTCGTCATGCTGTTCGTCTGCGTCGTCGGGGTGGGCTCCATTCTGGGGATCGAGGTGGCCTACAGCCCGCCGTTCTGGGTCCATGCGCTGATCGCCATCCCACTGCTCATCGTCCTGCCGATGCTGCTGCTCCGCCCGGTGAAGGGGCTGCTCATCAACCAGCAGTGGAAGGCCGACGCGCGCGAAGGACGGCTGCAGAAATGATCCGCCCGCACGAGCTCCCGCCGCGCATCTGGCCCGTCGTCATCGCCACCATCGTCGGCCTCGCCATCCTCGTCTCGCTCGGGGTGTGGCAGGTGAAGCGCCTGGCCTGGAAGGAGGCGCTGCTGGCGCAGCTCGCCGCCAATGCCGCCGCCCCGCCGGTCGACCTCCCCACCGCCTCCAACATGGCGCGCGCCGGCAGCAACGTCGAGTTCGTGCGCGTCCGCTTCACCGGCACCTACAAGAACGACAGCTTCATGAAGATGCTGTCGAGCTATGACGGCGGCCAGGGCTGGACCATCATCACCCCGGCGGCCAGCGCCGACGGCTGGGCGGTGATCGTCGACCGCGGCCGCCTGCCCGGGCAGATGCTGGGCCACTTCACCGAGCCCGATGGCCCGCAGGAGATCGAGGGCGTCATCCGCACCCACCCCTACGGCCAGGGCTTCTTCGACCCGGTCAACGATCCCAAGGGCAACATGTGGTACTGGTGGGACGTGAAGGGCATGCTGGCGGCCAGCGGCCTGCCCGACAGCCTGAAGCCCTTCCCCTTCGAGGTGCAGCTGGTGCCCACCGGCAACGACGCCGGCTTTCCGCGCCCGCAGGAAGCCAAGGCCGATCTCGCCAACAATCACCTGGGCTATGCCATCACCTGGTTCGGCCTGGCGCTGACGCTGCTGGGCGTCTCCGCCTTCTACATCTTCGACCTGCGCCGAAGGCGGCGCAACTGGGACAGCCGGGGGTGAGGGAAACCATCGCTTGATGACCCGCGAGGGCAGGGCTAAAGCTCCCTCAAATCCTTGAGGGGTCACGGCCTTGCGCTATGTTTCGACGAGGGGCGAAGCCCCGGAACTGGGTTTCGAAGACGTCCTGCTCACCGGCCTCGCCCGTGACGGCGGCCTCTATGTCCCCGCCAGCTGGCCGGAACTCTCGAACCGCGCCATCACCCACCTCCAGGGCCAGAGCTACGAGGACGTGGCCTATTCCGTCATGCACCCGTTCATCGGCGGCGCCATTCCGGAAGCCGATCTCCGGCGCATGATCGCCGAGGCCTATGCCAGCTTCGGTCACCCCGCCGTGGCGCCCCTGAAGCAGCTCGACGACAACCAGTGGCTGCTCGAACTCTTCCACGGGCCCACGCTCGCTTTCAAGGACGTGGCGATGCAGCTGCTGGCCCGGCTCATGGACTGGGCGCTGGCCAGGCGCCGGACGCGGGCCACCATCGTCGGCGCCACCAGTGGCGACACCGGCGGTGCGGCGATCGAGGCCTTCAAGTCCTCGCACCATGCCTCGGTGTTCATGATGCATCCGCATGGCCGCGTCAGTGAGGTGCAGCGCCGCCAGATGACGACGGTCGACTCGCCCTCGGTGCACAACATCGCCATCGAGGGCAATTTCGACGACTGCCAGGCCATCGTGAAGGCGCTGTTCAACGATCACGCCTTCCGCGACCGGGTGGGGCTCGCCGGCGTCAACTCCATCAACTGGGCGCGCATCATGGCGCAGACGGTCTATTACGTCACCGCCGCCCTGTCGCTCGGTGCCCCTGGCCGGGCCGTCAGCTTCTGCGTGCCCACCGGCAATTTCGGCGACGTCTTCGCCGGCCTCGTCGCCAAGCGCATGGGGCTTCCCGTCGACCGGCTGCTGATCGCCACCAACGTCAACGACATCCTCGACCGCACGCTGAAGACGGGGCGCTACGAGCAGCGTGGTGTGAAGCCGTCGAGCAGCCCGTCGATGGACATCCAGATCTCCAGCAACTTCGAGCGCCTGCTGTTCCTCACCTACGGGCGCGACCCCAACGCGGTGCGCCACCTGATGGCCAGCCTCGCCCAGTCGGGGAGCTTCACCATCGGCGATCGCGAGATCGAGCAGATCCGCCATGAATTCGGCTCCGGCGCCACCGACGAGGCCGAAACCGCCGAGACCATCCGCCAGACCCTGGCCGAAACCGGCGAGCTGCTCGACCCGCATACCGCCGTCGGCTATGCGGTGGCCCGCCGGGCCGAGGCCTCGGCCAGCCCCATGGTGACGCTCGCCACCGCGCACCCCGCCAAGTTCCCCGACGCGGTGGAGAAGGCCTCGGGCGTCAGGCCCGGCCTGCCGCCGCGCCTCGCCGGCTTGCTGAGCGCCAAGGAACGGTTCACAGTATTGCCCAACGATGTCGGCCGGGTGCGCGAGTTCATCCTGGCGCAGCAGCAGGCCTGAGCAAGAGTAAGTTCATGAGTGTCGAGATTACCCGCCTCACCAACGGCATCCACGTCATCACCCACCACATGCCGCATCTCGAGACGGCGGCGCTGGGCATCTGGGTCAAGGCCGGCGCCCGCGACGAGCGCGCCGAGGAAAACGGCATCGCGCATTTCCTCGAACACATGGCCTTCAAGGGCACGCCGAAGCGCACGGCGCGCGCCATCGCGGAAGAAATCGAATCCGCCGGCGGCGAGATCAACGCCGCCACCGGCATGGAGACGACCACCTATTACGCCCGCGTGCTCAAGCAGGACTGGGCCCTGGCGCTCGACATCCTGGCCGACATCTTCACCGCGCCGGAACTCGACGAGGACGAACTCGAGCGCGAGCGCGACGTGATCCTGCAGGAGATCGCCGCCGCCCACGACCAGCCGGACGACCTGGTCTTCGACCTCGCCCAGGCGGCGAGCTTCGGCGCCCATCCGCTGGGTCGCTCGATCCTCGGCACGCAGGATCTGGTCGGCGCCGTCACGCGCCAGCAGATCCTCGACTGGCGCAACCGCAACTACTGGGGCTCGCGCATCGTCGTCGCCGCCGCCGGCAACATCGACCACAAGGCCTTCGCAGCCGAAGCCCAGCGCCTGCTGGGCCACATCGCGGAGGGCAGCGACCCGCAGCGCGAGACGCCGTCCTTCCTGCCCACCTGCTGCACGGCGGAAAAGCCGCTGGACCAGGCGCATGTGGTGCTCACCTTCGAGGCGCCGAGCTACCGCCACCCCGACATCTACGTGCTGCAGGTGCTGTCCAACATCATGGGCGGCGGCATGTCGTCCCGGCTGTTCCAGGAGGTGCGCGAAAAGCGCGGCCTGTGCTACAGCGTGTTCGCCTTCGGCTCGGCCTATGAGGATGCGGGCCAGGTCGGCGTCTATGCGGCCACCAGCCCCGAACATTCGAACGAGCTTCTCGACCTCACCTCGGAGGTCATGCTGTCGGTCGCCAGCCAAGTGAGCGAGGACGAGGTGGCGCGCGCCAAGGCGCAGCTCAAGGCCAGCCTCGTCATGAACCTCGAGAGCGCCTCGGCGCGGGCCGACCAGATCGCCCGGCAGTTCCTCGCCTTCGGGCAGGTGCCGGCCATCGCCACCCTCACCGCCAAGATCGAGGCGGTGACGCCCGAGCAGGTGCGCGCGCTGGCCCAGCGCCTGTTCCAGCACCAGAAGCCGGCCTTCAGTGCGGTCGGGCACATCGGCCAGCTCTCGGCTTATGAAACCATCACCCGGCATTTCGCGTAGCGGGCGGCATGGCCTTCCTCCGCTCACCCTTCTCGGGCGATCCGCCCCCCAGCCTCAGGGACAGCCACGCGCTGATCCGCGTGCCCGACATGGGCGACTACGAGCAGTGGGCGGCCCTGCGCGGGCAGAGCCGCGACTTCCTCACCCCGTGGGAGCCGATCTGGCCCGCCAACGACCTCACCCGCACCGCCTTCCGCAGCCGCATCCGGCAATACTGGCGCGACATCGACGAGGACGTGGCCTATCCCTATTTCATCTATGACCGGCACGGCGAGGTGCTGGTGGGCGCACTCACCCTGTCCAACGTCCGCCGCGGCGTCGCCCAGACGGCGACGCTCGGCTACTGGATCGGCCTGCCGCATGCCCGCCGGGGCTACATGACCTCCGCCGTGCGGCTGATCTGCGATTTCGCCTTCCGCCACCTCGGCCTGCACCGGGTCGAGGCGGCCTGCCTGCCTCACAACAGCGCATCCATCGGCCTGTTGCGCAAATGCGGCTTCGAACATGAAGGGCTCGCCCGGGGCTATCTCAAGATCGCCGGCGAATGGCGCGATCATCTTCTATTTGCAAGGCTTTCAGACTGACGTTCGGTCACCGCTTGGTGTATCCTCCCTTGTCATGAGGGCGGGACGCGTCTTAGGTGTGCGTATGAGGTGGGGTGGCCATAGGGCAGGGAGCTTCCCGGCCCGACGCGTGCTGTTGCTTGTCATGCTGCTGGCAGCGGCATTCGGATTGGTGCGGCCCGGCCTTGCCGCCGGCCCGGTCGACATCGCCCGCCCGGCGCCGCAGCAGGACCTCAGCCTGTTCCTCGCCGGCCTGCAGACGCCGCAGCGCATCATCGCCATCGAGCGGCCCGACGGGGCGGCCGGCGCCACCGGCCAGATGACCCTCACCGCCCAGGGGCCGGGTCCGGTGTTCGACTGGGTCGCCGCGGCCTTCACCAACACTTCGTCCGACCCGGTTTCGGTGGTGCTCGCGGTGCCGCACCAGGGCTTCACCGGCTCGGGCTTCTATCCGCCGCGCCCGGCGGGGCCGCGGGTTTATGGCGTCCAGATCGCCGGCGATGGCCAGCTCGGCAGCCTGCCCCCGGTGCCGGGCGAAAGCGCCTACCTGCTCACGCTGAAGCCGGGCGGCACGGCGTCGGTCGCCTTCGAGGTGACGGGCGGCGTCGTTCCCGTCACGCTGTGGCAGCGCGCCGCCTATGACGCCCACAAGGACTTCACCTCGTTCTTCCGCGGCGCGCTGCTCGGCATCTCCGTTCTCATCGCCATCGCCATGCTGGCGCTCTACGGCTTCCGGGCGCGGGCGCTGTTTCCGGTGGCGGGCGGCTTCGCGCTCGCCGCGATCGGCTTCATGCTGCTGGAGGCGGGCCATCTTGCCGTGTCGCTGGCGCCGCTGGGCCTGACCGGCTCGACGCTGCAGGTCCTGCGCGCCGTGATCGAGGGCCTGATGGCCGGGTTCCTGGTGCTGCTCCTCGCCATGCTGGCCGATCTGCCGCGCCTGTCGCGGGTGGCGGCGAACCTGCTGCTCATCGCCGGCTGCCTCGCCTTCGCCATACCGATCTACGGCGTGGCCGAACCGATGCTGGCCACCGCCCTGGCGCGCCTCGTCTTCGCCATCACCGCCTTCGGCGGCTTCGGCCTCATCCTGTTCCTGTGGTGGCGCGGCGATGCCAAGGCCGAGACCGCGGTGCTGAGCTGGACCGCGGTGATGCTGTGGACCGTGCTGGCCGTCGTCGCGGCGCTGTTCAGCGATCCCGGCTCCTCGGTTTCCGCCGTGCTGGCGATAGGCCTCGCGGCGCTGCTGGTGATCCTCGGCTTCGTGCTGGCGCACCATGCCTTCGCCCAGGGCTACCTGTCGCGGCATTTCTTCCGCGAGGCCGGCCGCCATGCCCTGGCGCTCGCCGGGGCGCGCGCCTTCGTGTGGGACTGGCAGCCGGAGGAGGGCGAGCTGTTCCTCAGCCCCGAGATCGCCCGCGCCCTGGCCCAGCCCGCCAATGCCTTCGAGGATGCGCCGGGCGAAGCCTTCCTCGAGCTCATGCACCCGTCCGACCGCTCCGCCTATCTCGCCACCATCGCCGAGGCGGAGGCCGATGGCCGCAGCCCGATCGAGCGCAAGTTCCGGCTCCGCCACGGTGACGGCAGCTACCGCTGGTTCGAGCTCCGCGCCCGCTCCATCACCGGAGGCAACGGCTACCGCGCGGCGCGCTGCATCGGCACCATCACCGACGTCACCAATGCCAAGATCGCCGAGGAGCGGCTGCTGAAGGACGCCGTCTACGACATGGTGACGGGGCTGCCCAACCGCGCCCTGTTCTCCGACCGCCTGCAGCGGGCGATCGACGGGCTGGAGCCGGGTGCTGCCACGGCGCTTTTCGTGCTGCTGGTCGATCTCGACCGCTTCAAGATCGTCAACGATGCGATGGGCCACGAGGCGGGCGATGCGCTGCTGGCGATCATCGGGCGCCGCCTCCGGGCCGAGGCCGAGGCGGTGGACACGGTGGCGAGGCTGCCGGGCGACCAGTTCGCCATCCTCTACCACGAGGTGCCGGGCGGCCGGGCGGTCGACGGCTTCGCGCAGTCGCTGCTGAAGACGGTGGCGCGGCCGGTGAAGTTCGAGGACCAGGAATATTTCCTTACCGCCTCGATCGGCGTCGCCCAGTACCGCCCCGAGGTGCAGGACGCCGAGAAGCTGATGAAGGATGCCGCGGTGGCGCTCTACGAGGCGCGCCGCCAGGGGGCCGGCGCGGTCGAGCTGTTCAACCCCGCCATGGTCGACGACCGCGCCGAACTGGTGGTGCTCGAGGCGGAATTGCGCCGTGCCATCGAGAGGAACGAGATCGAGGTGCACTACCAGCCCATCGCGCGCCTCGCCGACATGCACCTCGCGGGCTTCGAGGCGCTGGTGCGCTGGCGCCACCCCACGCTCGGACTGCTGGCGCCCGAGAGCTTCATCAGCCTGGCGGAAGAAACCGGCATGATCCGCGACATCGGCCGCGTGGTGCTGAACGAGGCGGGCCGCCAGCTCGGCATTTGGCAGCGCGCCTACCGCACGGCGGAGCCCGCCTTCGTCGCCGTCAACATCTCCTCGGCCCAGCTGATCGAGCCGAGCCTGCTCGACGACGTGAAGCAGATCATCGCGCGCGAGGGCCTGCTGCGCGGCAGCTTCAAGATCGAGGTGACGGAATCCCTCGTGATGGAATATCCCGAGCGCGCGGCGCAGATCCTCGAGCGCTTCCGCGAACTGGGCGTCGGCCTGTCCTGCGACGATTTCGGCACCGGCTACTCCTCGCTGTCGAGCCTCAGGAAGCTGCCCTTCGACACGCTGAAGGTGGATCGCAGCTTCATCTCGACGGAAGCGCAGGACCATCGCGCCATGGTCATCCTGCAGTCGATCATCGCGATGGGCCATGATCTCGGCCTCGTCATCGTCGCGGAAGGCATCGAGAACCAGGACCAGGTCGACCGGCTGGGCGAACTCGACTGCGATTTCGGCCAAGGCTACTTCATCGGCAAGCCGATGTCGGCCAAGCAGGTGAACGATGCGCTGGCCGGGCTTCCCTATGCCCACAGCTCCGGCCGCACCGCCATCACCTGGCTGTGGGAACGCGCCATCAAGGACCCGCCGCCGGAGCCCGCACTGCGCCGGGTGACAGGGCAGGACGTGCAGCGGCCCGAGCCGGAGCGCAAGCCGCCGCGCATCTATACCCGCCTGCCGCGCCGGCCTGAGCCCACCCCCGCGCCAGCCGCCGGGCAGTCCGGGGCGGAGACGCCGGCGCCCAACGTGGCGGCCGCCGTCCTGTCGCTCGAACCCGCATTCGACGATGAACCCGCCATTGCGGCGCCCGTCCTTCCCGCATCTGAGCCCGAACCCGAGGCGCCCGCGGCGACGGAGGCCGTCACCGCTGGGGAACCGGCTCCCGAAGCGCCTGCCGAACTGGTCGCGCCGACTGCTGCCGAGGATGCGCCGCCGCCGCCCCGCCGCCGCAAGCGGCAGCGCAAGGTGTCACTGCCGGGACACGGAGAGGGCTGATCTCTCAGGCGTGGCCGGCATCGCTCGACAGCATGCCGGGGTCGATCTTCAGCTTGCGCAGGGCGGCGTTGTAACGATCGTTGAAGTCGAGGCCGAAGATCAGCTCCTCGTCGGCCTGGCAGGTGAGCCAGCCATTGTGCTGGATCTCGTTCTCGAGCTGGCCCGGGGCCCAGCCGGAATAGCCCAGCGCCAGCACGGCGCGCTGCGGCCCTTCGCCCCGCGCCATGGCGCGCAGGATGTCGACGGTGGCGGTGAGGGCGATGTTCTCGGCCACCGGCAGGCTCGAATCATCGGTGAAATAGTCGCTGGTGTGCAGCACGAAGCCGCGGCCCTGTTCCACCGGCCCGCCGAACAGCACCGGCATCTGCATCAGCTCCGGCGGCGGCTCGCCGCCGTCCTCGGGGCCGAGGTCGATCTGCGACAGCAGTTCGCCGAACGACATCATCGGCGTGGCCTTGTTGATGATGATGCCCATGGCGCCCTGTTCGGAGTGGGCGCACATGTAGATCACGCTCCGTTCGAAGCGCGGATCGCTCATGCCGGGCATGGCGATCAGCAGCTGTCCGTCGAGATAGGGACCTTTGGTCATGCCGTTTCCCTTGGTCTTCCCAAACGTTAGCGCAGCAGCACCGCAAGGGGAACCACCAGCAGGAGCCAAACATGTTCGTGCATGCGAGGTTCCGGCCCGCCGCCGCCTGACGCGAAGGTGATTGGCCTTGCAGCGGTTTTCTTTCATATAGGGCAGCCATGTGGAACCGCCTGCTCGCCGCCATCCTGTGTCTCGCCGCCCCTGCCGCCTGGGCGGACGAAAAGCCCTATCGCGTGACGCTGGTGGGCGACGGCTTCGACGGCACGTCGTGGCACACCGGCGTCCTGGTCGAACTGGCGCCCGGCTGGAAGACCTACTGGCGCATGCCGGGGGAGGCGGGCATCCCGCCGGAATTCACCTGGACGCCGTCGCTGCCCGCCAGGGTCGACACGGCGTTTCCGACCCCGTCGCGCCACGTCGACAAGGGCGGCGAGGCCATCGGCTATGAAGACCGGGTAATCTTCCCCGTCACCGTGACGCCCGCGAAACCCGGCGCGCTCGACCTCAAGCTCGACCTGTTCTTCGCGGTGTGCAAGGACGTCTGCGTGCCCGCCCAGGCCCAGGCATCGATTGCCCTCGGCAGCGACGAACGCGATCCCCTCGGCAGCGCGAAGGCGGAGGCCGCGCGCGCTGCTGTGCCCAAGCCGGGCGACGCCATCTCCGGCGCCACCCTCGGCAGCGCCGAAGGCAAGCCCGTCCTCATCCTCGAACTGAAGGAGCGCCCCGACGACATCTTCGTCGAGAGCGCCACCTCGGCCTATTTCCGCGCCCCGGCGCTGTCGGCCGACGGCCACGCGGCGACGCTCGTCATCGACGGCCTGAGCGATCCTGAAAAGCTCAAGGGCCAGAGCCTCACCATCACCTACCTCATCGGCGGACAGGGTCGCGAACAGACCCTCGCGCTGCCCTGATCCATCCACAACGAAAGGACCACCTGATGACCATCAAGCCGGGCGACAAGCTGCCCAACGTCGAATTCACCGTCACCACCGCCGAAGGCCCGCAGAAGATGTCGACCGACGTCATCTTCGCCGGCCGCAAGGTGGTGCTGTTCGGACTGCCGGGCGCCTTCACGCCGACCTGCAGCATGAACCACCTGCCGGGCTTCCTGCTCGCCTACGACGACCTCAAGCGCCACGGAGTGGACACCGTCGCCTGCACCGCGGTGAACGACATCCACGTGATGAAGGCGTGGGGCAAGGCCACCGAATCGGAGGGCAAGATCATGATGCTGGCCGACGGCAATGCCGAATTCGCCAAGGCCACCGGCCTCGATCTCGACCTCGCCGTGGCCGGCATGGGCCTGCGCTCCAAGCGCTATTCGATGATCGTCGAGAACGGCGTGGTGAAGACCCTCAACATCGAGACCGAGAAGGGCGTCAACGTTTCGGGCGCGGAGACCATCATGGAGCAGCTGAAGGCCGGCGCCTGAGCGCCGGCCGAGGGTCAGGCCAGCGGCGCCTCGAACAGGCGGCCCCACTGCGGCATCGCGTCGCCGACACCCGCGAGGCGCAGCGCGTGCCAGGCCATGGCATGGTTGGACGAGGTGATGGGAACGCCGGTGCGCGCCTCGATGGCGCGCGCCGCCGCGGCCAGCCGCACCGAGGTGCAGGAGACGAACACCGCGTCGACCTGCGCTGCGGCTAGAATGGTCTCGACGCCGCGCTGCACGGAAGCCGGCGTGATGCGCGCCACGATGCCGTCATCCTGCTCGTTGAAGGAGCCGAACACCGGAACCTCGAAGCCGCGCGCCGCGATGTAGTCGGCGACGATGCGGTTGACGTCGGCGCGGTAGGGTGTGAGCACGCCGATGCGCCTGGCCTTCAGTGCACGGAATGCCGCGAAGGCGGCGGTGATCGGCGTGGTGCACTTGGCATCGGGGCGCGCCTCGCGGATGCGCGCGAAGACCTTGTCCTCGCCGATCGCCATCGAGGCGGAGGTGCAGCCATAGGCGACGACGTCGATCAGGCTGCCCGGCAGGATCACGTCGGTCGCCGCCGCGATCCGCGGTTCCATGGCGCGCAGCGTCTCGGGCGTGATCTGGGCATCGTTGAGAATGCGGCTCTCGTACAGCGCCACGCCTTCGAGCCCCGCCATGATGGCGCGCCATTCATGCTCGATGGTGAAGTCGGTGGCGAGAACCATGAGGCCGATGCGGGCCCGGCTGGCGATGCCGTCGTCGGTGTCGAAGGGCAGGTGCTCGATGAGCGTCATGCCCTCGGCGGGTGACCTGTCATTCATGGCGCATTCTCCCCGGGAGCGAGGATTCCTATCAGACAATGCCGCCCCCTCCTATAGTTCCCGCCGCATGATTCGATTGTTCCAACGCATGGCGGCCCTGCCCGCGGCGGTGCGCGGCGTCCTCGCGGTCGTGGCCGGGGCGCTCATCGCCATCGGCCTGCCGCCGCTCGGGCTGTGGCCGCTGGCCTTCCTCGGCGTGCCGCTGTTCCTCGTGCTGCTCGACACCGGGCCCAGCACCGGCTGGCGCCGCGGCTTCGGCCTCGGATGGGGCTTCGGGCTCGGCTATTTCGCGGTGGCGCTGCACTGGATCGGCTATGCCTTCTTCGTCGATGCCGCGACCTACCTGTGGATGATGCCCTTCATGCTCGGCATCCTGTCGGCCGGCATGGCGATCTACTGGGGGCTGGTGGGACTGCTCGCCAGGCGCTTCGGCGGCCGCGGGCTGCAGCTGGCGCTGACCTTCGCAGCCCTGCTGGCCATCGCCGAATGGCTGCGCGGCCACCTGTTCACGGGCTTCCCCTGGGCAGCACCCGGCCTGCTGGTCGACGGCATGGGCGGGCTCGCGCAGGCGGCCTCGGTCATCGGCATGACCGGCCTCACGCTGCTCGTCGTGCTGTGGGCGTCGCTGCCCTATGTCTTCCTCTGCCCGGGCCCGCGCCGCTGCAAGCTCGCCGGGGCGGCGATACTGCTGCTGCTGCCCGTGATCTGGGGCTGGGGCGAGCTGCGCCTGCGCGATGCCACCGATGCGATGGTGCCCGGCATCGCCATCCGCATCGTGCAGCCCAACCTGCCGCAGGACGAAAAGTGGCGCGAGGACAATGCCCGGCAGATCTTCGACGACCTCGAGCAGATGTCGAGCGTGCCGACGCCCGATCAGCCCGACGGCATCGGCGGCATCACCCATGTGATCTGGCCCGAATCGGCGGTGCCCTTCCTGATCGACGAGAGTGCGGTTGCAAAGGCCGAGCTGAAACCGCTGCTCGGCCAGCGCACCACCCTCGTCACCGGTGCTGTCCGGGTGGACCGCAAGGGCGAGGGCCAGGAGCCCGATGCCCACAACAGCATCATCGTGTTCGACGGCAATGCCGAGCCCGTCATCCACTACGACAAGTGGCGGCTGGTGCCGGGGGGCGAATTCCTGCCCCTGGCCTGGCTGCTGAAGCCCCTGGGCTTCCAGCAGGTGGTCCAGACCCCCGGCAGCTTCGTGCCCGGCCCCGGCCCGCGCACCGTGACGCTCCCCGGCGGTCTCAGGGCCGGCCTCACCATCTGCTACGAGGCGATCTTCCCGGATCGGCTGGTGGACGAGGCCAACCGGCCGGATGTCATCATCAATGTCACCAATGATGGCTGGTTCGGGCGCTCGACCGGCCCCTGGCATCATCTCGCGCAGGCGCGGCTGCGCACGATCGAACAGGGTCTGCCCATGATTCGGGCAGCAAATACGGGGATTTCCGCAATCATCGATCCCTATGGCCGCACGCTGAGGATGTTGCCGCTGATGGAAAAGGGCGTGATTGATTCTCCCCTTCCCCGCGCAATCTCCCCGCCGCCCTATGTGGAATTTGGAGACTTTGGGTTGCTTATCCTGACTATCCTTTCAGTCAGTGGAGCATTTCTGGTGCGTTCTTCTACCAAAGAGAGATAAGTTGGCACGAAAGGGCAATTTTTAAACAACCCGGCCCGGTTTCGTTGATAAAGCGATTGCGCGCTGAGATTAGGTATATTAAGCCAAAAGGGCTTGAAAATTTGCAGGCAAAGTCATGACGGACAACTTTGTAGCAGTGACAGGCGTCAGACCGGGGGGCATCAGGTCTGAGGATAAAATGACAAGACGCGATCCGAACTTTGTAGACGTGCATGTGGGCAGCAGGATCCGCATGCGCCGCCAACTCATTGGCATGAGCCAGGAGAAGCTGGGCGAATTGCTCGGCATCACCTTCCAGCAGGTCCAGAAGTACGAAAAGGGCGCCAACCGCATCAGCGCGAGCCGCCTGTACTTCACTGCCAAGATCCTTGGCGTTCCGGTGCAGTTCTTCTTCGAGGAGCTGCCGGGCGTGGAGGAGCATGGCGGCATGGGCGAGGGCCGCGAGGAAGATGCCGTGCTCTCCGCCCTCATGAACGTCGAGGGCGTGACGCTGGCCAAGGCGTTCCGCGACGCTGACAGCGTCAACAAGCGGAAGCTGATCTCCACCATCGCCCGTGTGATCGCCGAAACGAAAGAGTGACATTGCGGGTCACCCCTGAGCCAGCGTCGCCTTGACCGGCGTTCACAACGCTGTCAAAAAGCGCGCGGCTTCAGGCAAGGGGACCCAGGAATCACATGTCACGCAAGAATTTCGTGTTCACCAGCGAGTCGGTCTCCGAAGGCCACCCGGACAAGGTGTGCGACCGGATTTCCGACGAGATCGTCGACCTGTTCTATCGCGAGGCGCTGGAACAGGGCTTCGACCCCTGGGCGGTGCGCGTGGCGTGCGAAACCCTGGCAACGACGAACTACGTGGTGATCGCGGGCGAAACCCGCGGTCCCGCCTCCGTCAGCAAGGCCAAGATCGAGGCCGCCGCGCGCAAGGCCATCAAGGACATCGGCTACGAGCAGGACGGCTTCCACTGGGAGAACGCCAAGGTCGTGATCCTCCTGCACAGCCAGTCGGCTGACATCGCCCAGGGCGTCGACGCCGCGGGCGAGAAGAAGGAAGAGGGTGCCGGCGACCAGGGCATCATGTTCGGCTATGCCTGCGACGAGACGCCGGAGCTGCTCCCGGCCCCCATCTATTACTCCCACAAGATCCTGAAGCTGCTCGCCGATGCCCGTCATTCCGGCAAGGAGAAGCACCTCGGGCCCGACGCCAAGAGCCAGGTCTCCGTCGTCTACAAGAACGGCAAGCCGGTCGCGGCATCGCAGATCGTCGTGTCGCACCAGCACACCAAGGAAGACCTGACCTCGGCCGAAGTGCTGAAGATGGTGAAGCCCTATGTGACGAAGGCGCTGCCGAAGGGCTGGATCACCAAGGACACCGTCTGGCACGTGAACCCGACCGGCAAGTTCTACATCGGCGGCCCGGATGGCGATGCCGGCCTCACCGGCCGCAAGATCATCGTCGACACCTATGGCGGTGCGGCACCCCATGGCGGCGGCGCCTTCTCCGGCAAGGACCCGACCAAGGTCGACCGCTCGGCGGCTTACGCGGCGCGCTACCTCGCCAAGAACGTGGTGGCGGCAGGGCTCGCCAAGCGCTGCACCATCCAGCTCTCCTACGCCATCGGCGTCGCCCAGCCGCTGTCGGTCTATGTCGATACCCATGGCACCGGCAAGGTGCCCGAGGCCAAGATCGAGAAGGCGCTGAGCAAGGTCATGGACCTCTCGCCCCGCGGCATCCGCACGCACCTGAACCTCAACCGACCGATCTATGCGCGCACCTCGGCCTATGGCCATTTCGGCCGCGCGCCGGAAAAAGACGGCGGCTTCTCCTGGGAAAAGACCGACCTCGCGAAGGCGCTCAAAGCCGCGGTGAAGTGACCGACACGTCCGAAAAACGCTTCCAGTTCTATGGGCGGCGCAAGGGCAAAACCTTGCGCCGTCATCATTCCGAACTGATGGACCAGCTGCTGCCGCACCTGCGCGTGGCGGTCGAGGATCCGCTGGCGGGACTGGGGGAGCGGCGCTGGCTGGAGATCGGTTTCGGCGGCGGCGAACACCTGGCGCACCAGGCGGAATTGCATCCGGAGATTTCCTTCATCGGGGCCGAGCCCTTCGTCAACGGCGTGGCCAAGATGCTGGCGCTGGTGGAGGAGAAGAACCTCACCAACGTGAAGCTCCATGACGGCGACGCGCGCCTGTTGCTCGAGGCGCTGCCGGACGCCTGCTTCGCGCGCATCTACCTGCTCTATCCCGATCCATGGCCCAAGGCCCGCCACAACAAGCGCCGCTTCGTGAGCCCCGAAAACCTGGCGCAGTTCCACCGCGTGCTGCAGCCCGGCGGCCTCTTCCTCTTCGCCAGTGACATCGACGACTACGTTGCCTGGACGCGCGAGCACGTGGCCCAGCATGGCGGCTTCGCGGAGGAGGGCGATCCTTCGGTTCCCTATGAGAACTGGATCGAGACCCGCTATGAGGCCAAGGCCCGTCGCGAGGGCCGGGGCTCGGCCTATCTGAGGTTCCGGAGAGTCTAGCCCCTGGGAAGCCCAGAGGCGTCCATCTAAGCTGGCAGCTAGGGGGGTAGCGGCCCTGCCAGAAAACTCAAAAAGCAATCGTTACGAAACCCGTTTTAGCGCCGTCATCCCGGCGAAGGCCGGGATCCAGCTTCCTTTCGGCCAGCAAAGCTGGACCCCGGCCTTCGCCGGGGTGACGGTGGGCAGGGAATGGGCCCGCAAACCGCCACCCCCTTGCGGAGGACCCCCGAAAAGACTATATCCCGCCCAACTTAGGTTCACTCACATAGCCACGACAGTGGAGATCGCGAGTGGGTCCCGGTCCCGGGGCCCGCTTTTTTTATTGCCTGAAAGGGCTCCGATGACGACCGAAACAGAAACCAGACTGGCCCGCGAGACCGGCCCCGCGCAGCGGGTGGCGGCCTTGGCCGAACCCGTGCTCGCCGACCTGGGATTCAGGCTGGTGCGCGTGAAGATGAGTGGCCCGACGCTGCAGATCATGGCGGAGCGCCCCGACGGCACCTTCACCATCGACGACTGCGAGGCGGTGAGCCGGGCGATGTCGCCGATCCTCGACGTCGAGGACGTGGTGTCGTCGCGCTACCATCTCGAGGTCTCGTCCCCCGGCATCGACCGGCCGCTGGTGCGGCCGCTCGATTTCGAGGCCTGGGCGGGGCACGAGGTGAAGGTCGAGATGGCCGTGCCGGTCGCCGGCCGCAAGCGCTTCAAGGGCACGCTCGAGGGCTACCACGAGGGCGAGGTGCGGCTGTTCATCGAGAACCCGGAAGGGGCCACGAAGGAGCCGGTGCTGATCGGCGTTCCCTTCGCCGACATTTCGGATGCCAAGCTAGTTCTGACCGACGCATTGATCGAGGCCGCCAAGGCCCGCCTGCCGAAGGGCTACGGAGACGGCGCCGAGATCGACGAAGACCAGATTTCGCAAGAGAGGAGCGAAGACGACAATGGCTGATTATGGCGTGAGCGCCAACAGGCTCGAGCTGCTGCAGATCGCGGACGCCGTGGCGCGCGAGAAGTCGATCGACAAGTCGGTCGTGCTGCATGCGATGGAAGAGGCGATCCAGAAGGCCGCCAAGGCCCGCTATGGCGCCGAGAACGAGATCGTCGCCGAAATCGACCCGCGCAGCGGCGAGACCCGCCTGCAGCGCCTGCTCCTCGTCGTCGAGGAGGTCGAGAACGAGGCGACCCAGATCAGCCTCGCCGACGCCCAGCGGAGGAACCCCGCCGCCAACATCGGCGACCAGATCGCCGAGAGCCTGCCGCCCATCGAGTTCGGCCGTATCGCGGCGCAGAACGCCAAGCAGGTGATCGTGCAGAAGGTGCGCGATGCCGAGCGCGACCGCATGTATGCCGAATACAAGGACCGTATCGGCGAGATCGTCCATGGCGCGGTGAAGCGCGTCGAATACGGCAACGTGATCGTCGATCTCGGCCGCGGCGAAGGCATCATCCGCCGCGACGAATCGCTGCCGCGCGAGACCTTCCGCCCCGGCGACCGGGTGCGCGCTTATGTTTACGACGTGCGCCGCGAGCAGCGGGGGCCCCAGATCTTCCTGTCGCGCACGCATCCCGAGTTCATGGCCCGCCTGTTCGGCCAGGAAGTGCCGGAAATCTATGACGGCGTCGTCGAGGTCGTGTCGGTCGCCCGCGATCCGGGCAGCCGCGCCAAGATCGCCGTGCGCTCCAAGGACGGTTCGATCGATCCGGTCGGCGCCTGCGTCGGCATGCGCGGCAGCCGCGTCCAGGCCGTTGTCAACGAGCTGCAGGGCGAGAAGATCGACATCATCCAGTGGACGCAGGACGTTGCCTCCTTCGTGGTGAACGCGCTGGCGCCTGCCGAAGTCTCCAAGGTCGTGCTCGATGAAGAGTCCGAGCGCATCGAGGTCGTGGTGCCGGACGAGCAGCTGTCGCTCGCCATCGGCCGCCGCGGCCAGAACGTGCGGCTTGCCTCCCAGCTCACCGGCTGGGACATCGACATCATGACGGAAGCCGAAGAGTCCGAGCGCCGCCAGAAGGAATTCGCGGCGCGTACCGAGCTCTTCGTCTCCGCACTCGACGTCGACGAGACGCTGGCCCAGCTCCTCGCCTCCGAAGGCTTCGCCACCGTCGAGGAAGTGGCCTATGTCGACGCCCGCGAAGTGGCCTCGATCGAAGGCCTCGACGAGCAGACGGCGGAAGAACTGCAGAGCCGCGCGCGTGAGTTCCTCGACCGCCAGTCGGCCGAGCTCGACGCGCGGCGCGTCGAACTGGGCGTTCTCGACGAGCTGAAGGACATCGACGGCCTCAGCCCCGCCATGATGGTGGCGCTGGGCGAGGCCGGCCTCAAGTCGGTCGAGGATCTCGCCGGCTGCGACACCGACGAGCTGATCGGCTGGACCGAGCGCAAGGCCGGTGGCGCGGTGAAGCACAAGGGTGCCTTCTCCGACCTCGAGGTCTCGGCGGAAGAAGCCAATGACCTGATCATGAAGGCCCGCATCCATGCCGGCTGGATCGAAGCCCCGGTCGAGCCCGAGACGGAAGAGGAAGGCGAGGTGGAAGCCTGACCGACGCCAGCCTGAACGAGGAGGCGGACCAGCCCTTGGCGGACCGCATGTGCATCGTCACCCGCACGGTGAAGGACGAAGCGGAGCTGATCCGCTTCGTCCGCGGACCGGGCGGCGTGGTGGTGCCCGACCTTGCCCGCAAGCTGCCAGGCCGCGGCGTGTGGGTCAGCCTCGACGCCAAGCTGCTCGACCAGGCCATCGCCCGCAAGATGTTCGCGCGTGGCTTCGGGGCGGAGACCACAATCCCGCCCGATCTCCCCGATATCGTGTCGAAACTCCTCCGCCAGCAGGCCCTGTCGTTGCTCTCGCTCGCCAAGAAGGCGGGCGAAGCCGTGTCGGGCTTCACCAAGGTTGAGGACATGCTGGGACGCGGCCGGGCACGGCTGCTGTTCCACGGAACCGATGCCAAGCCAGACGGTTGCCGCAAGCTGGACAAGCTCGCCCAACCAGGAGTCGTCGAAAAGATCGTTCTTTTCGAAATCCACGAATTGGATTTGGCTTTTGGCCGCCCAAATGTGGTACATGCTGCCGTGGCGAAGGGAGGGCTTGCCGAAAAGCTCTCCGCAGCCGTGCGCCGGATCGAGACGTTTGCGGGCCGTATGACCGGCTCGCCCGAGGACCTGATAGAGAAAAGATGACTGATAACAACGACAAAGACCGCAAGTCCGATGGCAGCCGCCCGGCTGGGGGAACCTTGACCCTCAAGCGGCCGTCGATCGAGCAGAGCAAGGTCAAGCAGAGCTTCGGCGCCGGACGCTCAAAGACCGTGGTGGTCGAAACCAAGCGCAAGCGCTTCGGCGACGACAAGCCCGCGACCCCGCTCGAGCCCAAGGCCGCTCCGCGCGTCACCCCCGTGACGCCCGCGCCCCCGTCCAATACCCAGACACCGTCCGCCCCCAAGCCGCAGCCGACGCAGCGCTCGGGCGTGGTGCTCCGCACACTGACGCCTGAGGAAAAGGAGGCGCGTGACCGCGCCCTTGCCGGCGCCCGGGTGCGCGAGGCCGAGGACCGCAAGCGCCAAGAAGAGGATGCCAAGCGCCGCAGCGAGCAGGAAGCGCGCGACCTCGTCGAGCGCGAGGCCGCCGCCCGCCGCAAGGCCGAGGACGACGCCCGCCACAAGGCCGAGGAAGATGCCCGCCGCAAGGCCGACGAGGCCGCCAAGAAGCTGGCGCCCAAGTCCGCCACGTCGAATGTCGTGACCCCGGCGACCGAGCCGATGAAGGCCGCCACCAACCGGGCCGGCGTCACCCCGGTCAAGCGCACGCATGACGAGGAAGAAACCGCGCCGCGCCGCACCTTCGCCGGCGCCGTCAAGCGCGAGATCAAGGCCCCCGTGCCGGCCCGCCCGACCAAGACCGCCGAGGCCGACAAGCGCCGCGGCCGTCTCTCGGTCGGCAATGCGCTGAACGAGGATGACGAGCGCGCCCGCTCCGTCGCCGCCTTCCGCCGCCGTACCGAGCGCCTGAAGAAGCAGACCCAGGGCTTCCAGATGCCGACCGAGAAGGTGAGCCGTGAGGTCATCATCCCGGAAGCGATCACCATCCAGGAGCTCGCCAACCGCATGGCCGAGCGCGCCGTGGACATCATCAAGTTCCTGATGAAGCAGGGCGAGATGCATACGATCAACGACGTGATCGATGCCGACACCGCCCAGCTCGTCGCCGAGGAGATGGGCCACAAGGTCAAGCGCGTGTCGGAGTCGGACGTGGTCGAAGGCCTCGCCGGCGACACCGATGCGCCGGAACAGCTGAAGTCGCGCCCGCCCGTCGTCACCATCATGGGCCACGTCGACCACGGCAAGACCTCGCTCTTGGACGCGCTGCGCAAGACCAACGTGGTCTCCGGCGAAGCCGGCGGCATCACCCAGCACATCGGCGCCTACCAGGTCGATACGCCCAATGGCGTCGTCACCTTCATCGACACGCCGGGTCACGAGGCCTTCACCTCGATGCGTGCGCGTGGCGCCAAGGCGACGGATATCGTCGTGCTGGTGGTCGCCGCCGATGACGGTGTCATGCCGCAGACGGTGGAAGCCATCAACCACGCCCGTGCGGCCAATGTGCCGATCATCGTGGCGATCAACAAGATCGACAAGCCCGCCGCCAACCCGATGCGCGTCAGGAACGAACTCCTGCGCTACGAGATCGTGGTCGAAAGCATGGGCGGCGACACGCTGGAAGTCGAAGTCTCGGCCCTCAAGGGCACCAACCTCGACCGCCTGCTGGAAGTCATCCTGCTGCAGTCGGAAGTTCTCGACCTGAAGGCCAACCCCGACCGCGAAGCGGGCGGCATGGTCGTCGAAGCCCAGCTCGACAAGGGCCGTGGTCCCGTCGCCACCGTGCTGGTGCAGCGCGGCACGCTGAAGCTCGGCGACATCTTCGTCGCAGGTTCGGCCTGGGGCCGCGTGCGTGCGCTGGTCAACGACAAGGGCCAGCAGGTCAAGGAAGCCCTGCCGTCGACTCCCGTCGAAGTGCTGGGCCTCAACTCGGCGCCGGAAGCCGGCGACCAGTTCGACGTCGTGCCGAACGATGCGCGTGCCCGCGAAGTGACGGAGTACCGCGAGCGCAAGCGCCGCGAGAGCCGTGGTGCGGCCTCCGCACGCTCCTCGCTCGAGCAGATGATGTCGGCCATCAAGGAAGGGGCCACCGAGTTCCCGATCCTCGTCAAGGCGGACGTGCAGGGCTCGGCGGAAGCCATCGTCCAGGCGCTGGAGAAGATCGGCAACACCGAGATCAAGGCGCGCGTCATCCACTATGCGGTGGGCGGCATCAACGAGTCCGACATCGGTCTCGCCGAAGCCTCCAAGGCCGTGGTGCTGGGCTTCAACGTCCGTGCCTCCGCCCAGGCGCGCGATGCTGCCGAGCGTGCGGGCATCGAGATCCGCTACTACAACATCATCTATGACCTCGTGGACGACATCAAGCAGGCCATGGCCGGCAAGCTGGCGCCCGAACTGCGCGAAACCTTCCTCGGCAATGCGAAGATCCTCGAGGTCTTCAACATCACCAAGGTCGGCAAGGTGGCAGGCTGCCAGGTCACCGAAGGCACCGTCCAGCGCGGCGCCAAGGTCCGCCTCATCCGCGACAACGTGGTCATCCACGAGGGCACACTCTCGACGCTCAAGCGCTTCAAGGACGAGGTCAAGGAAGTCCCCGTCGGCCAGGAATGCGGCATGGCCTTCGAGAACTACCAGGACATGCGCGCCGGCGACGTGATCGAATGCTTCCGCGTGGAAAAGGTCCAGCGCACGCTGGATTGATCTGAGATGAGCAAAGGCAGCGCCCCCTCCCAACGCCAGCTGCGCGCCGGCGAATTGATCCGCCACGCGCTGGCGGACATCTTCCTGCGCGGCGAGTCGGGCGATCCCGATCTCGAGCGGCTGAACCCGACGGTTGTCGAGGTGCAGATCTCGCCCGACCTCAAGATCGCCACGGCCTTCGTGCGCACGCTGCAGCAGGGCAAGGAGAAGGCGCTGCTCGAGGCGCTGAACCGGAACCGCCGCTACATCCGCGGCCTCGTCGCCCCCAAGCTCGAGATGAAGTTCACCCCGGAGATCCGCTACCGCGTCGACACGGCGCTGGACTATGCCGGCAAGATCGACGAACTGCTGCGCAGCCCCGAAGTGGCGCGGGATCTGGACAAGAAGGACTAGATTGGTCCCTTCTCCCGTTGCGCAGCAATGGGAGAAGGTGCCCGAAGGGCGGATGAGGGCCTCTCTCCGCGAATCGCGTCCCCTGAAAGAGGCCCTCATCCGGCCTGTCGGCCACCTTATCCCATCCTTCGGACGGGAGAAGGGACTTCATCGGAAGCATTATGGCCAAGATCAAGCGCACCCCCGTCCACGGCTGGCTGATCCTCGACAAGCCCTATGGCATGACCTCCACCCAGGCCGTGGGCAAGGTGCGCTGGCTGTTCAACGCCGAGAAGGCGGGGCATGGCGGCACGCTGGACCCGCTGGCCTCCGGCCTCCTGCCCATCGCGCTCGGCGAGGCGACCAAGACCGTTTCCCACGCCATGGACGGCCGCAAGGTCTACCGCTTCACCGCCCGCTGGGGCGAGGAGCGGACGACCGACGACCTCGAGGGCGAGGTGACCGTCACCTCGGGCCACCGCCCGTCGCGGAGCGACATCGAGGCGGTTCTTTCCCGCTTTACGGGAGAGATCATGCAGGCGCCGCCCGCCTTTTCGGCCATCAAGGTCGATGGCGAACGCGCCTATGACCTGGCCCGGGCCGGGGAGGCGGTGGAACTGGCCGAACGGCCCATCCTGATCGAG
Organism: uncultured Alphaproteobacteria bacterium; assembly: GCA_945957365.1. Taxonomy (GTDB): domain Bacteria; phylum Pseudomonadota; class Alphaproteobacteria; order Rhizobiales; family Aestuariivirgaceae; genus Aestuariivirga. The sequence goes on along the minus strand of CAMFKI010000005.1, from coordinate 54,356 downwards.
GCCCTGACGCTGGTCGGCATGCCCGACCCGGACCATGCGACCTTCGAGGTCACATGCGGCAAGGGCACCTATATCCGCTCGCTCGCCAGGGACATGGGCCGCGCCCTGGGGACGGCTGCGCACGTCTCCAGCTTACGCCGGGTGGCGGTCGGCCCCTTCACCGAAACCCATATGATTTCGCTGGAAAACCTTACGGAACTCAGCCATAAGGCCCCCGGCGGAGACGCCAACAAAGGGGTTCTGCTCCCCATCGAGACCGTGCTGGACGGCATCCCGGCACTGGCCATCGACGAAGAGCAGGCCCGACGCCTGAAGCTCGGACAGACCGTCCTGCTCAGAGGCGCGAATGCTCCCATCGCGGAAGATTCGGTTCTGATGATGAGCGGCGGCAAGCCGCTCGGGATCGGGACGATCATCCAGGGATCGCTCAAGCCGAAGCGTTTGTTCAACCTGTAACCATCCATCCAATGGAGATGACCGATGACCATGACTGCTGAGCGCAAGGTTGCGCTCGTGAAGGAATATGCCACGAAGCCGGGTGACACCGGTTCGCCCGAAGTCCAGGTTGCGATCCTGACGGAGCGCATCAACTACCTCACCGACCACTTCAAGACCCACAAGAAGGACAATCATTCCCGCCGTGGTCTCCTGACGATGGTCAGCAAGCGCCGTTCGCTTCTCGACTACCTGAAGCGCATCGACGATGCGCGTTACCAGACGCTCATCAAGCGCCTCGAGATCCGCCGCTAAGCGGACCTCGAAAATACGATCGAGCGGGCGGATCACCGAGTAGCCGCCCGCGTCCCCATCAGTAGAGTCCGGCAATGGGGCCGGGCTCTCGGCCCAAAGGGGATGCCGTCCACAGTGGTGGTGCACGTCTTTCAAGCGGCGGCGAAGGGCACAAAGGAAAATCCATATGTTCAATATCGACGTCGAAGAAATCCAGTGGGGCGGACAGACGCTGCGCCTCGAAACCGGCCGCGTGGCCCGTCAGGCCGATGGCGCCGTTGTCGCCTCCTTGGGTGAGACCACCGTTCTCGCCACCGCCGTTGCCGAGCGCAGCGCCAAGCCGGGAATCGACTTCTTCCCGCTCACCGTCAACTATCAGGAAAAGACCTATGCCGCCGGCAAGATCCCGGGCGGCTACTTCAAGCGCGAAGGCCGCCCGACCGAGCGTGAAACGCTCATCTCGCGCCTGATCGACCGTCCGATCCGCCCGCTCTTCGTCGAGGGCTTCCGCAACGAGACGCAGGTCATCGCCACCGTTCTCTCCTATGACCTCGAGAACGACACCGACATCCTCGCCCTCGTGGCCTCCTCCGCAGCGCTCACCCTGTCGGGCATTCCCTTCATGGGCCCGGTGGGTGCGGCGCGCGTCGGCTACATCAATGGCGAATACGTGCTGAACCCCACCGTCGAGCAGCAGAAGCTGTCGTCGCTCGACCTCGTGGTCGCCGGCACGCAGGACGCCGTTCTCATGGTGGAATCGGAAGCCAAGGAGCTCTCCGAGGAAATCATGCTCGGCGCCGTCATGTTCGGCCACCGCGGCTTCCAGCCGGTGATCGAGGCCATCATCCGCCTCGCCGAGCGCTCCTCGCGCGAGCCGCGTGACTTCACGCCGCCGGATGCCGAAGCGCTCTACAAGCGCGTCAAGGACATCGCCGAGGCCGACGTGCGCGCCGCCTACGCGATCGCCAAGAAGGAAGATCGCCAGGAAGCCGTCGCCAAGGCCAAGGACAAGGTCATGGCCGCGCTGACCGGCGCTGACCTTCCCGATGCGCCGCCCGCCAACAAGGTCGGCGAGGCCTTCAAGCACCTCGAGAAGGATATCGTCCGCAACGCCATCCTCGACACCGGCCACCGCATCGACGGCCGCGACACCAAGACGGTCCGCCAGATCGTCGCGGAAGCGAGCGTGCTGCCGCGCACCCATGGCTCGGCCCTGTTCACCCGCGGCGAGACGCAGGCCCTCGTGGTCACGACCCTCGGCACCGGCGAGGACGAGCAGTACATCGACTCGCTCGACGGCACGAGCAAGGGCACCTTCATGCTGCACTACAACTTCCCGCCCTTCTCGGTCGGTGAGACGGGCCGCATGGGCGCCACGGGCCGCCGCGAGATCGGCCACGGCAAGCTCGCCTGGCGCGCCATCCACCCGCTGCTGCCCGCAACGGACCAGTTCCCCTACACCATCCGCGTCGTCTCGGAGATCACCGAGTCGAACGGCTCGTCCTCCATGGCCTCGGTCTGCGGCGCCTCGCTGTCCCTCATGGACGCCGGCGTGCCGCTGAAGGCGCCCTGCGCCGGCATCGCCATGGGCCTCATCAAGGAAGGCGAGCGCTATGCGGTGCTCTCCGACATCCTGGGTGACGAAGACCACCTCGGCGACATGGACTTCAAGGTCGCGGGCACGTCGGAAGGCATCACCTCGCTGCAGATGGACATCAAGATCACCGGCATCACCGAGGAGATCATGAAGGTCGCGCTGTGGCAGGCCAAGGACGGCCGCCTGCACATCCTCGGCAAGATGGCGGAGGCCCTCACCGGTGCGCGCGCCTCGCTGGGCGAGCATGCGCCGCGCATCGAGACGCTGAAGATCCCGACCGACAAGATCCGCGAAGTGATCGGCACCGGCGGCAAGGTCATCCGCGAGATCGTGGAGAAGACCGGCGCCAAGATCGACATCCAGGACGACGGCACCGTCAAGGTCGCCTCGTCCTCGGGCACGGCCATCGAAGCGGCCGTGAAGTGGATCAAGGGCATCGTCATGGAGCCGGAAGTGGGCGAGATCTATGACGGCAAGGTCGTCAAGGTCGTCGACTTCGGCGCCTTCGTGAACTTCTTCGGTTCGCGCGATGGCCTGGTGCACGTCTCGGAACTCGCGTCGAAGCGCGTCAACAAGGTGTCCGACGTCGTCAACGAGGGTGACGCCGTGAAGGTGAAGCTCCTGGGCTTCGACAACCGCGGCAAGGTCCGCCTGTCGATGAAGCAGGTCGACCAGGTGACCGGCGAGGACATCTCCAAGAAGCAGGCCGCCGAGGGCGGTGAAGAGGCCCCGCAGGGCGAGTGATCGCACCGCACGGCTGAATTCGAAGGGCGCGGACGGCAATGTCCGCGCCCTCTTCATTTCTCCCGTTAAAATCGATTTCCCATTTTACGCGCTTTGATATCAAATTGCCGGCGTGGGGCGATGCTGTGACTTTCATCACAGAATTCCACGGCAGCAGCGGCGAGACAGGCCGCGTCAAATCAAAGGGAGAACGACATGAAGATGTGGATTTACGGCGCACTGGCAGCAGGCGCCGTCGCGGCTTCGGCGGGTGCTGCGGTTGCCGGCGAGGTATCTGTGGCGCGTGGCGCGCAGGTGGCCATCACCTCGGGCTGCCATGACTGCCATACGGCAGGCTATGCCGAGACCGGCAAGATCGACCCGGCCGTGGCGCTGAAGGGCACCGTCCTCGGCTGGCAGGGTCCGTGGGGCACCACCTATCCGGCGAACCTCCGCCTCGTCGCCAGGGACAAGGGCAGCGAAGACGCCTTCCTGCAATATGCGAAGACCTTCCAGGCCAGGCCGCCCATGCCCTTCGCCAATGTCCACGCCATGGACGAGAGCGACATCCGCTCGCTCTACCAGTACATCGTGTCGCTCGGCGACACCGGCGCAGCGGCGCCCGATTACGTGCCGCCGGGCCAGCAGCCCAAGACGCCCTACATCGTCATCGCCCCGCCGATCATGCCGAAGGGCTGAGCGCGATCCACTCTGCACGCATCATCCGCAATGCTCACTTCGCCCGGGCTTGACCCGGGCGTCCTCTTTTGTCGCGACAGGAAAGAGACACCCGGGTCGAAGCCCGGGTGAGGTGAGCGTGGAAGTACTTGCCTGAGCTGCTTACTTGCTCGGGATGAGCACGGTGTCGATCACGTGGATGACGCCGTTGTCGGCCATCACGTCGGCCTTGACGACATGGGCGTTGTCGACGGTGACACCCTTCTTGGTCTTGTCGACGATGATGGTGCGGTCGCCCTTCGGCTTCAGCGTGGTCAGCTTGATCTTGCCGGCGGGGATCTGCTCGGCGGTGATTTCCTTCGGCACGACGTGGTACTCGAGGATCGCCACCAGCTTGGCCTTGTTCTCCGGCTTCAGCAGCGATTCGACAGTGCCTTTCGGCAGCTTGGCGAAAGCCGCGTCGGTCGGCGCGAAAACGGTGATGTTCTTGGTGTTGGCGAGTGCGTCGGCAAGGCCCGCAGCCTGGGCGGCGGTGATCAGGGTCTTGAAGCTGCCGGCCGCCTGCGCGGTCTCGACGACGTTGGCGGCGGAGGCCGAAGCCGCACCGAGGCAAAGCGCGGCGGTGGCCGCAAGAAGGATCTTGTGCATCGAAGTCTCCAGTGGATGTGAAAGCCGTCAGTGATGTGCGGCGGCGACGTTGTTGCAACGGCGTCGCCTGCACTGGTCCATCAAACGGCGGCCGGGGTGTAACGGATTGCGCGCCGCGGCGCGCCCGCCCTCACATGTTCGTGAGAGTCAGTTATCCAGGCAAGACGCCCAAAAAAAACGCCGGGCGACAGCCCGGCGTTTTGGAAACGGCTTGGTCAAGGTCAGTTGCCGAGGATGGCGCTCTCGAGGATGTCGAGGCCTTCCTTCAGCACCATTTCCGAGGCCGTCAGCGGCGTCAGCATGCGCACCGTGTCGGCATAGACGCCGCAGGTGAGGATGAGGAGGCCGCGCTCCAGGCACTTGGCCGCCAGCGCCTTGGCTGCACCGGCATCCGGTTCGTTGCCGCCATGCTGGGTGACGAGCTCGAAGGCGCACATGGCGCCGAGGCCGCGCACGTCGCCGATCGGCATGCCCTTGCCCTTGGCCTTGACCGCCTTCATGCGCTCCATGATCAGCTGGCCCTGGCGTTCGGCCTTCTCCAGCAGGCCTTCCTGCTCGAAGGCGTCGAACACGCCCAGGGCCGCGGCGCAGGCCACCGGGTTGCCGGCATAGGTGCCGCCGATGCCGCCCGGCTCCGGCGCGTCCATGATCTTGGCGCGGCCGACCACGGCGGCGAGCGGAAAGCCGCCGGCCAGCGACTTGGCCGATGTGATGAGATCGGGCTCGACGCCATAATGCTCCATGGCGAAGAACTTGCCGGTGCGGCCGAAGCCGGACTGGATCTCGTCGGCGATGAGCAGGATGCCGTGCTGGTCGCAGAGCTGGCGCAGCTTCACCATCAGTTCCTTCGGCGCGATGTAGAAGCCGCCTTCGCCCTGCACCGGCTCGATGATGATGGCCGCGACGCGCTGCGGCTCGACGTCCGCCTTGAACAGCCACTCGATGGCATGCATCGTCTCGTCGATGGTCACACCCTTGTGCGCCACCGGGAAGGGCACGTGCCACACGCCCGGCGCCATGGGGCCGAACTTCGCCTTGTAGGGAACGACCTTGCCGGTCAGCGACATGCCGAGCAGCGTGCGGCCATGGAAGCCACCGTTGAAGGCGATGATGTCGGAGCGGCCAGTATAGGCGCGGGCGAACTTGACGGCGTTCTCCACCGCCTCGGCGCCTGTGGTGACGAGGGCCGTCTTCTTCTCGCCGGAGATGGGCGCGACGGCGTTCAGCTTCTCGCAGACCTCGATGAAGGGGGCGTAAGGCATCACCATGGCGCAGGTGTGGGTGAAGGCCTCGAGCTGCTCGTAGACGCGCTTCATCACGAGGGGATGGCGGTGGCCGGTGTTGACGACCGCGATGCCGCCGCCGAAGTCGATGTAGCGGTTGCCCTCGACGTCCCAGATCTCGGAGTTCTCGGCCTTCGCCGCGATGACCGGGGCGCCCGCGCTGATGCCGCGGGACACGGCCTTGGCGCGGCGTTCCACCCACTGCTTGTTCATGCCTGGGGCTGCGACCGGTGCGTTCATGATGCTCTCCTTGGAATCCCGTTTATGAATGGCTGGGCGGCTTTTACGCCCGTTGACGGGGTGGCGGCAAACGGATTTCATCCGCCTCTGCAGAGGGGAATTTTCATGGCTGACCTGATCCGGATGACCGCCGCCCAAGTCGTCGAGGGCCTGCAGCGGGGTGACATCACCCCGCTCGACTGCCTCGATGCGCTGGAACGTCGGGTGGCGGAGGTGAACGGAGCGGTGAATGCCCTGCCAACGCTGTGCTTCGACCGGGCCCGCCAGCATGCTAAGGCGTTGATGGAACGGCCGCCCGCGCAGCGTGGCCCGCTCGCCGGCCTGCCGGTGCCGATCAAGGACCTGACAGACGTGGCCGGGGTGCGCTGCACCCAGGGTTCGCCCATCTTCAAGGACCGGGTGGCAGAAACCTCCGATCTGCTGGTCAGCCACCTCGAGGGCAAGGGGGGCGTCATCTACGCCATGTCCAACACCCCGGAATTCGGGGCCGGCGCCCACACCTTCAACGAGGTCTTCGGGGTCACCCGCAATCCGTGGAACACGGCGCTGTCGGCTTCCGGCTCCTCCGGCGGGGCAGCCGTCGCGCTCGCCACCGGCATGGCCTGGGTGGCGCACGGGTCCGATCTCGGTGGGTCGCTGCGCAACCCCGCCAGCTTCTGCGGCGTGACCGGCATGCGGCCCTCGCCGGGGCGTGTTGCGGCAACCGTGTTCTCCAAGATCGACTCGACGCTGGGCGTCGAGGGGCCCATGGCGCGCAATGTCGAGGATTTGGCGCTGCTGTTCGATGCCATGGTGGGCGAGGAAGCGGCGGACCCGCTGTCGCTGCCCTCCGACGGCACTTCCTATCTCGCTGCCGCACGCTCCGGCTGGAAACCGAAGCGCGTGGCGGTGTCGCGTGACCTCGGCCTGCCGCCGGTCGACCCGCGTATTGCGGACCTCGTCATGGCCGCAGCCCGCAAACTGGAGCAGGCGGGCGTCATCGTGGAGGAGGCGCACCCCGATCTGCGCGAAACCCGCGACTGCGCCCAGACGCTGCGGGCACTCTCCTATGCCAACATGAAGCCTCTGCTCGACAAGCATCGTGACCTGCTGAAGCCCGAAGTGGTGTGGAACATCGAGAAGGGGCTCAAGGTCACCGGCGCCGAGATCGCGCGGGCCGAGGCCCAGCGCGGCGAGATGTTCCGGCGCATGAGGACGTTCTTCGAAACCTATGACCTTCTGCTCTGCCCCACCACCATCGTGCCGCCCTTCCCGGTGGAGCAGCGCTATGTCGCCGAATGCGATGGCGTGACGCTCGACACCTATGTCGACTGGCTGATGATCGTCCACGCCATCACGCTCACCGCGAGCCCTGCCATCTCCATTCCCTGCGGCTTCACGGCGGATCATCTGCCGGTCGGCCTGCAGGTGGTCGCGCCGGGGCGGGCCGAGGCGAAGCTCCTCGCCGGCGCGCGCTTCATCGAGCAGGTGCTGGGGCTCGGCGCCATCACACCGATCGACCCCAGAACTTGACCTGACAGGCAGGGAACGTCATCTGGCGAGGCTTTTGCATTCCCGTTAGAGTTGGAACGGGGAGAACATGCCATGCGCGGCCTGATGCAGGATTTTCCATTGCTGGTTCACCGCGTGCTGGACCACGCGGCGCGCTGGCATGGCACAAGGACCATCCTGTCGCGCTCCGTCGAAGGGCCGCTGCACCGCACGGACTATGCCACCGTCAACCGCCGCGCCCGTGCACTGGCCTCGGCCTGCGAAAGGCAGCTCGGCCTATCCCTGGGCTCCGTCATCGCCACGATGGCGTGGAACACCTGGCGGCATCTCGAGATCTGGTATGGCGTCATGGGCATGGGCGGCATCGTCCATACGCTCAACCCGCGGCTCTTCACCGACCAGCTCGGCTATATCGTGAATCATGCCGAAGACCAGTGGATCTTCACGGACCTCACCTTCGTGCCGCTGCTCGAGACGCTGCAGGACCAGTGTCCGGGAGTGAAGGGCTTCATCATCCTCACCGACGAAGAGCACATGCCGGCGACCACGCTGCGCAATCCCATCTGCTACGAAACGCTCGTCGCCGGCGGTGACGAGGCCTACGTGTGGCCGGAGTTCGACGAGAACACCGCCTGCGGCCTGTGCTACACCAGCGGCACCACCGGCCACCCCAAGGGCGTGCTCTATTCCCACCGCTCCAACGTGCTGCACGGCATGATGTGCGCGCTGGGTGATGCGATGGCGATCAAGAGCGTCGATGTCGCCATGCCGGTGGTGCCGATGTTTCACGCCAATGCCTGGTCGCTGGCGTTTTCCGCGCCCATCGGCGGCGCGGCCCTGGTCATGCCGGGCCCCAAGCTCGACGGCGCGTCGATCTACGAGATGCTGACGCAGGGCCGCGTCAGCATCACCGCCGCCGTGCCCACCGTCTGGCTGATGCTGCTGCAATATCTCGAGCAGAACCCCGAACTGCGCCTGCCGCATCTCGACCGCGTGGTGATCGGCGGCTCGGCCTGTCCCGAATCGATCATGAAGGCCTTCGTCGAGACCTATGGCAGCGACGTGATCCACGCCTGGGGCATGACGGAGATGAGCCCCATCGGCTCGCTCGGTGTCGCGACGGGCGAAACCAAGACGCTGTCCACCGAGGACTGGTGGACGGTGAAGCTGAAGCAGGGCCGCCCGCCCTTCATGGTCGACATGAAGATCACCGACGACGACGGCAAGGCGCTGCCGCACGACGGAACGACGTTCGGCCGGCTGAAGGTCAAGGGCCCGGCCATTGCGCGCAGCTATTACAAGGGCGAGGGCGTGAATGCCTTCGATGCCGAGGGCTGGTTCGACACCGGCGATGTCGCGACGATCGATCCCTATGGCTTCATGCAGATCACCGACCGCGCCAAGGACGTGATCAAGTCCGGCGGCGAGTGGATCTCGTCGATCGAACTCGAGAACATCGCGCTGGGCTGCCCCGGCGTGCACGAGGCCGCCGCCATCGGCCTGCCGCATCCGCGCTGGGACGAGCGCCCGCTGCTGGTGATCGTGTGCCGCAAGGAAGCGAGCGTGACGCGCGAGGACATCCTCGCCCATCTCGACGGCAAGTTGGCCAAGTGGTGGATGCCGGACGACGTCGCCTTCGTCGATGAGATCCCGCATACGGCGACAGGCAAGATCTCGAAGATGGAGCTGCGCGCCCGCTTCAAGGCCTATCGCTTCCCCGGAACCTAGAGCGTTTCATAAGTCCCATCCACCTTGCGGAGCTTGCCTTGCTGCACGAGGTGATCGAGGTGCGCCGTGGTGGACAGGGCGGCCGCGCCATGCAGCCGCGGGTCCACGTCGGCATAGATCGCGGCCACGATGTCCTCCACCCGGCGCGCGCCCTGTTCGACACGCGCCCGGATCGCCTCCTCGCGCATGCGGCGGTGGGCGAGATAGCCGCGCACCAGCGGCAGCGGATCGCGCCGCGAGGGTCCGTGGCCCGGATGATAGACCTCATCGTCACGCTCGAGCAGCTTCCGGAGCGAGGCGAAATACTGCCCCATGTCGCCGTCGGGCGGCGCGATCACGCTGGTGGCCCAGGCCATCACATGGTCGCCGGCGAACAGCGCGTGCTCTTCCTCCAGGGCGAAGCACATGTGGTTCGACATATGGCCGGGCGTGTAAAGCGCTTCCAGTGTCCAGCCGGGTCCGCGCACCACGTCGCCATCGGCAAGGCGATGGTCCGGCACGAAGTCATGGTCGATCGAGGCATCGAGGCGGAGGCCTGAGACGGGGGGTGCCTGCACCGCGCCATAGGCCATGGTCACGGCTCCCGTTGCCGCCTTCAACCGCCGGGCCAGCGGCGAATGATCGGCATGGGAATGGGTGACGAGGATGTGGGTGACGGTCTCACCCCGCACCGCCTCCAGCAGCGCCGCCAGATGCGCATCGTCATCGGGGCCAGGGTCGATCACCGCCACCCGGCCTGAGCCGACGATGAAGCTGTTGGTGCCCTTGAAAGTGTAGGGTCCGGGATTGTTCACCAGCACGCGGCGGATGAGGGGCGACACGCGGACGGGAATGTCCGGCGTCACGTCGAAGTTGCGGTCGAAAGTCAAGTCCGTCATGTGTGCGTGTTGCGGGGCGCAGCGGCCAACTCTATAAGCGGTGTCCGTAATTTCCTCGAACAGGGTAGGGGTGAACCACCATGAATGCCAGCCTTCTTTCAGACCGCCTGTGGCCGCAGACCGGCCTCGCGCGCAATGCCGTCCTCGCCGTGCTGGGCTCGCTTCTCGTGGCCGCCGCCGCGCAGGTGAACGTGCCGATGCTTCCCGTGCCGATGACGCTGCAGACCCTGGCCGTCCTGATGGTCGGCGCGGCCTATGGGGCGCGGCTCGGAGCGGCGACACTGGCGCTCTACGCGCTCGAAGGCGCCATCGGACTTCCGGTCTTCGCCGAGTTCCGGTCTGGCGTCATGCTGGCGAGCTTCGGTTACGTGCTGGGCTTCATCGCCGCGGCCTATGTCGTGGGCTATCTCGCCGAGCGCGGCTGGGACCGTTCGGTGCCCAAGATGTTCGCCGCCATGCTTCTGGGTGCGGCGGTCGTCTACGTGCCGGGCCTGCTCTGGCTTTCGGCGTGGATCGGCGCCGACAAGGCCATCCAGTTCGGCCTCCTGCCCTTCCTCGTGGGTGACGTGGTGAAGGCCGCGGTGGCCGCGCTGGGCTTCCCCGCCATCTGGGCGCTGCTCGGCCGCCGCTGAGTGCGGCGTTGAAACGCAACCTCGAAACGCGATAGCCTCCGTCCATCGGCAACGGGGACGGGGGCAGAATGACGGGTTCATCAATCCAGCCAATCGGCCGCCGCAGGCTGTTGCAGGCCGGCCTCGCCGGTGCAGTCCTGCCGCTCGCCGGCCGGGCCGAGGCCGGCCAGGCCGAGCGGGCTCCCTTCCATGCCCATGTCGAACTGACGCGCCGCCGCGTGCTCGACCAGCACGCCATTCCCGTCCATGGCTACAAGGTGACGAAGCGCTTCCCGCACGCCCGCTCCTCCTATACCGAGGGGCTGGTGATGGTCGACGGCGCGATCATCGAGGGCACCGGCCTCTACGGCCATTCTCGTCTGTTGCGGTGGGACCCCGCCAGTGGCCGCGTGCTGGATCACATCGCCCTGGAAGAGCGCTATTTCGGCGAAGGGGTGACGGTGCTGGACGGCGTCATCCACCAGCTCACCTATATCGAGAACGTCCGCTTCACCTATGACGTGAAAAGCTTCACCCGCACCGGCGAGGGCCGCTTCGAGTCGCAGGGATGGGGCATGACGCAGGACGGCAAGAGCATCATCACCAGCAACGGCTCCTCCGGCATCTGCTTCCGCAACCCCACGACCTTCGCCATCGAGCGCATCATCTATGTCGCCGACGAGGTCGGCCCGGTGGGCTTCCTCAACGAGCTCGAATATGACAACGGCACTCTCTACGCCAATGTCTGGCAGACCCATTTCATCGCTGAGATCGATCCTGCCTCAGGGCGGATCGTCGGATGGATCAATCTCGAAGGCCTCAACCCGGATCCGAAGCAGCTGGTCTTCCCACTGGTGCTCAACGGCATCGCGGTCGACAGCCGCAGCGGGCGCCTGCTGGTCACCGGAAAGTGCTGGCCCCATCTCTACGAGATCGAGGTATTGCGGGCCTGACGGCTGCGCGGCGCCTTGCGTGGCGGAAAGGGAAGGGCCGGCGCCGGAGGGGCGGCCAGCGATCAAAGGCGCTTACGCCTGAAGCCAAATGGTCGGAGTGAGAGGATTCGAACCTCCGACCCCCTGCTCCCGAAGCAGGTGCGCTACCAGACTGCGCTACACTCCGTCCTAGGCTCGGGGCGGCTTATAGACATGCTTTTCAGGCTAGGCAAGCACTGATCCGCTGGCTATACGGGCCCCTCTGCTGGGGCGTCGCCAAGCGGTAAGGCAGCGGATTTTGATTCCGCCATTCGGAGGTTCGATCCCTCCCGCCCCAGCCAATCTCGCCGCGTGCCGGACCGTGGCGGCGGCCGCGCTCCAGTGCAGGCCGCCACGACGTGGAGCGGATGCGTGCCCGATCTCGAACGGTTCACAACGGCCCAGGAAGGGGTCATGGAGACGGTGCTCGGCGAGCTCAGGGCCGGCCGCAAGCGAACGCACTGGATGTGGTTCGTGTTTCCACAGCTCCGCGGGCTGGGCCGCTCGTCCACGGCGCAATTCTACGGCATCGCCGATCTGGCCGAAGCCCGCGCCTATCTCGAACACCCCGTCCTCGCTGCGCGCCTCAGGTCCTGCGTCGAAGCGGTGCTGGAAGTTCGCAACCGCAGCCTCCATCAGATTTTCGGTTCTCCCGACGACATGAAATTCCGCTCCTCCATGACGCTCTTCCTGCTGGCCGGAGGGGATGGGTCGCTGTTCCGGGCGGCGCTGGAACGCTACTGCAGCGGCGAGCAGGATCCTGCAACGCTCAGCCTGCTCAGACGGGATTGATCTGCGGCGGCGGGGCGGGCTCCGAGCCGCTGAAGACGCGCCAGCGCCAGCCGTCGCCCATGTGCTGGAACACGGCGAACAGGCGGTACGGCGTCCGCGCGACGCGATCGGCGTGATGCACTTCGAGGACGGCCGGCGCGTTGAGCCAGGCCATGTCGCCATGCTGGTCGATGCTCAGCCGGTCGAAGGCGAAGCGCACGCGGTAGGGCTTGGCGAAGAGGGCAGCCATGTGCCGGCCGAGCTCTTCGCGCGTTTCGTCATGCTCATGCTCCTCGGAGCCGAACAGCCAGAACTTGCCGCCGGCCCAGAAATGGTCGACGAGGGAGAGGTCCTTCGCAAAGACCCTCTCGCTCATCTCTTCGAGCATCCGGCGCAGCTCCGCTGCGAGGTGTCCGGCATCCGAGGCTTTGGTCTCCATGGCGCTCCCGCGGGTTCAGCCGCCCTCGAAGGGCGAATGGTCGTCCTTGCAGGCCGCCCCCGTAGGCGGCAGCTTCAGACTGCTCAGATAATCCGCCACATAGTCCTGGGCGCAGCGGTCGGGGTTGAACAGCACCGTATGGCCGAAACCCAGCACCGGCAGCAGCCGGGCGTTGCCCAGCTCCTGCGCCAGCCGCACCGAACTGCCGAAAGCCGTGGCAGGATCGAAGCTGCTGGCGACGACCAGCACCGGCTGCTTCTGCAGCCGGTTCCACGGTCCGCGATAAGGCTGGGCGGCGCGCGCCGTCCAGCCCACGCAGCTGGCGCCGAAGGGCCAGGGCGTCACACCGGCGCGGTGGAAACTCGCTTCCGCCTGCGCCACGGCCTCGGCCACGCTGCCCGGATTGGGGCTCTCGCCGCAGATGACCGCCGGCTGCCGCCCGGCGCTGGTGGCGTAGGGCGCAGGCGAGGCGGCGGCGGGGAGCGTCTCGTTCGGCTTGGCCGGTGCTGCGGCGCCCGCCGGTGCCGTCCACAGGCCCTGCAGCATCTCGGCCACGGCGCGGTAGCCGGGGAAGCGGCCGAAGCCCGGAAGGGGCTGGACGAGGTAGAGCGAGCTCATCACGTCGCTGGCGATGGCGCTGCTGCGGAGCGTCTCACCGTCGAGGCTGACGCCGCCCGCGTCGGCGCGGGTCAGCAGCGCCTGCCATTTCGCATGGGTCGCCTGCGGACTCCCGGCCGAGAAGGCGCAGTCCTTGGCCGCCACTTGGCCGCAGGCGGTGAGGAAGGCATCGAGCGTCGCCGCCGCACCGAAATCGGACCCGAGCCGCACGAAGGTCGAGAGCGACAGGTCCTCGCCGGCATTGCCCATCCAGGCGGAAGGCGCCACGCCGCCGTCGAGCACCGTGGCGCGCACGTGCTGGGGGAACATGTTGATGTAGGTGGCGCCCAGGAACGTGCCGTAGGACGTGCCGTAATAGCTGATGCGCTCCTCGCCCAGGGCCCGGCGGAGGAGGTCGAGGTCGCGCGCATTGTCGGCCGTCGAGACGTGTGCCAGCAGTCCGCCGCCATGTGCGACGCAGGCCGCATTCAGCGCGGCGCGCTGGCTGACGACAGCGTCAATCGATTTTAGGTCATCGGAAAGACCTGCCTCCGGCTGGGCCGCCAGAAACTGCGCTTCGGCGGCCGCGCTGTCGAAGCATTGCACGGCCGGCGTGGTGCGGCCGCCCATGCCGCGCGGGTCCCAGCTGAGGATGTCGAAGCGGGCGCGCAGTTCGGCGGGGAAGCGATCGATGCCGGCCGGAAGGTATTGGGTTCCGGCATCGCCCGGCCCGCCGGGGTTCCAGAACAGCGTGCCGATCCGGTCCGCCGGCCGCTCCGCCGGATGCCGGATGAGGGCAAGATGGAAGCTGCCGTCTCCGGGGTGCTGGTAGTCGATCGGAACCACCGCCTCCGCGCACTGGAAGGCGGAGGTGCTGGCCGCGCCCGGCGCTGCCGGAGGGCAGTTCGCCCAGGCGAGCACTGGCGTCTTCACCTCCGCCGCCAAGGCCGGCGCGAGCGGACTTGGCGCCAGCACGAGGATCAGCCCCATGCCGGCGCAGCGATGGCGCAGCCGCGTCAGAAATTCTGGTGCAGCGGCCCGAACCAGGGCTATTTCAGCCTGATCCGCAGGCCGCTCAGATCGATCGACGCCATGAAGCCGACCTGCTTGCCGGACACCTCGAGTTCGACGCCGCGGGAATTGCGCAACCGCGCAACCGCGCCGCCGCCCGCCGCCGCAAGGCCCGCGCCAATGGCCGAATAGGTGCCCGCGATGTCGCTCGCCCGGCGCAGGTGGCGTACCCGGCCCACGAAATCCGCCGAAGCGATGCCGATGGTGGCGCCGAGGCTGATGCCGCCGATGCTCAACGGGTAGTTCTTGCCCAGATAGGTGAGCGTGCCGGTGCCGCCGCCCACGCCGACGATCAGGCCGGCCCGCGTGATGCGGAAGGCGATGTGGCCGGAACTGCCGGCTGCGGCGGACGCTTCTGCGGCGCCCACCGCGAGGGGCGCGAACAGCAGCGAGCATAGCCCGCCGACGAGATGGCGGCGCGTCGTATCGACCTGCGAGCCGGTGTCATCGGGAAGATTTTTCATGGTCATCGGATGTCCCTCCGCTTCAGCTTAAGACAACCGCATGTTGCCCGAATCCGGGTGCTTCGGCAATCGCTTTGCGGTGCCGCGGCGCTCAGCGTCCGAACAGGGCGTAAGCCGTGGGATTGTCGGGCAGCACCCAGTTGAAGCCTTCGAGGAAGACGATCATCACGGCGTTGATTGCCACGATTGCAAGAAAGGCGAAGCCGATGAGGGAGGCGATGCGCGCCGCCAGGCTGTTCTCCCGCGGCGCCTCCGGCAGTGCGGCAGGCGCCAGAATGCCGAGCAGCGCGGTGAAGACGATGACCACCATGAAGGTGACGAAGGCCCAGCTGTAGAGATGGAGGCCCAGTACCGGCGCGCCATAGCCCTGATCGCCCGGCAGGATGTGCAGCATCACCTGGCGCGCGCTGAACATGGCGCCCGCGAAAGCGCCCAGCGCGCCGAGGCCGAAGCCCTGAACATAGGTGGCGGGCGTCAGCCTGCCGCTTACCGCTTGCCGCACGATCCACAGAGCACCGAGCGTGCTGGCGATCATGCCATAGCGCTGCAACATGCACAGCGGGCAGGGGAGTTCACCTTCGGCGAATTGCAGCAGCAGGGCGAGCCCGATGACCAGCGTATAGCCGAGGATCCACAGGTTGAGGCTCCAGAACACCAGGCGCGGCAGCAGTGCCTTCATCAGAAGCTCAGCCCCAGCGACGAGGTGACGTGATAGCGGAAGAGCGCGAGCATCATCACCAGCGCCAGGCTCCAGCAGCCCAGCACCAGCCAGCGCGGTGCGCCGCGCCAGATCGTGAGTCCCGTGACCATGAGAACGAAGAGAATGACAATGTCCATGGCGCCTCGCCTCTGTCTTCCAAGACGAATATCCCGATTCTGCCACGGAGGACAGAACCGGGATCGTAAGCTCCGTCAGGGATGATGCGGCGCCTATTCCGCCGCTTCGATCACCGTGCCGCGCTTCTGGCCGGCGAGCGGGATGCCGAAGGCCTTGCTGCTCGCCAGCGTGATCGAGCGCAGGTCCTCGGGCTCGATGTTGCGCACGTCCGTCTTGCCGGTGCAGCGCGCCATGATGGAGGCTTCCGCCGACATGGCATTGATGATCGAGGCTGCACCGTCGGCGCGCTCGGCATCGGTGCGGTCGCCGAAGAAGGCGATGCCGCCCGGCACCATCTCGCCGCCCAGCGCCATGCCAAGCGTGAGGCCGATGGCGCCGGCCTTGGCGCCGAGACCGATGAGCTTGGCCACATCGGTGCCGGAGCGCACGCCGCCGAAATAGACGAAGTCGATGTCTTCCTCGCGGTTCATGCGGCGCACGATGCGCATCGCATCGCGCAGCACGCCGAAGTCGGGATAGCCCTTCAGCTCCGGCCACTCGCCGGCGACGCCCGACGAGCCGTCAAGCACCATCATCTCGAGGTCATGCTCGAGCGCGAAGGGAATGGCCTTCTCGAGGTCTTCCGCGCGCGCCACGAGGCCGGTGATCATGCCGGGCTGCTTGTGGATCTTGAAGGCGTGGAAGCCCTTGGGCAGCACGTAAACCTGGCCCACGGCACCGGGGTTCGGCGCGTCACCGGGCTCGAGCAGCTGCAGCCACGGCGCCTTGGAATGCGGCAGCGGCTCGCGCGTCAGGTAGGCGGAACCCACCGTCGACAGCGCCTGGCCGAGGCCGTTCTTGGCCTCCGGAGGAAGTGCATCAATGCCCGCCGCGATCACCGGGATCTCGAGGCGCACCTTGCCGGCGATGTCGGTCGCGGTGTTGCAGGCATCGCGATAGGGGTCGATCACGAGGCGCGACAGGTTGGCGGGCAGCAGCACCAGATCGTCGAAGGACGCCTGGTGGTTTTCGGGGAACGGGTTGGCCTTCGGCTTCATCCGCTTCTCGAGGATCGCCGCCTGGGTGCGGATGTCGGTCACCGGCGTGCGGGCCATCACGAAGATGTCCTCGCGCGTCTTCACCGAATAGTCCGACGAGCCGGTCTCGGCATCGCACCGATAGCAGCGCGCCGCCTCTTCCTTCGCCGTCACGTCATTGTAGGTGGTCTCGATCTCGGGGAAGGCCGAAGGATTGGCGCCCAGGCCGTTGAACGTCTGTTCGCGGCGCGGGAAGACTTCCCAGTTGATGTCCTGTGCCGCCGGAACGTGGCGCGTGCGATAGGGCGTGCGGTAGGGCAGCGGCTCGGCGATGCCGTCGAGGAACGACTTCACGTAATGCGCGGCGCGGTGGCCATGCATCATCGCCATGACGATGGTGGAGCCGCCGAAGGCGCCGTCACCCGCGGCGAAGACTTGTGCGTCTTCGGTGCGCATGTTGTTCCAGTCGGTCTTGACGCGGTCGCCGGCCATCAGGCCTTTCGCGTCGAGCTCGGCCGACTCGGCCTTCTGGCCCACGGCCATGATCACCATGCCGCAATCGATGTCGCGCTCGGAGCCCGGAACCACTTCCGGCTTCCTCCGGCCATCGGGGCCGGGCTGGCCCATGCGGGTCTCGACGCAGCGCAGCGCGATGGCGCCGTTCTTGTCGACCACCTCGATGGGCTGGGTGTTGTAGATCACCTCGATGTTCTCGAGGATGGCCTGGTGCAGTTCTTCCTTGCGGGCCGGGATTTCCTTGGGGCCGCGGCGGTAGACGACCTTCACTTCCTTGACGCCCGGCATGCGGAGAGCCGCGCGGCAGGCGTCCATGGCGACGTCGCCGCCGCCCACCACGATCACCTTCTCGGGCAGCGTCGGGCGTTCGCCCGCATTGATGCGGCGCAGGAAGCCCACGCCATCGATCACGTTCTTGTGGGTCTCGCCGGGGATGCCCATGGGCTTGCCCCACCACGAGCCGATGGTCATCAGCACCGCGCCATGGCGCTGCTTCAGCTCGTCGAGCGTCACGTCCTTGCCCAGCGTCACGCCGCAATGCAGGTGAATGTCCGGGCAATGCTTGAACAGGCGCTTCATGTCCTCGGCGATGATGCCGGGCGGCAGGCGGAAGCCGGGAATGCCCCAGACCATCATGCCGCCGGGCTTGTCCATCATTTCGTAGACATGGACTTCGAAGCCCGCTTCGGCGAGGTCCTGCGCGGCGGTGAGGCCGGCGGGGCCGGCGCCGACGATGCCCACCGTCTCCTTGCGCGTCGCCTTGACGGGGGCCAAGTGGTGGTCATTGCCGAGCTTGTCCATCACGTAGCGCTTCAGGTTGCGGATGGCGATGGGCCCATCCGAATCGGCGCGGCGGCAGGCCGGTTCGCAGGGCGCGTCGCAGACGCGGCCGCAGATCGAGGAGAAGGGGTTGGTCGCGGTGATGGCCTCGAAGGCCTCCGCATATTTCTCTTCCCAGATGAAGCCGATGTAGGAGGGCGCATCGGTGCCGACGGGACACGCCACCTGGCAGGGGGCCGGGACGAAATGCGGGTCCTGCACATCATCGCGTGCCGGCGCCTTGGGCGGGCGCACACGGTTGATGTCGTACACGGTGATGACGTTCGTGCTCATCGTCTTGGTCCTGTCGTGGATGCCGTCTCAGGAAGCCCTGCGGAGGTCCTGGTCGCGCTCGCGATATTCGGGGTGATAGGGAAGCCTGGTGATGGCGGCCGCTTCCGGCGTCAGCGCGACGAGGTCGTCACGCGATACCTGGTGCGGGTCGCTGTAGCCCAGCGCGTGGGTGATGGCGGCAATCTGCCAGCGCACGCTTTCGAGGTAGTGGTGGATGTTCTGGGCTTCCACGGGGATGTTGTAGCGCTTCTCGTGCTCCGGGTCCTGCGTGGCGATGCCGGTAACGCAGGTGCCGGCATGGCACTGCAGGCAGGCGATGCAGCCGCCGGCGATGATCGCCGAGGTGCCCACCGCCACCGCATGCGCGCCGAGCGCCAGCGCCTTGATGGTGTCGATGCCGTCCTTGATGCCGCCCATCAGCACGATGGGCATGTCGAGGCCGCCCACTTCGGACAGAGCGTCGCGCGCTTCCTGGATGGCGGAGAGCGTCGGGATGCCGACGAATTCGAGCACCTCGTTGCCGGCAGCACCGGTCGAGCCCTGCATGCCGTCGAGCTCCACGAAGTCGAAGCCGTCCTTCCAGGCGATCTTGATGTCGTCGCGCACGCGGCCGGCGCCCAGTTTCACCGAGACGGGCACGCGATAGCCGGTGGCCTCGCGGAATTCCTCGACCTTGATGACGAGGTCGTCGGCGCCCAGCACGTCCGGGTGGCGCGACGGCGAGCGCAGGTCGATGCCAGCGGGAATGCCGCGGATGCGGGCGATTTCAGGCGTCACCTTCTTGGCCATCAGCTGGCCGCCGAGGCCGGGCTTGGCGCCCTGGCTGATATAGATCTCGAGGCCATTGGCCTTCTGCATGTCGTGGATGTTCCAGCCGAGGCGCCCGGCGAGGCACTGGTAGATCAGCTGGGCAGCCTCTTCGCGCTGCTCCTTCGACATGCCGCCTTCACCCGTGTTCTCCGAGATGCCGGAGAGGCGCGAGGCGATGGCGAGGGCCAGCTTGGCCGACTTCGACAGCGCGCCATAGGACATGGGCGCAATCATCACCGGCATCGACAGCTTCAGCGGGTTCGCACCCGAGCGGCCGCCGACTTCCGTCTTCATGTTGACCTTCGAGAGCACGTCCGGATCGGTCATGGCGCCGATCCTGATATCCTTCTTGAAGGCGATGTCGGAGATATGCGGCATCGGGCGCGCCGCGCCGTAACCGCGGATGCGGTAGCGGCCGATCTGCGACTTGATGTGGATGTCTTCCTGGACCTTGGCGTTCCAGTAGGAATTGTCGGCGAAGCTCTCGAAGAAGGGAATGGCGCGGCGGCGCGGCTCGGTCTTCGGGTAGCGCAGCTTCTTGCCGGCGTTCACGATTTTCTGGAAGGTGCCGGTGAAGGGGATCTTGTACGTGTCGAGGAAGGCGAGGATCTCGTCGCGTTCCTTCTGCGGCAGGTCGATGAGCATCGCGTCGGTGCCCATCTCGCCGATCTTGCCCGCGACATAGATGTCACCGCCGGTCATGTCCTGGCCGACCTTCTCGCCCGAATTGCCGAGGATGATCAGCCGGCCGCCATACATCATGTAGCCGGCCATGAAGCTGGCATTGCCGCAAGCGAGCAGCGTGCCGGCCTTCATCACCTGGCCCGCGCGTGAGCCGATGTTGCCCTTGACCACGATTTCCGCGCCGCGGATCGCGACACCGGGAATGGCGGAGGCGTTGCCGTCGACGATGATCGAGCCGTTGAGCATGTTGTCGCCAACGCCCCAGCCGACATTGTTGTCGACGTGGAAGCGCGGGCCATCCGTCAACCCGCCGCAGAAATAGCCTGCGGAACCGCGGATATGCACGTTGATCGGAGACGTCAGGCCGACGCCGATATGGTGCCGCGCGTCGGGGTTCAGCACCTCGACGTCGATGCCGTCTGCGCCATACTTGCGTAAGAGCTCGTTGGCTTCGCGGACGGGCGTTACGCTGAGATCGATCGTTGCCATGTATCGTAGGTTCCGGGAGCGGGTTCAGAGGTGTTGAGGGCACGGCCGGGGAAGAGTCGGTTCAGCGACACTTCCTCCGACGCGATGGCGATGATCTTGTCGTCCTCGTACTTGACCATCGGCTTCGCCGCGAGCTTGTCCTTGGCATAGCCGATCTCGTCCTTGGTCGAGACGAGGAAGGAGAAGGTGCCGTCGAGGTCGTCGATCGAGGTCTTGAGCGCCTCCTTCAGCGTGAAGCCATGCTTCAGCTTGTCGGCGAGGTAGACCGCGATCAGTTCCGAGTCGTTGTCGGTGTTGAAGAAGTAGCCGACCTTCTCCAGCCGGCGGCGCATCTTGTAGTAGTTGGTGATCTGGCCGTTGTGGACGATCGAGATGTCGGAGAAGCCGGTGGCCCAGAACGGGTGGGTGGCTTCGGGTGCAACGTCCGACTCGGTCGCAAGGCGCACGTGGCCGATGCCATGGGTGCCCTTGAAGTTCTCGATCTTGTAGACATTGTCGACGTCATAGGCGCCGCCGAGGTCCTTGATGATGTCGAGGCTCTCGCCGATCGAGGAGAGCTTCGCCGCATGCTCCATCTCGAAGGCGAACTTCTGCAGGTCGCCGTCGAACTTGACGAGCACCGCGAAGGACGAGCCCTTCTGCTCTTCCTCGACGATCTTGGCCTGGAACTCGGTGAGCTTCTGCTTCACGCGCTCGATCGCGGCCTTGGCGTCCGCACCGTCGCCGACGATGAAGCGCAGCCGCAGGTGGCCCGGCACCGGGTCGCGGTAGAGCGAAAAGCCGGTTGAATCCGGCCCGCGATGCTGGCAGCCGTCCAGCATGTCGATCAGCGCCTTGCCGACCTTCGAATCCGCGGCAGCGCTGTTCTTGTAGAGAATTCCGGCGATTCCACACATGTCGGGGGCTCCGTCTTCGTTCAGAACACAGTTGAAGTCGCACCCTAAGGCAACTGGCCGCGACTCCGCAATACCGGAGGCAACTTTATTTCCCCCGGTGAAAGAGTTTTTCCGGTCAAATTTTTGGAACCGAAACTCAGCCGCTATTTGGCAGGGAACAGGAAGGTGACGCCGAACCGCGCGCCCCAATCGGTCGGGCCGGCGCCGTCGGGCGAGGTCACCCAGTAGCGCACACCGCCGAAGATGCTGATCGGCTGCTTGTCGATGGTGACCAGCTTCGACACCGTGGCGTTGATCGGCACCGACCATTCCTTGGCGATCCAGTCGTAGGTGGACTCGGTGTTCAGCGTGTAAGTCCAGGCATCCTTCGTCGTGTAGGACACGAAGGGCTGGAGATAGGTCTGGTTGATGTCCGTCTCGTCGGCCTTGCCGGCAAAGGACCAGATCTGGTTGGCGAGAATGCCGACCGTCCACGGCCCGCCCTGCCACAGCGCAACGCCGGTGGGGCCCGCACCCCATTTTTCCGGGCCGAGCAGCGCATTGGTCGCGGTGGGCAGATAGAGGATCGGCCCAACGCCCCAGATGATGCCGTGCGTCGGCTTCACCGGCGAGAAGAACAGGCTCTGCTGGGTATTGCCGAGGCCCCACTGGTTGCCGGCGCCCGGGTAGATGTCGTTCTGCGTCTCCACCGGCAGGATGGTGCGCGAAATCAGGTTCCAGTCGGGATTGAGGTTGATGGGAACGACCGGCTGGACGTTCACATAGGTCTGATTGCCGCCCTCGACAGGCCCGATCCCGTCATTGTAGTTGCCCTGGAAGGGCACGCTGATCAGCGCCGCAACAGGATTGGTCAGCTTCTTGGCCAGATCCTCTGCATCGTCCGCCCACGCCGGCGAAGCCGCGAACAGCCCCGCCAGCGCGGCAAGCATCACCTTGCCGCTCATCTTCATCGTCATTGCCCCTGCCGTGCGTTTGGTGTGTTTCAGCCGAACTTCTTGTTTCCGCCCACCCAGGTCTCGCTCACCTTGATCGCGTCGATCTTGGCCGGGTCGACGGTGAACGGGTTGTCCTCGAGGATGGTGAAGTCGGCTTCCTTGCCGGCTTCCAGCGAGCCCAGCCGGTCGGGCTGGCCAACCTGGCGGGCGGCATCGATGGTCACGGCCTCGAGGGCGCGCTGCACACTCACCGCCTGGTCCGGCCCGATCACCGAATTGTCGATCTCGCACAGGCGCGTGACGGCGGTCCTGATGAGGCGCAGCGGCCCGATCGGCGAGCAGGGCGAGTCGGTGTGGAGCGTGAAGCGCAGCCCCGCCTTGTCGCAGGCGCCGGCCGGATCCATGAAGGCGGCGCGTTCCGGCCCGAAGATCTGGTCGCGATAGGCCGCGCCATAGAGCGTCACGTGGTTCATCAGGAAGCTCGGCTCGACATTGAGCTTCTTCATGCGCTCGATCTGGTCCTGGCGAGCCATGGTCGCGTGCTCGATGCGGTTGATGCCGAGCTCGGTCGAGCCCGCATAGGCCGCCTCGATGGCGTCGAGCGCGATGTCGATGGCGCGGTCGCCGTTGCAGTGGATGAGGCTGGGCAGGCCGGCCGCCTTCACCTTGGCAACCATCTCCTTCATCTGCTCCGCGCTGAAGTTCGGCGCACCCGAGGAGGTGCTGTTGAGATAGGGCTTGGTCTGCGCACCCGTCTCCGTCTGGTTCGAGCCGTCGCCGATCAGCTTCACGCCATAGAGCGTGAACAGACTGTCGGCAAACTGCGTCGCCTTGGGTCCGATGCCGAGCTTGCGATAGGGCTCATAGCCCTTCATGTCCTCGTACATCAGGCTTGCCGAGGTGCGCAACGGCGCCTGGGAGGCCAGCTTGGTGAAGGGCTCGATCCACTCCGAACGCATCGTGCCCGGCTCGTGTATAAGCGTGTTGCCGCTGGCGGCGCAGGCCTGCATGAACTTGCTGACGGCGGCGATGGCGATCGCCGGGGTGATCTTCGGCAGGCCGGGCTTGATCACCTTCAGGATGGCCATTTCCTCATAGACGAGGCCGTTCAGCTTGCCGTCCGGCCCGCGCCCGAAACGCCCGCCGCCCGGCAGCTCGCCGATGTTCTCGTGGATGCCGGCGGCCTTCAGCGCCGCGCTGTTCACGCAGGCATCATGGCCGTTGGTGTACCAGACGAAGATCGGCGTCGTGGTCGAGATCTTGTCGAGCTCGGCGCGCGACAGGTCACCGCCCTGCAGCAGGTTGTCGAAGTTGGAGGTCATCACCCACGCGCCCTCGGGCGTCGCCGCGGTCAGCAGGCGCAGGTTGGCGATCAGGTCGTCGCGGGTCTTGTTCCTGAGGTAGCCGACGTCGGTGAGGAGTTCGAGGTAGAAGGCCGAGAGCACCGTGTGGTTGTGGGGGTCGATGAGGCCGGGCAGCAGGGTGCGGCCGGCGAGGTCGATCACCTTGGTGTTGGATGTGGCCATGGGCATGATGTCGGCGGCAGCGCCCAGTTTCACGATCTTGCCGCCGCTCACTGCGATGGCTTCGGCCGAGGACGGTCCCACGATCGGGATGATGTGGCCACCCTTGAAGATGGTGTCGATGGTTCCTTCGGCCGTCGCGGCGCGGGCCGAGCCGCCGCCGATCGCGGGCAGTCCGGCGCCCAGCAGTGCTGCCGTCGACATTGCCATGAAGCCCCGCCGCGTCGGCGCGATGGAGAGGCCGGAGAAGGCCAACGGGCTTTCGAACAGCGAGGGATGATTGAGAACGGGGCTGACACAGGCGCGGCACATGGCACAACTCCATCACAAGGGGACTTGATCGCTTGTTGCTTGCGAAGTCAGCACAAGTCAACTGGAGGCTGTTCAAATACAGCCCGGGCCGTGCAGATCGAATTCGTAAAACTACTGTCGTTCCGAAATCTTGTCGCGAATGATTCGCCCGATCAGTTCATCGGGGCGCCGCCCTCTGCCTTGCGGCGGGCGATGAAAGCATCGATCGCCTCCACCACGCCCGGGTCGATGGGCGGCGGCGCGGACTCGCGCAGCAGCTGCTTCCAGATGGAATTGGCCCGGCTGCGGGCATCGACCGACCCGCGCTCCAGCCAGTTGGGGTGGTTGTCCCAGTTGGAGAGCAGCGGGGAATAGAAGGCTGTCTGGTAGCGCTCCATGGTGTGCGGCGTGCCGAAGAAATGGCCGCCGGGGCCCACCTCGCGAATCGCCTCCAGCGCCAGGCTGTCGGTGTCGACCACCATCGGATCACAATAGGCCGCCATCATCTGCAGGAGTTCCGCATCGAGGATCAGCTTCTCGAAGCTTGCCGTGAGGCCACCATGCATCCAGCCCGCCGCATGCTCGATCAAATGCGCGCCACCCATGACCGAGCCCCACAGCGACATCTGGCTTTCATAGGCCGCCTGGGCATCGACCTCGTTGGCCGCATTCACGTTTGAGGATCGGAAGGGCACGCCGATGTGGCGGGCGAGCTGGCCCGAAGCCTGCGCCGCCTTGGCATATTCGGGCGTGCCGAAGGCCGGAGCGCCCGAGCGCATGTCGACGTTCGAGGTGAAGCCGCCATACATCACCGGAACGCCTGGCCGCACCAGCTGGGTCAGCACGATCCCCAGCATCGCCTCGGCATGCTGCTGCACGAGGGCGCCGGCCAGCGTTACCGGGCTCATCGCGCCGGCCAGCGTGAACGGCGTGATCACGTTCACCTGGCCATGCTCGGCCATGGTGATCAGCCCTTCGCCCATCGGAATGTCGAGCTGCAGCGGCGAATTTGTGTTGATGATGCCGAGCAGGGCCGGCGTCTGCGTCAGCTCCTCCATCGAAAGGCCCAGCGCCAGCGCGCCGAGCACCAGTCCGTCCATGGTGCGCGCACGGCCCAGCGTCTGGGTCTGCCAGCTCTTGTCGAGCAGGGTGATCTGCGCGCGGTAGAGGTCGAGGTGGCGGGTATTAGCCGGAAGATCCATCGGCTCGAAGGGCCCGCCACCTTCCTGGTGAATGATGTCGAGCGACTGGATCACCTTCAGGTAGTCGCACATTTCGGCATAGGTGCCGTCGCGCCGCCCGCGGTCATTGTCCATCACATAGGCGGGCCCGCCCACCGAGGTGAACACCACGTCGTCGCCGCCGATGTGGAGCGAGCGCGCGCGGTTGCGTGCGGCCAGCGTGAAGGTCTTGGGCACGGTCAGGAGGTGCTGGGCCACCATCGCCGGATCGAGCCTGACAGTGTCGCCGTCGATCTTCGCACCCGCGGCGCGGAATTTCTCGCGCGCCGTGTCTTCGAGCACGCGCATGCCGATGTCGCGCAGCACCTTAAGCGCCGTCTCGTGCAAGGCCGCCACATGATCGGCACTGAGCACCTCGATCGGCTTGTAGGGCCTGATCACCCGGCCGAAGGGCCGCTGGTGCAGTTCGCCGCTGACGCGGGCATTGCGCGCCGGCCTGCGGCGCTGGCGGGCATCGCCAATCTCGGTGCTGCTCATGCGAAATCCTTCACGGGCGGGCGTTCACGGCGGGGCACGTCAGGGGCGTCTTCGCCGAAACTGCGGGCGAAGCGGTGGGCGGAATAGACGGCGTCGGCGATGGAGGAAGGCTGCAGGCAATCGCCGATGCGATGGAGCGTGAAGTCCCGCGGCTCGGCGGCAAGCGCGTGGTGCAGGCCATCCGCCGGCACGCGGCCCGTGACCACGATCAGCGTGCCACAGGCCAGTTCGCTCTCCCTGCCCGAGGCGGTGCAGGCGAGCGTCACGTGGCCGGCGCCCTGTGCCAGCAGCTGGCGGCCGGTGTGCATGGCGACCCCATGCTCATGCAGCCTCGCATGCAGGAAGCCGATCTCGTCCGTCATCGCGGTCCAGCTCGACACGGCGGCATTGGGCGTCACCAGCGTCACGCGGTGCCCCACGCGCGCCAGCTTCTCGGCCAGCGCCCCGCCCATGAAGTAATGCTCGTCGTCATAGATGACGATGGCGCCGGAGAGAGCAGCACCGGCAAACACGTCATCGGGAGTCAGGGCCTCGGGCAGGTCGAGAACGTCCATGCCGTTCACGCCCACGCCGTCGCGCCGCCACCTTGCGCCGGTGGCGAGCACCACGTGGTCCGCGCCGAAGCCCGCGATGTCTTCCGCCGCCATCTCGCTCCCGGGGAAGACCTGCACGTTGTTGAGCTTCGCGATCATGTGCTGGCGCCAGTCGCGCACCCGGATCCATGTTGACAGTCCGGGCAGCAAGCTTTCGTTCAGCAGCCTGCCGCCCAGCTTGCCGTTGCGGTCGGCCAGCGTCACGTCGAGGCCGCGCCGCCCGAGGCTCAGCGCCGCCTCGAGGCCCGAGGGCCCGGCGCCGACGACGAGCACCTTCTCGCGCTTCGGGTAGGTGGCGATCTTCTCGGGGTGCCAGCCGCGCCGCCATTCCTCGGCGATGGTCGGGTTCTGGGTGCAGCGCAGGTGCACACCCTCGTTGTTCGCCGCCCGGCACATGTTGCAGCCGATGCATTCGCGGATCTCGTCCTCGCGGCCCTCGCGGATCTTGGTCGGCAGGAAGGGGTCGGCGATCGAGGGCCGCGCCGCGCCGATGAAGTCCTGGATGCCGCGCCGGATCTGGCTCACCATCACGTCGGGCGACGTGAAGCGCCCGACCGACACCACGGGCTTCGTCGTCAGCGTCTTGACGAAGGCCACCTGCGGCTCCTGGTAGCCCTCGGCGCTGAAGCGCGCCGACTTCGAGTCGTTGCCGAGCGAGCCCGCCACGTTCACGTCCCACAGGTCGGGAAGCTCGGCGAGCATCGCCACGATGTCGCGGCCCTCGCCCTCCGAGGTGATACCCGACGGCCCGTGCAGCTCGTCGACCGCCAGGCGCACCGCGACGGCGCAGCTGTCACCGACCGCATCCTTGGTGTCCTCGATCATTTCGCGCAGCAGCCGCACGCGGTTCTCAAGGCTGCCGCCATACTGGTCGGTGCGATGATTGTGGCGCGGCGACAGGAACTGGAAGGGCAGGTAGTCGTGGCCGGCATAGACATAGACGATGTCGAAGCCGGCGCGCTTCGCCCGCACCGCGGCATCGCGCTGCCAGCCGCGGAAGGCCCGGATGTCGGCGAGGTCCATGGCGCGCGCCGTGGTCGGCAGGTGATACATCGCGGGGATCGTCGAGGGTGCGATGCCCGGCACCCGCGTCATCCGGTTCGAGGCATGCGAGCCGCCGTGCCAGAGCTCGATTCCGGCGAGGCTGCCATGGGCGTGGATGGCGTCGGCGGTCTTGGCCAGCGCCGACACGTCGTCGTCGTCCCACAGGGTGAGGAAGCCATAGGGCGAATCGTCAGACGTCGGATGAATGGAGCAATATTCGGTGCACACCACGCCCCAGCCGCCCTCGGCCTTGATGCCGCGCAGCGCGGCGCCGGCCTGCGGGCGCTGCCAGCCCATCCCGATGGCGTGGGGCGTCTGGTAGAAGCGGTTGGGCGCGGTCACGGGGCCGATCTTCACCGGCTCGAATAGGATGTCGTAACGTCGGTCGCGCCCCATGTGCCCTCACTGTTGAACGGTTGTATAGTAAAACGAGCTTTCCAGCCGGGTCAAGATGCCACGGCTGCGCGCCACGTGGGCGGCCTCAGCCGGCTCTCGCCGCGGCAGTTCATTCCGATACATTTCTGGAGAATGACCCTGTGTAGCACATTCAGCGCGCGCTGTCAAGGACTTTCATCCTGTAATAGGATTTTCACTTCGAACATTGCAGTTGACGGTCGTGTCCGACCAATTATACATACGTACAACAACAAAGGTCGCTTGATGGTTTCGGTGCGGTCGGAATTTCCCTTTGCCGTCCGGGTGGTGGAGAACTTCTTCATCCCGCTTCCCGACGGCACGCGGCTTGCGGCCCGCGGCTGGTTCCCAGAAGGGGCAGGGGCCGTTCCCGCCGTTCTCGAATATCTGCCCTACCGCAAGCGTGACGGAACGCGGCCGCGCGATCAGGCGGTGCATCATTACCTCGCCGGCAACGGCTATGCCTCGATCCGCCTCGACATCCGCGGCACCGGCGACAGCGAAGGCCTGATCGACGACGAATACACCCTGCAGGAGCAGCTCGACGGCTGCGACGCCATCGCCTGGCTCGCCGCCCAAGACTGGTGCGACGGCCAGGTCGCCATGATCGGAATCTCGTGGGGCGGCTTCAACGGGCTGCAGATCGCGGCGCGCCAGCCTGCCGCGCTGAAGACCATCATCACCGTGGGCTCGACCGACGATCGCTATGCCACCGACATCCACTGGGTCGGCGGCTGCCTGTCGAAGGACAATTTCGACTGGTCCTCCACCATGTTCGCCCACAACGACCTGCCGCCCGACCCGGAAATCGTCGGCGAGGCGTGGCGCGACATGTGGCGCCAGCGCATGGCCCACAACGAACCGTGGATCATCAACTGGCTCAGCCACCAGCGCCGCGACGACTACTGGAAGCAGGGTTCGGTCTGCGAGGATTTCTCGAAGATCAAGGTGCCGGTCTATGCCGTCTCGGGCTGGGCCGACAATTATTCCGAGGCCGTGCCGCGCCTGCTCGCCGGCCTGAGCGGGCCGCGCCGTGGCCTCATCGGCCCGTGGGCGCATTCCTATCCCCACGACGTGACGGTGGAACCCGCCATCGGCTGGCTGCAGGAAGTGCTGCGCTGGTGCGACCACTGGATGAAGGGCCGCGATACCGGCATCATGAACGAGCCGATGCTGCGCGCCTGGGTGCAGGATTCGGTGCCGCCCCAGACCTGCTATGACGCGCGTCCCGGCCGCTGGGTGGGCGAGGCGCAGTGGCCGAGCCCGCGCATCCGCACCGAGACGCTGTTCCTCAACGCCGGCGGCGGGCTCGCTCCATCCTCCGTATACGGAGCGCGTCCGATCTGCTCGCCCCTGTGGGTCGGCATCGCATCGGGCGAGGTCGGGCGCTACGGTGGCGACGCCGAGTGGCCGCCCGACCAGCGCGAGGACGACGGCGGCTCGCTGGTGTTCATATCGGAGCCGCTCACCGAGCGCGTGGAGATCCTCGGCGCGCCGACCATCGCGCTTGCCTTCAGCAGCGACAAGCCGCAGGCCCTGGTCTGCGCCCGCCTCAACGACGTCTCGCCCGACGGGCGTTCGACGCGCGTGACCTATGGGCTGCTGAACCTGACCCACCGCAACAGCCATGAGCACCCGGAGCCGCTGGTGCCGGGCCAGCGCACGCATGCGCTGGTCGAGATGGACGACATCGCGCATTCCTTCCCGCCCGGCCACCGCATCGCCGTGTCGATCTCGACGACTTACTGGCCGGTGGCCTGGCCTTCGCCGGAACTTGCCACCGTCACGGTGTTCTGCGGCGAGACGGCGCTGAACCTTCCCGTCCGCCCGCCCAGCGTTGACGACGCGAAGCTGCGGGTCTTCGACCCGCCCGAGATGGCGCCGCTGCCGCCGGTCACCCGCGATGCGGTCGAGCAGACCCATCCGCGGCGTGTCGTGCGCGATCTCCTCTCGGGCCGCATGACGGTGGATTTCCCGCGCTGGACCTATGCCAAGCACATGCACGACATCGGCCAGACGCAGCGCTCCTCGGCGTTTGCGCGCTACGAGATCATCGACGGCGATCCGCTGTCGGCCACCCTCACCACCGAATATGACGTCGAAATGGTGAGGCCCGACGCCACCATCACCCACCGCAGCAAGGGCAGGCTCACCTGCGACGCGACGCATTTCATCATCGAGATGGAACTCACCATCGGCGAGAACGGCGAAACGGTCTTCGAACGGCACTGGCATGAAAAGCGCATCGCACGCGACCAGGTCTGAACCGGACCGAAGTCCGAAGCAGGGAGGCTGACGGGACGCCGTGCTGACCTATGCCATCAAGCGCATCGGCCTTGCCCTCCTGATCATCTTCGTGGTCATGCTCGCGATGTATGCCATGGTATTTCTGGTTCCGGGTGACCCGGCCTCGCTGGCGCTGGGGCCGCGCGCCACGCCCGAGCTGAAGCAGGAACTCATGGTGCGCATGGGTCTCGACCAGCCGATCTACGTGCAGGTCTGGAACTTCTTCCGCAACGCGCTGACCGGCGACCTCGGCTACGACGTGTGGTCGAAGCGCCCGGTGTCGGAAATGATCCGCGAGGTCTTCCCCAACACCCTGTTCCTCGGTGCGGTGGCGATGTCGATCGCGCTCGTCTCGGGGATCGGGCTCGGCTGCCTCGCCGTGGTCTGGCAGGGCCGCACCATCGACCGGGTGCTGGCCGTGCTGTCGGTCAGCATGATTTCCATTCCTTCATTCGTCATCGCGATCTACCTCCTCCTTGTCTTCGCCGTCTGGCTCGGCTGGTTCCCGGCGATCGGTGCCGGCGAGCCCGGCGACTGGGGCAGCGAGATCCGCGCCGTGGTGCTGCCCGCCGCGGCGATTGCCATCACCTGGGTCGGCTATCTCGCCCGCCTGGTGCGCGCCGCGATGCTGGAAGTGATGGCGGCCAACCACGTGCGCACGGCGCGCGCCTTCGGCCTCACCGATGCGAAGATCGTGCTGCGCTACGCGCTGCGGGTCGCCATCGTGCCGGTCATCGCCATCGTCGCGGTGGGCTTCGGCTCGATCCTGTCGAGCGCGGTCTTCGTGGAGACCGTGTTCTCGCGCCCGGGCATCGGCACGCTCATCACCTCCGCCGTGCAGAAGCGCAACTTTCCGGTGGTCATGGGTTCGGTGCTGTTCATGACTGCCTTCTACCTCACCGTGGTGACGCTCGCCGACCTGCTGATGGCCAAGCTCGATCCGCGCGTCCGGGATACGCTCCGTGGCTAGCGGCAAGCGCAATCTCTGGCGCGCGCTCATGGCGGAGCCGCTGGGCGTCATGGGAGGCACGATCGTTCTGGCCTTCGTGATCATGGCGCTGTTTGCCCCGTGGATCGCGCCCTACGACCCGCTCAAGATCGACGTGATGCACAAGTTCGCCGGCCCCAGCCTCGCGCACTGGGCCGGCACCGACCAGCTCGGCCGCGATCTCCTGTCGCGCATCATCTATGGTGCGCGCACCGCGCTCGGCGTGTCGATCACCGCCACCGGCATCGCCGGGCTGGCCGGTATCCTGCTCGGCCTCGTCGCGGGCTATGGCCCGCGCTGGCTCGATTCCATTCTCATCCTCTGCTTCGACGCGGTGACCTCGCTGCCGATGATCATGTTCGCGCTCGCGGTCATCACCGTGCTGGGGCCCTCGACGGCCACGCTGATCCTCGTCATCATCCTCGTGTCCATTCCCGGCTATGCCCGCTTTATCCGTGCCCAGACGCTCAGCCTCACGCGCAGCGACTTCATCATGGCCGAGCAGGCGATGAACGCCTCGCATGCCCGCATCATCCTCCTGCACCTGCTGCCCAATGTGGCGGGGCAATTGCTGGTGGTGCTGTCGATGGACATTCCGGTGGTCATCATGCTGGAGGCCGGCCTCAGCTACCTCAGCCTTGGCGTCCGGCCGCCGACCCCCTCCTGGGGGAACATCCTCTACGACGGCTATGTCTCGCTGCGTCAGTCGCCCGGCATGGTGATCATGGCCGGCATCCCGCTGGTCCTCGCCACGCTCGGCTTCACCTTCCTCGGCGAGGCGCTGCGCGATGCGCTCGATCCGCGCCTCCAGATGCGGACGCTGACATGAGCGCGCCCCTCATCAAGGTCGATGACCTGTCGATCACCTACGCCAGCGAGGAGGGGCCGCTTCAGGCGCTGCGCCATGCCACCCTCGAGGCGCGGGCAGGCGAGGCCATCGGCATCGTCGGGGAATCCGGCTGCGGCAAGTCCACGCTGGCCTCGGCGATGATCAACCTGCTGGCCCGGAATGCGCGCGTCACCTCGGGCGGTGTCGTCTTCGGCGGCCGCGACATCCTGTCGGCGAGCGACGAGGAGAAGCGCCGGCTGCGCGGACGCCACATCGCGATGATCTTCCAGGACCCGATGACCTCCTTCAACCCGGTGCTGACCATCGGCGAACAGCTGGTCGATTTCCAGGACCAGCGCGAGGGATTGTCGAAATCCGAGAAGCGCCAGCAGGCGGCCGCCATGCTGAAGCGGGTTGGCATCTCCGACCCGGTGCGCTGTCTCGACCGCTTCGTACACGAGCTTTCGGGCGGCATGCGCCAGCGCGCGGCGATTGCCGCTGCGCTGCTGATGACGCCCGACGTGCTGGTGGCCGACGAGCCGACGACGGCGCTCGACGTCACCATGGAGGCCCAGATCATCCACCTGCTGCGCGAGCTGCGGCGGGACTACAATGGCGCGATCATCATCGTCACCCATCACCTCGGCGTCGTGGGCGAACTCTGCGACCGCGTCTATGTGATGTATGCCGGCGAGGTGGTGGAGGAGGGGTCCACCGACGACGTCTATCACAGCCCCCGCCACCCCTATACCCAGGCGCTGATCGCCTGCGACCCGGCGAACCTGCATGACCAGACGCCGGTGCTGCCCACAATTCCCGGCCGCCTGCCGGATCTCGTCAAGCCGCCGGCGGGCTGCAGCTTCGCCGCGCGCTGCGCCCGCGCCACCGAACACTGCCGCAGCGTTGCGCCGGCCCACGTGATGGTGGGCCCGCGCCACTTCGCCCGCTGCCATGAGGCGCTGTCATGAGCGCGCTCTACGACGTCGACAATGTTTCGCTCGACCTGGCGGGGCCCGCCTCCGGGCTGCAGCGCCTGCTGCCCGGCACCGCGCCGCGGCTCACCATCCTCAGCAATCTGTCGCTGTCGATCGCGCCCGGCGAGATGCTGGGCCTGGTGGGCGAGTCGGGTTCGGGAAAAAGCACGCTGGCCCGCGCCATGATGGGCCTCGTCGGCATCACCGGCGGCAGACTCAGCTTCGAGGGCCGGCCGGTGAAGAGCCGTCCCGACTTCGTGAAGGTTCGGCAGGGCACGGCCCTGATGTTCCAGGATGCCGTCGCCTCGCTCAGTCCGCGCCGCAAGGTCTCGGCCCAGATCGTCGAGCCGTTCGAGATCAACGGCGTTTCCCTCCCCGAGGGTGCGAAGACCGCGGTGACGATGCTGGAGCGCGTCGGCCTCGCCCCGGCGCTGGCGCAGCGCTTTCCGCATGAGCTTTCCGGCGGGCAGGCGCGGCGGGTGTCGGTGGCGCGCGCGCTCGCGCTGAACCCCAGGCTGGTGATCGCCGACGAGCCCACCGCCGGGCTCGACGTGTCGGTGCAGGCCGAGATCCTGAACCTGATGAGCGGGCTGCGCCGCGATCTGGGGCTGAGCTTCCTGATCATCACCCACAACCTCGCCGTGGTCCGCCATGTCACCGACCGGGTGGCGGTGCTCTATCTCGGGCGCATGGCGGAGTGGGGCCCGACGCGCCAGGTCTTCGCGCGGCCCCTGCACCCCTACACCCGCAGCCTCATCGCGGCGGAACCGCAGGCCGACCCGCGCAAGCGCCGCGCCGATCTTGCGTTGAAGGGCGAGATCCCCAGCGTGCTGGCGCGGCCGTCGGGCTGCGAGTTCCACACCCGCTGCCCGCTCGCCCGTCCGCGCTGCGCAGCGGAGGAGCCGCAGCCCCTCATGATCACACCGGACCGCATGGTGCGATGCCATTTTGCCGAAGACACCAGAACAGAAACGCAAGGAGGAAACCATGGAACTGACTTGGAGCACTGACCGACGCAAATTCCTGAAAGTGGGCGGCGTAATGTTTGCCGGGCTGGCCGCACGGCCGCATTTCGCCTGGGCTGCGGATGGCGACACGCTGCGGCTGCGCGCCACGGCGGACCTGCAGGTGCTGGACCCCAAAGGCATCATCGGAGAACTCGACGACATCATTCCGCGCTGCACCCAGGTGACGCTGGTCCGCCTCGGCGACATGCGCGACGGCAACCAGGTGACGCCCTATGCCGCCGAGAAATTCGAGTGGAAGGACCCCAAGACCATCGCTTTCACGCTGCATGACTACCTGACGTGGAACAACGGCTTCGGCCCGGTGACGGCGGAGGACGTGAAGTTCTCCTTCGAACGCATCAAGGGTTCGGATTCGGCCTGGGCCTACCAGTTCGAGAAGCTCGACAATGTCGAGGTCATCGACCAGCGCTCCGGCCTCATTCACCTGACCGCGCCGTTCAAGCCGTTCCTCTACATCTCGCTGCCCTATTATGGCGGCCACATCGTGTGCAAGGCGGCGGTGGAGAAGGCGGGCGGCAGCTACACCACGAAGTCGCCGGCGGAATGCGGCCCCTTCCTGCTCGACAAGTGGGAGCAGAACCAGAAGGTGACGCTGGTCGCCAACCCGGACTGGAAGGGCGAGAAGCCGGCCTTCAGCAAGGTCGAATACTTCATCGTCACCGACGACCAGGCCGCGCTGCTGGCCTATGAAGCCAATTCCTTCGACTACACCCGTGTGGCACTGAGTGCTGCAAAGCAG
The DNA here is from genome assembly GCA_945957365.1 of uncultured Alphaproteobacteria bacterium. Taxonomy (GTDB): domain Bacteria; phylum Pseudomonadota; class Alphaproteobacteria; order Rhizobiales; family Aestuariivirgaceae; genus Aestuariivirga. The sequence continues at coordinate 19,713 of CAMFKI010000005.1, read as the reverse complement.
CTGAAGGCCAATCTGCCGAAGGATTCGAAGCTGATCGAGGCGCAGTCGACGCGCTATGTCTGGCTGACCATCAACATGAATGCCGACAAGCTGAAGGACCCGCGCGTCCGTCAGGCGATCCAGTATGCCTATGACGGGGATGCGGTTCTGCAGGGCTCCTATGACGGGCTCACCACCCGTGCCGCGGGCGTCGTGCAGCCCGGCACCAAGTTCGCGCGCGCCGCCAACAAGATCGCCACGCGCGACGTCAACAAGGCCAAGGCGCTGCTCGCCGAGGCCGGCGTCTCGGCACTGGAACTGAACCTCTACTGCCTCACCGACTCGGTCTCGCAGTCGACGGCACAGATCATCCAGTCGAGTCTCGCCGAGGCGGGGATCACGGTGAACATCCAGCCGACCGAGGATGCCGCCTACTGGGCGCTGGGCGACAAGACCAAGGGCGACGGCTACAAGAACATCGAGCTGGTGCTGATGAACTTCGCCGGCGGCATCGACCCGACGGAGAACCTCGTGTGGTTCCGCCCCGACCAGATCGGCGTCTACAACTGGTCGTTCTTCGACTCGAAGGAGTTCGAGGACCTCTACCAGAAGGGCCTGGTCGAGCAGGACGACGCGAAGCGCAAGGAGATCTTCAATCACATGGAAGACCTGATGGAAGATTCGGGCGGCTTCATCTTCATCTGCTTCGAGCCCTTCCTCGCGATCTACCGCTCGGATATCAAGCCGGTGATCCTCGCCGACGGTCACCCGGACCCGACCCAGTTCACCAAGGCCTGACACAACGGGGCGCGCGCCATCCCCGCGCGCCCCATTTCCCGCAGCAGACATGGCGAAGAAGACCGCACCCAAGTTTGAACGCATCGCCCCCGATGAGCGCCGCGCCAGGCTCATCGAGGCCTCGATCGCCTGTCTCGCCAAGGGCGGCATCCAGGGCTTCACCGTGGACAACATCTGCCACGAGGCCGGAACCTCGCGCGGCCTCATCACCCATCATTTCGGGTCGAAGAATGCGCTGCTCGCGGCGATCTATGCCGCGATCTACGGCAAGGTGCTGGTCAACCTCGAAAAGCTGGAGACCACGCCGGGGAGCATTGACGAACTGGTCGAGATGATCTTCGGCGACAGTTTCCTCAGCCGCGATTATCTCAACGTCTGGCTTGCCCTGTGGGGCGAGATCGCGGTGAACCCGGCGCTCCAGGTCGAGCACCGCAAGAACTATGCGCTCTATCGCGAGCGCATTGCGCGTGCCATTTCGGCCTTTGCCCGCGGCAAGGGCGTCACGGTGGACAGCTATGATGTCGCCACCATCCTGATCTCGCTGATCGACGGACTGTGGCTCGAGCAATGCATCGACCAGAGCCTCCTTTCGCTGGACCGCGCCAAGGACCTGTGCCGGCGCACGCTCGCAGCGGTGCTGACGGCCGCAACCTAGCAAGAAGTCATGCGAGCCGGGTGCTGCTGCCAATTTACGCGAAGCGGCGCAGATAGTCCTCGCACAGCGGCAGGCTGCCCGCAGTGTAGCCGGCCCCCAGCGAACGCGGATATTCGGCTTCGAAATGCGAAGCGATCCACGCCACGAGGAGAAGTCGGCGCAGCATCACGAAGGTGGGGATCTCGGCCTCGTCCGCGCGCGACAGCGGCAGCACCCGGCGATAGCCCGCCTTCCAGCACTCGATCAGTTCTGGCACCTGCGGCTCGTGCTCGTGGAAGGATACCGGCGTTGCGGCATCATACATGTACCAGCTGAAGCCGCAGTCGTCGAAGTCGATGACCTTCACTTCAGCCCCGTCGATCAGCAGGTTGGCAAGGCGCAGGTCGGAGTGGATGAGACCGAAGCGGTCACTGCCCATGCCATAGGCGGCGAGGCGGCGCCCGATGACGTCGACGGTGCGCTGGAACAGGCGCTCGCCCGCGCGGTCGAGGCCCACGCCGTCGCGCCAGCGGCCCCAGTGCGGCTTGTCATCGCCCAGCGCGGCGTCGAAATCCCAGGTGAAGCGGGTGAACCACGGCGGCCTCCGCCACTGCCGGGCGTGGACATGCATGCGCGCCGCGATTTCGCCCAGCGCCTGGAACGAGCCGGTCAGGTCGTCGCCGATCCCCGGTTCGGCGCCGGTTTCCCAGGCGAACAGCACGGCATGCCGAACCCCTGCGCCATCGCGGCCGGGAAAGTCCTGGATCAGCTCACCATCCTTGCCTGCCAGCGGGCGCGGCGTCGTCGCCACGCCGGTCTGCCGCAGGTCGATAGCCCAGGCGAGTTCCGAAGCGATGGCGAGGCGCGACTGGTAGCCCTCGCGATGGATGCGCAGCGCCCAGCGCCGTCCATCGGGCGCGTCGATCCGGTAGATCGCGTTCTCCGACAGGTTGAGCAGTGCCGCCGTGCTGCCGGCCGGCAGGTCATAGCGCGTGAGGGCACGCGCCGCGATGCCGTCCAGCCTGGTGCGTGCAAGCTGGTGGTGCCCGTCCTTCCCGGTCATCACCGGCTCTTCTGGGCCCGCTGTTCGCCGCGCCTGGCGAACTGGCGCTTGAGGTCGACGAGATGCTTCAGGAAGGCGACATGATCGGCGATGCACATGACCAACACGAACAGGGTGAGCGCCAGCAGAAGAAGCCCCGGAATGCCGGGGCGGACATTGGCCAGGGCATCCGGCAGATCGCCGGTGGCGAGCGCCAGGTTGCCCCTGCGGAACATGGTGTAGGTGATGAGGATCAGCGCGCCGAGCGTCACGTGGCCGGCCACGGCGGTGGCAAACCAGTAGCGCGTGAGCCACGCAATGAGCGCGATCGCGACGCCCGCTACGAGGCCGTAGAGCAGCCGGTCCGGTGTCGGCAGATAGATTTCGGCGGCGCGCAGCACCGGCATGACGCTATGGTTCGCGAGCGATGACAGGCGCCACAGCAGCTCGCTCTCGGGAAACTGGTAGAGCAGTCGGCGCACCAGCTCCGCAGCGAGCAGCGCCATGAACAGCAGGGCTGCAAGGCCGTTCTGCAAGCCGATGAAGATGGCGGGTCTTATCTGAGGTCTGGACATGTCTGCGCTGCTTACCCTGAGCCGGCAGAATGCCGCATTTTGACGGCGGCGTCACGAAGGTTGCAGCCTCAGGCGTAGGTCAGCAGGCGAACGTAGAACGGCAGGTGATGGTCGAGATAGGTTTGGAAGCGCGGCTGTGCCGCAGCCAGGCGTGAGAATTCCGCCTCGGTCCGGGCCTGCTGATCCGCGCTGATCGGCCGGATCGCGGTGCTTGCCATGACCTCGCCGTGCCAGCCTTGGACCTGCTGCCAGTCGGCCGGCGCCGGGTCGTTCCAGTGCAGCGCCTCGGGGCGGTGGCCCAGCCCCACGGCCTCCCAGTAGCGGCGCATGTGGCTTTCGGGGTTGGCCTGCACCATCTCGCTCCTGATCACCACTGGCGGCCGCCCGGTCCGCGCCATCACCGCCTCCGCATGACGCCACTGCGCCTCGATCCCGATTTCGTCGAGCTGCATGTCGGGGTCGAGCTTCGCATAGGAGAGGATTGAGGCGTGCGGATCGCGAATGAGGAAGCTGTGCGTCAGCCGGGCGAAGAAGGCGTCATCCGCCAGCAGGTGCGGCATGACGTAGTAGCTCATGTCCTTGAAGAACACCGGCCCCTTCTCGGCGCGCGCGAGGATCATGTCGCGGATCGCCTCGTAGCTCTTCGGGTGCTCGTCCATCGCATCGAAATGCGGCATCTCGCGGGTCGAGCGGTTGATGTAGTAGTCGTACATGAAGGGCTCGTGCAGGCAGTCGAGATCGCCGCGCGAGCGCATGATGCGTTCGAAGGCGGTCGACATCGAGCGCGGATGCGACCACAGCGCGATGATCGGATGGCTCACGCCATCACCTCCGTGAAGGCGCGGTCGAGGCCGTCGGCAACGTGGTCGACATCCGCCATCGACAGGCACATCGGCGGCACCATGCGCAGAACCGAGCGGTGCGGACCCGACTTCGACAGGATCAGGCCCTGCGCCCGGCAATTCTCGAAGACGGCAGCGGTGACGTCGGCATCGGGTTCCTTGGTGCGGCGATCCTTCACCATCTCGATCGCCAGCATCAGGCCACGGCCGCGCACGTCGCCGATGGAAGCGTGCTTCTGCTGCAGGTCCTTGAGGCGCGCGAGCAGCGCGCCGCCGACGTTGCGGGCGTTCTCCTGCGTCTTTTCCTCGCGGATCACCTGCAGCACGGCGCGGCCTGCCGCGCAGCTCGTCGGGTTGGCGCCATAGGTGTGGAACATGAACTTGTCGGCCATCACGTCGCCGATCGCCTTCCTGGCGACGACCGCGCCCAGCGGGAAGCCGTTGCCGATGCCCTTGGCCATGACCACGATGTCGGGAACGACGCCATCCGCCTCGAAGCCCCACATGTTGGCGCCGGTGCGGCCGAAGCCCGACTGCACTTCATCGGCGATGTAGAGCCCGCCCGCGGCACGCACCCGCTCGGCCGCGCCCGACATGTAGCTCGGCGGCATTTCGACGATGCCGCCATAGCCCTGCACGCTCTCGACGAAGATGCCCGCCACCTTGCCCGTTGTGGCGCTGGCGATGGTGCGCTCGATCTCGTCGAGGTAAGGTTGTGTCCCCTGGCCGAAGATGCCGCGATACTGGTTGGGCTCCGCCACGAAGGCGACATTGCCCGGCATGCCGGGATGGCGGAAGCCGGCGATGCCGGTGAGCGATTGCGCCGCGGAGGTCGGTCCGTGATAGGCGGTGCGCAGTGCGAGAAGGTCGAGGTTGCCGGTGTAGGTGCGGGCCATCACCATGGCGAGGTCGATGGCCTCTGCACCGGAATTGGTGAAGTGCACGACCCAGTCATAGCCCTTTGGCATGGTCGCCGCGAGCTCCTCGGCGAAGTGCGCGGGGACGGGGTGATAGAACATCGTGGTGCAGTGGGTGAGGTCCTGGGCCTGGGCCATCGCCGCATTGACAACGGTGGGGTGAGAGTGGCCCACCGAGATGCAGACGTTCATGCCGAGGAGGTCGGTGTACTTCTTGCCCTCGGCATCCCACAGGTACTGCATGGAGCCCTTGCGGAAGACGAGCGGATCCTTGAAGGGCACGAACTTGCGCTGCGACGCGGCGTAAAAGGTGTTGCGGCGGCGGGCGGTTTCTTCGACCGTCCAGTCGATGTCGAGGGCGTCTTTCATGCGAACCTCCTCTGTCAGGCCTTCAGCTTCAGGTTCTGCGGGTCATAGGGCGGCGCATCGAGGATGCGCGCGCTCCGTTGGCGGCCCAGCAGCTTGACCGTGAGCCCCTCACGCTCGTCCCGCTCGCGCAGGAAGGCAAGGGCCAGTGACTTGCGAACGCGGTGGCCAAAGGCGCCGGACGTGACGACGCCGACGGGCCGGCCCTGCGCGAAGAGCGTGTGCGAATAGAACGGCTCCACCTCGCCATCGGTGTCGATTTCGAGCAGCACCATGTCCCAGCCCGGCAGGCGCTTCAGCATTGCATCACGGCCGATGAAGTCGCGCTGCTCCGGCTTGACGAGGAAGGCGAGGCCGTTTTCCAGCGGCGTGCGCTCCGTCGTCAGGTCCATGCCCCAGCCGCGATAGCCCTTCTCCAGCCGCATGGAATTGGCTGCATAGGCGCCATAGTGGCCGATGCCGAAGGCGCTCCCGGCTTCCTCCAGCGCGCGGAAGAGACGCGCCGCACGGGCGCGTCCGACATGCAGTTCGTAGCCTTTCTCGCCGACATAGGAGACGCGCAGCAGCCGCACGGGCACGCCTGCGACCTCCATTTCGCGCGCCGAGAGCCAGGGCAGGCCCGAGATGTCGGCGAGCTTGCCCAGTACGTCACCGGACCGCGGCCCCATCAGTCCGATCACCGCGAGCTCGTCGGTCCTGTTGCTGACCGTGACGTCGAAGCCGCCGGCGCGTGCGGTGAGAAGGTCGAGGTCCATTTCCTCCGCCGCCGCTGCGGAGTTGAGGTAGGCGCGGTCGGGCGCCAGCATCGTGACGGTGAATTCGGAGGCGACGCCGCCTGCCGGAGTCAGGGCATGGGTAAGGCCGATGCGGCCCGGCCTCGGGGGAGAGTTGGCGCCCAGTGCATCGAGGAACCGCTGGGTATCCGGCCCGTTCACGTCGAACTTGGAGAAGACCGACAGGTCGGCCAGCGCCACGCGCCTCGACACGGCGTCAACCTCGCGCGCCACGGCTTCGAACCAGTTGGTGCGGCGGAAGCTGTCGCGCGTCTCGTCGGCGGGCCTGGTGGAGAACCAGTTGGGACGTTCGGCGCCATGCGCCGCCCCCATGACGGCGCCACGTTCCAGCATGAGCGCGTGCAACGGCGAGGTGCGGAGGTTGCGCGCGGCCGGGCGCTCCTCGAAAGGATAGTGCACGCCGAACTGCAGGCCGAAGCATTCGATGGCCTTCTCGACGCGGAAGTTGCGATCCGCCCAGGGGCCGAAGCGGCGGCTGTCGACGGCGAGCGCATCCATGGGTGGCGCGCCATGGGTCATCCAGTGGGCGAGGAACCTGCCCGCACCGCCGCCTTCCATGACGCCCATGGACGAGCCGGTGAGGAGCCAGGCGTTGGGCACACCATGGGCCGGGCCGATGAGCGGATTGGCGTCGGGCGTGAAGGTGATGGGGCCGTTGACGACGGTCTTGACGCCCGCCGTCCCGAGTGCGGGCACGCGCGCCATGGCGGCCTCGATGATGTGCTCGACGCGGTCGAGGTCCGGCGCCATCAGCTCGGCGCCGAACGCCGGCGGCACGCCATCGACCGACCAGACCTGCGCCTGCTTCTCATAGGGTCCGAGGATGAAGCCGTCGCGCTCCTGCCGGCAGTACCAGCTTTCCTCCGGGTCGCGGATGATGGGCAATTCCGCGGCGCCGGCTTTCTGGCGCTCGGCGATGGCGGGCACCGTGTCGGTGACGAGGTACTGGTGCAGCACGGGCACGGAGGGGACGTTGACGCCCATCATGCGGCCCACTTCGAAGCCCCATGTGCCGGCAGCATTGACGATGTGCAGCGCCTTCAGCGTGCCGGCCTTCGTTTCAACCACCCAGCGGCCATCCTCGCGGCGGATGGCATGGACCGGATTGTAGCGCTGGATCGACGCGCCGTGGCGCTGCGCGACCTTGGCCATGGCGTTGGTGGCGAGCGATGGATCGACGTGGCCGTCGTCGGGTTCGTAGATGCCGCCGAGCAGGCCATCGAGCACGGCCAGCGGATGGAGTTCCGCGATGCGCTTCTGGTCGATGATTTCCAGCGGGTAGCCGGTGAACTCGGAGAGGCCCGCGACGTGGCGGAACTCGTCCATGCGGTCGGGGTTGCGGGTGACGCGCATGGCGCCCGACCGGTGGAAGCCGCAGCTCTCGCCCGTCTCCTGCGGAAGGATGTCGCGGTAGAGGCGGACGGAGGTGGCGCGCAGTTCCTGGATCGTCGCATTATGGGCGAAGTGCGTGCATAGGCCCGCGGCATGCCAGGTCGAGCCGTGCGTCAGGTCGTTCTTCTCGACCAGCACGATGTCCTTCCAGCCCGCCTTGGCGAGGTGATAGAGCAGCGAGCAGCCCATGGCGCCGCCGCCGATGATCACCACGTTCACGTCCGTCATGCCGTCATCCTCTCGCCGCGCGGATCATAAGGCGGCTTGGGCAGGATCTTCGCCCCATACCGCGTTCCCGCGATGTCCAGTTCGAAGCTGCGCCCCGCCGTCTGTGCCGCTGTCTCGCCCGGCGCCACCTTCACCAGTGCCAGTGCCAGGGTGAGGCCGGTGCGCACGCCCCGCGCACCCGACGTCGTGAGGCCCACCACCTCGCCGCCTTCCAGCACCGGCTCGTCATGGACGACGAGGGGATCGCCATCGACCGAGAGCAGCACGAGACGCTGGGCGATGCCCTCCTGCTTCTGCCGTTCGAGCGCCGCCTTGCCGCGGAACTCCTTCGACCAGTCGACGGTGAAGCCGAGGCCCGCCTCCAGTGGCGTGATCTCCGGCCCCAGGTCATGGCCCCAGTGGCGGTAGCCCTTCTCGATGCGGCAGCCGTTGAGGGCATAGTGGCCCATGGGCCCGGCGCCCTGGGCGATCAAGGCATCGAAGACCTTCGCGGCGCCGTCATTGGCGACGGTGATCTCCCAGCCCAGTTCGCCCACGTAGGAGATGCGTGTGGCGAGGCACGCTGTGCCGGCAATGATCACCTCGCGTGCCGTGGAGAAAGCAAAGTCGTTCCAGTCGTCTTGTGAAGCGGAGGCCAAAACGATGCGCGCGGCCGCGCCCATGACGCCGATGATGCAATAGTCCTCGCTACGGTCGGCGATGGTCACATCGCGTCCGCGTGCCGCCCGCCGCAGCAAGGCGAGGTCTCGCCGCCGTGTGGCGGCCCCCGAGATCACGCGGAAGCGATCCGCGGCCAGCCGTGTCACGGTGACGTCCGCCTCGATGCCGCCACGGGCGTTGAGCAGCGGGGTGTAGACGGCACGGCCCGCCGCCACGTCCAGCTGCGCCGCGGCGAGATGGTTGAGCAGGGACAAGGCGTCCCGGCCCGAAACATCGATCTTGGTGAAGGGTGTCAGGTCCAGCAGCACGGCGCCGTGCTGCATGATCGCGGCCTCGCGTTCGGCGATCGGCTGCCACGGCTGGACGCCGGCGACGGAGTAGGGAAGCTCGCGCTCCGCCGCATTCGCCGCATACCACAGCCCGCGCTCCCAGCCGACGGTGAGGCCGAAGACGGCGCCCTGCGCGGCCCAGCGGTCATGCAGCGGCGAGACGCGCAAGCCGCGCCCCGCGCGGGGCTGCTTGAAGGGCCAGTGCACCGCGAAGAGATCGGAAACCGCCTCCTGCATCCGCTCGCGCATGTGGGCGTCCCATGCCGCCTTCGGATCGGCGCGGGCGATGTCGACACCCCAGAGGTCGCGCGGCTCCTTACCGCTGACGATCCAGTCGGCCAGCACGTCGCCGATGCCCGCCGAGCTCATGATGCCCACCGAATTCATGCCGGCGGCGACATAGAGGCCATCGACCTCCGGCGTCTCGCCGATATAGGGGCGGGTGTCGGCGGTGAAGCTCTCGGGGCCATTCATGAAGCGCTGGATGCCGGTGTCGGCGAGCTGCGGGATGAGGTCGAGCGCGGCTTCCATGAAGGGGCCGAACTGGTCCCAGTCCTCCGGCATCTCGAGGAAGGCGCGGTCGCCCTCCGGGCCATGCGGGTTCCAGACCTTGGCATTGGGCTCGAAGCCGCCGATGACGAGGCGGCCGGCATCGCCCTTCACATAGATGCCGGTGTCGAGGTCACGCACCACGGGGAACGGATTTGGCAGGCCCGACATCGGCTCGGTGACGATATACATGTGCTCGACGGCCTGCAGCGGCAGGGCAATGCCTGCATCTTCGGCCAGCTTCTTCGACCATGCACCGGCGCACAGCACCACCTTGTCCGCGCCGAGCGTGCTGCCGTCGGCAAGCTCCACGCCGGTGGCGCGGCCGTTCTCGACGCGGATGTGGCGGACACCTGAGCCTTCGCGGATGGTGACGCCATGGTTCTTCGCGGCCCGCGCATAGGCCATGCAGAGATCCACCGGATTGACGTTGGCATCCTCGGGCACCATCAGCGCGCCCACATGGTCCTGAAGCGCCAGTTGCGGAACGGCGACCTGCTGCGGAGTGATGATGGAGGGCGTGAGACCCATGTGCCGGCCGACGGCGCAGATGCGCTTCAGCTCGTCCATGCGCTCCGGCACGCGGGCCAGCCAGTAGCCGCCGGTGCGGCGGTAGCCGGTGCTCATGCCGGTTTCGGCTTCGAGGCGCGGGAACAGCGTGAGGGCATGCGAGGCGAGCCGCGTCATCGCCGCGGTGGCGCGCAGCGGGCCGACGATGCCGGCTGCATGCCAGCTGGTGCCGGAAGTCAGCTGGTTGCGCTCGAGCAGCACGACGTCCTTCGCACCGCGAAGCCCAAGGTGATAGGCGACGCTGAGGCCCACCGCACCGCCACCGATGATGATCACCTGTGGCATCAGAAGTAGTTCACGTCCGGCATCGAAGCCTTCACCCTGGCGATATAGTCCTTGAGGGCTTCGTCGATGGCGGGGTCGAGGCCCGGGTCTTCATAGCGTTCGAGCTGCTTCTTCCAGATGGCGTTGGCGCGGGTTGCCGCGTCCTTGCCGCCCTCGGCCTGCCATTGCTCGAAGGAATTGTTGTCGGCCGTCAGCGGACGGAACAAGGCGGACATGAAGTTGAGCCGCGTGTGGTCGCTGCCGAGGAAATGCTGGCCGGGCCCCGTCTGGGCAATGGCCGACATGGCCTGGGCGTTCTCGCTCAGGTCGATGCCGTCGAAGAAGCGCGCGACCTTGCCGCACAGGTCGTGGTCGATGATGGTCTTCTCGTAGGAGGTGACGAGCCCGCCCTCGAGCCAGCCGGTGGCGTGGTTGATGAGGTTGGCGCCGGCGAACATCGACATCAGCAGGCCCCAGGCCGCTTCCTGCTGGCTCTGCGCGTCAGGGAGCTTCGAGGCGGAAAGTGTTCCAACGGTGTGCAGCGGGACACCGAGGCGGCGGGCGAGCTGGCCGGCCGCCAGCACCATCAGCCCGGCTTCCGGCGTGCCGAAGGTCGGCGCGCCCGACTGCATCGACATGGTGGAGGCGAAGCTGCCCATCAGGCAAGGCGCACCGGGATTGATGAGCTGCACGAGGGCGAGGCAGGCAGTGGCCTCGGCGAGGATCTGCGCGAGGGTTCCGGCCACCGTGGTCGGGCTCATGGCGCCGGTGAGCACCCAGGGCGTGCAGGCCACCGGCTGGCGGGCACGCGCGTAGGTCTTGAGGGCGCCGGACATGTTCTGGTCGAGCACCAGCGGCGCATTGGTGTTGGACACGCAGTACAGCACGGGGTTTTCTGCAACATAGTCCGCGCCGAACAGGATCCTCGCCATGTCGATGGCATGGCCGGCGCGCTCCGCCCCGATGAAGGCGCCCATGAAGGCGCGATCGGAATGGCGGATGTGGGCATAGAGCATGTCGAGGTGGCGCTTGTTGGCGGGCAGGTCGACGGGTTCGCAGACCACGCCGCCGGAATGATGCAGCCACGGCAGGCTGTGGTGCAGCTTCACCAGCTCGGTGAAGTCGGCGTAGGAGGCATAGCGGCGGCCGCGGTCGAGATCGTGGACGAAGGGTGGCCCCCAGGACGGGCACAGCACGGTGGCGTTGCCGCCGAGCTGCACGTCGTTCGCCGGGTTGCGCGCATGCTGGGTGAACTGGCGTGGCGCCGTGGCCTGGATGGTGCGGCGGCAGAAGCCCGGCTCGAAGCGGACCCGCGTGTCCTCGACGTCGCATCCGGCATCGCGGAAGATCGCCAGGATCTCCGGATCGCCGTGAAACTCCATCCCGGTGTCCTTCAGGATGACGTCGGCGTTGCGTTCGATGAGTTCGAGGCCTTCGCCGGAGAGCACGTTGAAGGTTTCGAGCTTTCGCGACACGAAGGGTGCACGCGCCGTTGCCGATCTTGCGTCCTCTTCCGTCGAGGTCCGGCTGCGGCGTCTTTGCGTCAGGCGTGTCATTGCGCCGGCCACTATCTGCGCCCGCGCGCAAAAGGCAATTGACGGCGCACAGCATTAGGACTTCTAATGGTCCTGTCATGAAGAAATCCGTGCTGAAGGCCACCGCGCAATCGGGTTCCAACCTGCTCAAGGCGATGGAAGTCTTCGCCGCGGTGGCGGAAACCGGGCAGATGACGGCGGCGGCCCGCATGCTGGGCATGACGCAGTCCGCGGCCTCGCAGCAGATCGCGGCGCTCGAGAGGAATTACGGCGTGACACTGTTCGACCGCTCGGTGCGGCCGGCGCGGCTCACCCAGGCGGGCGCACTCCTGCACCGCCATGCGGCGCGCATCCTCAACGAGTTCGGCGACCTCGAAACCCAGATGCGCCACCAGGGCCCGACGCCGATCAGCGTGCTGCGCCTCGGGATCCTCGCGTCGATCGCCACGACGCTGACGCCCGGACTCGTCGCGCTTGCAAAGAAGGGCTTCGGCGTGCGCGACGTGACGCTGCATGCCGGCCAGAGCGGCGATCACGAAACGCTGCTGCGCACCAAGAAGGCCGACCTCGCCATCACCTCCAATCCTTTCTACGACATGGAAGGGCTGGAGCGGCACCCGATCCTGCAGGAGGCCTTCCTGCTGGTGCTGCCGGAGAAGTATCGCGGGCCGACCGACAGCCTCAATGCGGTGCAGAGCCGGCTGCCGCTGATCCGCTTTGCCGATTCGACCAGCGTGGGCCGCCAGATCACCCAGCACCTGCGGCGGCTGCGGCTGAAGCCGCAGCAGGTGATCCAGGCCGACCGCTCCTCCATGGTCACGGCCTGCGTGTGCAACGGCATGGGGTTCACGCTGCTGACGCCTTCGCTGCTGATCGACGGTTTCGTCGAACGCATGCCGATGCGGGTGCTGCCCTTGCCCGCGGCGCGGCTGACCCGCACCATCACCGTGGTCTCGCGCGAGCGCGAACTCGGGCGCTTTCCCGCCCATGTGGCCGAACTCTCGCGCGCCCGGCTCGTCGAGCAGGTGGGGGCCCAGATGGGCGACGTGGGGCTCGCCGCGCTGACGCTGCTCGACGGCAGCGGCTGACGATAGTTTCAGGCCTTCATGATCTGCTGCAGGGCATCGGCCGCAACCTCGTCCATCCAGCCCAGCTGCCCGCGCAGGTCATCGAAGTCGATGAGCGAGCTCACCAGGACGAAGCCCATGTCGTTCGCCGGATTATAGGCGAGGGACGTGAGGAAACCGGGTGCCCCGCCATTGTGGCCGAAGCCCAGATCGAAGCTCCCGGCCATCTTCCGCGAAAGTCCCAGGCCATATTGCGAGTCCGCCGCCACATCGCACATGCGGGCCACCTGATGCGGCGAGACGCCGGCCTCTCCGCGCACCAGCGATCTGATCCAGTGTGACAGATCGGCCGGGGTCGTGAATATGTTTCCCGAGCCCGGATCGTAGCTGTAATTGTAGTCGTCGGCGGCGGTAATCTTGCCCTGCTCCAGCGCGAAGGCTTCGATCGATGGCGCGGGAAGCGTGCTCTCGCGACCGTCGACGACGAAATGCGTGTCCTTCAGGCCATTGGGTGTCAGGAGCTCGCTCGCCTTGAACTGGTCGAGCGGCTTGCCCGACACGCGTTCGACGATCTCGCCAAGGATAGTGTAGTGGGTGTCCGAATAATGATAGCTCGCGCCGGGCTTGTCGTTCGACATCTGTATCGTCGCGAGGACACCGATCAGTTCGTCCTTGGTGAAGCTGTGGTGGGCGTCCTGCGCCACCCGCCAGTCTACATACCTCATGCCGGCATAGGGAACGGGCTTCGTCGCAGGAACTTCCTGGTTGGCGAGATCGAAGACTCCGGCGCGGTGGCCGAGGAGCTGACGAATGGTGATCAGGCTCTTGTTGGGTACGGCGAATGCCGGTGTGTCCGGCAAGTATGGCTCGTTCCTGCCGGGTATCGTCGCTGTCAGCGCATCGTCGATGTTCAGCAGCCCGCGCTGGTCGAGCAGCATGATGGCAGCGGCGGTGAAGGTCTTGGTCGTGCTGGCACCACGGAAGTGGCTCCCGGCGGTGACGCCCTCGAGCGTCGTCGCGAAGAACGGGCCCTTGGGCGTGAGCGCGAGGAGCGTGAGGCCTCCCGGCTTGCCGGCATAGCGCTGCTGCCAGCGCGCCCCGAGAGCTGTCGCCAGCGGATCGGAGTCACCGGCCCGCGCCGCCGAGCCGAAGATCGCGCAACAGGCGAATGAAAGGACATGACGACGGCCGAGGAGCGTGTTGAGCATGAGCACCGATCCGACATGAGCAGGGCCGCAGTTCTGCACGTTCGAAGCCCTGGAGCAATGGCTGGCGAGAAGTTCGGGCAGGAACCTTGAGAGATGGGGCGAAGCGCCTATGCTGCGCCGAAGGATCGTCCATGCAACACCGGAGGTTGCCTTGCCTGCACTCGACCGATCGCTGATTGCTTCTCTGCCCGCTTTCGCAGGTCTCGCGCCGGAGCAGCTCGACGACATTCTGGGAGATGCGCAGTCGGTGCGCTACGCCAAGGGGGTGGACGTGTTCCAGCAGGACGGCGAGGCGCAGTCGTTCTTCATCCTGCTGCACGGCCACCTGCGGGTCTCCAGGCTGACGCCCGATGGCCAGCAGGTCGTGGTGCGCTATGTCGCGCCGGGCGAGATCTTCGGCGTCGCCATGGCGCTGGGGCGCAGCACCTATCCGGCGACGGCGTCGGCTGTGGTCGACAGCGTGGCGCTGGTCTGGCCCAGTACGGCATGGCCGCGGCTTTCGGCCAGGTATCCGGCGCTCGTCGCCAATACCCTGCAGACGGTGGGAAGCCGGCTCCAGGACGCGCACACGCGGGTGGTCGAGATGTCCACCGAACAGGTCGAGCGGCGCATCGCCCATGCGCTGCTGCGGCTTGCCCAGCAGTCGGGCCGCAAGGTGGAAGCCGGAATTCAGATCGACTTTCCGATCTCCCGCCAGGACGTGGCGGAGATGACCGGCGCCACGCTGCACACGGTGAGCCGCGTGCTGAGCGCCTGGGAGGAGCGGGGCCTCGTCGAAGGCGGCCGGCAGAAGATCACGCTGCGCGATGCGCACCGCATCTTCATGCTGGCCGAAGGATCGGGCGAATGAAGTTCACTCCGTGCTGCAGAGTGCGCGGAGTTCGCGCAGGAAGGCTTCCGGCGCGACGTGATGTTCGCGGCAGGCGTCCTCCACGCTGTGGAAGCAGGCGATGGGGCAGCCCGGACAGTTCATGCGGTGATCGAGGAAGGTCCGGATCGTGGCCGGCCAGTTTCGCATCACGTGGTCGACTGGTGTCGAAAGTGAAATGTCCGTCTGCCGCATGGTGAACTCCGTCGGCCGTGGCGGTTCCCACGGGAATCGGCACGCTGCCTGCATAAACAAGTCTCTACCCGTCGCGATGAACCTGCTTTGCGCCAGCGCAAACCCGCCACGGATAGACGCAGGGCTGGGCGGACCCTACTCGAACACCACGCGCGGGAAATAGAACGACACCACCCAGTTCGGCATGTCGACGATCTCGCTGATGCGCAGGTCGCCGCACACGCTGCACAGCATGTAGGCGTCGACGGCATTCATGTTGTAGCGCTTCGCCAGGAGCTCGATCATGCCGGTGACGGCGGCCCTTGCGCCCTCCATGAGGTCGGGGCCGATGCCGGTCGTCACCTCGTAGCCCTTGGCGTCGAGATGGCGCGACACCGGGCCCGGCGTGGTGAAGCGCGGAAAGGCGAGGTTGGCGCCCTTCACCAGTTCGAACTTCGCCGCCACCGAGCAGGGGCTTTCGATGGCCGTGCCGCAGACCTCGCCGTCGCCCTGGCAGGCGTGGGTATCGCCGACGCTGAACAGGCCGCCTGCGACTTCGACGGGAAGATAAAGTTCGGTGCCCTCCGCCATGTCGCGGATGTCCATGTTGCCGCCCATGCGGCGCGGCGGCACGACGGAGTGCTGGCCCGCCTCCGCCGGCGCGAGCCCGATGGTGCCGCAGAACGGCTTCAGCGGCACGCGGCCGCCGGGTCCGAACATGGCGGGTGCCAGCGACGCGGCATCATAGGTCCAGATGTGCAGGGCCGGGTCCTTGAACTGGTCGGCGAGGAGGCCGAAACCCGGGATGTTGGCCGTCCAGCCCCAGCCCGAGGGCGTGAAGCCGAGCAGCGTCACCTTGATCGCGTCGCCCGGCGCCGCACCCTCGATGAAGACCGGTCCGGCCACCGGGTTCACCTTGCTGAAGTCGAGTGCCTCGAGGTCGGCCAGGGTCGAGGCCCGGGTGAGCTGCCCGCCCGACGAATCCACCGGGTGGAATTCCACCGTCTCGCCGGGTGCGATGCGGATCACCGGCGGGTTGTCACGGTTCCAGCCGAAATGGCACTGGTGATCGTGAATGGTGTGGTTGCAGACGTGCTTCTTCATCCGGTCCTCTCGCTTCGATGCGCCACTCCATCGCGGCAGCGGGCGGGTTCGTCAATGGCGCGCATGGTTCGCCAGGATGGGCCGGTGCGTCAAGCCGGCGGCGGGGCGGATCGGCTGCGGCGGAAGAACCACAGCTTCACCACCTCGGTGGTGGCGACATAGGCCAGCGCCAGCCCGAGCAGCGCTGCAAGCGTGGACGTTTGCAGCGGAATGAAGTCGAAGAGCCGCTGCAGGACGGGCACATAGGGCATGGAGAGTGCCAGCGCGGCAATCGCCAGCGAGGCGGCCAGCAGCATCGGGCTGGGCCGGCCGCGCAGGGCCGGGCCGCGGCTGCGCAGCGAATTGATGACCAGCACCTCGGTCAGCAGCGAGAGCACGAACCAGCCGGTCTGAAAGGCGCGTTCTCCGGTCTTCAGCACGCCGAGCAGGAAGACGAATCCCGCCATGTCGAACAGCGAACTGACGAGACCGAAAACGATCATGAAGTGCTGCAGCTCCTTCATGTTCCAGCGGCCCGAGCGCTGCAGCTGGTCGTCTTCCACGCGGTCGGTGGAGATGGCGATTGCCGGAATGTCGGACATGAAATTGTTGAGCAGGACCTGCTTGGGCAGAAGCGGCAGGAAGGGCAGGAACGGCGTGGCCAGCGCCATGCTCACCATGTTGCCGAAATTGGCGGAGGTGGTGATGGCGATGTATTTCTGGGTATTGGCGAAGGCGCGCCGGCCGCACACGATGCCATCGCCCAGCACGCCAAGATCCTGCTTCAGCAGCACGAAGTCGGCGCTCTGCCGCGCCACGTCGACCGCGCTCTCGACCGAAATGCCGACGTCGGAGGCATGCAGCGCCGGGGCATCGTTGATGCCGTCGCCCATGTAGCCCACCACGTGGCCGCGCGCCTGCAGCGCCTGGATGATGCGCTCCTTCTGCTGCGGATCGATCTCGCAGAAGATGTCGGCGGCATCCGCACTCGCCGCCAGCGCGTCGGCGCTCATCGTCGCGAGCTGCTTGCCGGTAACGAGCCCCGCCGTGCTGAGGCCGACCGACTGGGCGACGTGCACAGCCACCTCGCGCGTGTCGCCGGTGATGATCTTCATGCCGACACCGAGGTCGGTCAGCCGCGAAATGACGGCCGCGATGCCCGGTTTGGGCGGATCGGCGAAGAGCAGGAAGCCTTCGAGCGTGAGGCCGGTCTCGTCGGCGACGGTGTAGTCCTCGCGCGCCTCGATGCTGCGGCTGGCGACGGCGAGCGCGCGGTAGCCCTGCTGGCCCTGGCGCGCGACGAGTTCCGCCAGGGCGTTGCGCCTCGCGTCGTCCAGTGGCGCGGCAGTGCTGCCTTCCCGCACGCTGCTGCAGCAGGCGATGATCGAGGGCACCGCACCCTTGGCGATCAGCTGCCGGTCCTGGCCATGTGCCAGCACGATGGTGAGGCGCTTGCGGACGAAGTCATAGGGAATCTCGTCCAGCTTCTGCCAGCCATCGGTAGTGAGCCCCGCCTTGGCGCCGGCGGCGATGATGGCATCGTCCATCGGGTTCTCGATGCCGGTCTCGAAGGCGGCGTTGAGGTGGGCCAAGGCCAGAACGGCGGGCAAATCGGCCCCGTCGGGACCGATGGCGCCGGCCAGGCTCAGGGTTCCCTCGGTGAGCGTCCCGGTCTTGTCGGTGCACAGCACATCCATGCTGCCGAGGTTCTCGATCGCCGCCAGCCGGCGCACCAGGACGCCGCGCTCGGCCAGTTGCCGCGCCCCGGCAGACAGGGTGACGGAGACGATGGCGGGCAGCAGCTCGGGCGTCATGCCGACGGCGAGGGCCACCGCGAAGAGCAGGGATTCGACGGCCGGGCGGCCCAGCAGGGTGTTGACCACGATCACCGAGAAGACCAGCACCAGCATCACCCGCATCAGCAGGTGGCCGAAGCGCGCCACGCCACGCTCGAAGTCGGTCTCGGGCTCGGCCTGGCCGATCGCCGCGGTGATGCCGCCGAGTTCGGTGCCCTCGCCGGTGACGGTGACCAGCACGCGGGCCATGCCGCTACGCACCGAGGTACCGGCGAAGACCGCGTTGCTGCGCTGCGCCAGGGCGGCATCCGCCGCCACCACGCCGGGTTCCTTCTCGACCGGCAGGGATTCACCGGTGAGGGCGGCTTCGGTGACGAGGAAGTCGGTGGCCTGCAGTACCACGCCGTCGGCCGGGATCAGGTCGCCGGCGGACAGCTCCACGACGTCGCCCGGCACCACTTCGGACGCCGTCACCATGAGTGCCGCGCCATCGCGCCGGACGCGGGCCTTGAGGGCGAGGCGGGTTTCGAGCGCTTCCACGGCGCGCGAGGCGCTGAACTCCTGGACGAAGCCAACCAGCCCGGTGGCGATCAGCACGGTGAGCATGATCGCCGCATCGATCCAGTTCTGGAGGACCAGCGACAGGCCGGCGCCGAGCAGCAGGATCAACACCAGTGGGCTGCTGAATTGCCGCATCAGCAGCAGCAGGGTCTTGCGGAGCTGGCTATTGCCCTTGCGGCCGCGTCCTTGCTGCTCGCTCAGGCGCTGCGCTGCCTCGGCGCCGCCGAGACCATCGGCGGAGCTGTGGAACTGGGCGAAGAGCTGGTCGGAAGGCAGCGACCAGTAGGGCGTGCCGACACGGCGGGGCGTCACCGTTGCGGATGACCTGGCTTGGATCGGCGCCATCTGTGCTCTCTCCTCCGACGCCTGCATGCTGCCGGCCGGCGGGCGCCAGCATAGCTTCAAACCTTGAAGATTTCAGGGATCATCAGAAGTGCTGCGATGCCGATGGGAAAGCCATAGGGAAGCTGGTTCTGCTCGAACTTGGCATAGAGCCGCTTGACGAAGGCGGGCAGCCGCCCGGCATGGACGAGGAAGCCCCACATCGAGGAAACCTTCAGCACCAGTGCCATGATCAGCGCCAACGCAGAAAGCAGCACCATGAATTCAACGACACCCACGGGGCCCATCCACAGCGACGTCGCAGCCAGATACTTTGCATCACCACCGCCGATATATCCCCTCCGCCAGAAGATGATCGAGACGATCAGGACGAAGAAACCGATTGCGAGGTTCACGGCCAGGGCAGGGACGTGGAAGCCCGTGCCCGTCAGTTCCATGTCCTGCATGTTGAGGCCGGGTAGTTCCAGCGTCGGGAGGCTGGGAGTTGCAAGCCACTTCACAAACGATTGCAGTCCAAACAGCACGACCAGCCCATAGCTGACGCCGTTGGGAATGCGGAAGCTCGAGAGGTCACTCAGGGCCCCGAAGATGACGAGGAAGGCAAAGCAGAGAGCAATGATGGTATCGACGAGCGCAAACATCGGGCCTTCGCTGAGCTGGTGGGGCGATCCGGTCGTAGCGAGTTTTGCCCTTCGCCGCCAGCCGTTCCCTGGCCGCGCAACGTCATCCTCGCAAACCCGCTCGCTTTCGATAAAAATGACGCTAGGTCATAGACTTTCGGGCAACACAACCAAGGCGATTCCTGATTCGAGACAAGTTAAAGCGGTTAAACTAGTTATCTTTACTGTTCAACAACCAGGACGTCTTCTTTGAACGTCCAGGATAGTAGAAAAAGCGCTACTCTACCCCATATTAAGCATATTCAACTACAGGTATGCTAGCTGGTCGTTGTCGGTTGAAATGATTTCGGCAATTACTTTTTACCAATACATGATTTTACTATATGAATACTATCAGTAGTGGTGCTGTTTTCTGACAAATTAATGACACAGGACGGTCAAAATTTGCTAATCCATGGATTGGACAAGATGGGGTGGATGCCGCTCTTCGCCTGTCGGCAGCGCAATGTGCCAAACTTGT
>CAMFKI010000004.1 GCA_945957365.1 uncultured Alphaproteobacteria bacterium | reverse complement strand
GAAGAAGGCCATCATCGCCGTCACAAAGTCGGCATAGGCGATCTTCCAGGCGCCGGCCTTGCTGGCTCCGCCATCATCGACAACGCGGCGACGCACGATGACGATCTCCGCTCTTTCGTCTTCCCGGCCGCCGTTCATGTCGCATGCCCCGCAAGAACTTCGATCCAGCGCGCCGCGAGGTCTTCAAACTGCGTTACCCGGGTGCCGATTGCCAATTCGACGTGAGGGCCTTCGTTCAGGTCAATTGTCACGCCCGTCTGCGCCAACGCCGCTTTCAAGACACCATGCAGCGTCTGTGGGGCTCTCACTTCGATCAGAGGCTCGGAGATGTCGGCAAGGGATTGCGCAATCATGGAGCCGAGCGAGACTGCTGATCTGCGGCAAGCCTCCTGCTCCAGGAACGGGCCGAGGGCATCGACGACCGCCGTCTCGATGTCTGTCTGAAGGCGCATGAGGCCGTCCTTCACCTCTTGCCCCAACCGCATCGCCAGTGCCTCGCCGAGGCGCTCGGAGAGTTCGCGCTCGCGCGCTGCCGCGGCCTGGCGTTCGCCTTCTGCGCTCTCCAGACTGACAGCGAGGGCAGCCTCGAGTTCCCGTTGGCGCTCCGCCATCTCTTCGCGGAGACTGTCGATCTCGGTATTCCGTTCAACAGACGCCAAAGGAATTTCGTCATCCGGAGGTGGAGGCTCGCAGGGTGTGCGGGGGTGGCAATCCCTCAGCCAAGATGCGAGCGGGATCACGCCGGCTGGTTCCTTGTCTCATTCAGCCACTGCTTGAGCACTTCGACCGCCCGTTCGGGGTTCAGCTCCACGATCTTCGCAAGTCTGTCCTTCGGACTGTTCGCCACCTCCCTTGCAAGACTGTCGAGCAGTGGATCGGAGTCGGGACTGCCCAGTTGCGGCAGTGCGAAGCTGTCCAGCGTCGAACTTCCCATCGCCATATCGGCATTTGGCATGCCTGCGGGATCCGACATGCCGGGCAGAGCGGCGGTGATCGCACTTCCGGTCAGAGCCGGCCGCTCGGCGACGATCGTTCTGAGCGCCGGTCTCAGCCCCAAAAGAAGGATGAGCAACGTGACCAGGATCATGGCGCCGGCATTGAGGAGGCTGCCGAGATGATCGGAAAACCACGCCGCGACGCTACCTTCGCTCTCATCCGGGAGGCTGTCGGCGGCAGGCACAAAGTCCACCGCCGTCACAGTCACCGTATCGCCACGGTTCTCGACGATGCCGGCGGCCGAGACGACCAGTTTCTGCAATTCGGAAATCCTGGAAGCGACAGCCTCGGGTGCGGGATTGGGGCCCAGTTCCTTGGTCAGCATGGCGCGATTGACCACCACGGCCACCGACAGCCGATCAATGCCATATCCCTCGGATGTGGTCGACACGGAGCGGGAATTGATTTCGTAGTTGGTGAGTTCTTCCTTGTGGTCCTTCTTCTCGCTCGACTTGTCGCCGGCCGGCGTTGTGGCCTGCTCAACGGGAATGTTCTGTTCCACTGTTACGCCTGAATTGCCTTGGGCGTTCTGGGCCTCACCGCTCTCCTTGATGGTCCGCACGGAGCGTTCGACGCGTGAATTGGGGTCAAATGTCGTCTCACTGGTCTGGCGACGATCTGCGTTGAGCTTGGCATTGACGCTCACTCTGACGTTTTCCGGTCCTACATAGGGCAGAAGGGTACGCGCGATCTTTGCTTCGACGTCGCCGGAGATATTGCGCTCGAGATCGATGAGCCGTTCGGGAGCTGCGGATGCCGGATCGTCTGTTGTGGCGAGCAATCGGCCGTCGGCGCTCATGACCGTCACGTCATCGGCCGACAGGCCGGGAATGGCGGCAGCAACGAGATGGCGGATGGCCGTCGCGGAATGCTCGCCCGCATCGCCATCTGCCCGAATGATGACCGATGCCGTTGCATGATCGCCGCTGTTGCGAAAGCTGCCCTCGTTCTGCAGGGCAAGGTGCACGCGGGCCGCCTTGATGCCATCGATGAGCCGGATGGTCTTGGCCAGTTCACCTTCCAGCGCCCGCACCTTGGTGACCTGCTGCATGAAGGTGGTGAGACCGAGCGACCCGAGCTTGTCGAACAGCTCGTATCCGGCGGAATCGCTCCGCGGCAGGCCCTTTTCGGCCAGCAGCATGCGCGCCTTTGCGGCCTGACCGAATTCGACGAGGACTGCGTCGCCAGTCACGTTGACGTCGAAGGCGATGCCGGCATCCTGCAGGGCTGCACCGACACGCGTCACGTCCTGGGGATCGAGCCCGGTATAGAGAACCTCCTGCTGGGGGCGGCTCAGGAGATATCCACTCGTACCCACCAGGACGAATACCGTCACGCCGGTAAGCCCGAGAGCCAGCAGCCGTCTCGCTCCCAGTCCGGCCAGGCTGCCGCCCAGCCGCCTCAGCATTTCAAGAATGTTTCTCAAGCAGACCCCCGCCAGTCGGGTATCCGGACTGGTCCAGCATCACATCCACCGTCAGATCGGAACGATCGGCGCTTCGAGATCAGCCCTTGAACAGCGAGAGGATCTGCTGGCTGTTCTGGTTGGCGATGCTGAGGGACTGCACGCCCAGCTGCTGCTGAACCTGAAGCGCCTGCAGCTTTGTCGACTCTTCATTCATGTCGGCATCGACCAGTGCGCCCACCCCCCGCGTGATTGCATCCATCAGCGAGGACACGAAGTCCTTCTGCAGCCCCACACGCTGCTTGACCGCACCGAGATTGGCGGCGGCACTGGTCATCTTGGTGATGGCCGTGTCGGTCCAGGAAATCATCTGCTCGAGATCCTTCACGTCATTGTCGTTGTCCGTGAGTGAGGAGATATTCAGATTGGCGACCGAGTAGCTCACGCCACCATTGGCCGTCGTGTCGGTCGAGTCGAGTATGCCCGACTGGTCCGCGGCGTCGTAGAGCTTGATGCTCCCCACATCAATGGCGATGGTGCCGATGGCGATTCCGTTGCTGGCCCGCGAGAACGATGCGACGATGGATTTCGTGGCCGTATAGTCGGGCGATGAGGAGTCGACCGAGATCCAGTTCTGACCGCTGAACACGGAGGTACTGCCGATCGAGGTGAGTTGGCGCTGCAGCTCGGTGATCTCGGACTGGATCTTGGACCGGTCAACGCCAGGCTGCCGCGCCGCGACCAGCTTGTCTTTGATTTCCTTCACGGCATCGATCGCACTGTTGATCCCCGTGTAGGCGACATCGATGGTGGCCGAGCCGAGGCCGAGAGCGTCCTTGACCGTCGACAGGGCGTCGTTGTCAGAGCGCATCGTTGTGGCAATCGACCAGTAGGCCGCATTGTCCTCCGCCTTGCCGACACGCAGGCCCGTCGAAATGCGGGTCTGTGTCTCGTCGAGCTTGCGGTTGGTTGCCGTCAAGTTCTGCAATGCCGTCATTGCAGACCCATTGGTCAGGATACTGGCCATCGCGGATGCCCCTGTGCAGGATCGAAAGGAGAGGACATTCCGGACCCATGCCGGCAGGCAGTTATGGCATCATGCCCAGCCGCTGCGAATCCGCGGCCCGCCACATTCCTCTTAATCCGCTTATGGTTAGCGATTGGTTAACAGCCTGACTTGATCCGGGCGCAGGAGTCTGCGCCCGGAGATGGCGTCAGCCTACTTGAACAGCGACAAAATCTGCTGGCTGTTCTGGTTGGCGATGCTGAGGGACTGGATGCCAAGCTGCTGCTGAACCTGCAGGGCCTGAAGTTTCGTCGACTCCTCGTTCATATCGGCATCGACGAGAGTTCCGATGCCGGTCGTAATCGCATTCATCAGCGAGCTTACGAAATCCTTCTGCATGCTTGTCCGCTGTTTGACCGCACCGAGGCTGCTGGCGGCGGTCGTCATTTTTCCTATGCCGTCATCGACAGACGAGATCATCTGCTGCAGGTCCTGAAGGTCGTTGTTGGTGTCGGTCAACCCCGATATATCCAGCGACAAGATCGAATAGTTCACGTTGCCGTTTGCCGTGGTGTCCTGACTGTCGAGGATTCCCGACTGATCGTTCGAGTCGATCAGCTTGGTCGAGGTGAGATCAACCGAAATCGTGCCAATCGAAACCTGCCCACCGGTCCGGGAAAACGAGGCGACGATGCTCTTGTTGGGATTGTAGTTGGCCTGGCTGGAGTCGACGGAGAGCCAGTTTTCGCCCGAGAACACCGATGAATCCGCGACGCTCTTCAGCTGGTTTTGAAGTTCCTTGATTTCAGACTGCACCTTGGTGCGATCGACACCTGGCTGTCTTGCAGCAACCAGCTTGTCCTTGATCTCCTTGGTTACGTCAATTGCATTGTTCATGCCGGTGTAGGCGACATCGATCGTTGCCGCGCCCAGCCCGAGAGCGTCCTTGACGGTGGAGAGGGCGTCGTTGTCCGAGCGCATGGTCGTCGCAATCGACCAGTAGGCCGCGTTGTCCTCGGCCGCCGCAACGCGGTATCCGGTAGATATCCGACCCTGGGTAATCGAAAGCTGCTTGTTGGTCGAGTTTAGGCTCTGCAACGCCGTCATTGCAGAGGCGTTGGTCATGATGCTGGCCATGAGGCACTTGTCCCTTGGAACACGTTACTGACGGGGACATCCGGAAAATGTGGTCCGGGACGACGGGTGCGGGCCTGATACCTGAGCGAATTTTATCCGCTTCCGTCACAGGCCATTAACCTAGCCGACGCAGGGTTTCCATTCCCTTAAGGCAAACGAAATGGGACGGCCCCTTGCGCGGGGCCGCCCCTTGTCATGCCTGCACTATGCTATTCTAGCGGAACAGCGAAAGCACCGTCTGGCTGTTCTGGTTGGCGATGCTGAGGGCCTGAATGCCGAGCTGCTGCTGCACCTGTAGCGCCTGCAGCTTGGTCGATTCCTCATTCATGTCGGCATCGACTAGCGCGCCAACACCCGTGTCGATGGCCGTCATAAGCGCCGACACGAAGTCTGACTGGGTCTTGGTGCGCTGCTTCACCGCACCGAGATTGCTCGCCGCCGTTGTCATCGACCCGATCGAACTGTCCACATATCCGATCATCTGCTGGAGGTCCTGCAGATCATTGTTGGAGTCGGTGATCCCCGAGACATCGAGGGTCGAGACGGAGTAGTTCACATTGCCGTTGGCCGTGGTGTCCTGCTTGTCCAGAATGCCCGACTGATCATTGGAGTCAAAGAGCTTCAGGGCATTTACGTCGATCGAGATGGTGCCGACATTCACATTTCCGCCGCTGCGGGAGAATGAGGCGATCATCGTCTTGGTGCCATTGTAGCTTGCGCCGCTCGAATCCACGGAAAGCCAGTTCTCGCCCGAGAACACGGAGGAGTCGGCGATGCTCTTCAGCTGGTTCTGCAGTTCCTTGATTTCCGACTGCACTTTGGTCCGGTCGACACCCGGCTGGCGCGCCGCCACCAGCTTGTCCTTGATCTCCTTGGTCACATCGATGGCGCTGTTCATGCCGGTATAGGCGACATCGATCGTCGCGGCACCCAGTCCGAGGGCGTCCTTCACGGTCGAAAGCGCACCCCGATCGGATTTCATGGTGGTCGCAATCGACCAATAGGCGGCATTGTCTTCGGCGCTGCTGACGCGGTAGCCCGTCGAGATGCGGTTCTGGGTCTGGCTGAGGTTCTTGTTGGTGTTGGTGAGGCTCTGCAACGCAGTCATTGCCGACTGGTTGGTCATGATGCTGGTCATAGGTGAAATGTCCCCTTACCCGGTTCACACTGCTGGGAACATTCCGGGCCGGAGCCGGAGGGACGAGATCGCGTCATGCCTGAGGGATGGACCCTCCCCGTCACCGACAAGCTTGCGGGAAACTTGCTACTGCCGGACTAAGGGATGGGGTTAAGAAGGTATGAAGGAATTGACCAAACTTCCGGCCAGCAGGTTCCAGCCGTCGATCAACACGAAGAACAGCACCTTGAACGGAAGCGAGATGACGGTGGGGGGCAGCATCATCATGCCCATCGACATGGTCAGCATCGAAACGATGAGATCGATGACCAGAAACGGCAGGGCGATGAGAAACCCGATTTCGAAGCCCCTTCGCAGTTCAGAGATCATGAAGGCCGGAATGAGGATGCGGAGATCGACATCTCCTTTCGTGGCGACGGGCAGGTGACGTTCCGCAGCCATCTCATTGAAGAGTGCGAGGTCCCTTTCGCGTACGTTCTTCAGCATGAAGGCGCGGAACGGATCGGTGATGCGAGCATAGGCGACGGTCTCGTCGATGGTGCCTGCCATATAGGGATCGAGGCCGTCGGTCTTCGCCTTGTCGAACACCGGAGCCATGACGAAGAAGGTCAGAAACAGCGCGAGCGACACCATGACGAGATTGGCGGGCGTGCTCTGCAGGCCCAGTCCGGAGCGCAGGAACGAGAAGGCGATCACCAGCCGCGTGAAGCTGGTCACCATGATGAGGAGCCCGGGAGCAAGCGACAGGACGGTGAGCAATACGACATACTGCAGGATCCGGCCGGACACGCTGGGATCACCGCCCGGAAGCAGTTTTCCGAGCTCCGCCACTTGCGCAGCCGCCGGTGACGCCATCAGCAGGTAAATTATTCCCCCGGTGAGCAGTCTCATTCGACGAGCAGCCCATGGATCAGCACCGCACGCACGTCACCCCTGGAGAGGCTCCGCACCGTTTCGTTCAGATCATCGCGCAGGGCGAGGAAGCCGGAAGGTCCCTGCAACTGCTCGAGGCGCACGGTGTGAAGATAGGCGAGTATCTGCTCACCCGCCATGTCGGCCAGCATCTCGGGAGCCTTCTCGGTTCCCGGCTTCGTCAGGATCGAGCCTTCGAGCCTGATCCATTTCCCTTCCGGTGCCGCGAGCGTCGTGAGCACGGGCGGAAGTGGAACGATCTTGAGATCGGCGTCCTTCACGCCGTCATCGTCGCTGTCCGGCTCGGAATCATCGTCCGCGGATGTGTCTGGTTCATCAGGCTTTGTCTCGCCCGCAGTCGGGGAGGGAGCAGTGGGCACGGCAGGAGGGGCCGGCGGCTGCTTGCCGGGCTGCAGAAATGTCCCCACGGCAAAGCCCGCCCCGGCGCCGACGAGGCTCAGCAGAACGATGACGACGGCCGTCGTCGTCCATCCGGACTTGCCACTGACGCCAGCCATGCCTGCTCCTCCGCTTCAGAATGGGGCTACACGGTCCCAGATCTGCTGACCCCAGCCGGGCTGCTGCACTTCGCTGATGCGACCTTCTCCCCCATAGGAAATCCGCGCCTCGGCAATCTTTTCGTATGAGATGGAATTGTCCGGCGAAATGTCGACCGGGCGGACGAGACCCGATACATGCAGCACCCTCTGCTCGAAATTGACTTCGACTTCCTGGCTTCCCTCGATCAGAAGCGAGCCGTTCGGCATCACCCGGGTCACCATGGCAGCGACTGAAAGGTCAATCCGTTCCGAGCGCGCCGTGGTGCCCTGGCCGGCGCTGCTGGTGTTCGAGTCGACGTTTGCCGTGCCGCTGAGATCCGCCTTCGGCGTCTGCATCCAGTCGAGGTTGAGCCCGACCTTTCCGTCAGCCGATGACTTGCGGCTGCGGTTCGAAGTGGAATTGAGGGTAGCCCTGTCGTCGATGCCGATATGGACGGTGAGAAGGTCACCCTTGCGACTGGCCCGCGGATCACGGAAATAATCGGCACTGCCGCCGATCCAGCCGGACGAGGGCTTCGAAAGTGTTTCGACGCCGTCGATCGCATCATTGCTGGCAGCCGTGCCAATCCCCTGACCGACGGGAGAGAGCTTGGGAGCCCGATTGAAATCCTCCAGATCCGGAGAACACCCGGCAATCAGAAATGCGGCCGGCATCACCATGAGGAGCCGTGCGCCAGTCATTGCGTGGCCTTTCCGTCCGACGCGGCAACGGCGATGAGCCTGACCATCTGCGCGGCGTATTCCGGCTTCATCACATCAAGGATGGCGCTGGCCTGGCGCGGCTTCAGCT
Organism: uncultured Alphaproteobacteria bacterium; assembly: GCA_945957365.1. Taxonomy (GTDB): domain Bacteria; phylum Pseudomonadota; class Alphaproteobacteria; order Rhizobiales; family Aestuariivirgaceae; genus Aestuariivirga. Next base: position 157,518 of record CAMFKI010000004.1, on the reverse strand, counting down.
GACGCAGCACGGACGATGCCAGACGCATGTCAAGTTTCTCCATCTGTGCTGCGGCGGCTTCGGCATCCATGCCGGCATAAATGTCCACCAGCTCCTTCTCGGCAAGATTTCGCAGCTCTTGGCGCTGACGTATGAGTTCGGCGAGCGCATTCGAGCGCTGCTCCAACAGGTTCAGCCGATCGTCGACCTTGGCCTGCAAGTCCTTGAGCACGGCCGCCTGCCGCGCGGCCCGCCGTTCGGCGGCCAGATCGGAAATCGACGTGCAGTAGGTCTCGATGACCTTCTTGACGTCGCTGTCTGCGCTGCCATCGCCCGCCGTCTGGGCGCAAGCGGCGCCCTGCCAGCACGCAGCGGCGATGACGAGTGCAATGCCGAAGGTCCTCACTGGATCACCAGTTCGGCCTGCAGCGCGCCGGCCGTCTTTATGGCCTGCAGAATGGCGATGATGCCATTGGGCTTCAGGCCGATGCGGTTGAGGCCGTGCACCAGTCGTTCGAGGCTCGGGCCCGAGAGGATGGCCACCTTGGCATCCTTCTGCTCGGCGTTGATGTCGGTGGACTGCTGGGTCTCCGTGCGGCCATCCGAGAAGGGGGCAGGCTGCACCACCTGGGGCGTTTCCGTCACCCGGATGGTGATCGTGCCGTGGGCAATGGCCACGGGAGATACCTTTACGTTGCTTCCGATGACGATGGTTCCGGTCTTTTCATCGATCACCACGCGGGCAGGGGAGTCGGCTTCGACCTGCAACTCGCCGAGCGCCGCCATCAAGCGTGATGCTGAGGTCTTGCGGGGTCTCTGGATCGAGACGGTGCGGAAGTCATCGGCCTGGGCAATCTTCAGCCCGTAGTTTCGCGCGGCATAGCGGTTGATCACCTCGGCGATCCGCGACGCGGTGGCAAAATCGGGATTGCGGATCTTGAGCGCCAGCGAGGCGACGTCGTTGAAGTCCGCCGCGAGTTCGCGTTCGATCAATGCGCCTCCCGGAATGCGCCCGCCGGTCGGCGTGCCCTCGGACAGCTTCTCGGCCTCGCCGGTCGCCTGGAAGCCGGTGACGGACACCGCCCCCTGGGCCACCGCATATGCGTTGCCGTCCGCCCCTGACAGTGGCGTAAGGACCAGCGTACCACCGCGCAGCGACGTCGCATCACCCAGGGACGAGACGCTGACGTCGATGCGCTCTCCGGCGGAAACGAAAGGCGGCAGCCTGGCCGTGACGATGACCGCCGCCATGTTGCGCGCCTTGATCGAGCCCGGGGGGACAGCAACTCCGAGGCGCTGAAGCATCGAGCGGGCCGACTGTTCGGTGAAGGGCGAGCCGCGCATCGTGTCTCCCGTGCCGGCCAGGCCCATGACGAGGCCATAGCCGACCAGCTGGTTGTCGCGGATGCCCTCGACGTCGGTGATGTCCTTGATGCGCGACATGGCGGACGCGCCCGTGGCCAGGCCAAGAATCAGCGCGGCTGCGAGCAGGGCTGCCCTCATTCTCCCAGAACCGCCAATTCACCGCCGGCAAGAACCTGTACCTTGATGACCGCACCCGTTTCCGTCGCCCGGGCATCGATGACGTCGCCTTCGACGCCATCTGACAAGGCGATCACCGGAGTTGAAATCGAAAAACCATCCTCGCGGTAGAAGGCCAGGGCGGCCGCGCCACGCTTCACCGCCAATGGCGTTCCAAGCCCGCTCAAGGCTATCGGCATTCCGGCGATGTAGCGGCGGTGGGCTTCCTTGCCGATGATCTGTTCACGCTCGGTGGCAAATCCCATGACCGACTGCGTGGTCGTCTGAAACTGCCGCTCTGTCAGCTTGTCGTCGGTGATGACGTCGCCCGGAAAGATGGTTTCCGACGGCACGGGAAGTCCGCGGATCGTGCTGCCATCAGCCCTGGCCACACCGCCGGTCAAAAGCAACACGAGGCATGCGAGCTGGAAACTGCCGCGCGGTGACATGGATCAGCGGATGCCCTTGCTGACCACGCCCGCCATGTCGTCTGCCGCCTGGATGACCTTGGAATTCATTTCATAGGCGCGCTGCGCGGAAATCAGCTCGGTGATCTCGCGCACAGGATCGACGTTGGAATTCTCGAGATAGCCCTGCTGCACCTTGCCGAATGAAGGGTCGCCCGGAAGGCCCGTCACCGCGGGTCCCGAGGCGTCGGTCGGCTGAAACAGGTTGCTGCCGAGCGCATTGAGACCGGCCGGGTTGGTGAAATTGGCCAGCGTGATCTGCCCTACCGACGTGCTGTTGGCCTGGCCCTCGATCTTGGCGAAGACTTCGCCCGTCTGGTTGATCTCGATACTTGTCGTGCCTGACGGGACGGTGATCGCGGGCTCGAGCAGATAGCCGTCAGCCGTCACGATCTGTCCGGTGGCGCTGACGTTGAACGCACCGGAACGCGAGTAGAGCGTCTCGCCCGAAGGACTTGCAACCTGAAACCATCCCGGGCCGTTGATGGCGAGATCGAGCTGGTTGCCGGTCTCCGACAAGGGGCCCTGGATGTTGAGGAGGCGGATTGCCGACAGCCGCGTGCCGAGGCCCAGCTGCGCACCTTCGGGAATGACATTCTCCCCCGACTGGTTGGACACCCCCTGCACCCGCTCCACCTGATAAAGGAGGTCGGTAAACTCGGCACGGGTGCGCTTGTAGCCTGTCGTATTGATGTTGGCGATGTTGTTGGCGATGACCTCGACATTGGTCTGCTGGGCGGACATGCCGGTGGCGGCGATGGACAATGCGCGCATAGTCGTGCTCCTAGATCTGCATCCGGCTGATTTCCTGGTAGGCGCCCACGGCCTTGTCGCGCACCGCCAGTGCCGCCTGCAGGGTCCGTTCCGCCGCCATGACCTTCTCGACGACCGTCTGCAGCGGCAGGCTTCCCTGCACGCCTGCGATGGCCGCGGCCTCGCCCTGCTGGACGCTCACCGCCGTGTCGCTGGCGAGACGGCCGAGGAGACTGGCGAAATCGGACTGCGGAGGCTGGGCGGAATTGGGCTCGGCCACGCCCTCCGCGGGACGCAGGGTGAACTCCGGTATGCTGGCGTTCATGTTGACGTTGAGCATGGCGTCACTGGCCCTTCAGAAGATCGACCATGGTGCTGGCCATGTCGCGTGCCTGCTTGATCATCTGGAGATTGGCTTCATAGGAGCGCGAGGCCTCGCGCATGTCTGCCATCTCCACCATCATCTCGACGTTCGGTCGCTTGACGTATCCGGTGGCGTCTGCTGCCGGATTGCCGGGGTCGAATTCCTTCTTGAAGGGCGTCTGGTCGCGAACGATCCGGCTCACGTTCACGATGTCGGCGCCGGTTGCGCCGTCGAGCGCCTGCTCGAAGGAGACGAGCTTGCGGCGGTAGGGGTCGGAGCCCGGCGTGGTGCCGGTCGAATCCATGTTCGCGAGGTTTTCCGACACGACCTTGAGGCGCATGGTCTGGCTCTGCAGGCCCGACGCGGCGGTGCGCATGATCGAAAGCAAGGGGTCCAGCATCTCAGGCCTTCACGGCGGACAGCAGCATGCGCTGAAAGCTGCGGGTAATCCCTGCATCGACGTTCATCATCCGGCTGTCGGCACTTGCCGTCATCAATTCCTGTTCGATGGACACGTCGTTGCCCGAATGGGACGAACCCCAGCTCGTGGCACTGCCACGGCCGGTCACTGGCGCATCGGAAGGCCCGGAGGTCATGTGCAAGGGGGATGTCGTCGCCATCTGTAGTTCTGGCCCTTCGAGAAAGGATGTGAAGGGAACGGCATCCTGGGCGCGGTAGCCGGGGGTATCGGCATTGGCAATATTGGTGGCCGTCAAGGCCTGGCGCTCGGCCAGCCACGTCATGTGGCGCGAGGCAAGATCGAAGAGATACACCGCTGCGTCTCCGTGAATAGAGCAGAATTGTCTTAGGCCGGGAAACTTGCCCCGGACTTGCCCTCGTCAGCGTGGACGGGCGTGCCCCGGCAGACGGCCGGTGTTGTTCAGGTAGTGGATGATTTCAGCCACGGCCCGATAGAACTCAGGCGGAATCTGAGCGTCGACGTCCACCTGGTCGTAGAGGCTGCGCGCCAGGGGACGGTTCTCGACCAGCGGCACGTCGTGCTCGGCGGCGATTTCGCGGATGCGCCGCGCGAGGTGGTCCACGCCCTTGGCGACCACCACCGGCGCGCCGCCATCCTCGCGGGTATAGCGCAGCGCAACGGCGTAATGGGTGGGATTGGTGACCACCATGCTGGCGCCGGGCAGCTTCTCGAGCATGCGGCGCGAACTTCTCTGCCGGCCGAGCGCCCTGATGCGCGCCTTGATGAAGGGGTCGCCCTCGGCGTCCTTCATCTCCTCCTTCACTTCCTGTCGCGTCATGCGCAGATCGCGGCGCCAGCGGATGCGCGACCAGACGACATCCGCGATGGCAAGCAGCAGGGCGAGCAGCAGGAGTGGCGCCAGCGCATTGGACGCCATGTCCCGCAACATGTCCGGAATCAGAGCCGGTTCGCTCGCGAGCGCTGCGGCAAAGCGCGGAAGATCGCGCCGGAAGGTCATCCATAGAATGAGCGAAACCGCAGCGAGCTTCGTCGCGGACTTGGCGAATTCCGCCAGGCCTGCGCGGCCGAAGAGACGGTTCCAGCCCGCCGCCGGCGAGATTCGGGAAAGCTTGGGCGCGATCCTCTCCTCCGATACCGAGGGCACGTTCTGAAGCACGCTGGCCAGCAGGCTGCCCCCGGCGATGACCGCCATCACCGTCAGTACCGGTGCTCCCGCATCGCGGACCAGGGTCACGAGATAGGATGCCGCCGCCTCGCGATCGTCGAAGCGGAAGGTACCTACGCCCGAGAGCATCACGTCCAGTGTCTCGGCGAGTGAAGCAACGAACCAGCCCGCCAGAAAGGTCAATGCGACGTATGTGGCGGCCATGGAACCGAACAGCGTCGCCTCGCGTGACGTGGGCACGTTGCCTCTTTCGACCGCATCCGAGACCCGTTTCTCGGTGGCCTCCTCGGTGCGGCTCTCGCGTTCCTCGTCCTCGGCCATCGCGGATCAGGCCGGCGGATCGTCGGAGGGAAGTTCGATGTCGCCGCGCTGCGCCATCTCCAGCACGCGCGCCACGATGGCGCTGCGGGCAACATCACCTTCCCTGGTGCGCTGGCCTCGGTCGGAGGCCAGCTCGGCCTCCACCATGCGTCGCGCGCGCGCTCCGAGGGAGGACAGCGCCACCTCCTTCAGCGCCGAGTCGACGCCCTTCAGCGCCATCACCACCTGATCGGTTTGCAGCTTGTCGAAGAGTGCGAGGCGTGCCTCCTGCGACAGCCGGCCCAGATCCTCGAACGAGAAGATCATGCGCTTCAGCCGCGCCGCCTCCTCCGGCTTCCACGCCGCTACGCCCGCGAGAATTTCGCCTGACTTGTCGCGGTCGAGCTTGTTCAGCAGTGCGGCCAGCCGGCTGCGGCCCTCGGCCTCGAGACCGGCATCCTGGCGGGCGAGAAGATCTTCCTCGAGGACGCGCTCGACAACCTCCTCAACCGGGCGGTCCACCGCCTGCACCTTCAGGAGCCGCCGCGCAACGGTGATGCGGAAGTCGCCCGGCAGTACCGACAGGCAGCGCGATGCGAACTCCGCTCCGAGCTTCGAGAGGATGAAGGCGATGGTTTGCGGATGCTCGTCGAGGAGATAAGGCACGAGGGCGTTCTCCATGCCGCTTTCGAACCGCTTCCACACCGGTTCGCCAGCCTGCATGATCTGCGCGCCCAGCATGCGGGAGAGTTCGTTGGGCGTGAAGGCCCGTTCGACCATCCCCTTCACCGCATCGAAGTCGGTTCCGAGCCCCAGGGCGCGGGCAAAATTCGCTGCGAAGTCGTCGACGATCAGGTCGAGATCCTGCTTCTCCACCCGGTTGATCGAGGCCGCCGAACTCATGATGGCCTTGACCTCGGCCGCGTCGAACTTCTGCAGGAGCTGGGTGCCCAGCTTGTCGCCGAGCGCGAGCAGCAGAATGGCGACCTTCTCCCGGCCGCCCCGCGCGGAAAGCGCTGTCCTGTCGGGGCTGTTCACGTTGGTTCTCAGGGATCCGCCGAAGGTCCGGACACTGCGGTGATGGTGATGCCAAGCCGCCCCTCGTCTTCGTCGATGACGAAGAGATCGCCGCGCGCCACCTCGCGTCCATTCACCAGCATGCGCGCTGCCGCACCAAGCCTCTCTTCCAGTGTCAGCGTGGTCCCCGGAGCCAGGGTCGCCACTTGCGACAGCGGCAGCCGGGCCGAGCCGATCACCACCTGCACGGAAACCGGAATGCGCATGACCGCGCCGGGCAGCGGGGTAACGGCCACGGCGGGCCTCGTCTGCGCCTCCTGCTGGGCAAGGTCTGGCAGCTTGTCGCCGAATTCGGTCGTCATCATGTCGTCCTGTTGTGGTCTCCGGCGCCTGCATCATGGGGGAGCCGGCTTGCGGGAAGGTGGTCAGGTGATCGCCCTTACCAAGGTCACGGCATATCTGTCCCCGCTTCGTCCCAGCGTTGCTTCGTAGGCCGCAATGCCGCCGCTCCACACCGTCACCGGCTGGGCGGTCGTGGCTGCAAGGGCAATGAGCTTGCCCGGCTGCATCGAAGCCAGCGTGTCGAGTGTCAGGCTCTCCGTTGCCAGACTCACCGTCAGCGTGATCTCCGACTTGCCCACTTCCTGCTGCAGCCTCTGCCGCTGACTGGCTCTCGCGTCCTCGAGCTGCTCGCCGCCACCACCGGCGATCTGACGTTCAAGCTCGTCGCGCGCAAAGACCAGGGCGATCTCGCCGCTGTAGCTGAAGATATTGAGCACGAAGCGGAACTGCGCAACGCCCGAGGCCGTGTCGAGTTCCGGTGCGTCGTCGTCTTCAAATAACCTCATGGGACAGAGGAGAAAGTCGCCAAGGGCACTGGCAATCCGCGTTGCGAGTGCCGCCATGGCCAGCCGAAGCACGCCCGCCTCGATCCTGGAGAGCGGTCTCTCGTGCAGTGTGAAAGCCGGTTCAGCGCCGGTGCCGCCCATCGCCGCCTCGATCAAAGCCGATATCGCCGGCTTGTCGATGACGAGGAGCGCGGTCAGCGATCCGCGGTCGGATTCGAAGCGCAGGCGCGCCCTTTCGTTTTCGCCGGCGGCGGGCTCGGTCTCGCTGACGGCCTCTGCCGTCAGTTGCCAGGGAGCGGCGCGAAGGGCGGACAGTCCCTGCGTGCAGGCATCGGCCAGACCTGAGGCCAGTCTCCCGAGGCGGGGCAGTGTCGCGAGCGACGGCCGCGGGGGTGCCCTGAAGTGCGCGGCGCGGAGGTTCTGGCCCAAATCACGCCGCCTTTGAATCGGCAGAGCCCGAATTCATTGTCTCCTGCTCCACCTCGGATATGCTCGGACGCTCATAGGCCGAGATGGTCTTTCGCCCATGCTCCAGCGCCACCTGCGGCATGGCGCCGTTCATGAAGGCCAGCAGGGTTTGCTTGATGATGACGTAGAGCCTCACCTTCTTCTCGCGCACTGACTTCACCTTGGTGGCCAGCGGACCGAAGACCCCGTAGGAAAACAGGATGCCGGCGAAGGTGCCGACCAGTGCCGCACCGATCAGGTGGCCCAGGACTTCCGGCGGCTGGTCGAGTGCACCCATCGCCTTGATCACGCCCAGAACCGCGGCGACGATGCCGAGTGCGGGCAGGCCGTCGGCAATGGCCGACAGCGCGAAATAGACCTTCAGCTTGTCGCGCTGGATGGTCTGGATCTCCTCGTCCATCAGCGCTTCGATCTCGTGGGTCCGCGCATTGCCGATGATGATCAGCCGGCAATAGTCGCAGATGAAGTTCGTCAGGTCTTTCTCCGACAGGATTTTCGGAAAGGCTTTGAAGATCTCCGAATCACCGGGATTGTCGACATGCACCTCCATCTCGGTGCGGGTCTTGGTGCGAAGCTCGCGCATCAGGGCATAGAGGATCGCCAGCGTGTCGAGATAGTCGCGTGGCTTGGGGGTCGCTTCCTTGATCGCTTCCACGACGGCCTTGAAGGAGTCCTTGACCACCTTCATCGGGTTGGCCACGAAAAACGTGCCGATCGCCGAACCGAGGATGATGATGTATTCGAACGGCTGCCAGAGCACGGCGATGTGGCCGCCCATGGCTGCAAATCCACCCAGCAGGCAACCGAAGACGATGACCATGCCGATGACGAAGGTCATGAGTGCCAATGCTCCGCGAAAGGGTTCCTTAACCTCACTAGCTAGGCTGCGCGGCTTGCGCCGAACTGTCGCTGGGTTCTTCAGGTCCGGGCAAGGACAGCGCAGCAGTGTCGTGGGCGGAGGAACGCATGCTCGGCACCGTCGCGCGATATCAGCAGATCAGCCAGAACATCGACAAGACCATCACGACCATCTCCCAGCGACCGGAGATCAAGCGTGAGGCCGACTATTACCTGTCGAACATCCGCAACGTGAAATCCGTCGACGACTTTCTGAGTAACGACAGGCTCTACAAGTTTGCGATGACCGCTTATGGGCTGAAGGACATGATCTATGGCAAGGCCTTCATGCGCAAGGTCCTGATCGAGGGCATCGACGGCTCCAAGAGCTTTGCCCTGCAGCTGACCGATCCGCGCTTTCGCGACTTTGCCGAGGCCTTCAACTTCGCGCGCTATGGCGCCACGGCCACCGCCTTCGACCGGACCCAGCAGGGGACGGTGGACCGCTATCTCCGCATCCAGCTCGAAACCGATGCGGGCCAGAGCGACGAAGGCCTGAAGCTTGCCCTGTATTTCCAGCGCAAGGCGCCTGACGTGACCAGTATCTATGGGCTGATGGGCGATCCTGCACTCTACAAGGTTCTGCAAACGGCGCTCGGCCTGCCTGCCGCCTATTCCAACACCGACGTCGAAACGCAGGCGGCCTTTATCGGGTCCAAGATCAACGTTGCCGACTTCACCGATCCGGTGAAGCTCGACAACTTCCTCACCCGCTTCACGGCGCGGTGGCAGGCCGCAAACGGGACCGGAAGCCAGCAGGTGCCGCAGATCGGCCTCAGCACCTCCACGCTCTCGACCTTCGACAACTCCCTGCTGCTGAGCATGCAGATGCTGCGGAGCTATGGCCGCTGATGGACATGTCCACGCCCGTCGGGCTTTCGGGCCAGCTGGCGCTTGCCCGCCGGCTCGAAACCATCGCAAGCAATGTGGCGAATGCGGGGACTGCCGGTTACAAGGCTGAAGCCGTGACCTTCGCCACTGTGGTGTCGAAGACCGAGCCCTTCGTCACCAGCTTTGCCTTCGACGGCGGTCCGCATGTCGACATGGCTGGAGGCGCATTCAAGCAGACCGGCAATCCCCTCGATGTCGCAGTGCGGGGAAAGGGCTTTCTGGCCATCGCCACGCCCCAGGGCACCGCCTATACCCGCGACGGACGCATGCAGATGCTGCCCACCGGCGATATCGTCACGCTGGAAGGCCACCCGGTTCTCGATGCGGGCGGCGCGCCGCTCACGGTCGATCCGGATGGCGGCACGCCGGAGATCGCCAACGACGGCACGCTGCGCCAGAAGGGCCGCACCATCGGCGCCCTCGGCCTGTTCGACATCGACCTGTCCAAGGGCTATGGCCGTTATGAGAATTCGGCCCTCCTGCCCACTGCCCCTGCCACCCCGATCGACGACTTCACGCAGAATGGCATCGTTCAGGGCTTCACCGAAGAATCGAATGTGAATCCCGTCATCGAGATGACGCGCCTCATCGCGGTGCAACGCGCCTTTGAAGCGATGAGCGCCAGCCTCGAACAGCGCGACCAGGCCCTGCGCGATACGATCCAGGGCCTTGGCGCCCGCAGCGGGTGAGTGCTTCGGGCAAAACCGCCGATCTTCCGCTGCAGGCCCTGGCCCGGCGCGTGCGGGCGGTGGCACAGGATCTGCCCTTCGCGCGGATGGTGGGCCGGATCTGCACGATCGGCCCCACATCCATTGAAATCTCCGGCTTGTCGCACGGCCTTCGCATTGCGTCCCTGGTGGAAATCGCGACCGCCCGGGGGCCCGTCCTTGCCGAGGTGATCCGCCTCGACAGGGAGCTTGCCCATTGCAAGCCCTACGATGCCCGCGCCTCGGTTGCGCTGTCCGACCCCGTCCATCTGCGGGGCGAACTCCTTTATTGTCCCGACGACAGCTGGCGCGGCCGCATCATCGACGCGCTGGCGAGGCCGGTCGACGGCGGTGACGTGCTGCGCCGCGGTGCCCAGGCGGTGAAGCTTGCCGCAGCCCCTCCGCCCGCGATGGCACGCCAGATCGTTTCGAGCGGCATCGCCACCGGGGTGCGGGTCATCGACGCCTTCACGCCGCTGTGCCGGGGCCAGCGCCTCGGCATCTTCGCCGGCTCCGGCGTTGGCAAGTCAACCCTGCTGTCGATGATCGCCCGGGCGTCGGGCTTCGATCGCGTCATCGTGGCGCTCGTCGGCGAGCGCGGGCGCGAGGTGCGGGAGTTCGTGGAACATACCCTCGGCTCTGTGGCCAGGGAGGCGGTGACGATCCTGGCCACCGGCGATGAGAGCGCGATGATGCGGCGGCTGGCGCCGCAGCTCGCCACGTCGCTGGCCGAGCATTTCCGTGACCAGGGCCAGAATGTCCTGCTCATCATGGATTCGGTCACCCGCTATGCCCACGCCTGCCGCGAGGTGGCGCTGGCTGCCGGCGAACCGCCGGTGGCACGCGGCTATCCGCCATCGGTTTTCAGCGATCTTCCGCAGCTGCTCGAGCGGGCGGGGCCAGGGGCCGATGGCAAGGGCACCATCACCGGTATCTATGCCGTACTCGTCGACGGGGACGACCACAACGATCCCGTCGCCGACACGGTGCGCGGAACGCTCGATGGTCACATCGTGCTGGACCGGGCGATCGGCGAGCAGGGCCGCTACCCGGCTGTCAATCTCCTGTCTTCATTGTCGCGCCTTGCGCCGCGGGTGTGGACCTCCGATCAGGCCAAGGCCGTGCTGGAACTGAAACGCCTCGCTGCGCGCTTCGAGGATACGCGCGATCTCCGCGCCATGGGCGGCCATGTGCCGGGTGCCGATCCGGAACTCGACCGCGCGGTGGAACTCGTGCCGAAGCTCTACCGGGTCCTGAGCCAGCAGGCGGGCGATCCGCCCTCTGCCGACCCGTTCCACGACATTGCCGCGGCACTGTCAGGCAGCCTCTGAGGCGGCCTGCTCGCGCGACAGGATCTGGTAGCCAAGATAGCGCTTGGTATCGATGGGATCATAGCCCAGGGCATGGCGCAGCTTCTTCCGCAGCTTGCTGATATGGCTTTCGACCACGCTCTCCTCGACCTCTTCGTCGAACAGGCCATAGACCGCGTTGAAGATCTGGTTGCGGCTGACGCGGCGATTTCGATTGTCGGCGAGATATTCCAGAATCCGCCGTTCCCGCCGCGGCAGCATCAGCGCGCGGCCGCCCACTTCCGGGTCGCGGCCGTCGTTGAAGACGCGAAGTTCGCCGAGGTCGGTGGACTTGGAGAGCAGGCTGGTGCGGCGGCGGATGGCGCCGATCCGGGCAATGATCTCGCGGGCATGGACGGGCTTGCGCACGACGTCGTCGACGCCCGCGGCGAACAGCTTGAGTGTCGCTTCGAGGCCGATCGCATCGTTGAGGGCAATGGCCGGCGCCTCGGAACGCGTCTTGATCGCGCGGGTCACGGTTTCGCGCTGATGGAAATCGCCCAGGATGAAGGCCTCGACCGCCGCCAGGTCGGGGCCGCTGGTCGAATGGAACCAGTTGTCGAAATCGAGTGGGGTGAAGCTGGCGGCGGAGATTCCCTCCCTTCCGAAGCTGGCGCGATAGGCATCGGTCACATCGAGACGGTCGTCGACGAGAATGATCATGGTGGCAATCTGCTTTCCGGGTTCCTGCGTCCGCGGTGCGGACTCACTGTCTGACGAAAGCAGTTTCAAGATCATTTGGTTAATAACTGGTTAAAATGCAATAATTTCATAGAGTTAAACGAAGTATAACGACGATTTTCAATATCGAATACTGCACGGGATGAGGAGTTTTATTCCAAGTCCATCCAGCTCCCGTAAATACAAATATTGCCGACCCCGCATTGTGTTCCATCAGCCATAGACGTGGAACACACGCAAAAGACGTAAACGGTATATTATGCAGCCTTGACGCGCATAATCTTGCTGCTAAACCTGTTGTCGCTGGAGAGCCGCAGACCCTCCGCAAACAGGAGTGCCATGGATAATCAAGTGAAGGACACGCAGGAAATTCAGTCTGGTAGCGATCTCCCCCAGGACGGTTTCCTGTTCATCGGCGAGCTGGCCAAGCTCACCGCCACCGACCCCAAGACCATCCGGTTCTATGAACGTGTGGAGCTGATTTCGCCGCCCCGCCACGGCCGCTTCCGCACCTATCTCGCGAGCGACGTGCGCCGCCTCAAGAACATCCTGACGCTGAGGCGCCTGGGCGTTCCGATCGCGCAGATCCGCGAGATCCTCGACATGCTGGCGCCCGAGGAAGACGTGCTGGCGAGCGAGAAGGCGGTGCGCCATCTCAAGCAGCACCTCGACCTCCTCAAGAACCGCCAGGACGAACTGCTCCTGCAGATCGAGAAGACCAGCACGGCGCTCGACAGTCTCGTCGCCTAGACGATGCCGGCGGCGGTGCCCTCCACGGGCGGCCGCTCCCTCGTCTTCTCCGCGCGATAGCCGCTCGACCGGTAAAGGCCGAGCGGATCGATGGCCCCACCCTTGCGGCGCCGGGCTTCGGCCAGGATGGGCGAAACATCGGTGATGAAGGCCTGCTTGACGAGGCGGTGGCCGAGCATCGCGTCGCTGCCGTTCTGCGCGGCCTCCAGCAATTCGCGGTCGATCAGCGAGGCCTGCACGAAGGCGCGCTGGATCTCGACCGCCGAGGCCATCAGGCTCTCGATCGGGTCGGTCACGTTGTGCGACTGGTCGATCATGTAGGCAGGTGAAAATCCCTCCACCCGGCGCAGCTCGGCATCGACCAGTTCATTGAACACCAGGAACAGGCGGAACGGGTCCACCGAACCCGAATCGAGGTCGTCGTCGCCATATTTCGAATCGTTGAAGTGGAAACCCGCGAGCTTTCCGGCGCGAATCAGCCGCGCCACGATCTGCTCGATGTTGGTGTTGGGCGCATGATGGCCGAGGTCGACGAGGCAGCGGGCCCGCGGCCCCAGCTCGAGCGCCGCCATGAAGCTCGAACCCCAGTCGGAGATCACCGTCGAATAGAAAGCCGGCTCATAGAGCTTGTGCTCGAGGAAGACGTACCAGTCCTTCGGCAGTGCGTCATAGATGATGCGCAGCGAATCCATGTAGCGGTCGAAGGCGGCGTTGAGGTTCGACTGGCCGGGAAAGTTCGACCCGTCGGCGATCCACACGGTCAGCGCCGTCGAGCCCAGCTGGCGACCGATCTCGATGCATTCGAGATTGTGCTCGACGGCTTGGACGCGCGTGGTCTTGTCGGCGTGGGAGAGCGAGCCGAACTTGTAGGAGAGCCGCTGGTCGCGCTGGTCCTGGAACGTATTGGAGTTCACCGCATCGAAGCCGAGCTCATGTGAGGCGGCCTCCTGGCGGAGCGCATTGTAGTCCTTCACCTTGTCCCACGGGAAATGCGGCGAGACCGTCGGTGTCACGCGCGTCAACTGGTTGATGACGCCGCAATCCTCCAGCTTGTCGTGAATGTTGCGCGGCTCGCCCGGCCCGGGGAACCGCGCAAAGCGCGTGCCGCCAGTGCCCACGCCCCAGGTCGGGACCGCCACGGCATAGGACATCGCCCGCTCCGTCATCGCCTCGATGGCGATGCCGCGCCGCGCCAGCTGGCGGCCGAGCGCGGCATAGTCCTCCGCCAACGCCGCCGCGTGCTTCGCATTCTCGGACGCGATGAAGTCTTCGGAGATCGCAAAGCTCATCACGTCACCTCGTGAATGACGCGGCGTTGCCGGCATCGACGTTGAGGAAGTTGCCGGTCGACTTGTTGGAGAGGTCGGAGGCGAAGAAATAGACTCCCTCCGCAATGTCTTCGGGATAGACCGAGCGCTGCAGCAGCGAGCGCTTGCGGTAATGCTCCTCCAACTCATCCTGCGAAATCTTGAGCGAGGCAGCGCGTTGCTCGCGCCAGGGGCCCTGCCAGATCTTTGAGCCGCGCAGCACCGCGTCGGGGTTCACCACATTGACGCGGATGCCGGAGGGCGCCCCCTCCAGCGCCATGCAGCGGGCGAGGTGCAGTTCACCCGCCTTCACCGCGCAATAGGCGGAGGCGCCGGGCGAGGCCGCCACCGCATTCTTCGAACAGATGAAGACCATGGAGCCGCCGAGATTCTGGCGCTTCAGCAGGCGGTAGCCCTCCCGCCCGACCAGGAAATAGCCGGTGCCCATCACCGACTGGTTCCTGTTCCACAGGTCGAGCGTGGTGTCTTCAACCGGTGCGGCAATGGTGATGCCGGCGTTGTTGACGACGATGTCCACGCCGCCGAAGGCAAGGGCCGTCTCCTCCATGGCGCGGATCACCGCCTCTTCCGAGGTCACGTCCATCTTCACGCCGCGAACATTGTCCTTGCCATAGGTCCTGGCAAAGCCCGAAGTGACTTCATCGAGCGAACCCTGGTCGATGTCGGCCAGCACCACGCAGGCGCCTTCCGACAGCAGCTTTGCAGCGATCGCCGAGCCGATACCGCCGGCGCCCCCGGTGATGAAGCCGACGCGCCCGGCAAGGCTCTTCGGCTTTGGCATGCGGGAGAGCTTCGCCTCCTCGAGCAGCCAGTATTCGATGTTGAAGGCCTCCTGCTCCGGCAGCCCCTTGTAGGCCGAGACGCCGGAAGCACCGCGCATCACGTTGATGGCGTTGACGTAGAATTCGGCTGCAATGCGTGCCGTCGCCTTGTCCTTGGCGAAGGACAGCATGCCGACGCGCGGCACCAGATAGATCACCGCGTTGGGATCGCGGATGGCCGGCGAATTGGCATGCTTGCAGCGCTCGTAGTAGGCAGCATAGTCGGCGCGGTAGCCCTCGATCAATCGGTCGAGGGCTGCGCCGTCGGCGTCATGCGGCACGATGAGCGGCCTGATCTTGGTGCGCAGGAAGTGGTCGGGGCACGAGGTCCCCAGAGGCGCCAGCTGCTCCAGCATGCTGGAGTTCACGAACTCCATCACTTCGGGCGAATCGACGAAGTGCCCGATCTTGCGTTCGTGCTTCGAGATGCGGCCACGGATTTCGGGCAGCAAGCGCAGCGCCACGGCGCGGCGCTCGGCATCGGGCAGGGCTTCGACCCTGGAACCCTTGAAAGCCGGCTTCGCGCTGTTGCGCTCCAGCCAGACGGCCGCCTTGTTGATGATGCGCAGCGTGGTGTCGTAACACTCCTTCGCTGTCTTCCCCCAGGTGAACAGGCCATGGCTGCCGAGGACGACGCCCACATACTGCGGATTGTTCTTCGCCATCTCGCCGAGCTTGATGCCGAGGTCGATGCCAGGGCGCTGCCAGGGCAGATAACCCATCTCGTCGCCGAAGATGTCCTTTGTCAGCTTTTCGGAGTCTTGCGAGGCCGCGATGGCGATGACGGCGTCGGAATGCACGTGGTCGACATGCGGGTAGGGCACGTAGCCGTGCAGGCAGGTGTCGATCGAGGGCGCGCGCGGGTTCAGGTCGAAGATGCAATGGTTCAGCGCGTGCACCATGGCGTCTTCCTGGTCGAGGCTCTTGTAGAGGCCCTTCAGGCTCTCGAGCTTGTCCATGTAGAGCGTCGCGAAGCCGTCGAGCTTCATCGACCCGATGTCGCCGCCCGAGCCCTTGACCCAGAGAACGGTCGTGGGCTGGCCGGTCAGCGGGTCCTTCGCCGCGACCTTGGCAGAGGTATTGCCGCCGCCGAAATTGGTGATGCGCAAATCCGCGCCCAGCAGGTTGGAGCGATAGAGGAGAAGGCCCGGCTCATCCATGCCGGCGGCCTTGGCGTCGTCCCACAGGGAAGGAACAGTGGCGGAATTGCTCATGAGGCTCTCGCTTTCGAAAGGGGTGGAACGCGCCGGGGCGCCCCCGGCGCGTTCAGGTTTGAAGATCAGAAGTCGAACTGGCCGATATTGTCCTTGGTGAAGGTGTAGGGCGCACCGAGCAGGATTTCCGAGCCGTTGATGACCTGGAGATCGCCCAGCTTGCCAGCCTTCACCGTGGTCGCACCCGGCTGCAGCGTGCCGTCAGCCACCGCCCGCAGAACCATCATGGCGGCGTAGCCAAGGTCCACCGGGTTCCACAGCACGACGGACTTCACGCAGTCCTTCGCGACATAAGGCTTCATGGCATTGGGCGTGGCGAGGCCGACGACCGCGATCTTGCCGCACTTGCCGGCCTGGGTCACGGCTTCGGCGGAAGCCGGCGTTGCCACCGAGGTCATGCCGAAGATGCCCTTGAGGTCGTCGCCATACTTGTTGATGAGGGTGGTGGCCTGGTTGAAGGACAGGTTGTTGTCTTCCTGCGCCTCGACCGTCTCCAGCCACTTCATCTTCGGGTGACACTTCTCGGCATAGGCCGCCATCTCGGCGATCCAGCGCGCCTGGTTCGGCGTGGTGAAGGTCGAGGTGACGATGGCGACGCCCGCATCCTCGCCCGCTTCCTTCGCCATGTTGTCGACGAGGGCCTTGGCGATGCCGTTGAACTGCGCCTGGTTGACGAACCACTGGCGGGCGTCTGGCGTCGAGTTGGCGTCATAGCCGACGACGTTGATGCCCTTGGAGAGCGCTTTCTTCAGAACCGGCGCGATGGCCACCGGGTCGTTGGCGGCGAACAGGATGCCGTCGACGCCGCTGGTGATGTAGTTGTCGATGAAGGTGATCTGGTCGTCGATGTTGGCCTTGGTGGGGCCGTCGGTCTTGGCGTCGACGTTGCCCAGTTCCTTGGCGGCGTCGGCGATGCCCTTCGAGGTGGCGTTGAAGTAGCCGATGCCGATCAGCTTCGGCACGTCGACCACCGTGATCTTCTTGCCCTTGCGGTCCGGCGCGTTCGTGGGAACGCCGCCGTCGTAGGGCTTGGCGGCGGCGGCAGCCGGTGTCGCGTCGCAGGCGAGTGGGCTGGTGGGCTGGTCATCGCCGCCGGTCCAGGCGGAAGCGGCCAGCGCCGAGCCGCTCATGAGGCCGAGGCCCACGATGGCGGCGAGCGTCAGTTTCTTCATGTCGTTTCTCCCATGTTCGTCTCCTCCCTCACAGGCGGGTGAGCTAGAGACATCCTCCCGAAGTCAGCCGCCTCTGTTTCTGTCGAACAGCGCGCCCACGAGGATCGCGCCGATCAAAACCAGTCCGATGACGACGATGGTGCCGTCACCCTTCACGCCTGACAGCGCCAGGCCGTTCTTGAGGGCCTGGATCAGGATCAGTCCCAGCGCCGTGCCGATGATGGTGCCGCGGCCGCCGAAGATCGACGTGCCGCCGAGCACCACCGCGGTGATGGCATCGAGCTCTAGGCCCGTGCCCATGTCGGAGCGCGTGGTGGTCACCCGCGACACGAAGATCACGGCCGCCAGTGCTGCGCAGAAACCCGATCCCGTATAGATCCACAGCTTCGTGGCATTTACGCGAATGCCGGAGAAGCGGGCCGCAACCTCGTTCGCGCCGATGGCGTAGGTGGCCCGGCCGAAAGGCGTCAGGCCCAGGATGATCGCGGCCACGAACGTCGCGATGCCGAGGATCCACAGCTGGAAGGGAACGCCCATCACCTCGCCCTGGCCGAAGAAGAAGAACCACTCGGGATAGCCGCGCACCGAACGCGCCTCGCTGATGCCCTCGGCCAGGCCGCGGTAGAGCGCCAGCGTCGCCAGCGTGGCAATCAGTGGTGGCACGCTGAAACGGGTGATGATGAAACCGTTCACCCAGCCCGCGAAGGTGCCGCAGGCGAGGGCGAGGAACATGGCGGCGGGTAGCGGCAGGCCGACGTTCTTCCAGAACACGCCGAGCAGGATCGCCGTGAGGCCGAGGATGGACCCGACCGACAGGTCGATGCCGCCGGTCACGATGACGAAGGTCATGGCGAGCGAGACTAGACCCACCTCGGCCATCAGCCGGCCCTGATTCAGCAGATTGTCGGCGGTAAAGAACTTGTCCGACAGCGAGGCGAGCACCACCATCGCGACGATGGTGAGGATCGCGAGGATGGTCTCGTGACGGAAGAACCTGGCCGCCGTCATGTGTCCCTCCGGCGGCGGATCATGTCGGCCAGGACCGTGGCGAGGATCATCAGGCCCAGCACCGCGCGCAGCCAGTAGGCCGAGACGTTGAGGAAGATCAGTGCCGAACCGATGCAGGCGAAGAGAATGGCGGCGAGCGTCGAGCCGATCACCGTCCCCGTTCCGCCGAGGATCGAGACGCCGCCGATCACCGAGGCGGTGATGATGGTGAGTTCGAGATTGGGTGGCACGGTGGACTGGATGACCTGAAGCTGGGTGGCGAAGAGAATGCCGGCGATCCCGGCGAACAGGCCATGTAGCGCGAAGACGCCGATCACCGTCCGTTCGGGGTTGATGCCGGCCGCGCGCGCCGCCTCCATGTTGCCGCCCACGGCGTAGATCGAGCGGCCGAAGTCGGTGTAGCGCAGGAACAGCGCGGCGAGGATTGTGAGCGCCACCATGAACCACACGGCGGAGGGAATGCCGAAGGGCCGCATCTGGGCGATCATGAATTCCGGCGGCAGGTTCGATATCCACTCGCCCGCCGTGGCGCTGATCAGGCCACCCTTGAGGAT
This sequence comes from uncultured Alphaproteobacteria bacterium, assembly GCA_945957365.1. Classification (GTDB taxonomy): domain Bacteria; phylum Pseudomonadota; class Alphaproteobacteria; order Rhizobiales; family Aestuariivirgaceae; genus Aestuariivirga. Next base: position 138,822 of record CAMFKI010000004.1, on the reverse strand, counting down.
CGACAGCATGCCGAGCGTGACGACGATCGAGGGAATGCGGGTGTAGGCGACGAGCGTGCCGACGCCGGCATTGACCATGATGGCGAAGAGGATGGGCACCAGCCATGCAACCCAGATCGGATAGTCGCTCACCGCCAGAGTGCCCGCGATGGTGGCGATGACGCCGATCAGCGCGCCGACCGACACATCGATGTGGCCCGCCATGATGACCATCGACATACCGATGGCGGCAATTGCGATGTAGGCGTTGCCGGCGAAGATCGAATTGATGTTGGTATTGGAGAGGAAGCGGTGGTTGGTGGCGCCCACCACCACGAACAGCGCCACGATGGCGAGCAGCACCACGATCTCCTGGCCGTAGCCCGACAGGAAGCGGTGCAGGTTGGAACGGCCTGGCGACAGCACTGCAGCGGTCATGCCGCCTGCTCCCTGTCGAAGCTGCGGGTCATCACCGTGCCGACGGCTTCGGCCGTGGCGTGTTCCCTGTCGAATTCGCCGACGATCCGGCCACCGTTCATGACCAGCACGCGGTCGCTCATGCCCAGCACCTCGGGGAGTTCGCTGGAGATCATCAGGATCGCCATTCCCTCGCCGGCGAGGCGGCGCATCAACTGGTGGATTTCCGCCTTGGCGCCGACGTCGATGCCGCGCGTGGGTTCGTCCATGATGAGAATGCGCGGGTTGGTGGCGAGCCATTTGCCCAGCACGACCTTCTGCTGGTTTCCGCCCGAAAGCTGGCGCACCAGCTGCTCGGGCCCGCGGGCCCTGATGCCGAAGCGGGTGATGGCATTGCGTGCCTCGGCGGCGACCCTGGCGGCGTCGATGAAGATGCCGCGCGTCAGCCGCTTCAGATTGGCGAGCGCGATGTTGTCCTCGATCGACTGCGGGCGGATCAGCCCCTGGTGGGCACGGTCCTCGGGCACATAGGCGATGCCGAGATCGCGCGCTGCCTCGGGCGAGGCGATCGTCACCGGCTTGCCGTCGATCAGGATCCGGCCCTCCGTGGCCGGCGTGATGCCGAAGATGGTGAGCGCGGTTTCGGTGCGCCCGGAGCCCACGAGCCCGGCGAGGCCGAGGATTTCGCCGCGCCGCAGCTTGAAGGAGATGTCGCGCACCACGCTGCGGTGGGAGACCCCTCCGAGCTCGAGAATGACCTCGCCGTCCGTCCCCTGCTTTGCCGGATAGAGCCGGTCGATGGCGCGGCCCACCATCATGGAGACGAGGCTGGGCTCGTCGACCTCGGTGATCGGCTTCGTCGCCACGAGGTGGCCGTCGCGCAGCACGGTGACGCGGTCGGCCAGTGCGAAGATCTCGGGCATGCGGTGGCTGACATAGACGATGGCGACGCCGCGCTTCCTGAGATTGCGGACGATGCTCATCAGGCGCTGTACGTCGTGCTCGGCAAGGGCCGCCGTGGGCTCGTCCATGATTAGCACGCGGGCGTCCTGGGCGAGGGCGCGCGCGATCTCGATGCGCTGCCGGTTGCCGACCGAGAGGTGCGCCACCTTCTGGTCGATGTCGAGGTCGCCGCTGTCGAGCGAGTCGAGGAGCTGGCGCGAGCGCTGGCGCATGGTCTGCCAGTCGATGGTGCCGAACGAGGTCTTGGGCGTCTGGCCGAGAAAGATGTTCTCGGCCACGGTGAGTTCGGGAAACAGCAGCAGTTCCTGGTGGACCGTCGCGATGCCGGCGGCATGCGCATCCTTGGGCGATGGGAAACGCACCACTGCGCCATTGACCAGGATCTGGCCCTCGTCAGGCTGGTAAAGGCCGGCCATGACCTTGATGAGGGTGGACTTGCCCGCACCGTTCTCGCCCATCAGCGCATGGACCTCGCCGGGCCGCATGTCGAAGCTGACGTCGTTCACCACCCTGATGCCGGCGAAGGATTTCGAAATCCCGCGCAACTCGATCGGAAGCCCGGCACCTGCTGCCGCTGCGTCACCAATCTGCTCGGTTCGCATGTGTTCGCTCCCATTCCACCCGGCCGCCGCCCATGATTCACTTTGTCCACGGGTCTTTTCAGGGCCTGTTTACAGCCCGAAAGCGGTGAGCGATAATAAACATCCATGAGCAAAAAGCGTCAAGTGAGTTAGTTTATGAGCTTTGAGTGATTTTTGCAGTGCACAAATGATCAAAGTCAGTCACACAAGGCGAGTGCACCCATGACGGAGGCCGAACGCCACAAGCTGATGCTGGACCTGCTGCGGGACCGGCCCTTCGCCTCGGTGCGCGATCTGCAAGCGGTGGTGGACGCTTCGCCGGCCACCATCAGGCGCGACATCGCCAAGCTTCACGCCACCGGGGCGGTGCGCAAGGTGTTCGGCGGCATCGCCGCGGCGGAGGCCGCCGGGCCTGAACGCGTGACGGCGCGGCCCTTCACCGAAAACCAGATGCTGGGGGTCGCCGCCAAGAAGGCGATCGCGCGGGAGGCGGCGGCCCTGGTGCAGGACGGCGACGCGCTGATCATCCACGGCGGCTCCACCTGCTATCTCTTCGCGCTGCTGCTGGCCAACCGTAACGTAAGAATATATACCAATTCCATGCCGCTCGCGGCCACGTTGTGGCAGAACGGCACCTGCCACCTAACGCTTTCGGGTGGCGAACTCTACCGCGAGCCCGGCATCGTCTTCTCGCCGCAGGCGGGCCCGCCCGAGTTCTACGCCTCCAAGTTCTTCCTCGGCGCCCAGGCGATCATGCCGTCGGGAATGCAGGAATCCCATCCTCTGGTGGTGCGGGAGACCGCGCTGCTGCTCGAGCGGGCCGATGAGGTGATCGTGCTGGCCGACAGCCGCAAGTTCGGCTTGCGGGCGCGAAACCCGATGATGCCGCTCACCCGCATCGGCACGCTGATCACCGACGACGGGATTTCCGAGGCAAACCACAAGATGCTGACGGACGCCGGAATCCGGGTCATCATCGCGAGGCCGAATTCCGAATTTTCATGACTCTTTCATCGGCTTCGCGGCTCCGCTGCCCAAACTTGGCCGGGTTTCGCTGCTATAAGCGCACCAATGTCGAGACTGATTTTATTCATTGCCGCGCTGCTCAGCCTTCTCGCCCTGCCGGCGGAGGCGCAGACCCTCACCACCAGCCAGTTCAAGATCGAATGGCAAGTTACCAACCGGTTCCGCCTGTTCCGCGATCCCGGTTTCTTCAGGCTGCACGAAAATGCCTGGCGGCAATACCTGCTGCACGTCGACCAGCAGGGCATGGCTTCCGACGAGCGCGACTCCTTCGTCGCCCGGACTTCGGTCATCGGGTCGGAGCACGTCCTCAATGACCGCTACATCGCCTTCAGCAACATCCTGCGCCAGAATTTCGATTGGCGCGGCTGGGCCGCCAAGGGCCAGGACGCTACCTGCTATGATCCGAAGAAGCGCACCCACTCCGCCTGCGGCGGAATTGATGCCTATGTCACCCCCGCCTCCCATGCCATCGAACTGTGGCTCTCCGGCGAGGGCGTGACGGTGCCCGCGACGGCGGTGTGCGAGTGGCGGATCGGCGGGCAGCTCGTCGCCCAGACCTCCTGCGCCGACCGGGTGAGCGGCCCCGGCATCGAGCTTCCCTATCCCGCTGGTGCGGAGATCTCGGTCAACGTCGTCGGCGAGGCGCCGATCATCACCGAGGCCAAGGTGAAGGACCTGCTGATCGCGGGCATGGGCGACAGTTTCGCCTCCGGCGAAGGCAATCCCAACCTGCCCGTGGCCTTCGGCGATACCCGCCGCTTCAGGAATTTCTATCCGCTACGCCGCCAGAACGATGCAGGCGGCAATGCCCAGTGGACCGACGAACTCTGCCACCGCTCGCTCTATGGCCAGCTGCTGCGCGCCGCGTTGCAGATCGCCGTCGAAAATCCCCAGGCCTCGGTGACCTATCTCGACTACACCTGCTCGGGCGCCTCGATCGCAGAAGGTATCCTCGCACCACAGACCTATGTCGAGCGGGTGGCGAGCACCGAGCGCAGCGCCCAGCTCGCCGCACCGCAGGTGGCGGGAGGCGCCAAGGATTCCCAGCTCTACCGCCTGATGCGCGAACTCTGCCGCGACACGCCGGACGTGAAGGACGGCATTCCCACCTGCCCCGGCAATAACTTCCGCCGCACGCTCGACTTCCTCTTCCTCTCGGTGGGCGGCAACGACATCGGCTTCTCCAACATCGTGGCCTGGGCATCCCTGCGTGACTCGGTCTCCGCGAGCATTGCATCGTTCTTTGGCGCGACGGTGAGTGCAAAGGAATTCGCCAACCGCATGCACGACATCCTGCCGGACGCCTATGCGCAGCTCGCGTCGGCGCTGGAGCGCAGCGTGCCGGTGACGTCGGCACCCGACGGCGTGTTCGACCCGTCACGCGTGATCCTCACCGCCTATCCCGATCTCGTCACCAACGAGGCCGGCGACATCTGCGATGCCTCGCCTGACGGCGGCGACGGCGAGGACCGCTATGCCGCCAACCAGTCGCTCGACATGTTCTCGTCCTGGCTCACCGCGCAGCCCGACCGCCTCGCCAAGGTGCGCGAGCAGTTCCTGCTGCTCTACAAGCGCATGCGCGATCTCGCGGGGGACCACGGCTGGACCTTCGCCGGCCACATCTATGCCGACAAGATGTTCGAGGGCCATGGTTTCTGTGCGCAGAACCTGAAGCGCATCACCGATCCCGCAGAGCAGCTGATGATGCCGTGCTACGGCAGTGCGGAACGCGACACCCAGACCTGCCAGTCGAGCCTGTCGGGCAAGGAGGGCCAGTGGCGGCCCTACAATCCCGCCACGCAGGATTATCCCTATGCCCTGCGCCAGCGCTGGGTGCGCACCTTCAACGATGCCTACATGGTGATCAACCAGAAGGTCCGGGACCGCTTCGGCAAGCTCGACGAGCAGGCGTCCGCTGCCGTTTTCTCGGAGACCACGGGGGCGCTGCACCCTTCAGCGGAAGGTCATGCGGCGATGGCCGACAGCCTCATGCTGACGCTGCGGCCCGTCGTCTATGACATGCTTTACGGCGACCGCTGAGCGTCTTTGCGGAACTGGATCAGGATCTGGCCCAGCCGGATGCCCCACTTGCTCATCGTCGAGCGGTTTATTACCAGGTCCGGACCGGCCTGGTAAAAGGCATCGTCGAAGGTAAGGGCGACGCTGCGCTTGCCGACCTTCAGCTTCAACACCGATGACAGGTAGGCGACGCCCTCGGCAAAGCGGCCCTGTGCATCGCCGACGGAGTCTTCCGCCCTGCCGCTGAAGCTGCCCTCTGCACCGCGCATCAGATGCCAGGTGCGTTCCTGGCGTTCGCCGTCGTCGAACACGAAACGCTCGTGAAGATGCAGCGTGTTGCCATCCGACCGGCCGTTCATCTCCACCGTGAAGCGGCGGCGGACGCGGCCCTTGCGGTCCTCGAACACGCCCTGCGCCACGCTGCGGCCCTCCAGCCAGGACAGCAGGTCGAAGGGAGCGGTATCGTTGCGCTTCAGCATGCCCGCACTACGTGAATGGTCCCTCGCCCGATCACCCGCCGCGGCGGAATCGATAGACTCCGACGTCGATCGAGCCTTCGCGGAAGCCGGCTTCGCAGTAGGACAGGTAGTAGTTCCAGCGGCGGCGGAACTTCTCGTCGAAGCCCAGCCGGGCGACGGAGGGCCAGGCGGCCTCGAACCGTTCCCGCCACAGGGCAAGGGTGCGGGCATAGTCGTGGCCGAAGACCTGCACGGTCTCGAAGGTAAGGCCAGCGCGCCGCGCCTGCTCCGCCAGGATCGACTTGGTGGGCAACATGCCGCCTGGGAAAATATAGCGCTGGATGAAATCGGCCTTGCGGCGGTAGCCCTCATAGAGCGGCTCGTCGATGGTGATGGCCTGGACCGCCGCGCAGCCGCCGGGTTTCAGCCGGTCATGGAGCACCCTGAAATAGGTGGGCCAGTTGGCCTCGCCCACGGCCTCGATCATCTCGATCGAGGCGATGGCATCGAACTGCTCGGTGGTGTCGCGATAGTCCTGGAAGCGGATCTCGGCGCGGCCGCCCAGGCGCTTCTGCGCGAAGTCCAGCTGCTCGCGCGAGATGGTGAGGCCGGTGACCCGATGGCCGCGTTCCGCCGCCACCTCGGCGAAACCGCCCCAGCCGCAGCCGATCTCCAGGATGCTCGACGGCGTGTCGAGGCGCAGCGCATCGACGACCAGGTCATACTTGGCGAGCTGCGACTGTTCGAGGGTCTCGGCTCCAGTCTCGAAGAGACCGGAGGAGTAGCTCATCGTACGGTCGAGCCAGAGGGCGTAGAAGTCATTGCCGAGGTCGTAGTGGGCGCTGATGTTGCGGCGGGCGCCCGCCCTGGTGTTCTGGCGCAGCAGGTGAAACAGGCGGTCGCCGAGGCTCTTGAAGAAGACCGGCTTGCCGGCGCGGTTCAGGGCCTCGCGATTGTGCAGGTAGAAGCGCAGCAGCGCGGTGACGTCGGCGCTCTCGGCATCGCCGGCAATGAAGCTTTCGGCGAAGCCGATGGCGCCGCGGCGCATCGCCGCGAACACCGGCTTGTAGTTGCGCAGCGTCAGGTCGCAATGGATGCCCGGCTTGTGGAAGCCAATGCGGTGCTGGCGCCCCGATGGCAGCGTGAGGGTGATGCCGCCCGTGACGTCGCGCGGGATGAGGCGGCGACCGGTGGCGGCGATGGCCTGTCCGATGAAGCCCTCGCGGGCGTTGAGCGTTTCGGTGGTCATGGCTGGGAATGGGCCTCGGGCAGATAGTCGACGGTGTGGTTCGGCGCGGCGGGGCGGCGGTTGAGCTTGAGGCCCTTCCACCAGAGTTTCAAGGCATGGAGGTGAATGGCCGCGGTCACCTTCAGCGTCAGCAGGGGGATGCCAAGGAATGAGCGCAACAGGTTGATATCGGTGAGCGGCTTGCGCACGCCGCTGACATAGGCGTTGAGCACCGGCCTGTCCGCGACGCTGAGGGCAACGCCCAGCGCCATGCGGTCAGCGGGGGCGGTGAAGTGGAAGGTGTAGCGGCCCTCGACGGCATTGAAGGGCGAGACGAAGAAATGCTTGGGCGCGCTCTGCGCCAGGCTGTCGCCCACCGGCAGGACGTAGGAGTGGCGGCCACCGAAGGTATTGTTGACCTCATAGATCATCATCCGCAACCGGTCTTCGCCATCGAGCCCGTAGTAGACCGTGATGGGATTGAAGACGTAGCCCAGAACGCTGGGGTAGCAGAACATGAAGACGCGGCGGACGGCGTCACCGCCCTCGGCGCTGCGCACCAGCCTCCAGGCATGTTCGCGCACCGGCGTTCCGTCACCCGGGCCATGGTTGCGGTCCATGATCGAGAGCAGGTTCAACCGATTGTAGCTGAAGAGCTTCAGCGCTCCGGACAACTCGTCGAGGCGGTCGACGTCGGCGAAGACGTTGAAGACGCGGTAGCGCAACGCGTGGCGCAGTGGATTGAGGCGCCGGTGCACCACTTCGCCGTGATAGAGGCAGCTCTCCGCCATCTCAGTTCACGGGGATCTGCAGGGGCGGCGACTGCGGATCCTGCGGCCCGAGGTGGATGCGCCCGGATTCATTGGCGACCCTCCACGGCCGCTTCAGGCAGCCCAGCCGCTCCGCCACCGCGAGGCCCGACTGGATGCCGTCCTCGTGGAAGCCCGAGCCCAGATAGGCGCCACAGAACCAGGTGCGCTGGGCGCCCTGGATGGTCCACATGTCGCGCTGGGCCGCCATGGCGGCGGGATCGAAGATCGGGTGGGCATAGTCGAACTCGCCCAGGACCTTCTCGACCTCGGGTTCGGTGAGTGGATTGAGGCTGACGAAGAGCGGCACGTCGACGCTCAGCGGCTGCAACCGGTTCATCCAGTAGGTCACCGAACTCGCCTCGCTGCCGAAGCGCGGCAGGCCGGAGAGGTAGTTCCAGCTGGCCCACAGGCGGCGGCGCCGCGGCATCAGGCCCTGGTCGCGGTGGAGGACGGCACGGTTGCGCGAATAGCGGAAGCACGACAGCAGACGGCGCTCTTCGGGCGAGGCATCCTTCAGCATGGCCATGGCCTGGTCGGCGTGGCAGGCCAGCACCACCTCGTCGAACGACTGCTCGCCGCCGTGCAGGGCATGCAGGGTGACTCCGGTGGCGGTGCGGCGAATGGCGGAAATGGGGGTGCGCAGCCGGGTTTCGAAGGCGCCGTCACGGATGACGCGGGAGACATATTCGCGCGAGCCGCCTTTGACGGTGCGCCATTCGGGCCGGTTCCTGATTTTCAGCAGGCCGTGGTTTTCGAAGAAGCGGATGAAGGCCCGGGCAGGATAATCGCGCATGTCGCCCGGTGCTGCCGACCAGATGGCGCCGGCCATCGGCAGCAGATGGCGATCCCGGAAATAGTCGGAATAGCCTTCGGCGCGGAGGAAATCGCCCAGCGTGACATCGTCCGGCAGGGCCGACAGGCGGTCCGTGGCGGTCCGGAAGAAGCGCGGGATGTCACGCATCAGCTGCCAGTGGCCGGGATTGATCAGGTTGCGGGGGGCGCCGACGAGCTGGGTGAGCCCGGACCCGGCATATTCATAGGCACCGTTCCCCATGGAGACGGAGAAGCTCATGTTCGAGGCGACGCTCGGCACGCCGAGACGCTCGAACAGCGCGGTCAGGTTGGGGTAGGCGGGAGGGTTATAGACGATGAAGCCGGTGTCGACCGCAACCTCGGTGCCATGCACCTCGCAGTCGATGGTGTTGGCATGCCCGCCGGGCCGCGTGTCGGCCTCGATCAGCGTCACCCGGTGGGTGCGGGACAGGAGCCAGGCGGCTGAAAGGCCGGCGATGCCCGACCCGACGACGGCGATGTGGCGTGGTTTCACGTGACCCTGTCCTTGCTTTCCCTGCCTACGCCTGCCCGGGGGCCATGGATCAGGTGATCCGCCCCTACACAGAAAGCGTAAGCCGGTCAAACAGGGGAACATGCTATGTATGCCGTCATGGAAGTGGCAGACAAGCACAAGGATGAGGAGAAGCAGCGCTTGGAAGCGTTGTTCCGCTCCCTGATCACGAGGGTGGCGCAAAACCGCGACCGGCTGGCCTTTGCCCAGCTGTTCGACCATTTTGCGCCCCGCCTCAAGAGCTTCATGATGCGCAAGAACGCGTCAGCGGAACTCGCCGAGGATCTCGTTCAGGAAGCGATGATTGCGGTGTGGACCAAGGCAGCGCTCTACGAGCCCTCCAAGGGCTCGGTGACGACCTGGGTCTTCACCATCGCCCGGAACCTGCGCATCGACAGGATCCGGCGGGACGTGCACATGCCGACGACGGAACTCGGCGACTATGACGAGCCGTCGGAGGCGCCGGAAGGCGAGGAACTGCTGGGCCGCAAGCAGGAGGACGGGCTGGTGGCCCGGGCGCTGCAGGCGATCCCCGAGGAGCAGCGTCAGATCCTCGTCCTGTCCTTCGTTGAAGACATGCCGCAGAGCGAGATCGCCTCGAAACTGGCGATCCCCCTCGGAACCGTGAAATCGCGCATGCGCCTCGCCTATGGGCACCTGCGCCGTATCCTGGAGACTGGACTTTGAAACCGAACCATCATCTCGATGACAGCACCCTGATGGCCTATGCCGCCGGCACGCTCGACGAGGCCTTCTCGGTGGTGGCGGCCGCGCATGTGGCGGTCTGCCCGGCCTGCCGCGGTGCCGTGCGCGCCGCGGAGGCGCTGGGTGGCGAGCTGCTCGAAACCGCCGGCAGCAATGCGGTCTCCGACGACTGCCGCAGCAAGACCTTCGCGGCCCTGGAGCAGGCCGGGCTCTACCGCCTGCCGGTGGCCGCACCGCGCCCGGCCTTTCCGCGGGCGCTGGCCCGGCTGCTGCCGGTCGCCAATCTCGACGACCTCGCCTGGAAGAAGAAGGCGCCGGGTGTCGCGATCTTCGAGGTGAAGCTTCCGGCCTCGGCCAAGGGTCAGCTCAAACTGCTGCGCATCGGCGCCGGCCGCGCCATGCCGGAGCATGGCCATGGCGGCGAGGAAATCACCATGGTGCTGAAGGGCGCCTATGTCGACCACCTGGGCCGCTTCGCCGCCGGCGACGTGGCCGATCTCGACGAGGAGATCGAGCACCGTCCCGTGGTCGAGAAGGATGGCGACTGCATCTGCCTCGTCGCCACCGAGCGTCCGACCCGCTTCAAGTCCTTCGCCGCGCGCCTGATGCAGCCCTTCGTGGGCATCTGAGGGGTGGCCGGGGCCCTGCCGTGGAAGACCGCCTGGGTGACCGGCGCCTCCACCGGCATCGGCCGTGACATCGTCCTGCAGCTGACGGCGGCCGGCGTGAAGGTTGCTGCCTCCGCCCGCTCGCCCGACAAGCTGGCGATGCTGGGCGAAGGCGTGTTGACGATACCGCTCGACGTCACCGATGCCGCGGCCTGCAAGGCTGCGTTCGAACGCATCGAGACCGAGCTGGGGCCGGTCGAGCTGGTGGTGTTCGGTGCCGGAACCTACGCGCCCGTCGCCGCCGACAAAATCGATCCGACACTCTTCGCGCATACCATGTCCACAAATTACATGGGCGTGGTGAACTGCCTGGCCGCGGTGGCGCCCCGCATGACGGCGCGGGGTGCGGGCCAGATTTCGTGGATCGCCTCGGTGGCTGGCTTCATGGGATTGCCCAAGGCGGCGGCCTATGGGCCCACCAAGGCCGCACTCATCAATCTCGCCGAGTGCCTCGAACCCGAGATGAAGCTGAAGGGTATCACCATCAGTGTCATCAATCCCGGTTTCGTGGCGACGCCGCTGACGGCGCAGAACGATTTCGAGATGCCCTTCCTGATGCAGCCGGACGAAGCCGCCCGCCGCACCATCGCCGGGCTCGCCGCGCGGCGCTTCGAGATCGCCTATCCGTGGCGCTTCGTGGCGATCCTGCGGGCGCTGCGGGCCTTGCCCTATCCGCTGTTCTTCCGCCTCATCACGCGCTTCGTGCTGAAGGCCAAGTGATCAGGCCAGCAGCTTCCGCACCGCGTCCTTCCAGCCGGCATATTTCGTCTCACGTTCCACGGCCTTCATCTTCGGGGTGAAGCGCTTCTGCTTCTTCCAGCCCTCCGCAAAGCGTGCCGGCTCGGGAAGGAGGCCCGCATGGAAGCCTGCGAGATAGGCCGCGCCCAGCGCCGTGGTCTCGAGAATGGGCGGGCGATCGACCGGCGCATCGAGCATGTCGGCCAGGTACTGCATGGTCCAGTCGGAGGCCGCCATGCCGCCATCGACCCGCAGCACCGTCTTCTGTGCGTGGCCGATGTCGTGGCGCATAGACTCCAGCAGGTCGCGCGTCTGGTAGCAGACGGATTGCAGCGTCGCCTGCGCCAGTTCGTTCTTCGTCGTGGCGCGGGTGAGGCCGAAGATCGCGCCGCGCGCTTCGGCATTCCAGTAGGGCGCGCCGAGCCCGACGAAGGCCGGAACGAGGTAGACATGCTGCGTGGGATCGGCCGCCGCGGCGAGCTTGCCCGTTTCGCCCGCCGTCTTCACCAGCTTCAGACCGTCGCGCAGCCACTGCACGGCTGCACCTGCAATGAAGATGGCGCCCTCGAGCGCATAGGTGCGCTTGCCGTCGAGCTGGTAGGCGATGGTGGTGAGCAGCCGGTTCTGCGATGCCACGGCCTGTGTGCCGGTGTTGAGCAGCGCGAAGCAGCCCGTGCCATAGGTCGCCTTCATCATGCCGGGCTCGAAACAGGCCTGGCCGATGCTCGCCGCCTGCTGGTCGCCCGCCACACCGCGGATCGGGATGGCGGCGCCGAACAGCTCGGCTGCCGTCTCGCCATAGTCGGCGGCACAGTCCTTCACGTCGGGAAGCAGGCTCCTGGGGATGCCGAGGATGCGCAGCAGTTCATCGTCCCACTGGCCGCTGTGGATGTTGAAGAGCAGGGTGCGTGAGGCGTTGGTGGCGTCCGTCGCATGCACCTTGCCGCCGGTGAGGCGCCAGATCAGGAAACAGTCGATGGTGCCGAAGGCGAGTTCGCCACGCTCCGCCTTGTCCCGGGCGCCCTTCACATTGTCGAGCAGCCAGCGGATCTTGGTGCCGGAAAAATAGGGATCGAGCAGCAGGCCGGTCCGGGCGCTGAACAGCGGTTCGTGACCCCCGGCCTTCAGTGCCGCGCAGAACGCGGCGGTGCGCCGGTCCTGCCAGACGATGGCCTTGTGAATGGGCTTGCCGGTGCGGCGGTTCCAGATCACCACCGTCTCGCGCTGGTTGGTGATGCCGATGGCCTTCACCGCCTGCGGTTTTGCCCTGGCCTTGCGCAGGGCCGACCTGCAGGTGACCAGGACCGATGACCAGATCTCCTCCGGGTCATGTTCGACCCAGCCGGACTTCGGGTAGAATTGCCGGAATTCCCGCTGGCCAAGGGCAACGGGCTTCAGTTTCGCATCGAACAGGATGGCGCGGGTTGAAGTGGTGCCCTGGTCGATGGCGAGGATGAGAGCCGCCATGCCTCAGACCCCGACCCGCTTCAGATCCTGCACGGCATTGGCGGAGGCCATGTAGGTGCGCAACGCGTCCTGCTGCGCCTTGGTCGTGTGGAGGCCGAGCTTGGATCGCCGCCACAGCACGTCGTCGGCGCTGCGCGCCCATTCCTTGTCGCGCAGCCAGTCGACTTCGCGCTCGCTCAGCGGCCCGAAGCTCTGGCCCAGGTCGGCTGCGGATCTGGCGTCGCCGAGGAGGTGTGCGGCATCCGTGCCATAGGCCCGGAACAGGCGGTGCAGCGTGACCCTGTCGAGGAAAGGATATTCGCGCGACAGCGCGGCGATATGCTGGTCCACCTCGTCGTAACGGAAGTCGCCGCCGGGCAGTGACGCGTCACGCGTCCACGGCTTGCCCATGGCCGGGAAGAAGGGGGCGATCTTCTCCATGGCGTGTTCCGAGAGGCGGCGGAAGGTGGTGATCTTGCCGCCGAACACCGAGAGGAGCGGAGCGCCGCCCTCGGGATGATCGAGCTTCAGCACATAGTCCCGGGTTGCCTCCTGCGCCTTCGAGGCGCCGTCGTCATACAGCGGGCGGATGCCGGAATAACTCCAGCGCACCATGTCGCGGGTGACAGGCTTGCGGAAATAGTCGCTGACGGCCTTCAGAAGATAGTCCGACTCGGCGTCCGTGATCTGCGGCTTGCCGGGGTCGCCCTTGTGATCTTCATCGGTCGTGCCGATCAGGGTGAAGTCGCGCTCATAGGGAATGGCAAAGCAGATGCGGCCGTCGGCATTCTGGAAGATGTAGCAGCGGTCGTGGTCATAGAGCCTGTCGACGACGAGGTGGCTGCCCTTCACCATGCGGATCCTGTCAGGGTCGTTGCGCCCGACCACGTTGCCCAGAACTTCGCTGACCCAGGGTCCGGCGGCATTGACGAGTGCCCTGGCATGGAGTTTTTCCACATGGCCGTTCTCGGTCTCGACGGTCAGTTCCCAGCTGTCTGCCACCCGGCGTGCCGAAATGCATTTGGTGCGGGTTCGGATCACCGCTCCCCTGGCCTGGGCATCGCGCGCGTTCAGGACGACGAGGCGGGAGTCCTCGACCCAGCAATCGGAATATTCATAGCCGCGCACATATTGCGGCTTGAGCGGTTGCCCTGTCACGTCGCTGCGCAGATCGACGCTGCGGGTGGGCGGCAGGATCTTGCGGCCGCCGAGGTGATCGTAGAGGAACAGGCCCATGCGCAGGATGGGCCAGGGGCGCAGGCCCTGGTGGTAGGGCAGCACGAAGCGCAGCGGCCAGATGATGTGCGGCGCCGCCTTCAGCAGCACCTCGCGCTCGATCAGCGCCTCGCGGACGAGGCGGAACTCATAGTGCTCGAGGTAGCGCAACCCGCCATGGACGAGCTTGGTCGATGCGCTCGACGTGCCCGAGGCGAGGTCCCCCTGCTCGGCGAGGAACACCTTGAGGCCACGGCCCGCAGCATCACGCGCGATGCCGCAGCCATTGACGCCGCCGCCGATGATGAACAGGTCATGGATCATTGTGCGGCTTCCCTTGGCGTTTCATGTGCATTCATTCCATCGGCGATTGCGAGCGCCACGCCCTGCGCCTGGCAATACTCCGCCACGGGGGAGGGCGGCGCCCGGTCGGTGACGAAGACATCGACATCGGCGAGGTGGCCGATGCGCACGGGCGCGGTGCGGGTGAACTTCATGGCGTCCGCCACCAGCATGACGCTGCGCGCATTCTGCATGATGGCCTTGGCGACGCGCACCTCGTGATAGTCGAAGTCGAGCATGGCGCCGTCCTCGTCCAGCGCCGAGGCCCCGATCACCGCATGGTCGACCTTGAACTGTGCGATGAAGTCGGCAGCGGCCTCGCCGATGATGCCGCCGTCGCTCTTCCGCACCATGCCGCCGGCGAGGATCACCTCGATCTTCGGACGCGGCATGAGGATCGAGGCGACGTGGATGTTGTTGGTGATCACCAGCAGGCCCTCGTGATCGATCAGGGCGCGGGCCACCTCCTCGGTCGTCGTGCCGATGTTGATGAACAGCGAGCAGTCATTGGGGATGAGGCGCGCGGCATGCCTGCCGATCACCACCTTCTCGGCGGCGGCCATGTGGCGGCGGGCCTCATAGGCGAGGTTCTCGACGCCAGAGGAGAGCATGGCGCCGCCATGGGTACGCGCCAGAAGCCTGGCATCACAGAGTTCGTTCAGGTCCTTGCGGATGGTCTGCGGCGTCACATCGAAGCGCAGTGCCAGATCGTCGACCGAGACGCTGCCGGAGGCCCGGGCGAGGATCAAAATCTGCTGCTGCCGCGGGCTGACGCCCAGCATGTCATATCCCTCACGTAGTGAAGGGACAGACTTTCATTTTTCTTCACTATTGGCAAGAAATTTTCGAAATGTGAAAGACAGCCGCAAAGGCCACTTTCGCTTTTCAGTGAACGGCGGCAAACATGATCTTTTCTTCCGTTGCCTCAACCGGAGATATCTCTTCGACCACGCGGCCCTGTCGGCACACCAGGATGCGGTCCGAAAGGTTCATGACCTCCGGCAAGTAGCTCGAGATCACCACGACGGCCAGTCCCTCGTCGGCGAGCTGGTTGATGAAGCGGTGGATCTCGGCGATGGCGCCGACATCCACGCCGCGGGTCGGCTCGTCGAAGATGACGAGTTTCGGGCGCTGCGCGAGGCCCTTGCCGATCACCACCTTCTGCTGGTTGCCACCGGAGAGTTCGACGACGCGGGCATTGTCGTTGATGGCCTTGACATCCAGACGCTTCGACCAGTCCGCCGCGATCTCCCGCATCTCGGCGAAGGAGACCACGCTGGAGCGGGTGAGATCGGCCGCCAGCGGTCCGGAATAGAAGTTCTCGGCGATCGACATGGTCTCGAAGAAGCCCTCGAGCTTGCGGTCCTCGGTGACGTAGACGATACCGTCACGCACCGCGTGGACCGGAACGTTGTAGCGCACCGGGCGGCCATCGAACTCGATCTCGCCGCCGCGCAGGAAGTCGCGCTTGTAGATGCCCGACACGATCTTGAAGGTTTCGGTGCGCCCCGAGCCAACGAGGCCGAAGATGCCGGTGATCTGGCCCTCGAAGATCGAGAAGGAGTTGTTGCGCACCATGCTGCCCATCGACACGTCGCGCACCGACAGGATCTGACGGCCGCGCCTGCGCAGGTCCGGGGCCTGGCGCCGCCTGTTGTAGATCTCCCCGGTCAGGGCGCGGCCCACCATGGCGCGCACCACCTTGTTGCGGTCGAATTCCGCCGCGAGTCCGGTCTCGATCAGCTCGCCGTCGCGCAGGATCGAGATGCGGTCGGCGTGCGAGAGCGCTTCTTCCAGGGCGTGGGTGATGAAGACGATGGAGACGCCCGACGCCTTGAGACGGCGCATCAGCGCGAAGAAGTGGCGCTTCTCCTCGGGCGTCAGGGTTGCCGTCGGTTCGTCGAAGATGATGACATCGGCCTTGTGGTGGACGGCGCGGGCGATCTCCACCATCTGGCGCTTGGCGGCACCGAGGGTCGCCACGGAGGCGGTGGGGTCGACGCTGAAGTTCAGCGACTGCAGGAACTGTTGTGCGGCGATGTAGATGCCGCGCAGGCGGTTGAGGAACTTCTCCTCGCCGAGATAGATGTTCTGCGCCACCGTCATGGAGGGAACGAGGCTGGTTTCCTGGAACACCATGGCGATGCCGTTCTGCAGCGCCTCGTGCGGGTTGGCGAAGGCAACTCTCTGGCCGTTGTGCAGCATCTCGCCCGAGGTCGCCTCGACGACGCCCGCCATGATCTTGGTGAGGGTGGACTTGCCCGCTCCATTCTCGCCGAGGAGCGCATGCACTTCGCCCTTCATCAGGGTGAAATCCACGTCCTTCACGGCGGGAACGCCGCGATAGGCCTTGGTCATCTTCCGCATCTCGATGACAGGCTGCATCACGACACTCCTCCGCCGGCCTGCACCCTGATGATGTGGTTGCCGCCTTTCGATGCCGCAAGGATCACGCCATCGATCGCGATCGCCGAGGTCACGCCATGAAAGCGGCCATTGGCGCGGCTGTGATAGCTCGACACCGGCTGCAGCCTGGCGTCGAGCGTTGCGACGAGACCGTAGGACCGCGTCGGTGACCACGGCTTGTGAACGCCCATGCTGCGCACGCCGCCGTTCTGCAGCGGCTCGAGGAAGCTGTCGGGCGGTGACAGGGTGGGTGCGATCCAGTAGCGGCTGTCGATCTCCCGCATCATGTCGGCGCGGTAACTCGGCTCCTGCAGCACGAATTCGACGAGCCGGTTTAGCGGCGCAAAGAGCGCCAGAACATAGCCGCCGGCATGAGGCGCGATACGTGCCGGATAGGCGGGAAGGCGGCTCAGCACCTCGGTTGCGCCGCCGCCTGAGAGCGGAACGGAGGAGAGGCGGTGGCGCCAGCTCTCGCTGACGATGAGGCGCTGGTTTGCGGCGTCGACCGCCACGCCATAGGCGAAGGCGAGGCCGCCCGCCAGCTTCCGGCGCTGACCCGATTTCACGTCGACTTCCCACAGCGAGCCAGAGCTGTTGCGGTGCATCAGGTCGCTCACCCACTGGCTGGGGCGGACATGGTCGGAGCCGTTGGCGACATAGAGCTTGCCGCCGTGGAAGGCCGCTGCGGTGATGCAGTTGAAGCCCCCGATCAATCTGCCACCGAGCTTGAGGGTGCCATCGTCCAGCCCGATGGCCAGCGTGCCGTCCTCGCCGACAGCAATCGCCGAGACGTCCGCGGGGCAGGATTCGAGAACGGCATGGTCGTGGCCGATTCGGCGGATCTCCCGGTGACTGGAATAGATCGGTGCGCCGTTCAGCATTGCGAGGTTGTCGGGCGCCAGTGCTGCAGTGACGACTTCGCCGTCATCGAGCGCCGTGTTGGGCCGCAATGCCCCGTCCATGGGCGGGATGGTGACGGCCTTGCCGCGGAACAGGTCGAGGATGGGATCGAGGAAACTCATGGGCGTGCTCCCCAGTAGGAGGTGGGGCCCGTCCAGTTCGGGTCAGCCTTGTCGAGCTTCAGGCGACCGATGCGGTTGTTGAGGATGCCGCCGACGTAGAGCGAACCCTTGTGCTCGCGCATCGAGGTGACCATCGGGTGGCTCTGGCCGGTCATGTCGCCGAGTGTCTCGATGATCTCGCCCGTCTCGTTGAACTTCACGACGCCACCCGTGTTGATGTTGGGAAACAGCCATTCATCCTGCGGCAGGCGGCGGGTCATGCGCTTGCGGAAGCCGGGGCTGCGCAGCGCGAGATCGAAGCTCGGGGTGCGCATGCCGAGCCAGGCCATCCAGTATGTGCCGTCGGACGCGCGGTTGATGTTGTCGGGGTAGCCCGGCATGTCCCTGATCACGCACTCGGCGGTGCCGGCCTTGGGACCCTCCAGCCAGTAGCGATGAACGCGGCAGGCCCAGCTCTCGGCGAAGAACAGCGACTTCCCGTCATGCGCCATGCAGACGCCGTTGGTGTAGCGGTAGTTGTCGAGCAGCGTCTTCGTCGCACCGGTATTCGGATCATAGACGAGGAGTCGGCCCGTGGCGCGGCTCTCGATCGAATCGAGCACCCAGTCATGGGCATCGTAGCGCGTGGTCGAATCGGTGAAGTAAATCTTGCCGTCGGGTGCGATGTCGAGGTCATTGGGGTCGCGCAGCCGCGCATCGTCGACGATCGAGGTGTAGGAGCGGTTGGTCTCCGCCGAGAGCTGTTTCACCTCGCCCTTGGGCGAGATGGAATAGAGGCCCATGGCGCCGATGCAGGAAATGATGTTGCCGTCGCGGTCGATGGCGAGGCCCAGCGGGAAGCCACCGGTATGCGCGAAGACCTCGGAACGCCGATAGTCGGGCGCGAAGAAGCGGACGATCTCGCCATGGCGCGTGCCGCAGTAGAGATTGTCGTCGCGGTCCAGCACCACGTCCTCGGGACCTTCGAGTTCGCCCAGGCCGATGTATTCCGTGGTGGCGATCCGGTTGTTCAGTGCGTAGGGGCTGCCCGAGCCGGGTTCCGCTGATTGCGTCTCGCCCATGCGATGATAGACGGGGGCGACATAGACTTCGTTCAGCACCTTGTGGCGGTTCTTGAGCCAGCGGATGTCGAGAATCACCGCCGCCGCCAGCATGATGCCCAGCACCATCTGGTTGGTGCCGGTGCCATAGCCCAGCCGGATCAGGCCATTGTTCATGACGAGCACGATGATGGCGCCCATCAGCGCCTTGGCGATCGATCCGCGCCCGCCGCCCAGCGAATTGCCGCCGACCACCGCCGCGGTGATGGCGAGGATTTCCTGGTTGAGGCCGGTGCCGGGGCCCGCTCCCGACAGTCGGCAGGCGATGAGGAAGCCGGCGAGGCCACAGCACAGGCCGGACACGACATAGGACATGAACACCGTCTGGCGCACCCGGATGCCGGAATTGTGCGCGGAGCGGCGCGAACCACCGACTGCCAGGATGTGCCAGCCGGGCCGTGAACGGGTCAGCGCGATGTGAAAGACGATGGCGAGGATGGCAGCGGCCGCGACGGGCGCCGAGACGCCGTGCAGGTCGCCGTCGCCGATGAAGTCCCAGATGTCGGATGACGCGGTCGAAGTCTGGATGACAGAGCCGTAGTCGACCACCAGGATGTCATAGATGGCGCGGCCGATGACCAGCGTCACCAGCGTGGTGAGGAAGGCACGTAGCCGCATGTAGCCGATGAGGTAGCCGTTCACCGCGCCAAACAGTCCGCCGGTGGCAAGTGCTGCAAGGAAGGCTATGGCCACCGGCTGGTGAAAGATGAAGAAGGCAGCGACCGCGCTGAAGGCCGAGAGCGCGAACATCGAGCCGACCGACAGGTCGATGCCGCCCGCCAACATGACAACGGTGAGGCCCATCACCACGATGGCGAACTCGCCCAGCTGGCGCGTCGATTCGAGCAGCGAGAAGGGCTTGAAGAAGCCGGGAATGGCGGTACCGAACACCGCGATGACGGCGACGAGAGCGAGGAAGGGAATGGCGTTGTCGGCCCACCGCTTGCTCAGGATCTCGCCGATGACGTGGTCCGGAATGTAGTTGTAGCGCCAGGCCTGAAGCCGTTCGCGGAAAGTCATGCGTGATCCATGGGACAGCGGAATGAGAGACGGGCGGCCCGCACCTGGGCCGCCCGTAGCAGTTCGTTACTTCGTTCCTGCTGCGGCCTGCAGGCCTTTCAGGCTCCAGCAGCTGCGCGGGTTGAGGTTGTCCTTCGTCACCGTGCTCATCAGCGTGTAGATGTAGGGCGACGCGGTGCCCGGCGGCTGGCCGGACTGCAGCAGATACTTGATGGTCGCCACCATCGCCTCGCTCTCGTTGTAGAGTTCGGTCGAGACCACGGCGTCGAAGGTGCCGTTGCCGACATTGGCGCAGGTGTTGGTCTCTTCACCGCCGCCGGTGGTGACGAGGAAGATCTTGCCCTGCTTGCCGGCATCGCGGATTGCCGCGGCCGCGCCCGAGGCGTCACCGTCCCAGAAGTCGATGATGCCGCAGATGTCGGGGTTCTGCTGCAGCATGGTGGCGGTCACGTTGCGCGACGTGGTGGCATCCCAGTTGGAGTCGGGCTTGGCGACGACCTGGAAGTCCTTGTGCTGGTCGAGCACCTTCATGATCCCGGCGTACTGGTAAAGGCTGGTGGCGTTCACTTCGTCGCCCTGCACGAGGCCGATCTTCTTCGACGAGTTCTCGCCGCAGCCCTTGATCACGGCTTCGGCCTCGAGCGAGCCGAGCTTGGTCCAGTCGCCGCCGACATAGGCGTCGGCCTTGAAGTTCGCGGGGTTGTCGATGAGGATGACGTAGATGCCTTCGGCCTGCGCCTTCTTCATCAGCTTCGAATAGGAGTTGAGGTCGGGCGCCATGACGATGAGCACGTCTGGCTTGTTGTCCGATGAGATCAGCTCGGTGATGGCCTGGGCGCCGGCTTCGGTCGACCAGTTCGGGTCGCGGGTTTCGAAGGTGCCGCCGAAGCCTTCCACTTCACGCTTCAGGATCGCGGCCCAGCCCTGCGCGAGGTCGAAGCCCATGGCGAGCGGCACGAGAGCCACGCGCTTGCCTTTCAGGGCCGCCTCGTAGGCGGCCGGTCCCGGATCGTCGTCGGCCATGGCCTGCATGACGGGTGCCGTGAAGGCGATGACCGCCGAGGCGGCGAGTGTTGCAAGCACAGTCCTGAGTTTCATCGTTTCGCTCCTGTTTGTCGGATTATCAGATGTCGCCCTGCTGGGCGGTTTGCTCATCCCGCGGGTTGACAAGGCTGTCGATGACGATGGCGATGAGCAGGATCGTCGCCTTGATGAGGTTCTGGTAGAGATTGGGAATGTCGATGATGGTCATGGCATTCTGCATGATGCCGATGAGGATGGCGCCGACGATGACGTTGCGCATGCCGCCCTTGCCGCCCGACAGGCCGATGCCGCCGATCACCACCACCAGGATGATGTCGTAGAGCAGCGTCGAGTTGACGATGCGGGTGTTCATCGAATGCAGGCTCGAGGCGGTGAGGAGGCCGGCCGCCAGCGCGATGAAGGCGGAGATCACGTAGCGCAGCAGGTTCATCGGCCGGACCGGAATGCCCATGTTGCGGGCCGCCAGCAGGTTGTCACCCATGTAATAGACGTAGCGCCCCCACTTGGTGAAGCGCAGGAACAGATAGGCGATGAAACAGGCGCCGCCGAAGATGAAGACCTCGGGCGGAATTCCCAGGGGATGGAACCCGCCCAGCTGTTCAAGCCAGTTGCCTGCCGGAACCGGAATGGCATCCTGCGTGATGAGCCGCGAGCGCACGAAGCCGAAGACGAAGGATCCGGTGGCAAGGGTGGCGAAGATCGCCGGCACATCCGCATAGGCGATGAGGAAGCCGTTGACGAGGCCGATGGCCAGTACGCCGGCGCCGGCCGTTCCCAGCGCCTGCCATTCGCTCCAGCCGTCGTTCAGAAGCTGCAGGTACCAGGCTGCCGACATGGCCATGATGGCGACAGCCGAAAGGTCAATTCCACGGCCGATGATGACGATCGCCATGCCGACGGCCAGGAGACCCAGGACCGAGACCGAGTGGACGATGGAAATCAGGTTTCCGATATCGCGGAAGCCGGGCAGGAAGATCGCCGCCGCAACGAACAGCAGCGCGGCGAGCGCCAGCACGATGCGTTCCTGGCTCCAGACACCATGGGCAGTTCCGGCGGCCATCCTTCAATCACTCCAAACGGCGGGACCGAGACCATGCCGCAGCGCGGCCTCGAGCGTCAAGCCGCTGACATCGTTGATCATTCGAAATCGAAGACCGGGTCGACCGGCACCTGCAGCCCGTTCAACAGCTGGTTGGTGCGGCCGGCGGTGGCGACCACCCGCAGGAGGTCGGCATACATGTCGTCGGTCATGCCCTTGGCGCGCGCCGCGGCGGTGTGGGAATGCACGCAGTAGCGGCATGAATTGGTGATCGAGACGGCGATATAGACCAGCTCCTTGGTCAGGGGATCCAGTGCCGAAGGCACCGCCATGACCGCCTTCACGCCGTACCACGTCTCTTCCAGAAGTGGCGGATCGAAGGCGAGGTAAAGCCAGAAATTGTTGATGAAGTCGGACTTGCGCGTCGCCCGGATGTCGTCGAACACGGCCTTGACGCGCGGGTTCTTCTCGGCATCCTCGATCAGCTTCACGGTGGTCATCGGTCGATCCTTCCAGTCTCGCATTGATCCGGCGCGCGCGTTGGGCACGCCGGAGGTCCTGTGCCCGACATCAACAAAACCCGCGTCGCGTGTCACCTTAGAAATATTTCCGGGGGTGTGAAGGCTACGTCAGTGGCATTCCTCACCTCATCAGGGAATGAGAACGGTGGAGCCGGTGGTCCGGCGCCCTTCAAGGTCGGCATGGACCTTTGCCGCGGAGGTCAACGGTTCGCTCTGCGTTTGCACAGCAATGCGGCCATCGAGGATCAGCCCGAAGAGCTCGTCCGCCGCGCGCTCCAGCCATTTTCGATCGCTGGTGAAGTGGAAGAGCACCGGCCGCGTGAGGTGGAAGGACCCTGCCGCAAGGTCAGCGATGCGGAAGTCGCTGACCGCTCCCGATGACTGGCCGAAATTCACCAATGTGCCGTGCAGCCTGAGGCATTTCAGCGAGGCCAGCAGCGTGTCCTTGCCGACCGAGTCATAGACGACGTGGAAACCTTCCGGCACCAGTTGCCGCGCCGCTGCGCGGAAATCCCCGGCGCGGTAATCGATCATCTCGGCAAAGCCGTGCGACCTCGCAAGGGCGCATTTCTCCGGCCCGCCGGCGGTTCCGACGGGGTGGACACCCATTGCCTTCATCCATTGTCCGGCCAGCAGGCCGACGCCCCCGGCGGCGGCATGGAACAGCACCTGCTGACCTGGTCTGAGGGCAAAGCTGTCCTTCACGAGATAGCGGGTGGTCAGGCCCTTGAGCATGACGGAGGCTGCCGTTTCGAAGGAAATTCCGTCCGGCAGCCTGACCACATGCGCGGCCGCGATGTTGCGGGCGCTGGCATAGGCATTGTTGGGCAAAGTGTATGCGACGCGGTCCCCGGCCTTCCAGCCCGAAACGCCAGGGCCAACGGCGGAAATCACGCCCGCAGCCTCGGCGCCCGGAATGAGGCGCTCGGGCTCAGGCCATGGGTAAAGGCCGGAGCGGAAGTAGCAGTCGATGAAGTTCACCCCGATGGCCCGGTGCTCGATCTGGACTTCGCCAAATTCGGGTGCTGCGAGCGTCGTCTGGATTCGCGCGAGGACTTCCGGCCCGCCGGGTCCTGTTGCCGCCATCGCATAGGAACTGTCAGTCATCGGCACACTCCACAAGGCTGGCCCCGTCACCGGAACGACGTCATATGTCAATGTGATCGCGGCGTCGAGCCAGGCTCTTGCTCACGTTCTGGCATGCCCCTGAGGTTGCTCGTCAAGAAGTTGCGAATGCGGTTTTAGTCCGGTATTTCAGGCGGCTTGTTGGATTGCCGAACAAGGTGAAACTTGAAGGACGCTCGGCCAGAGAACGGGATGGATGGATCAACGGGAGCGGGCGGTCTTTCCCTCACTGCCGGCTCCGCTCTGATCCTGCCGCTTGAGGGTATTCACCTCACGGACTATCCAAGTGTTCTGGTCATTCTCCATGCCTACCATCTCGATGTCGCCGAGCGCATGATCTTTCGCCTGGCATCGCTCAACGCTTACAAATCCGACATTCCCATGAGGCTGGTGATCACCACCGATACGGAGAGCAAGGTCGGGAAGATCGAGCGAATGACAGCGCGCTGGCCCCAATGCGCGCCCATGGGACATGTTGTTGAAGTTCATCCGAACCGGGGCAGGAATGTCGCTCCCTTTCTTGCGGCGTGCAGGGCGCATGCCCGGGCAGAAGACCTGATTTTGCATCTTCATACGAAGAAGTCGCCTCACGCACCGGAACTTGCGGGCTGGGGTGAATATCTGTTCGACTGCCTTGCGGGGTCCAGGGACGTGGTCGAGTCCGTCATGGCGATCATGAAGGATCCGAAGGCCGGATTGATATACCCCGCTCACTACAGGGGAATCGCGAATATAATCATATGGGGTCCGAACTTTGCCGCGGCTAGAGACGTACTGCGCTCCCTGAATGTGCAGATCACGCCGTCAACGCCCCTCGAATTTCCGGCAGGCATGATGTTCTGGACTCGACTCGCCGCTCTGCAACCCCTCCTCGACATGCACATAAGCCATGAAGACTTTGAACCCGAAGCAGGGCAGACCGATGGAACCCTCGCGCATGCCCTAGAGCGGACGATGATCTACATCGTGGAAGCAAGCCAGCACTTCGCGCAACCGGTGTTGTTGTCTGCGCGGACAAATGACTGTTGGACTGAAAGCGGGCATCATGACTGACCGCATAACGGGATGACCTGTCAATGAAACGATCGCGGACAGGCATGACAGGTTGGCGTGCGTGAGCTTGAACACTTCAGGAACCGGCCAAGGCTGACCATGCCAAACTGGACCAATAGCCCTTCACTCGAACTCATCTCCAGCCGTGTTCAAGGGCCGGCTTCCGAGCGCAGGTTCCTGATCTTCGTGGTGCCTCGTCGTGGCGCCCCTTCACCTTTGCTTCGTATGCTGCACGCCGAACGAAACTTCGACATCGCGGCGCGCTTCTATGAGGAACCGGGGGTCAATCAGGGGCTCGCCGATGGAGCCGAGTTCGTGATGTCCGGTGGCCTCAGCAAGTTTCATGCGGCCGCGCTGTTTCTCGACGAAACTGCGCTGCATTCGTCCTATGACGGATATTTTTTCCTGGATGGCGACCTCGAGTTCGATCCTGCCCAGCTCAATCACTTCCTGTCATTCGCACGTGCGGCGCAAATGGATCTCGCGCAGCCAGCGCTGACGAGGGATTCCTACAGTTACTGGAACATGGCTTACCATCAACCGGGCTACGTCTTCAGGACGACTTCGTTCGTGGAAGTCATGGCGCCATATCTCAGCCGTGCCGCGCTCGCCAAGACCCGGGAAACCTTCACGCGTTCCATTTCGACATATGGTCTCGATCTGGTCTGGCCGACCTTGATCGGTGGAAATGCCGTTGGTGTCGTCGATGCCTTTCAAATCCGCCATCGGGAGCGCGTCGATCACAGGTCCGGGCGCTTCTACAATTATTTGAAGTCGATCGGAGTCGATCTCGACGAGGAGGAGCGCCGGCTTCTGGCGGACTACGGTGTGGTGGCGGAACGGGCACATAGTCGAACGGGGTATTTCTGGAAGCAGCCGTGGCCGCTCTCCAATCAGCCTCCTCGGCTGGTTTCGGTTACCCTGGGTGGGCCCGAGAAGAGAAGCACGAAGCGGTTTCTGATCGATTCAGCAATGCGGCTTGCCCGTCTTCGCCCGGGACGCGGGGAGCGTTCGGAAGGCCAGTTGGAGATTGCCATCGCTCCCTATCTGGCAGGCAGCAGCATTTTCTCAAGTCCAGTTGAGTAGCATGGCGAGGCCGGCCAGACATGGTCCCGCAACCAGCCATGCATCGGCGATGTCGAGCAGGCCACCCTGCACGGTCAGCACTGCCGGGTAATCCTTCACCCCTGCCTGGCGTTTGGCGTGGGAACCCAGGAAGTCGCCGCCAATAGCCGCAATGACAACAACGAGTCCTGCGAGCAGCATCGGCTGCAGCGGCAGCCCGAACCATGCCGTGAGGCACAGCAGAGAAAGCATCACTGCGGCCAATCCCGTTGCCAGCCCCTCCCAGGTCTTGCGAGGGCTGAGGCGTGGCACCAGGGGCGTCCGGCCGTAGAGCTTCCCCCCGAGCAGCGAGAAACTGTCGAAAATCTCGACGAGGAAGAAGGCGAGAACGAGCAGCGGTGCCAAGCGGGACTCGCTTGCGGCGTGGCTGAAGGCGGCGAGCGGCAGGAGCGGAAAGAGCGTGAAACGCGCCAGGCTGCCGGCGACAGCGTCCTGCGTGCTGAGCCGTGCGATGCCGAGCGCCATGGCGAGAGCGAGTCCTGCCACCCACAGGAAAGGTCCAGCTGGCGCAAACCACGAGACTGCTGCCGTTGCGGCGAGCAGAAGCGCGTGGCTCAATCGAAAGTCCTTGCGGGCAATGAGGCCCTGCACAGCGCCGCTTTCGTAGCCGATGCGGGATGCGGCGATCAGGAGGAGGGTCAGCAGCGCAAAGGGTGGAAGCAGCCAGGGCAGCACGCCGACCGCCAGAATGACGGCCTCCGAGGCGAGGACGGGCCACAGCTGCCGCGCCACGGCGCGGCTCCTGGGCAAAAGCGTCAGCAGCAGAAGAAGCAGTGCTCCTGCCGCAAAGCCGCAGGCAATGGCCTGCGCCAGATGCGGGACAGTCAGTTGCGGCATCACATGCCTTCGCCTGACCGCCTTACCAGCCAATCCTGATAGCTGCGGAGCAGTGGGGCGATGAGGCTGTGGGTACGTGCGAGCAACCGCAGCTGCCATCCAAAGGTCACCTGGAAATCGCCCCGTTCGGCCGCCGCGACGATGCCCCTCGCCACCGAGTCGGGGCTGAGCACGCCGCCGCCATTCGCCAGTTCGCTCGTCACCTTGGGCCGCAGCTTCATCTCGGCGTGCAGCTGCGGCGTGTCGGTATCACCGGGGAATGCCAGCGTCACGCAGACATTGCGCGGCTTCAGTTCGACGCGCAGGCTTTCCGCCAGCCCGCGTACCGCGAATTTTGCCGGCCCATAGGAGCTGTAACCATAGAGCCCGGCGAAGGCAGCGCCCGATGCAATGAGGACGAGGTGCGACCTGGCGGATTTCTCGAGATAGGGCAGCATGAAGTGGGCGAATTGCAGCGAACCGAGGTAGTTGGTTCGCCACTGGTCCTCATGGTCGCGCAGCGACTGATTGACGAAGGTGCCGGGGATGACGATGCCGGCCGAGGAAATCCCCCAGTCGGGAACGCCAAAGCCATCCACGGCGGCAGCGATTGCCTGCTTCAGGTCATCGGGGTCGCGCACATCCGCCGAAAAGACCTGCACCCCGTGTGTGCCATTGCCGCTGCCCAGCAGGCTGGCGCGCGCGGCCGCAAGCTTGTCGCGATTGCGGGCGATCAGCGACACAGAAGTGCCGCGCGAGGACAACAGCCTTGCCATTGCAAGGCCGATCCCGCTGCTTCCCCCCGTGATGATCGCGTGCCCCGCCATGGCTGAACTCAGAGGCGACCCTCGGCGAAATCGACCAGCAGGCGCTGCCCCTCGTCGTCCGGCACCTGGCGTGGCGGATGCTTGAAGAGAAATGCCGATGCTTCCCAGATGGCGCCGGACAGCTTGCGGTCGCGCGCGATCCTGGCGCAGCGGATCGCCGTCATGGCCATCGCCGCTGCATTTGGCGAATCCTCGACCGACAGCCTGACCTCGATGCTCATGGGAACACCGCCCAGCAGCCGGCCCTCCAGCCGCACGTAGCCGACCTTCTGGTCGTTGAGCCAAGGAACATAATCCGAGGGTCCGATGCGCACGTTTTCGTCCGACAGCCGGTTCTCCAGCGCGGACTGCACGGCCTCGGTCTTCGACTCGCGTTTGCTCAGCAGGCGGTTGTGATCCATCATGTTGAGGAAGTCTGTATTTCCACCAACGTTCAGCTGATAGGACCGGTCGAGCACCGCGCCGCGCATGTCGAACAAATGCGCCAGTGTCCGGTGCAGGATGGTGGCTCCGACCTGCGCCTTGAAATCGTCCCCGAGGATCGGCAGTCCGCGCTGGCGGAAGGCATTGGCCCAGGTCGCGTTGCTGGCGAGGAAAACCGGGATGGCGTTGACGAAGGCCGCACCCGCCTCGAGCGCGCAACCGGCATAGAATTCGGTGGCTTGCTGGGAGCCGACCGGCAGGAAGTTGATGACCACTTCGGTACCCGCGGCCTTCAGCGCGGCGACCACGTCGGCAGCACTGAGTTCCGCTGCGGTGCTTGGGACGAAGCTGCGATGCGGAGGCTGATTTCCGAGGAACGCGGTCATCCCGTCGAGGTTGGGGCCACGCCCCACCGCGACGTTCATTTTGGGAAGCGCGGGCTGGAAAATCGTGGTGCAATTCGGCTCGGCGAAGACTGCTTCCGACAGATCCTTGCCCACCTTCCGCCCGTCGATGTCGAAGGCAGCGACGATTTCGATGTCGCCGGCAGAATAAGGCCCGAGCTTCGGAAACGGTACACCGACTGCGGAATCACCCTTGGTGCGGCAGTAATGAATTCCCTGAACCAGTGAACTTGCGCAATTGCCAACGCCAATAATGGCTGTACGAATCAAAGTGCCCCTCGCTGCAGAAAGCTATCGAATTTTGAGTTATCGCCACACCTGTCACAATTTCCAAACCATTACAAGTTCAAGGCGACTCTAAGGCGGGTTTCTTACACGGCTGACAATTGTCCCCCGTCGGGCCATTCAAAGCCACACTTGTTTGCCACGAAGG
Source organism: uncultured Alphaproteobacteria bacterium (assembly GCA_945957365.1). Classification (GTDB taxonomy): domain Bacteria; phylum Pseudomonadota; class Alphaproteobacteria; order Rhizobiales; family Aestuariivirgaceae; genus Aestuariivirga. The sequence continues at coordinate 110,522 of CAMFKI010000004.1, read as the reverse complement.
CCAACAAGCTGTCCGGCTCTGGCTTGCCAAATTTCTCCTCGCGAGACAACCCGTGGTTCCACAGATGGATGCAAACCGTTTCAGGCGTCGTCCATCTGCGCCAGTCATAACCGCTCCTCCCGAGCGCGTGGCGCTCGCTGTACGGCAGGGGGCAGGACCATGAGACGGGCTCGGCAAATCCCAGCATGCCATTCTCCTTCAGCAGCCAGGTCAGCAGGTTGGGTCCGATCACTCCCCAATCGAGATCGCTGACGTGCTTCGGCCAGCCGATGCCGCGGCGCAAGTGGAGATATGCTCTTTGCCAGGCGGGAAACCATCCGGGGACGGGATATTCGTCGTTGGCACGTCGGCGAAGCTCGTCGATGAGGGGGTGTCCGGGGCACAGGTAGATGAATCCGGCGCTGACGAGCTTGTCATTCTCCCAGCCCACGAGACACTCGTTTTGCGTCTCCGGCGCCTTGAGGAACAGCATGTCCGTGTCGAACCAAGCGCCCAGACTCTTGCCGAGGACTTCATAGCGAAACCTGTCGGAGAACAGGGCCACGCTTTGGGATTTCCGGTGCTTGATCATCCGGTCGAGGCCAAGGACCTCGCGTCCGTCCGCGATTTCCACTCCGGCCGGGATACCTGCGATGGGTTCGTAGACAAAGAGGCGGGTGCGGCAGCCGGTGGCGACCGCCGACGCGAGGCACAGCCGCTGCAGTGGGGGCAGGCTGCTGCCGATCCAGAGGGTGTTCAGATCCATCGGGCTTTCGTCCTGATTTGACGCGCGTTCCGCTGTTGCACCATCAGGGCTCACCTGCGGGCCAGCGGAAGCCACAGTTCGTTGCTATCGTGTGTAAGAAACTTCCCGCTTGCGGTTCGCGTGACCGAAGCTCCGGCGTGAGTCCATAATTCCAGAGATGAACGCAAATGGTTTCGGGCTTGATCAGGGACCGCCAGTCGAAGTCACCATCCGATATCCTGCGCCGGTCATCCCAGGGAAGCGGGCTGAACCAGCTGGTCGGGCCGACCTCTGAGACGAGATCGCTCTGCCGCAGAAGCCAGGTCAAAAGATGCGGGCCGATGACGCCCCAGTCGAGGTCGCTCACGTGCTTTGGCCGTCCCATTGCTTTCCGGATCGACAGCTGGCCACGCTTCCACCATGGCAACCATCCGGGAATGAGGAAATCGTCGCTGGCATACCGGCGCAGGTCGTCGACCAAGGGATGCCCGGGCTTGATCCAGATGAAGGCCGTGCCGACGAGTTCATCGTCTTCCCATGCGAGCAGATAGTCTCCCCTGGCCTGGGGTGCCTTGATGAACAGCAGGTCGGTATCGATCCAGGCGCCGAGGCGCCGCGCCAGAATCTCGTAGCGGAAGCGGTCCGAGAACAGCGCGGCGCTCTGCGAGCGGCTGTGGCGGACCACCTTGTCGACGCCCAAAACCTCATTGCCATCAACGACTTCGACGCCTGCAGGAACACCGTCGACGGGCTCGTAGGTGAACAGCCGCACAGGGCATCCGGTGGCCGCCGCCGAGGTGAGACAGAGGCGCTGGAGCGGGGGCAGGACGTTGCCGACCCAGAGGGCGTTGAGGGTCATGGTGCTGTCCATCAGCGCACGCGGTCTCTCGTGTCGTAGGCGAGGATGTCGCCCGCGCGGGTGGCGTGATGGGTGGGAAAGCCGGCGGTGATGCCGGGGAGGAAATTGATTTTTTCCGCAGGCTCCTCGAGAAATTCGGTGGCGGAGAGGATGCGGACCCGCATCGGGCGGATACCTTCGCCATAGTGGTTGGGGCTGTCCTGCATGAGCCGCAGCAGGCTGCCATCGGGTTGCGGCGCGATGCTTCCGGCGTTGCGGCCGGTGCCATTTCGGTTGTCGCCGTAGACATTGCGGGTGTTGACCGGATGCGGTGTGAAACGTCCGGCAAAGAGGTCGTCGCTGAAATAGATTTCAAGGTGGCGGTTGCCGACAGCACCCTGCACCGAGGTGATCAGGAACCACAGGCCGTCATGGCGGACCAGCATGCTGTCGGCGGCATCCACTCCGAAGACGAGGCGGCGCACCAGGCGCCAGCGGGCGGGCCACGCCTCGCAGACATAGAGGTCGATGGCGCGGCGCTGATGCGTCTCGGGGATCATGTAGAACGCCCCGTCGAGCGCGAACACGCAGGGAAACGAGGCATGGCTGTCGAGGGCCACGAAATCGGGCAGCAGCGTCACCGCCTGGGTGGAGGTGACACGCAGCGTTTCGTCGAGCCCCAGGACAGTGAGAAAACCGCGGTCCTGCGGATAGACGAATTCTTCGACGAAGAGCCACAGGCCGCCGTCGTGCCGGATGATGAAGGGGTCGGCGTAATAGCCGTCGCGCGGGCCGGCAATCGCCGTCTCGGCGCCGCCGGGGAGTTGCCGGAGGGTGACGGTGAAATGATCCTGGCGGCGGCGTTTGCGGCCATCGAGGCGCGTATCGTCGAAGTGCCGCACCTTGTGATACAGGCGGTCGCCCGCCTTCCACGCCGCGGCACGGGCGCGCAAGGCGGGATCGGCCCACAGCGGATAGCCGGCAGGCACGTAATTGCGGGTGGCGATCAGCCGGCTCGGATTCGCCGAGCTGATATCGATCTCCTCGGCGTCGTTGGCGAGTTCGCCCGCGAACATCGCCCGGGCGAGGAGGCAATTGAGCAGCGCCTGGTCATGCTTGTGATAGGGGGCGCAGTCGTCGGGCAGGATGTGGCCGGGGATCAGCGCATGGCGGCCCCAATCCTCGACCAGCCGTCGGCCAAGCTTCGTGGAAAGATCGAACCCGACCGCGCCCGCGGCAAATTCGCGCATGTGGCGCATTTCCAGTGGCACGTCGAGTGCTTCGAGAACGCGGGGATCGCATTTCTCCGCCAGGGGCCCCTGGCTGCGCAGGCCCCAGAAACCGCGCTGTTCCACGACGGCGAGCGCCGCATCGAGCGGTGCCTTGAGCACGGTGCCGCTGTCGAACCAGAACAGGGGACCGGAATGCTCCTGCGCCGCGGCGCTGACGATCACCGGCTTCCAGGCATAGCTGCCGCGGGCGAGCTGCAGGTGCGGCGGATAATCGGCAAAGGGGAAGAGCCTTAATTCCGCCCAGCCGAAACGCTTCCTGATGGTCTGGCGGTCAGCTTCCGACAGGCCGAGATCATGGATGACGACACGCGACCGGCGATCCTCGCCGTGACGTTCGGCGGAGAGCAGGAATTGCATGAGGGTGCGCGCGAAGCGATGATCGGCCGCGGTGAGGACCAGCGGACGGGTGGACCGGTTGTCCGTCATGCAGGGCCCCTTCGGGCGGGCGGGCAGATCACGCAAAAAAACTGCCTATTGTGGGCGTTCGCGGCTGTGTCTATCAAGTGCCGCGCTTTTCGGCAAGTTCTGGCTGCTGTAAGGGCTGCATGAGAATGAAGAGTCTGGCGTCGACATCGTGAACACGAGTTTCAAGCAACTGATTCCCATGCTGCGGTTCCTGTGGTCGCATGCCCCGCAGCGCCTCAAGTATCTGGTCATGGCGCTGGCGCTGGTCGCCGGCCTGTCGCGCGACTGGGTGATGATGGTGGTCAACAAGGCCGCGGCGTCGCCGGTGTCGGAGACGATTTCACACTGGTTGCCGATGTTTGCGCTGACCTTCGTCACCGTCATCCTGTCGACCTTCTTCTACCAGGTGATCACCACGGTGGTGACGACCCACGTCATCAACAATGTGCGGCTGCAGCTCATCGGCGGGCTACTGAAGGCGCAACCCAGCTTCCTCGACAAGCGCGAGCACGGCGCGATCTATCACATCCTCACCAGCGACGTGAGCGCGGTTGCCGGCTTCACCACCACCTTCCTCAACATGATGCCGGCCATCATCTTCCTGACCATCGCCATTCCGCAGGTGTTCTACTATTCGGCGCTGGCGGGCTTCTTCGCGCTCCTGGTCATGGTCGGCGGCTCGCTCGCTTATCACCTGCAGCAGAAGACCATGGCGCGCCTCAACGACGACGCGCGCGCCCTCGAAGTCGCCTATTTCGAGCGCGTGTCGGAAATGCTGAAGGGTTTCCGCGAATTGCGGCTGCATGGCGGGCGGCGCCAGAGCTTCAGCCGCGACCTCGGAAATGTCCTCGAACGGCTGCGCCAGCTGCTGATCAAGGTGAACCGCATCTACGAGACCGGTGAATCGGCCGTGCACGGACTGAAGTTCCTGCTGCTGGCCGGCATCGTGTTCCTGGTGCCCTACCTGGTGAAGACGGAATCGGTCGTCACCTTCCAGCTGCTGACGCTGGTGCTGTTCTCGCTCACGCCATTCGAGCAGCTGGTGACGAGCTATCCGTCGGTGATCGGCACGCTGGTGTCCTTTCTCCGCATCGACGACCTGGCGCGCGAGCTGGCGGAGATCCAGCGCATCTCCGGGAATGCATCGACCCTGACCATGGCCGACCGCGCGCCGCCCTTTCGCAAGATCACGCTGCGCGATGTCGAGACCCGCTACCAGTCGCGCGAAACCAGCAGCTTCGCGCTGGGGCCGCTGGACTTCGAACTCCGCCGCGGCGAAGTGATCTTCCTCGTGGGCAGCAACGGCTCGGGCAAGACGACCTTCATGAACGTGCTGACCGGCCTCCTCGAACCCACCGCCGGCACGATCGAACTCGACGGCAGGCGGGTCGGACCCGAGGACATGGATGCCTACCGCGCCCAGTTCTCGGCGATCTTCACGCAGTTCCACGTGTTCCGGCAACTCTATGGCCTGGAGGGCGTGACCCCGGACGAGGCCGACGAGATGATCGACAAGGTGCATCTCTCCGGCATCACCTCGATCCGGGCCGAGGGCATCAGCCGGCTCGATCTGTCCGCCGGCCAGCGGCGGCGCCTGGCACTGGCCGTCGCCCTGCTCGAGGACCGCAATGTGCTGGTGCTCGATGAATTCGTCGCCGACCAGGACCCGGAAAAGCGCGACTACTTCTTCCGCACGCTGCTGCCGTGGCTGCGCCAGCAGGGCAAGACGGTGGTGGTCTCGACGCACGACCTCGCCTGGCTCGACTGCTGCGACCGTGTCATCAGCTTCGAGAACGGCCGCATGACGGAACAGGTGCAGGCACCGCTCGTCCATGCGGCGTCCTAGCCCAGCGCTGCAGCCGCTGCGCGGCCGCTGTGCCGCGCCATCTGTACCGTTCCGGTTATGACATGAGGATCGTCCAGGTCTGCCCCTATAATCCCGACCGCCACGGCGGGGTGCAGCGGAACATGCATGCGCTGGCCTCGGCGCTTGCGGCCCGCGGCCATGAGACGCTGATCATCGCGCCGGGCGCACCGCAGCCAGCCGACGCCGGGCTGTGGCGGCTGGGCGCGATGCGGAGCGTGGCCTTCGCCGGCACCCGCTTCGAAGTGACATGGGCAGGCAAGGAGGAACTGGCGCGCACGGCCGCGGCCCTGCAGGCATGGCGGCCCGACGTCGTGCACTTCCACACGCCGTGGGATCCGCTGATGCCGTGGCAACTGTTCCGACGGGTGCAGTCGACGCGGGTCGCGACCTTCCACGACACCCCGCCGCCTGGCCTGACGGGCGCGGTGCTACGCAACCTCTTCAAGGTCATGAGCCGCCAGATTCTGGCGCGGCTCGACGGGGCGATCGCCGTGTCAGCGGCACCGCTGGCGCATCTGCGCCCAGGCGCCTCCGGCGTCACCCCCGTGGTGCTGCCGCCGGTGACCGATCTGGCACCCTTTCTCGCCATCGAGAAGGTGGCGACGGCGCGGCCCACGATTCTGTTCATTGGGCGGCTGGAGCCACGCAAGGGTGTCGGCGTGCTGCTCGATGCCATAGCGCTTCTGGCCTCCGGCAAGGTCGCGCTTCCCGCCGCTGCGCCGCCGCCGCGCTTCGTGATCGCCGGCGCCGGCGACCTCGAGGGCGCGGTGCGCGCGGCGCAGGCGAGGCTCGGTGCGGAATGGATCGAGATGCTGCCAGCGCCGTCGCCGGAACACCAGCTCCGCCTGCTCGGCGAAGCGACGCTGGCCGTGTCTCCGGCGCTCTACGGCGAAAGCTTCGGCATCGTGCTGGCCGAGGCCCTTGCCAGCGGCACGCCGATCATCGGCGCCGACAATGCCGGCTACCGCACCGTGCTGACCGGGCTGGGCAAGGGCCTGCTGGTTCCGGCTGGCGATGCCGCGGCGCTGGCCCGGCGCATGGCGGACCTGATCGGGCATGCCGCCGAACGCGAGGCGCTGTCGGCCTGGGGCCGGGGCCACGCGCGGCAATTCGACGTCACCGCGCGGATCGGCGACTTCGAAGCCTTCTATGCTGGGGCACTGGATCGCCACGCGGGCAAGACGTGATGCGGCGCTCCTCAACGGACGGAACGGATCACACCGGCCGTTCGTAAGGTGATGCCTGCGGCAGCCAGTTGTGCAGTGCAGCCTTCACCAGGCGCTCGGCGCGCGGGTTCGGCACCGGCCCGAAATTGTCGTTCAGCGTCGCCCACAGCGGATTGCGCCGTTTCAGTTCGCGGAGCTTCCACGCCGTCCACGGCCAGAAATCCTCAAGCGGCAAATAGCCCGAGCTCGCCCGCGCACGCGGCGCGTCGGCGAATTCGGCCTTGCCCAAGGCCAGCAGGAAATAGGGGTACATGAATTCCACCGCGATGTTTCCGTCCGCCCGGAAGCGTGAGCGCCGCGTCCGTTCGACCGCGTCGGGGAAGCGCTCGAGCATCTCCTGCCAGAGGTCGCGGTTGATCATCAGCGGCACGTGATTGACCTGGCGCCGCCGCGCAACGCCCGACAGCTGGTCCAGCAGTTCATTCGAGGCCGAGAGAGCGAGGTTCCACGGCTTCTCACCCCGCTTCGCCGCGGCGCTGTCATAGCGCGGCGCCCAGTGGCGGTCGGGAAAGATGTACTGGCGTCCTTGCGGCGAGGTGAAATCGCCGGGGGTGACCGGGCGCAGGAACAGGATGTCGTCGTCGAGGTAGATGAAATCGGGAGACAGGCCCGGGATCTTATGTACGTGGCTGACGATGGCGAGCGAATTGAAGGTCGGCAGGTGAGCCGGATCGATCACCTGGTCGTGGTGGATGACCTCCACCTTGCCGCTGCCGAGGTCGAGCCACGACGGCACCTGCGGCCTGCAGGTCAGGATGAAGACCTTGCGGATCCACGGCGCATGGCGCTCCAGCGAGCGCAGGCTGTATTTCAGCAGGTCGAGATTGTCGCGGGTGCGGGCGGGATCGCGGTCGAACGACGTCTCGGCATATCGCGACAGGACGTCGCCATAGCCGGGAAACGCGCCATCGACCCACATGTAGACCACGTCGATGGCGGGGGTACGGGACGTCTGGTGAAGGGTCGGTGTGGTCACGACGGCGATCCTGGTTCTGCGGCCCGTCTGGCTCTGACCGGCGCTGCATCGGCCATAGCCGGGGATCGGACCCAGCACAACCGGCGCAGACGCGCACCGCTTCTCGCAAGTCCTGCGTAAATTGTTGCAATTGATTGCAGGGGCGGCTTAGCCGCTGCTTTCCATCCGAGCATCGGGTAGACCCCATGCAGAGGCAGCAAAGCCGCACATCCGTGCGGGCGTGCGGCATTCACAATTGCATTGACCTTTCGATGATAAACCCGATAACGGCTGGCAAACTTCACTTCGTTTCCGGCGCCTCGTGACTCAAGATCTCATCATTGCGGTGGACGTGGGCACGAGCAGCCTGAAGGTTGGCGTGATCGGTGCCGATCTCGACGTGCTGCATGCCGCCGACCACCCCTATCCCGTCTCCTATCCGGGTCCCGGCTGCGCCGAGCAGGACCCGCTGGACTGGTGGGCGGCGCTGCGCGTCGCGCTGGCGCGGCTCGCCGAAACCTGCCCCGATCTCCGCGCCCGCGCCGCCGGCATGGTATTCGCCTCGCAGATGTGCGGCGTGGTGGCGGTGGACCGCGAGGGACGTCCCTTGCGCCCCTGCATGATCTGGCTCGACAAGCGGGCGGCGCCGATCGCGCGCGAGGTGATGGGCGGGTTTCCCCGGCTGTTCGGCTATGGCCTGTTCAAGCTCATGAGCTCGATCCGCCTGACCAATGGCGCGCCGTCGCTCAATGGCATGGACCCGCCGGCCAAGATGCTGTGGCTGAAGCGCCACGAGCCGCAGGTCTATGAGCGGGCGTGGAAGCTGCTCGACGTCAAGGACTGGCTCCTGCTGCGCGCCACCGGGCGCGTGGCGACCACTGCCGATCTCGCCAACGTCACCTGGATGATGGATACGCGCCAGGGCCGCGAGGGCTGGTCCGATACGCTGGTGTCGCGCTTCGGGCTGAAACGCGACCTCTTGCCCGACATCGTCGAGGGCACCGTGCCGGCCGGCGGCCTCACGGCGGCTGCAGCCGCGGAGCTGGGCCTTGCCGAAAGCCTGCCGGTCTTCGCGGGTGCGGGCGACGTCTGCGCTGCTGCCATCGGCAGCGGCGCGGTGGAGGATGGCGAGCTGCACATCTCGCTCGGCACGAGTTCATGGATCAGCGGCTTCTATCCGGGCCGCCGGCTGAGCGCGAGCGAGGGCTATGCGACGATCCTCAGCCCGTTTGCCAACCGGCCGCTGCTGATCGCCACCCAGGAAAGTGCGGGCTCCTGCCTCGACTGGCTCGACGGCCTGATCGGCAAGGGGCCCGACGCGCCGGAGCCCGGCGTCACCCCGCCGCTGTTCCTGCCGTGGCTGGCCGGCGAGCGCGTGCCGGTCGACGACAACCGCCTGCGCGGCGCCTTCCTTGGCCTGTCGCTGCAACATGGCCGCGCCAGCCTGCGCCGCGCCGTGATCGAGGGCGTGGCGCTCAACACGCGCTGGGCCTGGCAGTCGGTCGCCCGGCAGAAGGGTACGCGGCATGCGCATCTGCTGCGCGCCGTGGGCGGCGGCGCGCTCAATGCCGAACTGTGCCAGGCGCTGGCCGATTGCCTCGGCGCCGACATCGCGGTGGCGCGCGACCCGCGCAACGCCGGGGTGCGCGGGGCCGGCGCCATCGCCGCCGCCGGGCTCGGCTGGCGCAGCGACGTGTGGGAGGCAGCGCGCAGCTTCGACCGCTCGTCGGAAACCCTGTACCGGCCGGAGGCCGCACGCCGCAGCTATTTCGATGCGCGCTTCAAGCTGTTCCGCCAGGCCTACAAGCGCAACGCGCCATGGTTCCGCGCCGCATTCGAGGCATCATCCGATGATTGACGGACTGTTCAAGACCTACATCGACCCGCTGTGGGAGATGCCGGCGCGGCCCCTGGCGCGGCACTGCACCGCCAACCAGGTGACGCTGATGGGGCTGGGGCTCATCGCCGCCGTCAGCCTCGCCTATGTCTGGCACCGCGCGCCGGCCTGGTATGCGCTGACGCTGGCCATCGCCTTCTCGGCGGATTCGCTCGACGGCGCGGTGGCGCGGCTGCGCAACGAGACATCGGCCTTCGGCGGCTATCTCGATGCCGTCGTCGACCGCTACCAGGAGCTCATCGCCATCGCGGCGCTGGCCTATGTCAACGACGCCTGGGCGGCGGGCCTGTTCGCCCTGTCGGGGGCGTTCCTGACCAGCTACATGAAGGCCCGCGCGGCGATGGAGATGCCGGTCGACAATGCCGCCTGGCCCGATCTGTTCGAGCGCCAGGAGCGCATCCTCTTCATCTGCCTCGCCCTGATCTGCCAGAGCCTCATGGGCGGCGGGGCGGGGGTGATCGACGGCGCGCTGTGGCTGCTCGCGCTGCTCACCCATGCAACGGCGGCGCAGCGCTTCCTGCGCGCCAGGAAGCTGCTGCAGGAGCGCCGCTGATGCGGCAGGCGGCGGCACGCCTGGCGCTGCTTGCCGCGGCGCTGCTGCTCGCCGGCTTCGGCGAGGATTTTCCGGTGCCGCACGAGCCGAACCAGATCTTCTACGTGCAGCGTTCGCTCAATTCCAACACCATCGTCTTCGCCGCCCGCCTCCGCCCGGCGGGCGGACTCGATGCCAAGAGTCCGGTCGATGTCTACTGGCGGCGCTACAACGACGAGGGCGAGCGCAAGGAACTTTCCGGCATCGAGCGCAGCCTGGCCTTCGGGGTCAAGGCCGATCCGGTGGCGGGCCAGCCCGGCAGCTTCATGGTGCGCGTCGTGTCCTATCCCGACCGACCGGCGCTGCTGCGGATGGCCGGCGGTGCACCGCGCCTCGAGATGAAGGTGGCGGGCGAGCCGAGCCGGCTCGATCATGCCTATCTCGAGGTCGACGACAGCGGCAGCGTGCCGCATGTCAGGCAGGTTCATCTCTTCGGCTATTCGCTCGCCACCGGCAAGCCGGTGAGCGAGAGCTTCACCCCGTGACGAGGCGCGACCAGAGGGCGACGACGAGCCAGGTGAGGCCAGCGGCACCGAGCCCCGCCAGAGCGTCGTCGGCCATGATGGCGAGGCCGCCCGACAGCCGCTCCTCCGCCGTGCCGATGAGCCACGGCTTGGTGATGTCGAGGACGCGGAAGAAGACGAAGCCGGTGAGCCACGACAGCGCCGTCGCCGGTGTCAGCACCAACACGATGAGCATGCCCACCGTCTCGTCCCAGACGATGGCGGAGGGGTCTTCGCCGCCCAGCCGCTCGGCGGCGCGCCCGCAGGCCACACAGCCGAGGACGAAAAGCAGGGTCACCAGCGCGCCTTGCAGGACCCAGGGCAGATGCATCACGGCGGGATACAGGATGAAGGCGCCGGCCGCCCCGAAGGTGCCCGGCATCCATGGCACGAGGCCCAGTCCGAAGCTGAGCGCCAGCGCCACCGCGGGGTTCGCCAGGCTGTGTTCACGGCGCATGGCCACCAAATTTCCCGCTGACATTCAAGCTGCCATCTCCTAACATAAAGCCATGCAGGGGCGTACAGAACTTTCACTATGCAGACCGGCATCGAAGCCTCCCTGATGGCCGCCCTCACCGCGGCGGCTGGCGTCAAGATCCACGACTTCTTCGAAGGCGAGACGCTGCTGCGCGATCTCCTCGACGAGGTGCGCCTGAGCCGCAGGAGCCTCGCGCAGTGCGACCGCGACTGGGCGCGCAACGGCCGGCGCTGCGACGCGGTCATCTCGCTCACCTCGATTCCCAGCCGGCTGCCGCTGATCGCGCGCACGCTGAAGAGCCTGATGCGCCAGAGCCTGGCGCCGCGCCGCATCATCCTCAACCTGCCGCGCTTCAGCCGGCGCGAGGGCGTGGCCTACGAAGCGCCGTCCTTCCTCGCCGGCCTCGGGGCCGTGGAGATCCGCTGGTGCGAGGATCTCGGCCCCTCGACCAAGCTGTTGCCCTCGCTGATCGCCGAGGCGCCGGACACGCCGATCATCGTCGTCGACGATGACCGGATCTATCCCGCCAACCTGGTGGCCGACCTGATGGCCGCTGCGAGCGCCGATCCGGATGCCGCCTTCTGCATGAGCGGCTGGGTGGTGCCGGCCGATCTCACCGACAGGCCCACCACGGTGTGGAGCAACCTGCGCATGCTGCCGCCGGCGCCGGTGCGGGCAAGGCGGCTCTCCAGGCCGATGCAGGTCGACGTGGTGCAGGGCCTGTCGGGCTACCTGGTGCGGCCCCGCTTCTTCGACCTTGGCGAGGTCACCGACTATGCGGGCGCGCCGCGCGAGGCGTTCTTCGTCGACGACGTGTGGATCAGCGCGCATTGCCGGGCCCCGCGCTACGTCATTCCGGCAGCGCGCGGCAATTATCAACCCAAGCTGCAGCGCGCCTTCTACCGCCGCACCAGCCTCGGCCTGATCAACCGCGGGCCCGGCCCTGATTCGCAGCGCAACAATTCGGTCGTCATCCGCCACTTCCCCCAGCACTGGATGGCGACCGGCGGAACGGCACGGACATGACGCGCCAGCACCCGTGGGCCCGCTGACGCGATGGCCCTGTTCACCCGCAACCGCATCGCCGTGCTCTGCGCCCTGCCGGCGCTGATGGTGCCCGGCATCGAGCTGCCGCTGGTGCTGTGGGCGCGCCACAGCTTCCTCGCGCTCCACCCTGACTACATGGACGATCCGCCCACCATCAGCCGCGCCATCAACGATCCGCTGGTGGGCACGCCCTTCGCCCGCCTGATCCTCGTGATCACGGCGCTGATCGCGGCAGTTGTGCCGGTCCTCGCCTGGGCCTATCTCGCGGCCATCGCGCGCAGCGAGGCCGGTCGGGCGCGGCGGCATACGATGTATGCCTTGCTTGCCGCGATGCTAGTCTGCCAGGTCGCTGCCTCCTTCGGCATGGTCCTGACCACGCAATACACTTTCGCGACCGATGGCGACCTGCACATGGAGGGCAGCTACGTCTTCTTCGTCTTCCAGGCGCTGGCGATCCTGGTGGGCGCCAGCCTGTGCCGGATGCTGCTGCACGAGAAGCGGAGACTTGCCATTCCGGACGCCGACTGGCACTTCCATCCGGCCATGCACCGCTTCCGCTTCTTTTTCGGCCTGGTGATCGCGAGTCTCGCCATTCTCTATGGCGTGCTCTTCGTCCTCAAGGACCATGCCCTGCCCATCAGCGCCTATGCGGTGCAGGTCGTCTATACCCAGACCGAGGTGGTGGTGATCGGCTGCTTCGTGCTGTTCCTGGGGAGCTATGCCATCGACATTCATCACATGGTGCGAAACGACAAGCTGAGGCCCCGCAGCCTCGCATCGCGGACGGCGGAGGACGCAGAGCGATGACGGAACGTGCCGGAGACATGGTGGAGCGGCTGCTGCGCGGCGGGCTGGCACATCTGAGGGCGGGCCAGACTGGGGAGGCACGGTCGCAGTTCGCGCAGGTGCTTGCGGTCGACGGGCGCAATTTCGACGCCCTGCAGCTGAGCGGGCTGTGCGCGCTGCAGGCGGGCGACAACGCGGCCGCGCGCCAGTTCCTCGACCGGGCGCTGGCGCTGCGCCAGGACGTGGCCTCGGTGTTCAACCAGCGCGGCGTGGCGCTGCGCCGGCTTGGCGAGACGGAACTCGCGCTGGCGGATTTCGCGCGCAGCGTCAGCCTCGAGCCCAATGCCGCCGACCCGCACTACAATCGCGGCAACGCACTGCGCGAACTCGGCCGCCTGCGTGAGGCGCTGGACGCCTATCGCCGCGCCGCGGCGCTGGCCCCGGCTCGCGCCGACATCCTGAACAATCTCGGCGGCTGCCTGAAGGAACTGAACATCCATGCCGAGGCGCTGGCCTGTTACGACAGGCTGCTGGCCATCGCGCCGGGCTCGGCCGAAATCCACGCCAACCGCGGCGTGGTGCTGCACGACCTCGGGCGTTTCGAGGAGGCGCTGGCCAGTCAGGACCGTGCCATTGCACTTGATCCGAACTTCGCCGAGGCCTGGCGCAAGCGGGCGGCCGCGCTCACCGCCCTCAGCCGGAACGACGAGGCGCTGGACAGTGCCGACAGGGCCATCGCCCTGCAGTCCGGCAATGCCGCTGCCCATGCCACACGCGGAGCGGCCCTCACGGAGATGGGGCGCAGCGATGACGCTGTCGCGAGCTTCGAGCAGGCACTGGCGCTGGCGCCCGATGCCACCGAAGCACGGCTGGGACTGGCACGCCTGGCCTCCGAGGAAGGTCGGTTCGGCGCGGCCGAAACACTGTTCGACGCGGTGCGCCGCGACGAACCCGGCAATGTCGGCAGCCTGCACGGGCTGTCGGTGGTGCGCAAATATGCCACCGGCGATCCGCTGTTCCAGGCCATCGCGGACCGTTTGCGCGACGGCAATCTCTCCGCCGACGAGCGTGAACTCCTGCACCATGGCTATGCCAAGATATGCAACGATGCCGGTCGTTTCGACGATGCGATGGCGCATTTCGCGCTGAGCAAGCAGTGCCGTGCCTCGCGCTTCGATCTCGAACGGCACCGCGCCGCCTTCGCGGGGATGAAGCAGCTGTTCACCCCGGCCTTCTTCGCCGAGCGCCGGGGCTTCGGCCTGCCCGACGAGCGTCCGGTCTTCGTCGTGGGAATGCCGAGATCGGGCACGACCCTGACGGAACAGATCCTCGCGGCCCACCCGCTCGTGCAGGGCCTGGGCGAACTTCAGGACATGGCGCAGGTCTCGAAACTGCTCGGCGGCGGCCTCGGCAACATCGACGCGTTCTCGGCCGCGCTTGCTGGTCTCGATGCCGCCCGGTCGCGCGATCTCGCCGATCGCTACTGCAAGGCCTATCATGGCGCCGATGCCGCGATGCTGCGGCTGGTCGACAAGCGGCCGCACAATTATGAGCTCCTCTGGCTCATCGCCCTGCTGTTTCCCAACGCCCACATCATCCACTGCCGGCGCAATGCGATGGACACCTGCCTGTCGATGTACATGCAGAACTTCAACGTCAGCCACGGCTACAACCGCGACCTCGCGACACTCGGCCACTATTACCGGGCCTACGAGGAGCTGATGGCGCACTGGCGCGACGTGCTGCCACTGGCCATTCACGACTGTACCTACGAGGCGACAGTGAGCGACCTCGAGACTTCGGCGCGAGGCCTCATCAGCTTCATCGGGCTCGACTGGGATCCGGCGTGCCTCGACTATCATCGCCAGGACGGCCAGGTGCGCACGCCGTCGCAGTGGCAGGTCCGCCAACCGGTCTACCGGAGTTCGGTCGAGGCCTGGCGCCGCTACGACTCCCACCTCAGGCCGCTGAAGAAGGTTCTGGGCGCCTGATGGCGCCGGCGCCAGTTGATCACAACGAGCCGAAGCAGTAGCTCTGTATGTCCCTCCGGATGCGGAGGGGCCAATGGCCATCCCTTGGTGGAAGAATGACGAAGTCGCGTGCGATCGCCTATTGTTTCGACCGGACTTTCGCGCCCTACGCCGCGGTGTCCACCTTTTCGCTGCTGGCCAGCATGGCGTCGGCGCCAACCGTGTACTGGCTGGTTCCGGCCGCGGATGCCCAGCATGTCGCTCCGGTGCTGGAAGGCCTGAAGCGGCAGACCGGACATGACCTGCGGCTTCTCGCGGCGCCGGCCGAAGCCTTTGCCGGATGGGAGACCAAGCTTCACCTCACCAGTGCGGCCTATCTACGCCTGCTGCTGCCCGATCTCATCGCGGCGGACCGCCTGCTCTACATCGACTGCGATACGCTGGTGCTGGGTGATCTCGGCGAACTCTTCACGCTTGACCTCCACGGCAATCTCCTGGCTGCGGCCCTGCAGCGCGTGAACCCGGGCAAGCGCATCTTCAGCAGGATACCGCGGGCCGAAGGCGACCCCAACATCAACTCCGGCGTCATGGTGCTGGACCTGCAGCCGCTGCGCGCAGCGGGATTTCTCGGCGCCTGCCAACAGATCTACATGCAGTACAAGACGGACATCGTGTTCGCCGACCAGTGCATCATCAACAAGTTTGCCGAAAACCGGAAGCTGGTGCTGGACGAGAGGTGGAACCACCAGATCTTCTCCAACGCGACGCTCAATGCCGATTTCCGCCACAGGCTGGAGCATGGCGAGATGCGCGTGCTGCACTATGTCGGGTCGGTGAAGCCCTGGCAGCAGCTTTGCAACCCCGTCGTGACCGCCCCGTGGTGGCAGTACGCCCGCCGGCTCGACTTCCTGCAAATCGCACCGCTCAAAATGTCGAACCTCGGCCAGGCGATTTCGCTGGCCAACTGCCATGATCGCAACGGCCTGTACGAGGAAGCATCGATGCTGAAGGGCCAGATCATCAACCTCATGAGACGGCAGTCCCCCAGGACGTGAAGACCGGGACGCCCCGCCCGACGGTGCAAGCTGGACGGATTTCCGTCAGCGGTGCTAGAGCATCCGCCATGCGTCCCCTTGCCCGCCACGACAGATCGGAGCCACATCCTTGGCAGCGCTGAAGGAGGTCTTCCAGCGGGCTCTGGGCCTGCACCAGGCCGGGCGGCTCTCCGAGGCGCAGGGTCTCTACCGGCAGGTGCTTGCCGCCGATCGCCGGCATTTCGACAGCCTGCACCTTCTGGGGCTGTCGCTGGTGCAATCCGGCGCGGTTTCCGCCGGTGTCGACCACATGCGGCGCGCCATCGCCATCCGCGCCGATTTTCCCGAGGCCCATTACAATCTCGGCCACGCCTTGCTGACGAGGCGCGAGCCGGAGGAAGCGCTGGCGGCCTTCAACCGCGCCATCGCCCTGAACCCGCGCGATGCGCAATACCATCTCGAGGCCGGCAACGCGCTGAAAGACCTTGGCCGCAATGACGAGGCCTTCACCGCCTATGAAACGGCGCTGGCGCTCGACCCGGCCATGGCGCAAGCCTGGAACAACCGCGGCATTGCGCTCAAGGACGACGGTCGCCACGAGGAGGCCCTGGCAAGCTATGACCGCGCGCTCAAACTGCAGCCGCACTATCCCGAGGCCCACAGCAACCGTGGCAACGCCCTGAAGGAGTTGCGCCGGTTCGACGAGGCGCTGGCTTCGCATGACAGGGCGATCGGCCTCAACCCTGGCTATGCCGAGGCGCATTACAACCGCGGCAACGTGCTGTCGGATCTCAAGCGGCCGGACGAGGCGCTGGCGAGTTTCGACGCGGCGTTGCGCCTCGAGCCCGATCATGCCGAGGCGCGCAACAACAAGGCGCACCTGCTGCTGGGCCGGGGACGCTTCGCCGAAGGCTTCGCCAACTACGCCGCCCGCTGGCGTTCGGCCGGTGCTGCGGCACAGCCGCTGCAGGCTGGCATTGCACCATGGGCCGGCGAGGCCGGCGGCCATCTGCTGCTATGGGCGGAACAGGGCATCGGCGACGAGATCTTCTTCGCCTCCCTGCTGTCGCTGCTGCCGCTCGCTACGATGCGCGTGACGCTCGCCGCCGACAAGCGGCTGCATGCAATCTACCGCCGGTCGTTCCCGCAGCTCGGCATCATCGACAGCGATGATCCGGCGGCGACTGCTGCGTCCGGCTTCACCGCACAGGCCGCGATCGGCGATCTCGGCAATATCCTGAAACTCGATGCCGGGCGCATCGGCGAACGCCGCATGCCCTACCTGTTTTCCGATCCCATGCGGCGCGCCGACCTGCGCCTGCAGAACGAGGTGCTGCGCCGCAAGCCGGTGTGCGGCATCGCGTGGAAGAGTGCCAACAAGAATTTCGGCGCCGAGAAGAGCCTGCGGCTGCGTGACCTCGCGCCGGTGCTCACCGTGCCGGGCGTGAATTTCGTCAATCTCCAGTATGGCGACGTCGCGGATGAAATCGCCGACGTGCAGCAGGCGCTGGGCATCGCCGTGCACCGGGCCGCGGGTGTCGATGTCTTTGCCGACATCGACGGCCTGATGGCGCTGCTCGATTGCTGCGACGTGGTGCTGACAACATCCAACGTCACGGCGCATGTCGCGGGCGCCATCGGCAAGCAGGCTGCCGTCCTGGTGCCGGCGGGCAAGGGTTGCCTGTGGTATTGGCAGGGCGGCGCCAACAACCTATGGTACCCGAGCCTGCACCGTATCGTTCAGGAGCGGCCTGGAAACTGGGACTCGGCAATCGCCGCTGCAGCAGCTTGGATAAGGGAACATACATGACGGATCGCGTGAACATCGTCGTCGGCTTCGACCAGCGCGAGGCCATCGCCTATCACGTGTTCTGTCAGAGCGTGATCGAGAAGGCCAGCCTTCCGGTGCAGTTCCTGCCGCTCAATCCGCGCTCGCTGCCGGGCTATACCGAGCGCCACCGCGACGGCAGCAATGTCTTCATCTACACCCGTTTCCTCACGCCCTACCTCATGAACTACGAAGGCTGGGCGCTGTTCGCCGACGGCGACATGATCTGCAATGCCGACATTGCGGAGCTGTGGCGGCTGCGCGATCCGTCGAAGGCGGTCATGGTGGTCAAGCACGACTACAAGACGAAGGCCGAGACCAAGTATCTCGGAAACAGGAATGAAAATTATCCGCGCAAGAACTGGTCGAGCGTCATCCTGTGGAATTGTGCCCATCCCGACAACCGGGTGCTCGACCCGGCCTTCGTCGAATCCAAGGACGGCGCCTTCCTGCACCGTTTCAAGTGGCTCGACGACGACAGGATCGGCGAACTGCCCCGGCAATGGAACTGGCTCGCCATCGAATACGAGCCGTCGCCGGATGCAAAGCTCGTGCATTACACGCTGGGCACGCCGTGCTTTGCCGACTATCGGGATACCGAAATGGCCGAGCTCTGGCATGCGGGCCTGGGCCGCACCACCGAGGGCCTCGGCAAGTAGTCGCGCGCTGCAGCGCCTGCCGGTGGTCATGCAATGAATGCAGATGCCGTGAGGGACGCGACGCCGGGGGAATGGTCGGCGAACCGCAATGTCGAGGACCATGCGGGCCATGTCAGGCTCGTCACGGGATACTGGCATAGCGAGCTGAAGCTTCCGCTCACCGCCGATCTCCGCACCTGCCACGCGCGTCACCGCATCTACGCGCAATTCAAGTATGACCGCCTGATAGGCTCGCCCGACTGGGTGGGCTCGCTGGCGCAATCCCTTCCCGAATTGAGCGACGGGATCCTGCATACAGGTTCGGCGTCGCACTATCATTTCATCGTCGACGGACTGGGAAACCTGTCCCCTGCGGTCCTGCAGGCGGCGGGCAGGATTTTTGTCGATGCCGACTATTCGGACGACCAGGCGGCCATTCTCGAAGCGATCGTTGCGGTGCTGGCGGGGCGCCGGATCGATGTCGTCCGCGTGCCGCATGGCACCTATCGCGTCAGCAATGTCATCCTGCCCAAGGTCAGGGATTTCTCCGCGCGGGTGCATGCGGCGCGGTCGTCCGTCCTGCGCCTTCCGGTCCGGCAGGAACGGTCAGGCCAGCGGATCTACGTCACGCGCCGCAGGGCGGGCAGCCGCCGTCTGATCAATGAAGCGGAATTCGCCGACCGCATGCAGCGTGATTACGGATTTGAGACGATCGAAAACGAGGGCCTCAGCCTGCAGGACCAGATGGAGCTGTATTCCGGTGCAGAATTCGTCGCGGGGCCGCACGGCGCGGGGCTGACCAACATCCTGTTTTCCCGCCGGCCCAAGGGCCTCCTGGAATTCTGGCACTCGGTGCAGCAGCCGTTCTTCGAAGGCCTCGCCGAAAGCCTCGGCATTTCCTACTTCGCCGCGCGCGGCATGCCAATGCCGGGCGTCGCTCCACAGGGCTGGCGAAGCGACAACGGGCCCTTCGCGATCGACCCCAGACTGGCGCTGAAGGCCATCGAGATGCTCATAGCCAGGCAACCGCGCCGCTAGGCTCGGGCCGCCGCAAGCGGCATTGCCTGGTCGATCACGTCGAACTGAAGGAAAATTGGAGCGGGCGAGGCGAATCGAACGCCCGACCCTAACCTTGGCAAGGTTATGCTCTACCCCTGAGCTACGCCCGCTTCCATGGCCTGACCGGCTAGGTGCCGGTGGGTGGGCGCGTTATTGCCTAACTCGCCGGCAAATGCAAGAACAAGATCATCTCAATCTTTCACAAGGGAAATTCGGCCGCCATGCCCGCGACCCGCGATGATCTTTTTGCCCGTTTCAAGGCCCTCGGACTGGACACCACCACCAGGGATCATGCCCCCGTCTTCACCGTGGAGGAGGCCCAGGCGCTGCGGGGTGAAATCCCCGGCGGGCACTGCAAGAACCTGTTTCTCAAGGACGACAAGGGCAACATCTGGCTGATCGTCTGCCTCGAGGAGGCGCAGGTCGATCTCAAGGCGGCGCCGGCCCGCATCGGCTCGCGCCGGCTGTCCTTCGGCAAGCCCGAGCTGCTGCGCGAGGTTCTGGGGGTCGAGCCCGGATCGGTCACGCCTTTCGGGCTCATCAACGATACCGGAAAGCGCGTCAACGTTGTGCTCGACGCCGCCATGATGGCGCATGAGCTCCTGAACTACCACCCGCTGGAGAACACCGCGACCACCACCATCCGGGCGGCCGACCTCGTGACCTTCATCCGGTCCTGCGGGCATGAGCCCCGGGTCGTCGCGGTCGCCTGATCGGCCAGCCTCCCCGTCATTGAAAAGAAACACCGTTTGCTCCACATAGGGGAAAGACGGACAGATTGAAGGGCATTCCCATGAGCATGACATTCGGCGGCGGCCAGCCCGTTTCCACCCCCGCTCCGGCCGGAACGGGAGACCTCGTCAAGGAGTCGAACACCCAGAACTTCATGCGCGACGTGATCGAGCCGTCGCGCCAGCAGCCGGTGATCGTCGATTTCTGGGCGCCCTGGTGTGGTCCCTGCAAGCAGCTCGGACCGGCCCTCGAGAAAGTGGTGCGCGACGCCAAGGGCAAGGTTCGCATGGTGAAGATCAACATCGACGAAAACCAGCAGCTGGCCCAGCAGATGCGCATCCAGTCGATCCCCGCGGTCTATGCCTTCGTCAATGGCCAGCCGGTGGACGGATTCATGGGCGCGCTGCCCGAGAGCCAGATCAAGCAGTTCGTCGACCGCCTCGGCGGCCAGGGCAGCATGGCCGAGGAAATCGAGGCGGTGCTCGCCGATGCGCGCGCCCTGGTCGAGGAGAAGGACTACCAGCATGCCGCCCAGCTGTTCGCGCAGCTGCTGCAGGTGGACCGCGAGAATGTCGGGGCCATCGCCGGCCTGGTGCGCTGCGAGATCGCCATGGGCGATCTCGAGAATGCCCAGAAGACACTCGCCCTGGTGCCGCCCGCCAAGGCCAATGACCCGGAGGTTCTCAGCGTCAAGGCACAGCTCGAACTGCTCCTGAACCCGGTGGATGTTTCCGAGATCGGCACGCTCAGGGCGAAGGTCGAGACCAACCCCGACGATTTCCAGGCGCGGCTCGATCTCGCCGTGCTGCTCAACGGCGCGGGCGAGCGCGCCGAGGCGACCGACCAGCTGATCTACGTCATCAAGAAGATGCGGGCGTGGAACGACGAGGCCGCGCGCAAGCAGCTCGTCAAGTTCTTCGAGGCCTGGGGCCCCAAGGACGAATTCACCGTGGCGGGCCGGCGCAAGCTGTCCTCCGTGCTGTTCGCGTAACTCGCGATGGGAATTTTCGACCGTTACCGCCGCCCCGACGACCTGCCGCAGCGCATCCCGGTGTTTCCGCTCGCCGGCGTGCTGCTGCTGCCGCGCGCCGACCTGCCGCTCAACATCTTCGAGCCGCGCTACCTGGCGATGGTCGAGCATGCGCTCGCCGGTGATAAGCTGATCGGCATGATCCAGCCCCTGGCCGAGGATGACCGGGCCGACATTCCCTCGCTGATGCGGGTGGGCTGCGTCGGGCGCATCACCTCCTGGGCGGAGACGCCGGACGACCGGATGCTGGTCACCCTCACCGGCGTCAGCCGCTTCATGATCGTCGACGAACTCGACGTCGACACGCCGTTCCGCCAGGTGATCGCCAACTATCATCCCTTCGCCGTCGATCTCGCCACGGGTGCGGGCGAGGCGGAGGTGAACCGGCCGGCCCTGCTCAAGGTGTTCCGCGACTATCTCGACGCCAACAACATGAGTGCGGACTGGAAGGAAGTCGATTCGGCGCCGACGGAGGTGCTGGTCAACACGCTGTCGCTGCTCGCTCCCTATCCGCTGCAGGAAAAGCAGGCGCTGCTCGAGGCACCGGACCTCAAGACGAGGGCCGACGTTCTGGTGGCGCTCACCGAAATGGCGCTGGGCAAGACCGGCAAGGGCGCCAAGCCGCGCCTGCAGTAGGAGTTTCGATGGCCGACATCCGCACCGACCCGCGCCTGCTCGAACTGCTCGTCTGCCCCGTCACCAAGACGCGGCTGCAGTATGATGCCGAACGCCAGGAGCTGATCTCGCGCGCCGCGGGCCTCGCCTATCCGATCCGCGATGGCATTCCGATCATGCTTCCCGACGAGGCGCGCGAGATCAACCGTGAGTGAGCCGTGGCCCGAGGAGCTGCGGCTGGCGGCAGGCGGCAGCCAGCTCGAAGTGCGTTTCGACTCCGGTGAACAGCTGGCCTTGCCGGCCGAGTACCTCCGGGTCGAGAGCCCGAGCGCCGAGGTGAAGGGGCACGGTCCTGGACAGGAGCAGCTGGTCTGGGGCAAGCGCAACGTGAAGATCACCAGGCTCGAACCCGTCGGCAGCTATGCGGTGCGCATCGTCTTCGACGACGGGCATTCGACCGGGCTCTACACCTGGCCCTATCTCCTCAAGCTGGGGCGCGAGCAGGAGGCGATCTGGCAGGCCTATCTGTCGAAGATCGCCGCCGCCGGCTTCCGGCGCTGACGCCGGGCCCTCACGTCCGGCACAGGCTCACGACGGACAGCCCCGCGAGACGATTGGCGCGCATCACGCCGCGCTCGGCCGACAGGATGCGGATGAGCGCGGCGTTGAGCCATGCCGGCGCCGGCCGCAGGTCGGAGCGGTCGGCCGCAGCACCCCGGCGCAGCAGGCGCACGGCGGCGGCGGCCGGAAAGATGCTCGCGAAATAATAATGCGATGACATCTCCGTCAGACCTGCCGATCTCACGATCGTCGCCAGCTGCGCGATGGTGTAGCGCTGCCGGTGCTCGAGATATTCGTCATGCGCGCTCCACAGGAACTGGAACGCCGGCACGGTGATGAGGAAGCGGGTTCCGGGTCGTGCCATCCTCACATAGGACGTGAGCAGCCCGGCAGGGTCATCGACATGCTCGAGAACGTCCATCAGCAGCACCACGTCGGCCTCGACGCTGTCGACATTGCGGCGGAACGACAGCGGCCGGCCCGCCACCTGTTCGTCATGCTCTTCGGTGTAGCCCGGATCGACGCAGATGGCGCGGCGCGCCACGCCGGAGGCGAGCAGGTGGCGGCTGAACCAGCCAGCACCCGCGCCGACATCGAGGATGTCGAGATCGCGACCGGCGAGATGCGCCTCGACCATGCGGGCCTTCGAGACGTAGTACCAGTGGCCGTCCGCGCTGCCGAGGGCTGCCGTCTCCTTCAGGTCCACGTCAGGTCCCTTTCCACACCGCGAGCGGGATCGATCAAGGCTGCCGCGCGCCGTCCTGACGACAGGATCGTGCCCGATTCGCCATCATGCGCGCGGCGCCTCACACCCGTTCGCCGCGCAGCAGCCGCGGCAGGTCGCCCGAGATTCCCGCCGCCTCGGACACGAACATCGCCTTGAGGCCGCCTGCCCGGTTCACCGCAAGGAGGCCGGCGCGGCGCAGCAGCGTCAGCACCGGGTTGGTGTTGGCGAAGAGCCGGTTCATGCCGTCCATCATGGCGCCCGTCGCCACCGTGTCGAAGCGCCGCCACTGGGTATAGCGGTCGAGCACCGCCTCGCTGCCGATGTCGAGGCCGAGGCCCGCTGCATCGTGAAGGCAGTCGGCAAGGGCTGCGACATCGCGGAGCCCGAGGTTGAAGCCGAGGCCCGCCAGCGGGTGCAGCACATGCGCGGCATCCCCCACCAGCGCGAGGCGTGGCCCGGTGAAGGTTTCGGCCAGATACATCGCCAGCGGATAGCCGTGGCGGCCGGAGATCAGTTTCACGTCGCCCAGATGGCTGCCGAAGCGCAGTTTCAGCTCGGCTTCGAACTCCGCCATCGGCAGCGCCAGCATGCGCTGGGCCGCTTCGGTGCGCTCCGACCAGACGAGCGAAGACCGGTTGCCCGGCAGCGGCAGGATGGCGAAGGGTCCCGACGGCGTGAAGTGTTCCTCGGCCCGGCCATGGTGCGGCAGGTCATGTTCGACCGTGGCGACGAGGCCCATCTGGTCATAGGGCCAGCCGATCAGCCTGATCCCCGCGGCCTCGCGCGCTGGTGAGTTGCGGCCATCGGCGGCGACGATGAGGGCCGCCTTGAGCACCGTTCCGTCGGCCAGCGTCACGGCCGCGAGCCCAGGCCCGAAACGATAGTGCTCGACCGCCTGGCCAACGCAGAACCGGATCTGCGGCGACGTTTGCGCCGCTTCCAGCATGGCGCCGTAGAGGAAGCGGTTTTCGATCATGTGGGAGGACGGGCCGCCCTTCATGTCCTCGGCGCCGAAGTGCAGCAGCACCGGGCGCGCGCCACCCGGCACCGCGCTGTCGGTGACGATGATGTCAGCCATCGGCTGGGCCTTGTCGGCAACCTTGTCCCACACGCCCAGCGCTTCGAACATGCGCCGGGCGGCGGCGGTGATGGCCGAGGCACGGCCGTCGAAGGCATTCGATGCGAATTCGCGAGGGTCTCTCGCGTCCACCACCACGACGTCGAGCGGGCGCTTCACGTGTGAACCGGCCAGTGCCAGTGCCGCAGCCAGTCCGTTCAGGGCGCCCCCGATGATGATGATGTCGTGCGGCTTGCTCATCGGGACTGTTTCGCCGGTTTTCGCAGGGAAATACAGGCGTTACTGCGTCGCGGAGCTGAATAATAATTAGGCAGAAGAAATGCTCCCCTCATGTGTTGCCTAATTAATTTGCAATTACGTCAGGTTGTGATTCTGTTTATGTCACACAATTCAATAGTTTAGCTGCAGTGCACAAATGGCACGATTCTTGTGTTGTTTCCCTTAGCCAAACAAGGGGGAGCCAATGAAATTTATAATTGCAGTGATCAAGCCCTTCAAGCTGGAGGAGGTGCGCGAGGCGCTGGGCGCACTCGGCGTCCAGGGCATCACGGTCACCGAGGTCAAGGGTCACGGCCGGCAGCGCGGCCACACCGAATTCTACCGCGGCGCCGAATACACCGTGAGCTTCGTTCCCAAGGTGAAGCTCGAGATCGCCGTCGATGAGCACCTCGCCGACAAGGTCATCGAGGCCATCCAGACCGCCGGACAGACCGGGCAGATCGGCGACGGAAAGATCTTCGTCCTGCCGCTCGAACAGGCCGTCCGCATCCGCACCGGCGAGTCCGGCTCCGAAGCCCTTTAAAAACGAAATCGAGGGAGTTGTTTCCATGTCCGTTCCATCTGCCTTCCGGAGGCCGGCGCTCGTCGCCGCTATCCTGGGTCTCGCGCCGCTGTTCGCCACCGGCGCCAACGCCGCCGCCACCGTCAACAAGGGCGACACCACCTGGATGCTGGTCGCCACCTGCTTCGTGGTGGTGATGACGCTGCCTGGCCTGGCCCTGTTCTACGGCGGCCTGGTGCGCGCCAAGAACGTGCTGTCGGTGCTGATGCAGGTGCTGGTCGTGTTCTCGATCGTCTCCATCCTGTGGGTGCTCTACGGCTATACGCTGGCCTTCTCCGGCAACGCCAGCGCCGGCCTCACCCCCTTCATCGGCGGGCTGTCCAAGCTGATGCTGGTCGGCGTTTCCGTCACCTCCGAGATCGGCACCTTCTCGAAGGAAACCAACATTCCGGAACTGGCCTACGTCATCTTCCAGATGACCTTCGCCTGCATCACGCCCGCCCTCATCGTCGGCGCCTATGCCGAGCGCATGAAGTTCTCCGCGGTGCTGATCTTCATGGTGATCTGGTTCACCTTCGGCTACCTGCCGATGGCCCACATGGTGTGGTTCTGGGCCGGCCCGGACGCTTACACGCTGTCCGCCGACAATCTGCCGATGATCAGCTCGATCGTCGGCGCCGACAAGGCCAAGGAACTGCTCGCCGCGCTCGCCGCCGCCACCACGGACGACGCCAAGGCTGCGGTGCTGGCGCAATACGGCGCGCTGGTGAACGCCACCAACGGCTATCTCTTCAACGTCGGCGCCCTCGACTTCGCGGGCGGCACGGTGGTGCACATCAATGCCGGCGTGGCGGGTCTCGTCTGCTGCCTCGTCCTCGGCAAGCGCGTGGGTTACGGACGTGATGCGATGACGCCGCACAACCTCACCTTCGTGCTCACCGGCGCGGGCCTGCTGCTGTTCGGCTGGTACGGCTTCAATGCCGGGTCCAGCCTCGAGGCGAACGGCCTGACGGCGCTCATCATCCTCAACTCCACCATCGCCGCCGCGGCCGCCGCGCTGTCGTGGACGGCCTGCGAATGGGTGTTCCGCGGCCATCCGAGCCTGCTCGGCGGCGTCTCGGGTCTCGTCGCGGGCCTCGTGGCCATCACGCCCGCCTGTGGCTTCGTCGGGCCGGCCGGCGCCATCGCCATCGGCTTTGCCGCCGGCATCGTCTGCCTGTGGTCGGTCGTCGTGCTCAAGTCCAAGCTGCAGTACGACGACGCGCTCGACGTGTTCGGCGTGCACGGCACGGGCGGCATCCTTGGCGCGCTGCTCACCGGCATCTTCGTCAATCCGGCGCTGGGTGGCACCGGCGTCACCGACTACCTGGCGGCCGATGCCACGGCGGCCACCGCCGCCTATTCGTTCGGCGGTCAGATGTATGCCCAGGCCATGGCGGTGATCGTCGCCATCGTGTGGACGGCCATCGTCTCCTTCGTCGCCCTCATGGTGTGCAAGGTCACGGTCGGTCTGCGGGTGAAGGAAACCGATGAGCGCGAGGGCCTCGACCTCGTCGATCACGGCGAGCGCGCCTACAACTGACCTCTCGCGGCTGCGGCACTTCGAACCCGGCGGAGCCCGTCTCCGCCGGGTTTTTCGTTGCCTCCGCGGGGGCAAGACGTGCCGGCGGCCCGCGGCCTTAAACCGGGCCTTAACCACGGGACCGCCAGAATAGGCTTAACCATGTGTTAGGGCCGGTGGAGGTGTCTCCCCGGCGGAGGATTCCGATGGCGTATCAACCGTCCTACGATACCGACGACAGTGCAGTCCCGGCTGCCGTCCGGATCTTCTTCAAGCGCCGGCTGTTCGAGGCGGCGGGCATCGTGCTGTTCCTCCTGCTGATCGCCGCCAGCCTGTCGCTGGCCTCGTGGTCGGTGGATGACCCCTCGCTCAATCACGCGCTCGACCGCACCGCGCGCAACTGGCTGGGTTATCCCGGTGCGGTCATCGCCGACGAGCTGATGCAGTTCTTCGGCCTCGGCGTGCTGGTGCTGCTGGCGGTGCCGATGCGCTGGGCAGTGGGTTTTCTCGCCCATGACGGCCTGCCGCGCCCGCTGCGGCAGGGCTTCGCCTGGGCCTGCTGCACGCTGGCCGCCAGCGCCACCCTGTCCGCCCTGCCGGTGCCGGGCAGCTGGTCGCTGACCTCCGGGCTGGGCGGCAACGCCGGCGACGTGATCCACAATCTGCTGATGATGGCGCTGTCGATCCTGCTGAGCGGCGCCCTCGCGACCCTGATCACCGGACTGCTGATGCTGGCCGTCACGGTGTTCTTCGGCCTCCGGGCACTCGGCATCAGCCGCGCGGCGGCAGTCGAGCGCGCCGCAGCGGCACCTGGGCGGAGCCGCCGGGCGCTGCATGCGGCCGCCGGCGGCCTCGGCTTCACGCTGCGCGCCATCGGCGGGCTCTGGGGCCGCTGGCGCGAGCTGCGCCGTGCCGAGGCGCAGTTCGAGCAGCTGGGCGACGAGGACGACATCATCCGCCGCCTCGCGCCTGCAACCGAGCCTCCCCGTCAGGGGCGCCAGACCAGCCGCATCGAACCGGTGTTCTCGCACCGGCGTGCGCCGCCGGCCTATTCGGAGCCCGAGCCCGAGATGGCGGAGGAGGAGGCCTACGCCGAGGATGGCTACGAGCCGGAACCCCCCGAGGAGGAGGCCGAGGACGAGAGCTACGAGGCAGAGGAAGAAGCGCCTGCACCCAAGGTGGCGCGCAGTCACAAGCCCCTGAAGCAGGGCAAGCGGCTGAAGAAGGACATGCAGCCGGGCCTCGGCTTCGGCGCGTCCTATGAATACGAGCTTCCGCCGCTCACCCTGCTGGCCGAGCCCAAGCGCCTCGGCAAGCCGGCCGAGCTCTCGGACGAATCGCTCGAACAGAATGCCCGCATGCTCGAGGGCGTGCTCGACGACTTCGGCGTCAAGGGCCAGATCCTGAAGGTGCGCCCCGGCCCGGTGGTGACGCTCTATGAACTCGAGCCCGCGCCCGGCATCAAGTCGTCGCGCGTCATTTCGCTCGCCGACGACATCGCCCGCTCGATGAGCGCCATCTCGGCGCGCGTCGCTGTCGTCCAGGGCCGCAACGCCATCGGCATCGAGCTGCCCAACAGCAAACGCGAAACGGTGTTCCTGCGCGAGATGCTGGGCTCGGAAGCCTTCGAGAAGACCAACCTCAACCTCGCCATCGCACTGGGCAAGAACATCGGCGGCGAGCCGGTCTTCGCCGATCTCGCGCGCATGCCGCACTTGCTGATCGCCGGCACCACGGGCTCGGGCAAGTCGGTGGGCATCAACACCATGATCCTGTCGCTGCTGTACCGGCTGCCGCCAGAACGCTGCAAGCTGATCATGATCGATCCCAAGATGCTGGAATTGTCCGTGTACGAAGGAATTCCGCATCTACTCGCCCCCGTCGTCACCGATCCGCGCAAGGCGGTCGTCGCCCTCAAGTGGGCGGTGCGCGAGATGGAGGAGCGCTACCGCAAGATGTCGAAGGTCGGCGTGCGCAACATCGACGGCTACAACGCGCGCATGAAGCTCGCCGCGCAGAAGGGCGAGGAACTGCATCGCACGGTGCAGACCGGCTTCGATCCGGACACGGGCGAGCCCGTCTTCGAGAAGGAGGCGATGGACCTCTCGCCCATGCCCTACATCGTGGTCATCATCGACGAGATGGCCGACCTGATGATGGTGGCCGGCAAGGACATCGAGGGCGCGGTCCAGCGCCTCGCCCAGATGGCGCGCGCCGCCGGCATCCACGTGGTGATGGCCACGCAGCGCCCCTCGGTCGACGTGATCACCGGCACCATCAAGGCCAACTTCCCGACCCGCATTTCCTTCCAGGTCACCTCCAAGATCGACAGCCGCACCATCCTGGGCGAGCAGGGCGCCGAACAGCTCCTCGGCCAGGGCGACATGCTCTACATGGCGGGCGGCGGGCGCATCTCGCGCCTGCACGGGCCCTTCGTGGCGGATGACGAGGTCGAGAAGATCGTGGCGCATTTGAAGGCGCAGGGCGACCCGCAATATGTCGAGGCCGTGACCGAGGAACCGGAGGACGGCGCCTTCGGCGAGGGCGGCGGCATGGGGGCCGAAGGCGGCGGCTCCGGCGACGATCTCTATGACCAGGCGGTGCAGGTGGTCCTGCGCGACAAGAAGGTGTCGACCTCCTACGTCCAGCGCCGTCTGCAGATCGGCTACAACAAGGCAGCGAGTCTGATCGAGCGCATGGAGCGCGAGGGCTTGATCTCCGCCGCCAACGCCACCGGAAAGCGCGAGATCCTGGTGCCCGGAGAGAGTGCGCGCGATTGACATTCTTGTAATATCCATCGCTTGCCTCAAAATCGGCCCGTTCTTGCGGATAAGCCTGCCATGGCCTAGAAGTCCGGGCGAAATCACAGCCCCAATCCGGAAAGAACAGGATGACAAGTCTCTCGCAGCTCACGCGCCGTGCCTTCCTGGGAGCGGCTCTTGCCGCCGTCGCCAGCCTTCCGGCCTTGGCAGCGGAACCCATGAAGCTCAGCCCTGAGCAGCTTGTGGCCGTGAATTCGATTTCGGATTATCTCAACAGCTTCAAGACCCTGCAGGGCGAGTTCACCCAGATCAGCCCCAAGGGTAACAGCTCGCAAGGTGTCTTCTACATTTCGAAGCCCGGCAAGATGCGTTTCGAATATGCCCCGCCCAACCCCTTCCTCATCGTGTCGGACGGAACCTGGCTCACCATCAAGAACGTGCAGAAGGAGAAGGGCGACCAGTTCCCGCTGTCGCAGACCCCGCTGCGGCTGGTCCTGGGCAACAAGGTGGACATCGCCAACGACACCAATATCGTCGATTTCCAGAACCAGGACGGCACGGTGTCGGTCACCGTCGAAGACAAGAAATCGACGCTGGGCAGCGGCCAGCTGACGCTGGTCTATGACCAGGCCCACAAGCAGCTGCAGCAGTGGATCGTCACCGACGGCAAGGGCCGCAAGACCACCGTGTCGCTCGAGAACGTGCAGACCGGCATCGAACCCGATCCGCAGCTGTTCGTGGTCAAGATCAAGCGCGACAGCAAGAACGGCCCGTAGCGCTTGTCCCTTGCCAGCCGCACGCCGCCGCGGCTATTGGCAGGACATGAGCCTCAAGGTCGCCACCTGGAACATCAATTCGGTCCGTCTCCGCATCGGACTGGTCACCAAGCTTCTCGATCGCTGGCAGCCCGACGTGCTGTGCCTGCAGGAAACCAAGTGCCCGCAGGGCCAGTTTCCGTCGGGGCCCATTCGTGACGCCGGCTACGAGCACATCGCCGAGTTCGGCCAGAAGGGCTATCACGGCGTCGCCATCGTCTCGAAGCGGCCCTTCCTGGCGCAGTCCACGAAACCGTTCTGCGGCAAGGACGACTGCCGTCACATCTCGGTGACCGTGGCGGGCAAGAAGCCCGTCACCATTCACAATCTCTATGTACCCGCGGGCGGCGACGAGCCCGACCCCAAGATCAACGAGAAGTTCGCCCACAAGCTCCAGTTCCTCGACGAGCTCGAAGCTTGGTTCGGCAAGGATTGCGTGCCCAAGGGCCATGAGAGCGTCCTCGTCGGCGACCTCAACATCGCGCCGCTCGAGCACGACGTGTGGTCGCACAAGGACCTTCTCAAGGTGGTGAGCCACACCCCCATCGAGACCGAGGGCCTGCTGCGCATCCAGAAGAAGGGCAAGTGGGTCGACCTGCTGCGCCAGCATGTGCCGGCCGAGCAGAAGCTCTACACCTGGTGGAGCTACCGCGCACGCGACTGGGCGGCGGCCAACCGTGGCCGCCGGCTCGACCATATCTGGTCGACAGCGGGCATCGCGCCCAACTGCAAGACCATCGACATCCTGAAGGAAGCCCGCGGCTGGGAGCAGCCGTCGGACCATGTGCCGGTGATGGCGAGCTTCACCGCCGCCTGAAAGCGGCTCAGAACGAGCGGAAGCTGCGCGCCGCCTCGAAGCTCTGTCGTGTCGCCTCGAGCTCGTCCATCACGATGTCGAGGCGGCGTGACAGGACACCGAACACGGCCGTTCCGAATTCCGGGAATTCCCGCGCCACTCGCATGAACAGCTCGCGGTCGATGCGCGCCGTCGCCACCGTGTCGACGGCCGTCGCCGTCACCGAATAGGGCCGGTCGCCGATCATCGCCACTTCACCCAGCAGCGCACCGGGCCCGGCGGAGCCCAGGGGGCCGGTATCGGCGGCGGCAAGCCGGGCCTCGCCGCTCAGAATCAGAAAGGCCGCAGCACCCCGG
Organism: uncultured Alphaproteobacteria bacterium; assembly: GCA_945957365.1. Lineage (GTDB taxonomy): Bacteria > Pseudomonadota > Alphaproteobacteria > Rhizobiales > Aestuariivirgaceae > Aestuariivirga. Next base: position 79,569 of record CAMFKI010000004.1, on the reverse strand, counting down.
TTGCCCTGGCGGATGATGAATTCGCCCGGTGAGAAGCTCTGGCGGGCGGCGGAAAAGGCGAGAAGCTGCAGGTGAACGGCATCGCACTCCGAAAAGATCGGAATGCTCCGGAAAGTCTCCACGTCTGCCCTCACGTTCATTCAGCCCAGTCCGGCCAAAGCCCTACCGCGGTTAACGCCTATTTCGCCCCCAGGTTCTTTATTGTTCGTTTACATGAGGTAGGAGCGACCGCCAAGCGGGCCGGAACCGGGTCACGGGATCAGCTTGTAGCCGCCCCCTTCGGTGACCAGGATCTCGGCGTGCGACGGGTCACGCTCGATCTTCTGGCGCAGCCGGTAGACATGGGTTTCCAGCGTGTGCGTGGTCACCCCGGCATTGTAGCCCCAGACGTCCTGCAGCAGCACGTCGCGGCTGACGATCTGCTCGCCCGAGCGCAGCAGGAACTTGATGATCGCGGTTTCCTTCTCGGTCAGCCGGATCTTCTTGTTGTCCTCGCGCAGGAGGAGCTTGGCCGAGGGCTTGAAGGTATAGGGGCCGACCTTGAAGGTGGCATCCTCGCTGTGCTCGTGCTGGCGCAGATGCGCCCGGATGCGGGCCAGCAGCACGGCGAAGCGGAAGGGCTTGGTCACATAGTCGTTGGCGCCGGCGTCGAGGCCCAGGATGGTGTCGGCCTCCGAAGCCTGCGCGGTCAGCAGGATCACCGGACCCTTGTAGCCGTTGCGGCGGATGATCTTGCAGGCCTCGCGGCCGTCCATGTCCGGCAGGTTGACGTCGAGGATCACGAGGTCGGCATGGTCGGCCTTGATGAGCTTGATGCCGGCGGTCGCGGTGGCAGCCTCGCTGGTCTCGAACTCGTCGTGGAGGGAGAATTGCTCGATCAGGGTTTCGCGCAGCATGTCATCGTCATCGACGATGATGATCTTCTTCGTGCCGTTCATCGTTACCCCTATGCCCCGAAGTCTTTGAAATCGCTTGCCCCGGCGAGGCTGAATGTTAGGGTGTCACATGGCCTTTTCAAGGCCGAAGTGTACGGAACGCCGATCCCGTGAAAAGAACTGTCCACACCATCCGGGTCTTGACCCGAAACGCCAAGGCCACCACGGGCCTGCTCAAGGTGGGGGAAATGACGTTCCCCTGCTCCATCGGCCGCTCCGGCAAGCGCCACCTGAAGCGCGAAGGCGACGGGGCAAGTCCGCGCGGCAGCTGGCAGGTGCGCCGGCTGTTCTACCGCGCCGACAAGGGGCTTCCGCCGCGCACCGGCCTCACGCCCCAGGTCATGCGGGATCATGACGGCTGGTGCGAAACGGTGGGCGACCGCAACTACAACCGCCTCGTCCGCATCCCCTATGCCACCGCGCACGAGACGATGAAGCGGCCGGACCATCTCTACGATGTGGTGGTCGAACTCTCCCACAACGAGCGGCCGCGGGTGCAGGGCCATGGCAGTGCGGTGTTCTTCCATCTGCGCCAGCCGGATGGCGGGCCGACGGCGGGCTGCATCGCGGTTTCGGCGCGCGACATGCGCATCATCCTCGAACACATCGGACGCACGGCGCGCATCGTCATCTGATTGACGGGTGAAGCATGGTTGACAGGGGGTGGCACTGCCTCTAACGCCACAACCCTTCGTAACCTATGGTAGGAGACTTCCCCCGTGCTTCACATCGATCTGCCGGCCGCCCAGGAGATCACAGAGCTCAGCCGTGAACGTGCCGACGCCTGCGTCTCGATCTATCTGCCCACCACGCCGGTGACGCAGAACGTCGGGGCGGCACGGATCGAATACGGCAATCTGGTCAAGCAGGCGCTGGCGCAGCTCGACGAGGCCGGTTTCGACAAGCGCCGCCGCGCGCTGCTCGAGGAAAACCTCACCACCTTCGCCGAGGACGATGCGTTCTGGGCGCTGCAGGCCCATACCCTCGCGGTGCTGGCGACGCCGGACAAGATCCGCACCTATCGGCTCGCCAACAAGCTGTCGCAGGCATTCGATGTGTCGGACCGCTACTACCTGAAGCCGCTGCTGCGCGCCGTGGCCTTCCCGCACGAGGCCTATGTGCTGGCGCTGTCGGAAGGCGGCGTGCGGCTGATCGAGGTGCTGCCGGGTGGCGTGGCGCAGCCCGTCAAGGTGCCGAACCTGCCGAAGGACGCTGCGAGCCATGCCGGCAAGACCTCGCTGAACGACCGTTCGCACAGCGGCCGCATCCACGGAGACGAAGGCCAGCGCATCCGCCACCTGCAATACCTGCACGCCATCGATGCCGCACTGCGGCCGCTGCTGGTGGGCCACACCGCCCCGCTGATCGTCGCGGGCGTAAACCCCCTTGCCTCGCTCTTCCACCAGGTGAACCGTTACCACCACCTGGTGCGCCAGACGATCAGTGTGAACCCGGACGAGACCACCGACCAGGAACTCGCGGCCCGCACCGCGCCGGTTCTGGACGAGGTCTATGCCGAGGAGCTTGCGAAGCTGAAGGAGGTCTATGGCAACCGCAGCGGCGTCGGCCGCACGTCGACTGATCTGAGCGACGTGGCGCGCGCCGCGGTGCGTGGTGCGGTGGACCTGCTGATGGTCGACATCGACCAGAACGTCCAGGGCTGGATGGACGAGGATGGCGGCATCCGCTTCGCCGCTGCCGACACCGCCGACAGCTACGACCTCGTCGACGAGGTCGCGGCCCATGTTCTGGGTACGGGTGGCCGCGTGCTGGCGGTCCGCAAGGACGACCTGCCGGTTCCCGGTGCCGCACTCTGCGCCATCCTGCGCTACGCCGGCTGAGCGCGCGTTCCGAAAATGGCGGAGCCCACCCGGACATGGGTGGCTCCGGCGGCGATTGCCTGCGGGTAATCGCCGCTCATCCCCATGGAGAGCTGTGAAAGCCCGTTGCGGCGGGCGATCTCCGCGAGGAGGTTGAAATGCGGCGTCGGGTCCTCCCCGGCGGGCGGGATGCACATGAGGCCGGAAATCTCGAGCCCATGGACGTCCTTGCATTCCCTCAGGAAGGCGTCGGCCTCGCCGGGCTCGATCCCGGCCTTCTGCGGTTCGCGGCCCGTATTGACCTGGACGAAGAGCTTCAGGGGCTTGGCCTGCTTGCGCATTTCCTTGGCGATTTCCGCCGCGATCTTGGGCCGGTCGACGGTGTGGATGGCGTCGAACAGCTGCACGGCCTCCGCCGCCTTGTTGGACTGGAGCGGGCCGATCAGGTGCAGTTCCACGTCCGGCCAGGCCATCTTGAGGGCAGGCCACTTCGACTTGGCCTCCTGCACCCGGTTCTCGCCGAAAACCCGCTGTCCGGCTTCGATGACGGGGATGATCTCCGGCCCGTCGAAGGTCTTGGAGACGGCGATGAGGGTGACGGTCTCAGGGCTGCGGCCGGCGTCCTGAGCCGCCGCCACCACCCCGTTCAGCACCTTTTTCAGACCCTCGTGGACCATGCCGGAAACTCCTGTAACCACGCTGCTTTAGGCCAAGCTTGCAGGGCTTTTCAAGGACTGGTACCAGCTTGGCACCAATCGCCCCCGTTTCGACAGGATGACTGCCGTGAGCACCGAACGTTACAACCCGCGCGACGCTGAGCCGCGCTGGCAGAAGCACTGGACCGAGAACAAGAGCTTCGAGGCCAGGGAAGACGCCTCGCGCCCGAAATACTACGTGCTCGAGATGTTCCCCTATCCTTCCGGCCGCATCCACATGGGCCACGTGCGCAACTACACGATGGGCGACGTGATCGCCCGCTTCCGCCGGGCACTGGGCTTCAACGTGCTCCACCCGATGGGCTGGGACGCCTTCGGCATGCCGGCGGAAAATGCCGCCATCGACCGCGGCATCCACCCCAAGTCCTGGACCTACGACAACATCGCCACCATGAAGCGCCAGCTGCAGTCCATGGGGCTCGCACTCGACTGGAGCCGCGAGATCGCCACCTGCGATCCCTCCTACTACATGCATGAACAGGCGATGTTCATCGACTTCATGAAGGCCGGCCTCGTCGAGCGCAAGGTCTCGATGGTGAACTGGGACCCGGTCGACCACACGGTGCTCGCCAACGAGCAGGTGATCGACGGCCGCGGCTGGCGCTCCGGAGCGCTCGTCGAGAAGCGCGAGCTCGCCCAGTGGTTCCTGAAGATCACGGCCTACTCCGACGAGTTGCTCTCGGCGCTGGACGGCCTCACCAAGTGGCCGGAAAAAGTGCGTCTCATGCAGAAGAACTGGATCGGCCGCTCGGAGGGCATGCGATTCTCCTTCGCGCTCGAGGACGAGACCGGCAAGGCGCTGGACGAGCGCCTGACCGTCTATACGACGCGACACGACACGATCTTCGGCGCCAGCTTCTGCGCCATCTCGGCGGATCATGAGCTGGCCCGGCGCCTGTCCGAGAAGGACGAGAACCTCGCTGCCTTCCGCCGCGAGGTCGCGGCCCTGGGCACCTCCGAAGAGACGATCGAGCGTGCGGAGAAGAAGGGCTGCCCGCTCGGCCTCTATGCCCGCCACCCGTTCCGCCCCGGCGTGCGGCTTCCCGTCTATGCCGCGAACTTCGTGCTCATGGGCTATGGCGAGGGCGCCATCTTCGGCTGCCCGGCGCATGACCAGCGCGACCTCGACTTCGCGCGGAAGTATGATCTGCCGGTGATCCCGGTGGTGGCACCGAAGGGCACCGATCCCAAAACCTTCGAGGTCGGCACCGAGGCCTTCGTCGAGAAGGAAGGCGACAACACGGTCCTCATCAATTCCGACTTCCTCGATGGCATGAGCGTGCCCGAAGCGAAGGAAGAGATCGCCAGGCGCATGGAGAAGATGGGCATCGGCGAGCGCAAGGTGAACTTCCGCCTGCGCGACTGGGGCGTCTCGCGCCAGCGCTACTGGGGCTGCCCGATCCCGGTCATCCACTGCGCGTCCTGCGGCATCGTGCCGGTGCCGAAGAACCAGCTTCCGGTGACGCTGCCGGAGGACGTGACCTTCGACAAGCCGGGCAACCCGCTCGAGCATCACCCGAGCTGGAAGCATGTCGACTGCCCGTCCTGCGGCAAGCCCGCGCGACGCGAGACGGACACCTTCGATACCTTCATCGACTCGTCCTGGTACTACGCGCGCTTCTGCTCGCCGCATGCGGCGGACCCGGTCAGCATGCCGGCGTCCAAGTATTGGATGGGTGTCGACCAGTATATCGGCGGCGTCGAGCACGCGATCCTGCATCTGCTCTATTCGCGCTTCTATGCCCGCGCCATGACGGCGACGGGTTATCTCGCCATCAAGGAGCCCTTCGAGAGCCTGTTCACGCAGGGCATGGTCATCCACGAAACCTTCCGTACACTGAATGGCGAATGGGTGCTGCCGGCCGACGCGGTGAACCAGGACGGCAAGTGGGTGCATGCGACGACGGGCGAGCCCCTCGAAGTGGGCGGCGTCGAGAAGATGTCGAAGTCGAAGAAGAACGTTGTCGACCCCGACGACATCATCGCCCGCTATGGCGCCGACACGGCGCGCTGGTTCATGCTGTCCGATACCCCGCCCGAGCGCGACATCGAGTGGACCGAGGCCGGAGCGGAAGGGGCGTGGCGCTTCACGCAGCGCATCTGGCGGCTGGTCAACGACTCGGTCGACTATGCCGGCGGCAGCGATGCGGGCGCCTCGCTGGACCTGCGCCGTGCCGCCCACAAGGCGCTGGCCGCTGTGACAGACGATCTCTCCTCGCTGCGCTTCAACCGCGCCATCGCCCGCATCTATGAGCTGGCCAACGCGCTGGGGGCTGCGCTCTCGGGCGGCAAGGCCGATCAGGCCTCCGTCAAGGAAGCGGCCGAGTTCCTCGTCCTCATGTCGGCGCCGATGATGCCGCATCTCGCCGAGGAGTGCTGGCAGGCGATGAAGAAGCCGGGCTTCGTGGTCGACACAGCCTGGCCCAAGGCGGATCCCGCACTGCTCGCCGACGACCAGGTGACCATCGCGGTCCAGGTCAACGGCAAGCGCCGCGACGAGATCACGGTGGCCAAGGATCTCGACCCCAAGGCGGTGGAAGCCCTTGTCCTGAAGCTCGAATCGGTCGGTCGTGCGCTGGAGGGCCGCCCTGTGAAGAAAGTGATTGTGGTGCCCGGCCGTATCGCCAATATTGTCGGCTGATGCCTAGGCTTTCCGCCATTCTGCTCACGGTTGCCGCGCTGCTGCTGGCCGGCTGCGGCTATCGCCCGCTCTATGGCTCCTCGGCCACGAACCCGGGCGTGGCCGGAACGCTGGCGGCCATCTCCATTCCCGAGCCGTCGGACCGCCCGGGCCAGCTCGTCCGCAATGAGCTGATTTCCTCCATGCAGTCGGGCAAGGGCGAGGAGCGCTATCTGCTGAACCTCACCACCACGGTGGACGACCACGGCGTCATCCAGAAGAAGCAGCCGGCGGTGACGCGCCAGGCCATCATGATCACCACGAGCTATGAGCTGGTCGACCGCGCCAACGGCACCGTGCTTACCAAGGGCAGCACCTTCGCGCGGGTTCCCTTCGACGTGGTGCGCCAGCCCTTCGCCGACATGCAGGCCGAGACCGACGCCACCGAGCGTGCCGCCAAGGAAATCGGCGCCGACATCCGCGTCCGGCTCGCCGCCTATTTCGCCAAGCAACAGCAGAGCTCATGACGGCCATCAAGCCCGCCGGGCTCGATGCCTTCCTCCGCAAGCCCGATCCCGCCATCGCCGCCATCCTGATCTATGGCGAGGAGGGCGACGCAGTGAACGAGCTGGCGCGGCGGGCGGTGCGCAAGGTGGCAGGCTCGCTCGACGATCCCTTCACCGTGACCCCCCTGATGGAACAGGACGTCGCCTCCGATCCGGCCCGGCTGATCGACGAGGTGCAGTCGATCTCGATGTTCGGAGGGTCGAAGGCGATCTGGGTGAAGGGTGCGGGCGAGGGGTTCCTCAAGGCGGCGCTGCCCCTGCTGGAAGGCACGGTGCAGGGCAACCTGGTGGTCGCCGAGGCCGCGGCGCTGCCCAAGACCTCGCAGCTGCGCACCCGCTTCGAGAAGAGTCCGCACGCGCTGATCCTGCCGCTCTATGAAGCCGAGGCGGGCGAGATCGCCGCACTCGTCGAGCAGATCCTGGCGCAGGACAATCTGAAGATCGGCCAGGACGCGCTGGCCCGCTTCATCGAACTTGCCGGCACGGCGCGCGGGCTGGTGCGGCGCGAGGCCGAGAAACTGGCGCTCTATTGCCTCGGCAATGAACGCGTGAGCCTCGAGGACGTCGAGGCGATCTGCGGCAATGACACCGGCTCATCGCCCGACGAACTCGCCGACAGCGTGTTCAGCGGCGAGGTGGAGGAGGCCGACAGGCTGTTCCACGACCTGCTGCGCAGCGGCCAGGACGCCGGCCGGCTGCTCGGCATCGTGCACATGCAGGCCCTGAAGCTGGCCGAGTTCCGTGTGGCGATCGACCGCGGCGCCACCGCGGAACAGGTGGTGAAGCAGTCGCGCCCCCCGGTGTTCTTCCGCCGCCAGCGCGTGGTGATGTCGCAGCTCAGGGCCTGGGGCCTGACCGATCTCGTCACGGCGGGCAGCACGCTGTCGGCCAATGTGCTGGCGGCCCGGCAGAATGCCGAACTGGCCCCGGCCATCGCCGGGCGTTCCCTGCTGTCGCTCGCCCGCAAGGGCCTGGCGCTGCGCCTCGACCGCTGAGCCCCCGCAATTCCGGCACAAGCTTCAGCGCGCAGGCTTGGGCCAGGAGTGTCCCGCCCATGGCCGACAAGTTCAGCGACGTCCTCACCTATGTGCTGTCGCTCGCCCTGGCCGCCGCCGTCATCGCCTTCGCCGCCTACAAGGTGGTGGCGCTGAACGGGATGGAAAATCCGCCAGCCAATCTCGGCCTCAACTTTCCGCCGGCCCAGCGCAAGGTCATCATGGAAGGTCCGCAGGGGGCCGATCCCATCACCACGCAGTCGCTCGCCCCGGCGGCCCGCGCTACCGCGCCGGCGGGCGATGGCGGCAGGGGCCCCTTCGGCTACGAGCTGATCACCGTGGTCGACAAGGTGGCCTTCGTCGCAGTGACGTCACAGGCGGAAAGGACCCTGGTGCCGGTCACGGCGGGCAGCACCTTGCCGGGTGGTCTGGTGGTGTCGGAGATCGGGCGCCGCGATGGCCGCTGGTGGCTGGCGGCGGGCGCGCTGAGGCTGGAGCAGGGCTCGAACGCGCCTCAGTAGAGGCCGTTCAGCAGCCGGTCGATGTAGTCGCGCTCGAATTTCGGAAGATCGGTTTCCCCGGCGCGCGAGCGCAGCATCTCGAGGATCTGGCGCGCCCGCTCGATCGCCAGTTCCGAAGGCAGCATGTCGCGCAAGGGGCCCTGTTCCTCGCCGCTGCTCGGCAGCGGGCGGCCGAGGGGGTCGACATTGTCGCCACGCGCCTCGCCGTCCTGGCCCTGCGTGTCCTGCTGGCCCCGCGACTGCTGCATCAGCTGCTGGGCCATGCCCTGCGCGCCCTCGCGCAGCTTCGACATCGCCTCGCCCTGCTGGCCCAGCGCCTGCTCGCGGTCGCCGTCACGCAGCGAGCCTTCGGCGCGGTTCATGCTCTTTCCCGCCTGGCCCAGCGACTTCGGGGCTTCCATGCCGCCCTGGCCGAACTGTTTCATCAGCTCGTCCAGCATCTGGCTCAGGCCCTGCTGGCGGTCGCCGAGGTTGCCGCTGCCCTGCTGGCTGTCCTGGCCCGGCTGCTGGTCATTGGGCTGGCCGTCCTCGCCCATGTCCTGCTGCGGCATGCGCTGGGTTTCGTCCATCAGCTTCTGCTGCTTGCGCATCAGGTCGGACAGCTTGTCGAGCATCTGGCCGAGCGGGCTTTCCTGGCCGCGGCCCTGGCCCTGCTGCGGTGTGCCGGGCTTGAGGTTGCGCAGGATGTCCTCGAGCTGCGACAGCATCTGCTGGGCGGCCTCGTTGTTGCCGCTCTTCGACAGCTTGTCGATCATGTCGAGCATCTTCTGCAGGTCCTGCGGCGTGACCACCTTGCCGGGGGGCTGCTGGCCCTGGTTCTGCTGGGCCTGGCGCTTCTGCGCCTCCCTGGCCATCGACTGCATGTACTGGTCGAGCGCCTGGCGCAGCTTCTTGGTCAGTTCCGCGATACGCTCCGGCGGGGCGCCGTCCTGCAGGGCCTTCTCGAGCGCCTTGCGGGCGGCTTCGAGGGCGGCCTTGGCATCGGCGGTGACGCCGTCCTCGACGTTGACGGCGATCTGCCACAGGTCGCTGATCACAGTGTCGATGTCGGCGCGGTCGCTGGCGGCGCGCAGGTGCGACAGCACCGCCGCGATGGCGATCTCGGTGCCGGAGCGCTCGATCAGGTCCTTGGGATAGGTGATGATCGCATCCAGCATCTCGGCCACGCCGCCGGCCTGCTCGGGATTGAGAATCAGCCGCCGGCGCTGCTCGATGAGCGCGCGGGCCAGCGGATTGGTGAACTGGCGCTCGGGCAGGCGGAAGGTGCGCTTGGCGCTTTCCGTGGTGTGGCCCGCGGCATCGCGCGCGGTCAGCGTCATCTCGACCATCAGGCCGGCCCAGGGGTGTTCGGCGACGTCTGCCCTGGACTCACCCGCCTCGTCCTTGGGCGCGGCGCTGCGCAAATGGATCGGCAGCTTGGGCGGATCATACTCGAAGATGCCGGCATCGGTGAAGGCGACGCCCTCGTCCTGGCCGTCGGCAAGGTAGATGTCGGAGGTGACGCCGGTCACCCCGTAGTCATCCGAAACCTTCCATTTGGCGCTCAGCATGCCGGAGGAATCCCCGCTGGGATCCGCCGTGATCTCGACCTTCGGGGCCGCATCGGGGATCAGCGAGATGCGCCAGCTGCCGATGTCCCGTCCGTTGTCCGTCAGCCTGACGGTGGCCGGGCGGGTCAGCGTCACGTCGGCCTGGAACAGCCCCTCGGCGGATCGCACCTGCGGCTTGAAGCCCGGCACCTCGGGCGCGGCGGCATTGTCGTCGAAGAGTTCATGGAAGGTCAGCTGCGGCGATTTCGCCCCGGTGACGCGCAGCGACAGGACCGAGTTCTCCGGAACATGCAGCTCCGGATCCTGCTTCAGCCGCTCGGTCATGGCGGCACTGGTGAGCAGGACCGGCGGCTTGCCGGTATAGGCGGGCGGCTTCAGCCAGGCGTCGACCGCCATCTGCGCCTTTGGGGCCGGGGTGGCGACGGCGAAGCTCTGTGCCAGATTGCCCTTGAGGTCGCCGGGCCCGAGCAGGATGGCGACGATCAGCGCCAGGGCGGCGGGAAGGCGCAGGGCGCGCGGGTCGATGTCGCGCCAGCGCGACTGCGGCAGGCCGGCCCTGAGGGTGCCGAGGCTGTCGAGCTGGCGCCGGCGGTGCTCTTCCCAGAGCACCCGCTGGAAGTGGCTGTGGACATTGTCCGGCAGCTTGTCGTCGCGGCCCGACACCGGGCGGTGGGCGAGGCCGGATTTCTCCTCGACGCGGCGCATCGCCTCGCTGCGGTCGGGCCAGCCGGTCCTCAGCAGCACGATCAACGGCCGGAGCGACCAGATGAAGGCCATGGCCATCGCCGCCAGCAGCAGGGCGCGCGGCCACACCGGCAGCAGCGGCAGCAGGCCGCCGATGACCGCAGCCGCCGCCGCGGCGAGGATGACGAGCGGCCAGTGCAGTGCTGCCCACACTCGCTCGAACCCCAGCGCGAGGCGCGCCAGGGCTATCTTGCGGTCGACGTATGCCGGGCTGTCGGGTCGGTTGGCCATTCTGCGCCCTAGCTATAGCACAGATGGCGGCCAAATTGCGCCAGACGGCCCATCACGATCGTGACATGACGCCGGTGCCGGTCACTTCCGGTCCTGCCAGGAGGCGAGCCGGTCCAGCCCGATCAGCTCCTCATAGCTCTGCCGCGGGCGGACCAGCGCCCACTTGCCATCCTTGACCAGCACCTCGGCGACCAGCGGTCGCGTGTTGTAGGTGCCGGCCTGCACCGCGCCATAGGCGCCTGCCGTCAGGGTGGCGAGCAGGTCACCCGGCTCAACCTTTGGCAGCGTCCGGCCCTTGGCGAGATAATCGCCCGACTCGCAGACGGGCCCCACGACATCCGCCAACATGGTCTCGCCCGAGGCAGCCTCATCGACGGGGATGATCTCGTGATAGGCGTCATAGAGGGTGGGGCGGATCAGGTCGTTCATCGCGGCATCCTGGATGACGAAGTGCTTCTCCGTGCCGTCCTTCACGTAGATGACGCGCGACACGAGAACACCTGCGTTGCCGACGATCATGCGGCCGGGCTCGAGGATGAATTTCAGGTTCAGGTGGCCCAGCGCCCGCCTCACCATCGCGGCATATTCGTCCGGGTGCGGAGGAACGTCGTTGGTGCCGCGATAGGGCACGCCGAGGCCGCCGCCAAGATCGAGGTGGCGGATGTTGTGGCCGTCCTTGCGCAGCTCCTCGGTCAGTTCGCCCATCAGCCTGAAGGCCTTGGCGAAGGGTTCGAGCTCGGTGATCTGGCTGCCGATGTGCATGTCGATGCCGGCGACGTCGATGGCCGGGAGGGACGCGGCGCGGGCATAGACCTCGCGGGCGCGCTTGTAGGAGACGCCGAACTTGTCCTCGGCCTTGCCGGTCGAGATCTTGTGATGGGTCTTCGCATCGACGTCCGGGTTGACGCGGATCGACACGGTGGCGCGCTGGCCCACGCGCTTGGCCACCTCGGAGAGCAGTTCGAGCTCGGGCTCCGATTCGACGTTGAAGCAGGCGATGCCTTCGCGCAGCGCCAGCGCCATCTCGCGCGCCGTCTTGCCGACGCCGGAGAACACGATCTTGCGCGCCGGCACGCCGGCCGCCAGCGCCCGGCGCAATTCGCCTTCCGAGACGACGTCCATCCCGGCGCCCAGTTCCGCCATGGTGCGGATGACGGCCTGGTTGGAATTGGCCTTCATCGCATAGCAGATCAGGTGGTCGGTGCCGGCGAAGGCATCCTGCATGACCTTGTAGTGGCGTTCCAGCGTGGCGCTGGAATAGCAGTAGAAGGGCGTGCCGACCTCCTCGGCCAGCGCCTTGAGGCTCACGTCCTCGGCGTGGAGCACGCCGTCGCGATAGGCGAAGTGATGCATGGGCTACTGCGCCTGCTGGGTGTCGGTGGACTTGGGCGGCTCCGGATCGCCCTTGACGCCGCAGGCGGCCAGCGTGAGCGACAGCGCGAGAAGCAGGAGAACGGTTTTCATGGGGTCATCCCTTCAAAAGCTTGAGCCAGCGCTTGGCTTCGCGCTTCACGTTGGTGGGCGAGGTGCCGCCGAAACTGACGCGCGAGGCGACCGAATTCTCGACGGTGAGAACCTTGTAGACCTCTTTGGTGATGCGCTTCTCGACCGATTGCATGGCACTCAACGGCAGCTCGGGGAGATCGCAGCCCTTGGCCTCGGCCAGCGCCACGAGGCTTCCCGTCACGTGGTGCGCCTCGCGGAACGGCATCTTCAGTGTACGGACGAGCCAGTCGGCGAGGTCGGTGGCGGTCGAGAAGCCCGAGGCCGCGGCCTTCCTCATCTCGTCCCGGTTGGGGACCATGTCCTTCACCATGCCGGTCGTCGCGGCGATGGCCAGCGACATGTTGTCGAAGGCGTCGAAGGCCGGTTCCTTGTCTTCCTGCATGTCCTTCGAATAGGTCAGCGGCAGGCCCTTCATCACGGTCAGGAGCGACAGCAGGGCGCCGATGATGCGGCCGGGCTTCGCCCGCACCAGTTCGGCGGCATCGGGATTGCGCTTCTGCGGCATGATCGAGGAGCCGGTGGTGAACTTGTCGGAAAGCTTCACGAAGCGGAACTGGCTCGTCGACCAGATCACGATCTCCTCGGCGAGCCGCGAGAGGTGCATGGAGCAGATCGCGCAGGCCGAGAGCGTTTCCAGCACGAAGTCTCGGTCGGCGACCGTGTCGAGCGAGTTGCGCGTCGGGCGGTCGAAGCCGAGGGCCTCGGCCGTCATGTGGCGGTCGATGGGGAAGCTCGTTCCGGCAAGGGCCGCGGCACCGAGCGGGTTCTCGTTCATACGCTTCCTGGCATCGGCCAACCGCGAGCGATCGCGCGCCAGCATCTCGACATAGGCCAGCAGGTGGTGGCCGAAGGTCACGGGCTGGGCCACCTGCAAGTGCGTGAAACCGGGCATGACGGTCGCCGCATGCTGCTCGGCCTTGCCGGCGAGCGCCAGCTGCAGCTCCTTCAGCTGGGCGTCGAGGTGGTCGACCGTGTCGCGCACGTAGAGGCGGAAGTCGAGCGCCACCTGGTCATTGCGCGAGCGCGCCGTGTGCAGCCGCCCGGCGGCGGGTCCGATGATGTCCTTCAGGCGGGATTCGACGTTGAGGTGGATGTCCTCGAGGGCGCGCGAGAACGTGAAGGCGCCGGCCTCGATCTCGGCTTGCACCTGCTCGAGGCCCTTCCTAATGAGGGCGGCATCGGATTTCGGGATGATTCCCTGCTTCGCCAGCATCGCGGCATGCGCCTTCGAGCCTGCGATGTCCTGCCGGAACAGGCGCTTGTCGAAGCCGATCGAGGCGTTGATCTCTTCCATGATCGCGTCCGGCCCCGACTGGAAACGCCCGCCCCACATCTTGTTGGTCATCGAAATTCCTTCATTCCGTCCGAGACACCCTGCGCATGAGCACCGAAAAGAAGACATCCAGCCCCCTGGCGCAGATCGCGGCCGGCGTTCTCATAATCGCAGCGATTACGGGCTATTATCTGTATGAGGCCGGGGCGCGCAAGGCCGGACCTGCGGAAACCGCGGCGGTCGCCGCGGCACCTGATGCAGCGGGCGGCTTTTCGAAGGATCTCGCCACCGGCGCGCTCGCGGCCTTCCTGATCCACCCGGAGCCGAAGCCGCTGCCCGACCTCGCCTTCCAGGACGGCACGGGCAAGGCCCTGAAGCTCAGCGACTGGAAGGGCCGGGTGGCGCTGGTCAATCTCTGGGCCACCTGGTGCGCGCCGTGCCGGAAGGAAATGCCGGATCTCGCGAAACTCGAGAAAGAGATGGGCTCCGACCAGTTCGAGGTGGTGGCCATCAGTGTCGACCGCAAGGGCGCGGACGCCTCCGCCGCCTTCCTGAAGGAGACCGGCGTCGACAACCTCAAGCTCTATGTCGAGCCCTCGACCAAGATCGTCAACGACGTGCAGTCGGCCGGCCTTCCCGCCTCGATCCTGGTCGACCGCCAGGGCCGCGAACTCGGCCGCATCCTCGGCCCTGCCGCCTGGGCGAGCCCGGAGGCACAGGCGCTGGTGAAGGCGGCGCTGGCGCAGAAGTAGGGTCAGGTAGGGGGGTAGCGGCCTGTCCCGACTTGCCAAAAATCAATCGTTACGAACCGCACCATATAGCGGTCATCCACCCTCTGCACATTGCGCGGACTTGATCCGCGCATCCTTTTGCATGCGGTGGAAAAGGACCCCCGGGTCGAGCCCGGGGGAGGTGAACTGATGGACGATGGTCCTCAAATGGACGCGAGGCCCCAGCTTTCGCCGGGGTGACGCCATCAATCGTGGCCGATCAACGCGTCGGGATCGGGGTCTCGCCGCGGTAGTCGTAGAAGCCGCGGTTGGTCTTGCGGCCGAGCCAGCCGGCTTCGACGTATTTCACCAGCAGCGGGCAGGGACGGTACTTCGAGTCCGCAAGGCCGTCGTGCAGCACCTGCATCACCGACAGGCAGGTGTCGAGGCCGATGAAATCGGCCAATTCGAGCGGGCCCATGGGGTGCCGGGCGCCGAGCTTCATGGCGGTGTCGATGGCTTCCACGCCGCCTACACCTTCATACAGCGTGTAGATCGCCTCGTTGATCATCGGCAGCAGGATGCGGTTGACGATGAAGGCCGGGAAGTCTTCCGAGACCGCGATGGTCTTCTTCAGCGAGGCTGCGAATTCCTTGGCGACCGAGAAGGTCCCCTCGTCGGTGGCGATGCCGCGGATGAGCTCCACGAGTTCCATCACCGGCACGGGGTTCATGAAATGTATGCCCATGAACTTCTCAGGGCGATCGGTCGCGGCCGCGAGGCGGGTGATCGAGATCGAGGAGGTGTTGGAGCCGACGAGGCATTCGGGCTTCAGGTGCGGGCACAGCGCCTGGTAGATCTTGCGCTTGATCTGCTCGTCCTCGACGGCGCTCTCGATGACGAGGTCATAGTCGCCGAAGCCTTCGTAGCTCGGCACGGCCTTGATGCGCGACAGGGTGGCGTCGCGCTCGGCCTCGGAGAGCTTGCCGGAACGCACGCGGCGGGCAAGGTTGCCGTTGATCGTGGCGAGACCCGCCTCGATCCGCTCCTTGCTGACGTCGTAGAGCCCGACGTCATAGCCGGCGAGCGCGCAGACATGCGCGATGCCGTTGCCCATCTGACCGGCGCCGATGACGCCGACTTTCTTGATCTGCATGTTACCAAAGTGCCTGAATTCGACTGCTGTCGAACCCTATAACGCACCTCCCAGCAGGGCAAGAGCGTTTCGCAGTCGCAGCAATTGCACTTTAGATTGGCATCCGTGGCCATTGCCCGGATGAGCGGCAGGTTGAGGGCTTCGCATCACCAGCTGAGTGATGGCTTATCCTCCGGGCAAAGAAAAAGGGCGGCCGAAGCCGCCCCTCAACACCGATGATGTGAAACGATCACTTGCCGAGCTTGGCGAGTTCCGCATCGAATTCCGGGACGGCGGTGAACAGGTCGCCGACCAGGCCGAAGTCCGCCACCTGGAAGATCGGGGCTTCCTCGTCCTTGTTGATGGCGACGATGATCTTCGAGTCCTTCATGCCGGCGAGGTGCTGGATGGCGCCCGAGATGCCGACCGCGATGTAGAGGTCGGGGGCGACCACCTTGCCGGTCTGGCCGACCTGGTAGTCGTTCGGCACATAGCCCGCATCGACCGCGGCGCGCGAGGCGCCCACCGCGGCGTTGAGCTTGGAGGCCACCGATTCCAGCAGCTTGAAGTTTTCGCCGTTCTGCATGCCGCGGCCGCCGGAGACGACGATCTTGGCCGAGGTGAGTTCCGGGCGGTCCGACTTCGACAGGTTCTCGCCCTTGTAGGAGGAGAGGCCCGGGTCCGCCACGGCATCCATCTTCACGACTTCCGCCGCACCACCCTCGCCCGTGGCGGGGAAGGAGGCGGTGCGCACGGTGATGACCTTCTTGGCGTCGGTCGACTGCACGGTCTGCACCGCGTTGCCGGCATAGATCAGGCGCACGAAGGTGTCGGGCGACTTCACTTCGGCGATGTCGGAGACCTGCATCACGTCGAGGAGTGCTGCAACGCGCGGCATGAAGTTCTTGCCGTTGCCGGTGGCGGGCGAGACGATGTGGTCATAGGCCGGCGCCAGCGCCACGATCATGGCGGCCATCGGCTCGGCCAGCGGCCGCTCGAGCGCGGCCGAGTCGACGTGCAGCACCTTCTTCACGCCCGCGAGCTTCGCGGCCTGTGCTGCGGCAGCGCCGGCATTGTTGCCGGCGACCAGCACATGGACGTCGCCGCCCAGCTGGGCCGCGGCGGTGAGCGCCTTGTGGGTGGCGTCCTTGATCGACGCATTGTCGTGTTCGGCGATGAGGAGGACAGCCATCAGATTGCTCCCGCTTCCTTGAGTTTGGCCACGAGTTCGGCGGGCGAGCCCACCTTGATGCCGGCCTGGCGCTTCGGCGGCTCCTCGGTCTTCACGACCTTGAGGCGCGCTGCCGTGTCGACGCCATAGTCGGCGGGCGTCTTCTCATCCAGCGGCTTCTTCTTCGCCTTCATGATGTTGGGGAGCGAGGCATAGCGCGGCTGGTTGAGGCGGAGGTCGGTGGTGACCACCGCCGGCAGCTTCACCGTCAGCATCTGCAGGCCGCCGTCGATCTCGCGGGTGATCTGCGCCTCGCCCGCACCGGGCTCGAGCTTCGAGGTGAAGGTGGCCTGCGGCCAGCCCAGCAGGGCCGCCAGCATCTGGCCGGTCTGGTTGCAGTCGTCATCGATCGCCTGCTTGCCGAGGATCACGATCTCCGGGCCTTCGGCCTGAACGATGCCCTTGAGGATCTTGGCGACCGCCAGCGGCTCCACGAGGTCGTCGGTCTTGACCAGGATGGCGCGGTCGGCGCCCATGGCAAGTGCCGTGCGCAGCGTTTCCTGCGCCTGCGCCGGCCCGATGGACACGGCGATGACTTCCGTCGCCAAGCCCTTCTCCTTGAGGCGCACCGCCTCCTCGACGCCGATTTCGTCGAAAGGGTTCATCGACATCTTCACGTTGGCCAGTTCGACACCCGAACCGTCGGCCTTCACACGGATCTTGACGTTGTAGTCAACGACCCGCTTCACAGCGACCAGGACTTTCATTCTGTTCCTCGATTTGGCGGTCTTCGAAAAAGTGGCCGGACCCTAGTGAGGGGAAACCCTCAAGTCAATTCCAGCAACGCCGCTTGGCTGCCGATTGCGACCTACGCCTTGGGCAAAAAGCCGCTTTCGGGCTCCAGCCGCAG
The DNA here is from genome assembly GCA_945957365.1 of uncultured Alphaproteobacteria bacterium. Lineage (GTDB taxonomy): Bacteria > Pseudomonadota > Alphaproteobacteria > Rhizobiales > Aestuariivirgaceae > Aestuariivirga. The sequence goes on along the minus strand of CAMFKI010000004.1, from coordinate 62,166 downwards.
CCACAGGCGGCGGCGGATGGCCCAGGTCAGGCCGGCGCCGGCCATGAATCCGCCGATGTGGGCGGCCCAGGCGACCCCGGCTTCCGGGTCGGCGCGGTACAGCCACCAGGAAAAGATCTGCAGCAGGAACCAGCCGCCCAGCACCCACAGGGCGCCGATGCGCAGCGGAATGCGCAGAAACAGCAGGATCCACACGCGGGCCCGGGGAAACAGCACCACATAGGCGCCCAGAATCCCCGAAACCGCGCCCGATGCCCCGATCAGCGGCAGGCGCGAGGACGGCCCCAGCATCACGTAGAGCAGGGCCGCCACCACGCCCGACATCAGGTAAAGGGAGGCGAAGGCGGCGTGGCCATAGGCATCCTCGACATTGTCGGCGAAGACCCAGAGGAACAGCATGTTGGAGATCAGGTGCCACCAGCCGGCATGGAGGAACATGTAGGTGACGAGGGTGAGCGGCTCGGCGATGGGATTGTAGGCCAAGACCGGCGCCGCGCTATGGGTGAGTTCGGCCGGCACCACGCCATAGCCCGACGCGATCTGGTCGAGCACGGCCTCGGAATGGAAGGCGCCGGTGGTGAGAAACATCGCGACATTGAGCGCGATGATGAGCAGCGTGACGCCCTGGAAGCGGATGACCTTCAGCGGGGTTGAATCGTGAAGGGGGACGAACATGGGCTCAAGCGCCCCGCGTCTTGCCCGGCACCCACAGCACGTCGCCTGCGCCCGATTTCGCATTGGCCCAGCGGCTGGCCACGAAGAAGAAGTCGGAGAGGCGGTTCACATAGGCCACCGCCCCCTCGCTCACGTGCTCGCCCGCATGCGCGGCCAACTCGACGATGAGGCGCTCGGCGCGGCGGCAGACGGTGCGCGCGATGTGGAGATGCGCCGCGGCGGGGTGGCCGCCGGGCAGCACGAAGGAGCGCAGCGGCGACAACTCACCGTTCAATTCGTCGATCTCGGTTTCGATGCGCTCGAATTGCTTGGGCAGGATGCGCAGCGGCTCGTAGCCGAGGTCCTTGCCGGTATCGGGCACGCAGAGATCGGCACCGAGGTCGAACAGTTCGTTCTGGATGCGCGCCAGCATCTGGTCGAGCTTCTGCATTTCCGGCGTTTGCGTGTGAAGCCTTGTGACGCCCAGCGTCGCGTTGGTCTCGTCCACCGTGCCATAGGCCTGGATGCGCAGATGCGCCTTGGACACGCGCTCGCCGGAGCCCAGCGCGGTTTCACCGGCGTCGCCGGTGCGGGTGTAGATGCGATTGAGAACGACCATGGAGCCTGCCTAACGCGTGTCGCGGGTGAATTCTACTCGTTTCTCAGCAAGGGCCCCGGCCTGGCCGAAAGCGCCCGCCAGGTGACGGCAAGCCCGCCCGCCACCGTCACCAGCATGGCGATCAGCGCGGTGAGAATGGCGGTGGGCGCCGAGAAGCTCCACGGGATTTCCAGGATGAAGTGTGAAAGGAACCACGATGCGGCGGAGCCGACGCCAAGGCCGAACAACGCGGCCGCAAGGCCGAGGCCGGCGTATTCGATAACGAAGGCGCCGATCAGCTGACGCTTGGAGGCGCCATAGGTCTTGAGCACCACCGCCTCGTAGAGCCGCTCCGAAAGGCCGGCGGCGAGTGCACCGGCCAGCACCAGCACGCCGGTGAGCAGCGTCAGGATGTTGGCGCCGCGGATCGCCATCAGCATCTTCTCGAGCAGGCCGCTCACCATGTCGATCGCGTCCTTGACCCGCACCGCGGTGACGGACGGGTAGGCGCGCGCCATGGTGTTGAGCAGCTTCGCCTCGTCGCCGCCCTTCATCTCCACCGTGACGAGATGGTTGTGGGGTGCGGCCTTCAGCGTATCGGGCGTGAACACCATGACGAAGTTGATGCCGAGGCTCTTCCAGTCGACCTGACGCAGGTTGGCGACCTTCGCCGTGATGTCGCGGCCGAGAACGTTCACCGTGATCTCGTCGCCGATCTTCACGCCGATGCCGCGCGCGATATCGTCCACCATGGACACCAGCGGCGGGCCGTTGTAGTCGGCCGGCCACCAGTCACCCGCGACGAGGCGCGAGCCCTCGGGCAGGGTTTCGGCGTAGGTGATGCCGCGGTCGCCCTTCAGCGCCCAGTTCGAGTCGGCCGAAGCCTTGACCTTCTCGGCGGGCACACCCTTCACCGCGACGACGCGGCCCCTCAGCATGGGCGTGTTGTTGACGTGGGTCACGCCGTCCTGCCGCGACAGCGTCTCCTTGAAGTCCTGCAGCTGGGCATTCGGCACGTCGATGAAGAAGAACGCTGGTGCCCGCTGCGGAATGGCCGAGAGCAATTCGCCCGAGACGCTGCGGTCGGTGAGCGCCAGCGTCACGAACAGGGTGAGGCCGAGGCCGAGGGCCAGGATCACCGAGGCGGCGGCGGAACCCGGCCGGTAGATGTTGCCGATCGCATAGCGCCACATGGCGGAGCGGCTGCGCGGCAGGCGCTCCGCGCCGCGGATGATGAGCCTGGCGAGACCCAGCAGCACGACGAAGCTCGCCACCAGCCCGCCGAGGAAGTAGGCGGTCACGGTGGCGTTGTCGAAGGCATAGAAGGTCAGCGCCGCCATCGCCACAAGGGCCGCGAGGATCACGAGGAAAGGGCCGGTTCCGGGCCAGCCGCGCACCGGCACGATGCGGGCACGGAACAGTGCCGAGGCCGCCACCTGGCGGGCATGGGCCAGCGGCCACAGCGCGAAGGCCAGCGTGGTGAGCAGGCCCAGTGCCGCGGCGAAGACCAGCGGCCAGGCATTGAAGTGCTGCGACAGCGGCACGGGGATGATCTGGCCGAACAGCGCGGTGATGACGGGCGGCGCAATGGCGCCCGCCGCGAGGCCCAGCGCGATGGCGATGAGCGCCACGATCATGATCTCGGTGAGGTAGATGCCCAGCACGTCGCGCGCGGATGCGCCGAGGCACTTGAGGGTGGCGATGGAACCCATCCTGCGCGTCACGAAGGCCTGCACGGCGTTGGCAATGCCCGCACCTCCGACGATGAGCGAGGCGAGACCGACCAGCGTCATGAAGTAGCCGAGCCGCTCGACGAAGCCGTCGGCACCCGCCGCGGCATTGTTGCGGGTGCGGATGCGCCAGCCGGCATCGGGGAAGCTGGCGTTCGCCTCCTTCTCGATCGCCTTGGCCCTGTCGAGTGCGGCGTCCGCCAGCTTCACCCGGTAGCGGTAGGTGACGAGGCTGCCCGGCTGCACGATGCCGGTGGCATCGAGCGTTTGGGGCGAGATCATCAGGCGGGGCCCCAGCACCAGCGTGTCGGACAGCCGGTCAGGCTCCGCCTTGATCAGGGCACGGATCTGGACCTTCGCATTGCCGAGCTTCACCGTGTCGCCGAGCTTGATGCCGAGACGGCCGAGCAGCAGCGGATCGGCGGCGGCACCCGCCACACCGTCCTTCGTGGCGATGGCATCGGCCAGCGGCATGCCGCCTTCGAGCTCCATCCGGCCATAGAGCGGATAACTGCCGTCAACCGCCTTCACTTCGACCAGCGCCGTGGCGTCGGCGGTCAGCGCCATGCCGCGCACGGTGGCGACCTTGCTCACCACGCCCTTCGACGCGATGAAGGCGAGCTGCGCATCGGTGGCCTGCTGGTGGATCTGCGAGAATTCGAGATCGCCGCCCAGCAGCGGCTGGCCCTGCTCGTCGATGCCGCGCTGGATCGAGGCCGAGAGTGCGCCGATGATGGCGATGGTGCCGGTGCCCAGTGCCAGGCAGGTGAGGAAGATCCAGAAGCCCTGCAGGCCCGAGCGCAGGTCGCGCCGCGCGAAGCGCAGCCACAGTGCGAGGTTCAAGGCGTTGCTCCGCCGACGATCCGGCCGTCGAGCACTTCGGCCATGCGGTCGCAGCGCTGGGCCAGTGCCCGGTCATGGGTGACGAGGATGAGGGAGGTGCCGCCCTGTTCCTTCACGTCGAAGAGCAGCTGGATTATCTGCTCGCCCGTCACGTGGTCGAGGTTGCCAGTGGGCTCGTCAGCGATGATGATCCTCGCCCCGGAAGCGAGGGCCCGGGCGATGGCCACGCGCTGCTGCTCGCCGCCCGAGAGCTGGCCCGGGTAATGGTCGAGGCGGTGGCCGAGGCCCACCCGCTTCAGCCGGTCGGCGGCGGTTTCCATCGCATCCTTCGCGCCGCGGAACTCGAGCGGCACGGCGACGTTCTCCAGCGCCGTCATGGTGGGGATCAGGTGGAAGGACTGGAACACGATGCCCACGTGGTCGCGCCGGAAGGCGGCGAGTTCGTCCTCGCCCAGGCCGGCGAGGGATTTCCCCGCCACCACGACCTCGCCGCTGGAGGCCTTCTCGAGCCCAGCGATCACCATCAGCAGGGTCGTCTTGCCCGAGCCCGAGGGGCCGACGATGCCCAATGCCTCGCCCGGCCTGACCTCGAGGTCGACACCCCGCAGGATGTCGACATTGCCGGCACGGCTGGGCAGCGTCAGGTGGACTTGTCTGAGGGAGACGGCAGGGGTGGTCATTGCGTCGAACATGGCTTCCGTTACGGAGTGAGTCGAGGACCGGATGCTTGAACCGGACAACCGTGGCGCTTAAGTGACGTTCATGCTGAAACTTTTCGCCGCCCTCACCCTCCTGCTGCTCGCCGCCACGGGGGCTGGTGCCGCCCCCCGGACGATTCTGGCGCTGGGCGACAGCCTGACCGCCGGCCTGGGGCTAGGCCCGGCGGACGCCTTTCCAGCCAAGCTGGAAGCGGCACTCAAGGCCAGGGGACATGACGTGAAGGTGATCAACGCCGGGGTTTCGGGCGATACCGCCGCCGATGGCGCGGCCCGGCTGGACTGGGCGCTGGGCGAGCCGGTCAATGCCGTCATCGTCGAACTGGGCGCCAACGACGCGCTGCGCGGGCTTCCCGTGGCCCAGGCCGAGCAGGCGCTGGACCGGCTGCTCACCGCGCTCGAGCAGAAGAAGCTGCCCACCCTGCTGGCCGGCATGAAGGCGCCGCCCAACATGGGGGCGGACTACCAGAGCCAGTTCGACGCCATGTTCCGGCAGCTCGCGGCGAAGCATCCGGACGTGCTGGTCTACCCCTTCTTCCTCGACGGCGTGGCGGCGGACCCGAAGCTGAACCAGGGTGACGGCATGCACCCCAACCCCGCCGGGGTGGACGTGATCGTGGCGCGCATGCTGCCCAGTGTTGAGCAACTTCTGGGCAGGGCTGCCGCAAATTAGCGCTTTGGATTCACGAATTTCGCGTTACCGTCAGGTCATCGCGATTCGCCCGTGTTTCATGACAAGGGAGGCCCCGCATGCCACGACTTTTCACCGGCGTCGAAATTCCGGATGATGTGGCCTTCGACCTCGACCTGATGCGAGGCGGCATCAGCGGGGCCAGGTGGATCGACCGCGAGAGCTATCACATCACGCTGCGTTTCATCGGCGACATCGACGAGGGGCTGGCGCGCGAGATCAGCTACGAGCTCGAGGGTGTGGAGGCCCGCCCTTTCAAGCTCAGGCTGTCGGGCTGCGACGTGTTCGGCGGCAACAAGCCGCATTCGCTCTATGCCGCGGTCGAGGAAAGCCCGGAGCTCAGGCGGCTGCAGTCGATCCACGAGCGCATCTGCCAGGCGCTGGGCATGCCGGCCGAGCAGCGCAAGTTCGCCCCGCACGTGACGCTGGCGCGGCTCAAGGAACCGAACCTGCGGGCCTTGCACCACTTCGTCGCCTCCCATAACCTGTACAAGAGCCGGGTCTTCGAGGTGGGGCGCTTCGTCCTGTTCTCGTCGCGCCCGTCGCGTGGGGGTGGTCCCTATGCGGTCGAAGAATCTTATCGTTTGCAGGCAGGTTTATGACGGACAAGCCACTGGTCGGAGTCGAACGCGCCAAGGCGCTCCATGAGTTGCACGGATGGACGGAGGCCAAGGGCCGCGACGCCATCACCAAGACCTACCAGTTCAAATCCTTCAGCCAGGCCTGGGGCTTCATGAGCCGGGCGGCGCTGTTTGCCGAAAAGACCGATCACCACCCGGAATGGACCAATGTCTATGGCCGCGTGGAAGTGACGCTTACCACCCACACCGCCGGCGGCGTCACCGAAAAGGACGTGGCGCTGGCCCAGAAGATGGAAACCCTCGCGACGTCGTGATCGCGTTGTGGACTTCCTGAATTTCCTGTAACTTGTCGCAGAGGTGGTGTGAACCCATATCTGCACCGATGTTTCTGGAGGAACGTACACTATGGCCGACCCGCGCTTTCAAACCCAGCTGGGGACCCCGTCCCGCGCCGAGATCGACCAGGGGCTCCGCGCCTATATGGTCAAGGTCTACAACTACATGGCTGCCGGCCTCGGGATCACCGCCGTGGCCGCCGTGCTGACCTTCATGGCCGCCGTCGACAGCTCGGGCGCGAGCATGCAGCTCACGCCCTTCGGCCAGGCCATCTTCACCGGCCCGCTGATGTGGGTGCTGGTGCTCGCACCCTTCGCCATGGTGCTGTTCCTGTCGTTCCGGATCAACAGCATGAGCGTATCCGCCGCGCAGCTGACCTTCTGGATCTATGCCGCGCTGATGGGGGTGAGCTTCGCCTCTCTGGGCCTCGTCTACACCCATGACAGCATCGCCCGGGTGTTCCTCATCACCGCCATCACCTTCGGCGCCATGAGCGTCTATGGTTACACGACGAAGCGCGACCTGACCTCGATGGGCTCGTTCCTGTTCATGGGCCTGATCGGCATCATCGTCGCCTCGCTGGTCAACATCTTCCTGGCGAGCTCGGGCCTCGCCTGGGTCATCTCGGTGCTGGGCGTGCTGATCTTCACCGGTCTCACCGCCTATGACACCCAGAAGATCAAGGAAATGTATCTCGAGTCGGATGACGGCACCGTGGCCGGCCGCAAGGCCATCATGGGCGCGCTCAACCTCTACCTCGATTTCATCAACCTGTTCCTGATGCTGCTGCGGCTGTTCGGCAACCGCAACTAGCAGAATGGCGCGACACGAAAACCCCGGTCGAAAGACCGGGGTTTTTTCATTTGGGGATGACGTTCAGATGGTCGAGAGCTTCGGCGTCCTGGCCAGCACCCGCAGCACGGTTGCCAAGTCCTGGCCGCGCTTGAGGATCAGGCCGGTCTGGGCCACCACGGAATACATGCCCTGCTTGCGCGCCAGGGACGGGTCCTTGACGATGCGGTAGAGCGGCACTTCGGAGGACCGCCGGAACACCGAGAACACCGCCTTTTCGCGCCCGAAATCCATGGCGTAGTCGCGCCATTCGCCTTCGGCGACCTTGGTGCCGTAGAAGCCGAGGATGGTCTGGAGTTCCCTGCGGTCGAAGGCGACGCGCTCGGGTGGTTTCTGCGGGTGCTGATGGTTTGAGGGCGCTTGTCCGGCGGGGGCATTCGCCTCCCAGGGCCGGAGTGGAATTATGTCGTCCGTCTTGTCCAACCGTGTGACCCCGCGAACTCGTGACAGGCTGATGACGCATCGGAGGATGAACCCGTTCCGCAGCCTTGGCAAGAAGCGGCGAGAAATCACTTTTTGGCCGCATTGCGATCAATCTGCCGCCCATCTCCAGGACCATACAGTGAGCGTTGCCTCTAGCGGCCCGGCTGGTGTTGAGTTTCGGAAACTCAGCCCCCCAGCCCCCCGGATCTCGTGAAGCCGGCCGGGCCACCCCCAAGTTTCAGTGAGTCGAGGCGTATTCTCGAGAGAGTTTCAAAGGCCGGAACAGCCCCTGTTCCGGCCTTTTCTCTTTTGTTTCCGCCCTCTTGACCATCGGGCAGCCACACCCGATATGGCATGCATCAATTCATCACGTGCTTGTGAAGAGGGTGACATGGCCACTGAGACGACCGCAACCACCGAGCGCACCGCGACGTCCCATCCGTTCCAGGCGGAGGTGGCGAAGCTCCTCCACCTCATGGTGCACTCGGTCTATTCCGACCGCGACGTGTTCCTGCGCGAGCTCATCTCCAATGCCGCCGACGCGCTCGACAAGCTGCGCTACGAAGCGATCGCCAATCCCGCCCTGCTCGAGGGCCAGCCAGAGCTGACGATCACCATCACGCCGGACAAGGAGAGGAAGACGCTCACCATCACCGACACCGGCATCGGCATGAGCGAGCAGGAGCTGGTCGACAATCTCGGCACCATCGCCAAGTCCGGCACCCAGGCCTTCGTCGAGCAGGTGAAGGCCAAGCAGGGCGACGTGCATTTGATCGGGCAGTTCGGCATCGGCTTCTATTCGGGCTTCATCGTCGCCTCCAAGGTCGACGTGATCTCGCGCCGCGCGGGCTCCGACACGGCGTTCATGTGGTCGTCCGACGGTTCGGGCAGCTTCACCATGACGCCCGTCGAGAGCGCGCCGCGCGGTACGTCGATCGTGCTGCATCTCAAGGACGATGCGCTGGAGTTCCTCGAGGACTGGAAGATCGAAGGCGTGGTGCGCACCTATTCCGACCATATCGCGCACCCGATCATGCTTGCCATCGGCACCGAGACCGCGAAGCAGATCAATTCCGCCAATGCGATCTGGACGCGTGCCAAATCCGACATCACGCCGGAGCAGCACAAGGACTTCTTCGGCCATATCTCGGGCAGCTATTCCGACCCCGCGCTGACGCTGCATTACCGGGCCGAGGGCCGCAATGAATATACCGTGCTGCTCTACGTGCCGGGCGAGCGGCCCTTCGACCTCTATGACCCGGAGCGCCGCGGCCGCCAGAAGCTTTATGTGAAGCGCGTCTACATCGCCGACGACGTGGAGCTGCTGCCGGCCTACCTGCGCTTCGTGCGCGGCGTCATCGACTCGGAGGACATGCCGCTCAACATCTCGCGCGAGATGCTGCAGAACAATCCGCAGGTGGCGGCGATCCGCAAGGCCGTCACCAACAAGGTGCTTGCCGAGCTCAAGAAGCTCGCGGAGACCGACGAGGCCGCTTACGCCAAGCTGTGGGACATTTATGGCCCGGTGCTGAAGGAAGGCCTCTACGAGGACATGGAGCGCCGCGACCAGCTCTATGAGCTGGTGCGTTTCAAGTCGACCAAGGGCGACTTCGTGAGCCTCAAGGACTATGTGGGCCGCCTCAGGGAAAACCAGACGGCGATCTATTATCTCACCGCCGAGGATGTGGCCAAGGCCAAGGCCTCGCCGCAGCTCGAAGGCTACAAGGCGCGTGACATCGAGGTGCTGCTGCTCACCGACCCGGTGGATTCGTTCTGGGTGCGCACGGCGATGGGCTATGACGGCAAGCCGTTCAAGTCCGTCACGCAGGGCTCCGCCGATCTCGATGCCGTCGCGCTGAAGGACGAGGCGAAGCCGGATGCGGAGCAGGATGCCGCGACCGTCGTGCTCACCGCCGCGCTGAAGCAGGCGCTGGGCGAGAAGGTGAAGGACGTGCGCTCATCGAAGCGCCTCACGACAAGCGCCGTCTGCATCGTCAATGACAGCATGATGGACCGGACGCTGGAGAAGCTGCTGTCGCGCCAGAAGGATTCGGGCATCTCGGTCTCGGCGCCGATCCTCGAGGTGAACCCCGGCCACCCGCTGATCAAGGCACTGGCCGCGCTGGTGAAGGCGAAGGGTGCGGCGTCGGTCGAGGACGCGGCACAGCTGCTGCTCGACCAGGCCTTCATCATCGAGGGCGAGCAGGTGCCGGACCCGGCGCGCTTCGCGACGTTGCTGGCGGACGTGATGGCGAAGGCGTTCGGGTGAGTTGAGAGGCCGCCACCCATTCGCAACAACTCCCCCGCACCACACTCCTCACCTTGCCCCGGCTTGACCGGGGCATCCTCTTTGCTGTCACCGAAGAGGATCGCCCGGTCAAGCCGGGCGAAGGTGAATGATGGGAAAGAGGTTGTTGAAGGGAATGCCGGTGCCAAACAAAATGGCCGGGACGAAGCCCGGCCATTTCGCAGTCAAAACTGAAAGAGCGCTCAGTCCTTGGCGCGTTCCACATAGGCGCCGTCTTCGGTCTGCACCACGATGCGGGTGCCCGACACGATGTGCGGCGGCACCATGGTGCGCACACCGTTGGACAGCACCGCCGGCTTGAACGACGAGGACGCCGTCTGGTTCTTGATGGCGGGCTCGGTCTCGACGATCTCGAGCGTCACGCGCTGCGGCAGTTCGATGGAGATGGGCGTGCCGTTGAACAGCGCGATCTGGCACTCCATGCCTTCCTGCAGGAAGGGGGCCGAATCGCCCAGCATGTCGCCCGAAACCTGGATCTGCTCGTAGTTCTCGGGGTTCATGAAGACGTAGTTGTCGCCGTCCTGGTAGAGGTAGGAATGCGTGATGGTCTCGACGAAGGCGCGCTCGAGCGGATCGGTCGTCTTGTAGCGGACGACGGTCTTCACGCCGTCCGAAATGCGGCGCATGTCGATCGTCGTGGTCGGGGTGCCCTTGCCGGGGTGCATGGATTCGGCCTTCAGCACGACATAGAGCTTGCCGTCCTCGTGCTCGATGACATTGCCCTTGCGGACACCACTTGCGATTACCTTGACCACGTTTGTTCTCGTTTTCTGAAGAATTGCCGGATTTGGTTGCGCGGGGTATTAGCAGCGGCCACCCCGGAAGCCAACCCCCCAGGAGAATCAGCCCTTGGCTGCCCAGGACTCACCGTGGTTCGACCCGGCCCGCCACGCCGACCGCCGCCCCTTCCTGCTGGCCCGGAACCGCATCGTGGCGGCCATCCGCCACTGGTTCGCCGAGCGCGACTTCATCGAGGTGGACTGCGCGGCGCTGGCAATTTCGCCCGGCAACGAGGCGCATCTCCATGCCTTTTCCACCGAATTGATCCTGCCCGACGGCTCGCGTGAGCGGCGCTACCTGCACACCTCGCCGGAATTCGCGGCGAAGAAACTACTCGCTGCGGGCGAGCAGCGGATCTTCAACCTTGGCCACGTGTGGCGCAACCGCGAGCGCACGCTGACCCATTCGCCCGAGTTCACCATGCTGGAATGGTACCGGGCGCGCGAGGACTACGAAACCATCATCGCCGACACGCTCGACCTGGTGCAACTGGCCGCCCGCACCGCCGGCACCCGCCAGTTCCGCTGGCGCGGGCGCGAGGCCGATCCCTTCGCGGGGGCGGAGTGGCTCACCGTCAACGGCGCCTTCAAGGCACATGCCGGGGCGGACCTTCTGGCGACCTTGCGCGCTGACGGCACGGCCGACCGGGACGCACTCGCGGCGGTCTCGCCCGTGGCCTTCGGCAAGGATGAGAGCTGGTCGGACATCTTCAGCCGCATCCTGTCGGAGAAGGTCGAACCGCAGCTCGGCAACGGGCGCATCACGGTGCTTTATGAATATCCCGCCGTCGAGGCCGCCCTCGCCCGTACCAGCGCGCGCGACCCGCGCGTTGCCGAACGCTTCGAGCTCTATGCCTGCGGTGTGGAACTCGCCAATGGATTTGGCGAGCTGACGGACGCGGCGGAGCAGCGCCGCCGCTTCGTGGCAGAGATGGACATCAAGGAACAGGTCTATGGCGAGCGCTACCCGATCGACGAGGAGCTGCTGGAGGCACTGGCGTTAATGCCCCCGGCCTCGGGCGTGGCGCTGGGGCTCGACCGGCTGGTGATGCTGGCGGCGGGTGCGACGCGCATCGATCAGGTGCTGTGGACGCCGGTGGCTTGAGACGGTCTCTACCGTCACCCCAGCGAAAGCTGGGGCCCAGCTTTCTTGCCACGTGACAGACGCCCAAAGCGGGGTCCCGGCTTTCGCCGGGATGACGGACCCCTTTCTTACCGCACCATCAGCGCCCAGTAGTCGAGTTCCAGGATCACGCCGGGCTTGTCGGGTGCGCCATCCTCGACCGGGAATTCCGCACACGGAAGATCGCGCGTGGCGCGCGTCACGATGCGGAGCGCGCCGACGTCGCTGCGGCCCGGCACATCCGCCGTCTCGAGGATCTCCGACCAGGCGAACACGGTGCCGCCGGCAAACAGCGGGGCGACGTGGCGGCCGCCGTTGATCGCGGCGATGTGGAAGGCATTGGCGAGGCCGTTGAAGCTCAGGGCGCGGGCGAGCGAGATGACGTGACCGCCATAGATCAGCCGGCGGCCGAAACGACCCTGCGCTTCCGAATGCTGGTTGAAATGGACCTTGGCGGTGTTCTGGTAGAGGCGCGTGGCGATCTGGTGCTCGGCCTCCTCCACCGTCATGCCGTCGACATGGTCGATCTTCTCGCCCGCCGCATAGTCGCCGAAGCGGTGCGAGGAGCCGGCGAGGCCGTCGTCCCACTTGGCGGTATCGATCGCCGGCACTGCGCGGCCCAGTTCGGCGAGGTCGACGCGCTTCGGCAGCGTGGGAACAACGGCCTCGGATGCGGTTGCCGATTCATCGCGCTTCCGCACCATCACCCAGCGCACGTAGGAGAGGACTTCCTCGCCGCGCTGGTTGCTGCCGACAGAGCGGACATAGACCGTGCCGGTCTTGCCGTTGGAATTCTCCTTGAGGCCGATCACTTCGCTCACCGTCGCCAGCGTATCGCCGGGATAGACGGGCTTGAGGAAGCGGCAATCGGCATAGCCGAGATTGGCGACCGCGTTGAGCGAGACGTCCGGCACCGTCTTGCCGAAGACCACGTGGAAAGTGAGCAGGTCGTCGACGGGGGCCTGGGGATAGCCGACGGATTTCGCGAAGGCGTCGCTCGACTGCACGGCGAAGCGCGAGCCGTAGAGTGCGGTGTAGAGCGCCACGTCGCCCGCCGTCACGGTGCGCGGCGTGGCGTGGCGGATCGTCTGGCCGAGGCGGAAGTCCTCGAAATAGTTTCCGGGATTGGTCTTGATGCTCACGAGATTGCCTCCGCAATGGCTGCCACGCGCTCCGCCATGGCGAGGTGCAGGCGTTCCACCATCCTGCCGTCGACCGTGATGACGCCCTTCGCCGCATTCTCCGGCAGGTGGAACGCCGCAATGATCTTGCGGGCCCAGGCCACCTCGTCGGGCGATGGCGAGAACATCTCGTTGCAGGCGGCGATCTGGCCGGGGTGGATCAGCGTCTTGCCGTCCATGCCCAGCGTGCGGCCCTGCTCGCATTCGGCACGGAAGCCCGGCTCGTCGCGGAAGTCGTTGTAGACGCCGTCGATCACGTCGAGGCCATAGGCGCGCGCCGCGAGCAGCGTCATCGACAGCCAGGGGAGAATGGCGAAGCGCCCGCCGGTGGCGAGCGCGCGCGATTCCTTCAGGAGGTCGTTGGTGCCGAGCACGAGGCAGGAGAGGCGCGCCACCTGGTGGACGGAGGCGATCTCGCGCACGTTGAAGATGGCCATGGGGGTTTCCATCATCGCCCACATGCGGGTCTTTTCAGCGCCCCCCATGCCGAAATGGATCTTCGAGACATTCACGATGTCGCCGGGCCTGGCCACCTTCGGCACGAGGATGGCGTCGGGGTTCACCTCGGCCGCCATCTTCAGGTCGTCGACACCCCAGGGCGTGTCGAGCCCGTTGATGCGGATGACGAGCTCGCGCCGGCCGAAGCCGCCGGCCTTCACCGCGGCCGCCACCTTGGCACGGGCGTCCGACTTGGCGTCGGGGGCCACCGAATCCTCGAGGTCGAGAATCAGGCTGTCGGCATCGAGCGTCTTCGCCTTCTCGAGGGCCCGCTCATTGGCGCCGGGCATGTAGAGGACGCTGCGTCTGGCTCTGAACATCTTGTCTTTTCCGTCTCTTGCTGCGCTGCAAGCTAGTCGCCGCAATGCGCCAAGGGAAGCCCACTTTTGGATGAGCCGCATGGCTTCTGCCCTTGTGGGGGCTGCGCGCTTTGGGCAATGTCCGCCCCCATGAAAACATATGACGTCGTGATCGTGGGCGGCGGTGTGGTGGGCAGCGCCAGCGCCCATTACCTGCGGAAAAATGGTTTCACGGGCTCCATCGCCCTGATCGAGAAGGATACCAGCTGGGCGCTGGGCTGCACCGCCCGCTCGGTGGGGGGGCTGCGCCAGCAGTTCTCGACGCCGGAAAACATCGAACTTTCCAAGTTCGGCGTGGCGCTGGTAAAGAATCTGAAGAACGAGTTCGGGTCCGATGCCGACATCGGCTTCAAGGAGCAGGGCTACCTGATCTGCGCCACGCCCGAGGGCTTGCCGATCCTCGAGGAGAACCACGCCGTCCAGATCGCCCATGGCGCCGACAATGTGCTGCTCAGGGGCGAGGCGCTCGGCAGCCGCTTCCCCTGGCTGGTGACCGACGGCATCGCGGCGGGCTGCTTCGGGCTTTCCGGCGAAGGCTGGGTCGACCCCTACATGTTCGCGGCGCTGTTCCGCAAGGCGGCCATCGCCAAGGGCGTGGAGCTGATCCAGGGCGAGGTGGCGGGTGTGACGCGCGATGGCGACCGCATCACCGGCGTGACGCTGGCTTCGGGTGACGCCATCTCATGTGGCACGCTGGTCAATGCGGCGGGCACGGGTGCGGGCGCGCTGGCGAAGATGGCGGGGATCGAACTCCCCGTCGGTCCGCGCAAGCGCTATGTTTATGTGCTCGACTGCCCGGCCGCCACCGAGGCGCTGCACAAGGCGCCGCTCACCGTCATTCCCGGCGGCGCCTATTTCCGCCCCGAGGGCCGCAACTTCCTTGCCGGACTTTCGCCCGAGGAACACCAGGAGCCGGACAACCTCGACTGGGAGGTCGACCACGCCTGGTTCGAGGAGAATATCTGGCCGGCGCTGGCCGAGCGCGTTCCGCTGTTCGAGGCGATCAAGGTGATCAGCGCCTGGGTCGGGCATTACGACTACAATGCGCTGGACCAGAATGCTGTGATCGGCCCGCACCCGGTGGTCAGGAACTTCCTCTTCGCCAATGGCTTCTCCGGCCACGGGCTGCAGCAGGGGCCTGCTGCGGGCAATGCGATCTCGGAACTGGTGATCGACGGGCGCTACAAGACCATCGATCTCACGCGCCTCGGCTTTGCGCGCATTCGCGACAACCAGCCGATCTTCGAGAAGAACGTCATCTGATGAAGGTGCTCAGCATCTCGAGCCAGGTCGTCTGGGGTCCCGTCGGCAATTCCGCTGCCGTGCCGGCGCTCCAGGCCAAGGGCCACGAGGTGCTGGCGCTGCCGACGATCACGCTGTCGAACCATCCGGGCCACGGCGCGCCTGCGGGCTTCCGCACGCCGGCCGAGGACATGGCGCGCATGTTCGCCGCCCTCGAGGCACTGGGTGCACTCTCCGATCTCGATGCGGTGCTCACCGGCTATTTCGGCAGCGTGGGGCAGGTGGAGGAGGTGGCGCGGCTGCTCGACCGCGTGCGCGTGCCCTACCTGCTCGTCGATCCGGTGATGGGTGACCACGGCAAGCTCTATGTGCCGCAGGATGTGGCGGAGGCGATCCGAGACCATCTGCTGTCGCGCGCATCCTGCGTGACACCCAACGGCTTCGAACTCGCATGGCTCACCGGTCGCGCGGTGACAGATGAGAAGAGTGCGGTGGACGCTGCGCATGCGCTGCTGGTGCCGGAGGTGATCGCCACCTCGATCCCCTGCGCGGAAGGCCTCGCCACGCTGCTCGTCACGCCGGGGCAGACGCATCGCGTCGTCAGCGCGAAGCTCGACAGGGTGCCGCATGGCACCGGCGATTTTCTCAGCGGCCTCTATCTCGCCGAACGTCTTTCGCAGCCGCCGCATCATGCCTTTTCCCGCGCAATGGAGAGCCTGTCGCGCGCCATCTGGCGCAGTGCCGGCTCCGCCGTGCTGGACGTGGCGGGTGCACTGCACGGCGCATGACGCCGGTCGTCGGCGTCGATGGCTGTCCCGGCGGCTGGATCGCCGTGCGCTGGGGCAAGACCGTCTCACACCATCTCTGCCGCAGCTTCTCTGAGGTCGTGGCGATGGAGGCGGCGGTGATCGCGGTGGACATGCCCATCGGCTTTCCGCAGGGCTCGGGCCGCGCGGCGGAGCGCGAAGTGCGTGCGCGACTTGGTGATCGACAATCAAGCGTCTTCTCCGTGCCGTCGCGCGCCGCCGTGATGTGCGCGGATTATCGCGAAGCCTGTGCGGCCAACCTCGCCAACTCCAATCCGCCGAAGAAGGTGTCGAAGCAGATCTTCCACATCTTCCCCAAGATGCGCGAGATCGATGCGCTGATCACGCCGGAGTTGCAGTTGCGCATCGTGGAAGTCCACCCGGAGCTCGCCTTCTGGGCGATGAACGGCGCGGCGCCGCTGCCGCTGCCGAAGAAGGTGAAGGGCCAGCCGCATGCACCCGGTCTCGCGCTCCGCAAGGCGCTGCTGGCCAAGGCCGGATTTCCGCTGAAGGACCTCCCCGAAGCACATTATCGCCGTGCCGATGTCGGTGCGGATGACCTGATCGATGCCTGTGCCTGCGCCTGGAGTGCACGCCGCATTCTCGAAGGCCGCCACGTCAGCTTCCCCGCCGATCCGCCCCTGGACGCAAGGGGCTTGCGCATGGCGATCTCGGCATGACAAAGAGACGCCCATCCACATGAAAGTGCCGACAATGACCGCCCAGACCGCCATCCGCCACAATGCCCTGATGGGCAAGCCCGTCGCCGAGGAAATCACCCGCGCCGTCTACCAGGGTGTGGAGGAACTGGCCTCCAAGGGCTGGCCGGTGAAGCTCGTGTCGATCACCATCGGCGACGTTCCGGCTGTCCATCTCTATGTCCGCAACCAGGCGCGCGGGGCCGAGAAGGCGGGCATCATGTTCGAGGAGCGGCACCTGCCCGCTTCCGTCTCGCGCGTCGAGATGCTGGCCATGCTGCAGGCGCTGAACACCGACCCGCGCGTCACGGGCGTCATCATCCAGCGCCCCGTGCCGAAGCACCTCGACATCCGCGAATTGCAGACCGCCGTCCATCCGCTGAAGGACGTGGAGGGCATGCACCCCGCGTCCATCGGCAACATCGTCTATCGCGACACCTCGCTCGCGCCCTGCACGGCGGCGGCCTCGGTCGAACTCCTCAAGCGCACCGGGCTCAAGCTCGAAGGTCTTGAGGTCGTGGTGATCGGCCACTCGGAAATCGTCGGCAAGCCGATCGCCTTCCTGCTGATGGCCGAGGGCGCCACGGTGACCGTGTGCCATCACATGACGCGCAACCTCGCGGTCCATTCGCGCGCCGCGGATGCGATCTTCGTCGCGGTGGGCAAGCCGCGCTTCATCACGCCCAACATGATCAAGCCAGGCTCCGCCGTCATCGACATCGGCATCAACCAGATCGAGGAGAACGGCAAGCACATCACGGTGGGCGACGTCGACTACGAGGCCTGTGCCGAAACCGCGGGCTGGATCACGCCGGTGCCGGGCGGTGTAGGCCCCGTGACGGTGGCGATCCTCATGCGCAATGCCTTGACCGCGGCACAGGCGCAGAAGCGCTATTACGACCAGGTCTTCGGCGGCAAGTCGGACACCATGGTCAGCGTGGCGCCCGCCGAATGATCACGCGCGAGGCCATCTCCCGCGCCGCCGCGCGCATCGCCAGCCACGTGCGACGCACGCCCGTCATGGACGTGACCGTGGCCGGCGTGGCGCTGCCCGTCACGCTGAAGCTCGAACTGCTGCAGCATGCCGGCAGCTTCAAGTCGCGCGGCGCCTTCAACAACCTGCTGCAGGCGCAAGTCGGCAAGAGTGGCGTTGCCACTGCTTCGGGCGGGAATCATGGCGCGGCGGTGGCCTATGCCTCGCAGCAGCTCGGCCATCGCGCCAGGATCTTCGTTCCTGAAATCTCGTCGCCCGCCAAGGTGGCGCGCATCGCCTCCTATGGCGCGGAGATCGTGCAGAGGGGTGCCAATTACGCAGAGGCGCTGACGCTGTGCGACGCCTGGATCGCCGAGACCGGCGCCACCGGTGTGCACGCCTATGACGCCGATGCGACACTCGAAGGCCAGGGCACGCTCGGCCGCGAGATCGAGGCGCAGGCGCCGGGTCTCGATACGCTGCTGGTCGCGGTGGGCGGTGGTGGCCTCATCGGCGGCATCGCGGCCTGGTATCAGTCGAACATCAAGGTGGTGGGTGTCGAGCCCGCCACCTGCAACGCGCTGCATGCGGCCCTTGCGGCGGGCGAACGCGTGCAGGTGAAGCCATCGGGGCTTGCCACCGATTCGCTCGGCGCCAGCATGGTGGGCAGGCTGATGTTCGAAATTGCCAAGGATCACATCGCCGAGGTGGCGCTGGTGTCGGACGACGACATCCGCAACGCCCAGCGCCACCTGTGGCGCGAGATGCAGCTGGTCACCGAGCCAGGCGGCGCCACGGCGCTCGCCGCCCTCCTGTCGGGCGCCTATAGGCCGGAGAAGGACGAGCGCGTCGGCGTCGTCGTCTGCGGCGCCAATACCTCGATGGACGTGTTCGGCCAGCTCTTCAGCTGAGCTTCAGCACCGCATCCGCCGCATCCTCGCCGGCGATCACCGCGCCCTCGAACCAGCCCGCCTGGTCGCGTGCATAGTCGGAGGAGGCGAAGGCGACGCGGCCTTCGGGCTGCCAGTTCGCCGACTCATAACCGGCCTCGTGTCCCGCAAGCGCCGCCACCCAGGTGCCGCGCGCGAAGGGATCGTCCAGCCAGTCGTGCCAGTCATGCGACAGCACGCGGGCATTGGGAAAAAGCTTCGCCGCCTGTGCCTTCACCCAGGCAGGATCGGACGGATGATTTCCCTCCTGCATCAGCCCGAAGGCGACGATGTAGGTCGTGCCACCCTCGGCGCGCTCGGCGAAGGCGAATTCGAGGCCTTCCCCATCGCCGGTCACCAGCGTGCCGACGGGCACGCCCTCGGCGCGGATCCACAGCTTGAAGCTCCGCCCGCCATGACCATGCGCCAACGCCGCGCTCTTTCCGTCCGACAGCCACGGCGTGAACTCAACGTTGCGCAGCTGGTTGATGCCGAGCGCCAGCACGCAGGCCCCGGCGCGATGGCGGCGCGTACCCGTGACGATTTCCACATGGCTGCTCTCCCGCAGCACCTGGGTCACCGGCTCATCGAGGATGAGTTCGGCGCCGGAGGCGGCGATCATGCGCTCCGCCAGCACGCCGATGCCGGGCACCACCGTGTCGGTCCAGAACCGGATCATGCCCTCGGCGAGGCCGTTGTCGTAGCTGCAACTGGCGAGGAATTCGGATGCCGCGACCTTACGGTGGTCGCCATTGCCGGACACCGTCCACCAGGCCGAGAACAGGTCGCGCGTCGAACGCGGGCAGGCGAGCCGGTCGAGATAGGCCGCGAAGGAGATGCCGTTCAGCGCCTCGCCCTTCTCGTTCTCCGCGAGGCCCTTCTTGAGCAGGATCGAATCCACCGCGACGCGGGCGATAGCGCGCTCATGCGACGTCACCTCGGCGGAGGACGCGGGGCCATCGCCGTGCAGCGTGCCGTCGCGCAGCCACAGCCGGTTGGTGACCGGGTGCCGCGGCCTCAGGCTCATGCCGTGCTCGGGCACCAGCGCGCGGAGGCGGTGGTGCCAGGGCGTGATCCAGGCGCCGCCGAATTCAAGCGACGGGCCTTCGCCCGCAAAGCTCCGCGCGAAGCCGCGCCCGCCGCAGCGCGTGCGCGCCTCGACGACGCGCACGCGTCTTCCGGCCCTCGAGAGCTTGAGCGTGGCGGCCGCACCCGCCAGCCCCGCGCCCACCACGATCACATCGGTGTCCATGGCCGGATGCTAGCACCCGGCCTTTCACATGAACAACCTCCCCGCGGTGACCTGGTAGCGGATGCGGTCCTGCGCCGCGCGCAGCTCCTGCTGCATGCGGTAAAGCTCGCGCGGCTCGATGGGCGTGTCGGGCCGCTTCAGTCCGGTGTTAAGCTTGCGGGCAGCTGCCTTCGCCATGTCGATGCTGGGGAAGAGCAGGTCGAACTTGAGAGAGAACATGCAATGCTCCATCGCGAAAACATGGGATTCCCATGCGCGTGAAAATTCGGAATCCGCCCAGTGGCACGGCGCGCGCGCATGGCGCAGCGCACGGCGTGAACCGGCGAGAACGTTCGGCAATGTGATGAAAGCGCCTGAAGCGCGACGGTTACGCTATCCCGCCTGAGGCCCGAGCCTCAGTGCGGCCCGGAGATCAGCAGCGCGTAAAAGTGACTCCCATGGCTGATTCTCCTCTGGTGAATTGCGTGAGACGGTTTGGTAGCAGCAATGCGCAACGTATGGAAGCACGCGGTGACGAATTGGTTCCGCTGTGGCGCGCGTGCAACAGCTCAGCGCGTGAACTGCGCCACGACCTCGACGTGGGACGACCACTTGAACTGGTCCACCGCCGTCACCCGCTTCAGCGCGTAGCCGCCGCCGACGAGGATCTCGGCATCGCGCGCGAAGCTGCCGGCATCGCAGGAGACGGCCACCACCGTCTTCACCTTGCTGCGGGCGAGCTGCTTCGCCTGCGCCTCGGCACCCGCACGCGGCGGGTCGAAGACGACGGCGTCGAGTTCCTTCATCTCGTTCGGAACGAGCGGCTCGCGGAACAGGTCACGCACCGCCGCTGTAACGGGTTTGAGGCCCGAGGTCGATTTCGCCGCCGCATTGAGCGCGGCGATGGCGGGCCGGTCATTGTCATAGGCCTCGACGCGGGCGCGCTCGGCGATGCGGAAGGCGAAGGGGCCGATGCCGCAGAACAGATCGGCGACGCTCTTCGATTTGCCGAGCGCCTCGATCACCAGCCGCGCCAGCGTCTCCTCGCCCAGCGCCGTCGCCTGCAGGAAGCCGCCGGGCGGCAGCGCCACCATCGCCTTGCCGATCTGCAGACGTGGTGGCACTGCGGTGGCGATCACCTCGCCATTCACCGACAGGCGCGCGAGCTTCAGGTCCGTCACGAAGGCCGAGAGCTTTGCGTGTTCGGCCTCGGCGAACTTGCGCTCGGCCCGCACACTGACGTCGAGACCGGTGAGCGTTGCCGTCACCGCCACGTCGCAGTCGGAGAGCCTTGCGCCGATGGCGCGCCCGATGTCGAAGGCGCGCATCATCCCGGGCTCGAGGATGGGACACTGCGCGATGTCGAGCAGCGTGTGCGTGCGCGCTTCCATGAAGCCCGCGGTCACCACGCCATCCTTCTTCCGCACATGCAGGCTCACGCGGCGGCGGCCTGCGCCATGCGCGTCGACGATGCCGCTCACCTCGGCGGCAAGTCCGCGTGCCTTCAGCTGTTCCGAGACAAGCGAGGCCTTCCATGCGCGGTAGGGCTCCTCGCGCCAGTGCTGCAGCTGGCAGCCGCCGCAGCGGCCGTAATGCTGGCAGAAGGGGGCCACGCGATCGGGCGAAGCGCGCTCAATGGAGACGAGTGCGAGACGGTCGCCCTCGCCCGTGGCGGTCACGGCCTCGCCCGGAAGCGTGCCGGGCACGAAGACGGCGCGGTCATCGAGCCTGGCGACACCTTCGCCGCGGCGGCCCATGCCTTCGATGTCCAGCTCAGACATCGGCAGCCTGCGGCGGATAGGCGATGGCGATGCCATGGCCGGACCTGAGCCCGATCTCGACCGGCCCCAACGCGACGTTGGACAGGGTGAGCGTCGAGCCCACGGGCACGTCGCGGTTTGCCAGCGGCCACTTCACGCCCGTCAGGTCAAGCCCCTGAAGATCCGTGAACGGAATGATGCTGAGCCGCGTTTCCGGCGGCAGGTCCACCCGCATGCGGCCGCCGATGAGCGGCCAGGCTTCCTCAATGCCGCTGGTGAGCAGACAGGCGATGCCCTGCCGCGCGATGCGGATGCTCTGGCCGAGCAGCCCGGCCGTATGGTCGGTCTGGCCGCCGAGACCGCCGAGCAGCACGATCTCGGTGGCACCCCGGGCAATCGCCGCGTCGACCGCGATGGCGCCGTCGGTGGCGTCCTTCTCGGGCGGAAAGGTTTCGCGCGGCACGTCGCGGTACTGCATGGTGAGTTCGGAGCCCGCGCTGTCGAAGTCCCCCACCCAGAGTTCCGGAATGAGGCGCAGCGCCGCGGCATGCATCATGCCGCTGTCGGCGGCGATCACCCGCGCACCCCGGACCTGGGCCTTGAGGCGGGGCGTGACGGTGAGGTCGCCGCCGAGCAGGATTGCGAAACGTGTCATGCGCTCTCTCTAGCAAAAGCTTCTTGCCAGCGCACGCGGGAAGCCTTACCTCTGGAATTGCTCTCAACGGGGTGCCGCATAAGCGGCTGAGACGGGGCTTCTGTCCCGGACCCGCTGAACCTGATCCGGATCATGCCGGCGGAGGGATTGCGGGCGGACATTCCGGAAGGTCATGTCCAATCCTCCATCCAACGGCGAATGGAGGTACATATGAAGAAGACTCTGACAGCTCTGTTCGCGCTCCTCTCGCTCACCGCCCCCGCGATGGCGAAGGACACGCTCACCATCTACACCTATGACAGTTTCGTCGCGGACTGGGGCCCCGGCCCCAAGGTGAAGGAGGCCTTCGAGAAGACCTGCGACTGCACCATCGCGTGGGTCGCGCCCGGCGATGCCGTGGCCATGCTCAACCGCCTGAAGCTCGAGGGCAAGTCGACACAGGCCGACGTGGTGCTGGGTCTCGACACGAACCTCACCACCGAGGCACGGAAGACCGGCCTCTTCGCCAGGCACGGGCTGGACGTCACAGCGGCGAAGACGCCCATTCCGTGGACGGATGAATACTTCATGCCCTTCGACTATGGCTATTTCGCCGTGGTCTATGACAGCCAGACCCTGAAGGACCCGCCGAAGTCGCTGGACGAGCTGGTGAACGGCGATCCCAAGCAGAAGATCGTGCTGGAAGACCCGCGCTCCTCGTCGCCGGGCCTGGGCTTCCTCCTCTGGATGAAGCAGGTCTATGGCGACAAGGCGGCGGATGCCTGGAAGAAGCTCGAGCCCCGCATCCTCACCGTGGCGCCGGGCTGGTCGGAGGCCTATGCGCTGTTCACCAAGGGCGAGGCGCCGATGGTGCTGTCCTATACGACGTCGCCTGCCTATCACGTGATCGCCGAGAACACCGACCGCTACAAGGCGGCCTCCTTCGCCGAGGGTCATTACCTGCAGGTCGAGGTCGGCGGCATCGTCGAAGGCAGCCAGCACCAGGAACTGGCCAGAAAGTTCCTTGCCTTCATGATGGAGCCCGGTTTCCAGGACCAGATCCCGACCAACAACTGGATGTTCCCGGCAGGCAAGACCTCCGTACCTCTGCCGCCCGCCTTCGACCAGCTGGTGAAGCCCGCGAAGACGCTGCTCTATGCGCCGGACGAGGTGGACCAGAACCGCCGCGCCTGGATCGACGAGTGGCTGAACGCCACGGCGAATTGAGGCGATGCGCAAATCCCTCATCATGCCGTCACCCCGGCGAAAGCCGGGGCCCAGCTTCGGGCGCCCACAGCGGGGTTCCGGCCTTCGCCGGAATGACGGCATGATCTGGATCGGACGCAGAGAAAGATGATCGCCTACCGACCATCGCGAGCGCCGGGCTATGCGGCGCTCGCCCTCCTGGCCCTGGCGCTTGCCGCCGGCTTCCTCCCCGTGCTGCGCATGGGGCTGGAGCAGGGGATCGCGGGGCTCGACCCCTACGTCTTCCGCGTGCTGCGCTTCACGCTGCTGCAGGCGGGGCTGTCGACCTTCCTCTCGCTGCTGCTCGGCCTGCCGCTGGCCCGCGCGCTTGCACGGCAATCGGCCTTCCCGGGTCGCGCGCTGCTGCTGCGGCTCTTGAACCTGCCCCTCGCACTTCCCGCCATCGTCGTCATCATCGGCATCATCGAGGTCTATGGCGCCAGGGGCTGGTTCGGCGGCATCTTCGACATCTACGGCCTGCAGGGCATCCTGCTGGCGCATGTGTTCTTCAACGTGCCGCTCGCCGCGCGGCTGATCCTCGCCGACCTCGAACGCATTCCGGCCGAAAGCTGGAAGCTTGCCGCACAGCTGGGCCTGCGTCCGCTCGCCATCTGGCGACTCGTCGAATGGCCGGCGGTGAAGAGTGGTGTGGCCGGTGCGGCGCTCCTCATCTTCCTGCTCTGCGCCTCGAGCTTCGCGGTGGTGCTGACGCTCGGTGGCGGCCCGCGCGCCACCACGCTGGAGGTGGCGATCTACCAGTCGCTGCGCTCCGATTTCGACCCGCAGCGCGCCTCCATGCTGGCGCTGGTGCAGCTGGCATTGTGCGCTACGCTCGCCCTCGTGGCGCAGGCCTGGGGCGGCCTCGCTGCCGGATGGCCGGCGCTGCGCCTGCAGCCGAAGCGCTATGACGGGCGCTCCACCACGGCGCGGCTGCTCGACGGCGGCATCGTGCTGGTGGCGCTCCTCCTGCTCGTGCCGCCGCTGGTGGCGCTCATCGGGGCGGGGCTCTTCCACATCAATCCCTCGCCGCTGCTCCTGCGCGCGCTGCTGACGAGCCTGGGGCTCGGTGCCGCGAGTGCTGTCCTCGCCTTCGTCGTCGTCTGGCCGCTGGCGGCCTTCGCGGTGCGCAGCGGCGGCTGGCGCAAGGTGACGTCGATCGCGGTGCTCGCCTCGTGGATCGTGCCGCCGGCGGCGCTGGCCACCGGCTGGTTCATCAGCCTCATCGCCCATGCCGGCATGACGGGGCTTGCAGCTTTCCTCGTGATCGCCATGAATGCGCTGATGTCGCTGCCCTTCGTCGCCCGCGTCCTCATGCCTGCGCTCGCCCAGTCGGCGGAGGCACATGACCGATTGTGCCTGAGCCTGGGCCTTGCGGGCTGGAGCCGCTTCCGGCTCGTCGAGCTCCCGGTGATGAAGCGTGCCATCGGCCTTTCGCTGGTCATGGCGCTGATCCTGTCGCTCGGCGATCTCACCGCGATCTCGCTGTTCGGCACGCAGGACTTCGTCACGCTGCCGGCGCTGATCTACCGCCAGATGGGCAGCTACCGCTTCGACGAGGCGATCGGCACGGCACTCGTGCTGAGCGCCCTGGTGCTGGCCTTCTCCACCCTTGCCGAACGCTGGAGCGACCAGCGATGATCAGGCTCGAGGACGTCCGGTTCCGCTACGAAGAGATGGCGATGCGCTTCGACGCGGAGTTCCCCACGGGCTCCTTCACCGCGGTGATCGGCCCTTCGGGCGGTGGCAAGTCGACGCTGCTCAATCTCATCGCCGGCTTCGAGGCACCGGAGCAGGGGTGCGTGCTGATCGATGGTGTGGACGTGACGGCACTGCCGCCGGACCGGCGCCCGGTCAGCATGATCTTTCAGGACAACAACGTCTTCGCGCATCTCGACCTGTGGCAGAACGTGGCGCTTGGCATCTCGCCGTCGCTGCGGCTCGATGCGGAACGGAAGGCGCGCGTCGATGCCGCACTCGCCGAGGTCGGCCTCGGCGCGCTGATGCACCGGAAGCCCGGCGAGGTCTCGGGCGGTGAGCGACAGCGCGTCGCCGTGGCGCGCGCTCTGGTGCGCGACCGCCCCGTGCTGCTGCTGGACGAGCCCTTCGCTGCGCTGGGCCCGGCCCTGCGCCGCGACATGCTCGACCTCGTCAAGGCCATGCAGCAGGCGCGTGGCCTCACCGTCGTCATGGTCACCCACCAGCCGGAGGATGCGCAGGCGGCGGCGAGCCACACCGCCTATCTCGAGAACGGGCACATCGTGGCGCTGCGCCCAACGGCTGAGCTTTTCGCGGCGCAGGACCTGCCCGGGCTTCGCGACTATCTGGGGGACTGGAGTAGGCCTGAGCTTTAGGCTAGAGGCTCGGGCCTCATGAGCAGGATCCTCCTTCATCTTCGTGGCATCGGCCTCACCTTCGGCGGGCGCCCCATTCTCGAGAATGCCGAACTCGCGGTCGCCGAAGGCGAGCGCGTGGCGCTGGTCGGGCGCAATGGCTCGGGCAAGTCGACGCTGCTCAAGATCGCAGCCGGCATGATCGAGGCCGACAAGGGCGAGCGCTGGATGCAGCCCGGCACCACGATCCGCTATCTGCCGCAGGAGCCGGACCTCTCGGCCTATGCGACCGTGCTGGAATATGTCGAATCGGGTCTCGGCCCGGCGGATGATCCGCACCGCTGCACCTACCTGCTGCGCGAGCTCGGCCTCACCGGCGAGGAGGACCCGAAGCGCCTGTCCGGCGGCGAGATCCGCCGCGCCGCCATCGCCCGCACGCTAGCGCCTTCGCCCGACGTGCTGCTGCTCGACGAGCCGACGAACCATCTCGACCTTCCCGCCATCGAATGGCTGGAGGCCGAGCTCAAGTCGCTGCGCTCCGCCTTCGTGCTGATCAGCCATGACCGGCGCTTCCTGCAGTCGCTCACCAACCGCACGGTGTGGCTCGACCGCGGCGAGTCGCGAAGGCTGGAGCGCGGCTTCGCCGACTTCGAATCCTGGCGCGACGAGGTGCTGGCCAAGGAGGAGGCCGAACAGGTGCTGCTAGCCAAGCGCATCGAGGCGGAGGAGCACTGGATGCGCTATGGCGTCACCGCGCGAAGGAAGCGCAACATGCGCCGCGTCGACCTGCTGGCGTCGCTCCGCAAGGAGCGCAAGGAGCATGAGGGCCAGCAGGGTGCGGTGCGCATGGCCGCCACGGGCGGAGACATCTCCGGCAAGCTTGTCGCCGAGGCCAAGGCCATGTCCAAGAGCTTCGGCGAGAGGCCCATCGTCGCTAATCTCGATCTCGTCGTCATGCGCGGCGACCGGCTCGGCATCGTCGGCCCCAATGGCGCGGGCAAGACCACGCTTATCAAGCTCTTGACCGGTGCGCTCGAACCCGACTCGGGTGCGATCCGGCTGGGCACAAATCTGCAGACCGTGACGCTCGACCAGAGCCGCCAGAGCCTCGATCCCACCGCGATGCTGGCCGACGTCATCACCGACGGGCGCGGCAATTCCGTCACCGTCAACGGCGAGACCAAGCACGTCATAAGCTACATGAAGGACTTCCTGTTCCCGCCGGACAAGGCGCGCACACCGGTGAGTGTCCTGTCGGGCGGCGAGCGCGGCCGCCTCATCCTGGCGCGCGAGCTGGCCAAGCCCTCGAACCTGCTGATCCTCGACGAGCCCACCAACGACCTCGATCTCGAGACCCTCGACATGCTGCAGGAGATGCTGGCCGACTATCCCGGCACCATCCTGCTCGTCAGCCATGACCGCGACTTCCTCGACCGTGTCGCCACCTCGGTGCTGATGGCCGATGGCGATGGTACGTGGACCGAATATGCCGGCGGCTATTCCGACATGATCGCGCAACGCGGCACCGGTGTCGAAGTGCGCAAGGTCAAGGCCGACGTGCCGAAGCCATCGTCTGGCGCGCCCAGGCCGGAAGCCCCGCAGGCGCAGCGCAAGCTCTCCTTCAAGGAGAAGCACGCGCTGGAGACGCTGCCGGCGACGATGAAGAAGCTGGAGAACGAGATCGGCGCGCTGGAAGCGAAGCTCGCCGATGCCGCGCTGTTCGCGCGCGACCCCAAGGCCTTCGATCAGGCCGCGACACGGTTGACCGCGGCGCGTGACGAGCTGGCCAAGGCGGAAGAACAGTGGCTCGAGTTCGAAATGAAGCGCGAGATGCTGGAGGGGTAGACTCGCTCCGCTCCCTTATTGCCGCCACCCCGGCGAAAGCCGGGCCCCGCTTTGGGCGGCCACCACGTGGATAGAAAGCTGGGTCCCGGCTTTCGCCGGGATGACGAATTCAGGGACAGGCGGTGCGCGGGCCGAAGGAAGCTCTCACCACCCGCCGCCGCCACCACCCCCGCCGCCGCCGCCGGAGAACCCGCCGCCGCCCGAGCCAGACGTGCTGCCGGGTGCCGTCGCGGCGGATGCGGCACTCGAGGCCAGTCCACGGCCGAGGCTGTCGGTGAAGCCGCCGCTGCGGCCATAGTCCCAGTTGCTGCCGGAATACCACAGCGGTGCCGCGGCGCCCGCCGCTGCTGCGGCCGCCAGCACGGCGGTGAACTTGGCGTTCCACTCGTTCTCGCAGTCGAGCGCCAGCGCATAGGGCAGGAAGCGCTCGAAGAGTTCCGGTGTCTTCTCCGGCGGGTTCAGCACCTTGAGGCGCTCCTCCTCGGCGGTTGAGAGATAGAGGCGGAAGCCCTCGATCTGGTCCATCAGCTGGCGGCCGGACTGGGTGGGCGCGCGCAGGAGGTGATAGAAGACCACGTTGACGAGGCCGAGCAGCACGGCAGCGCCCACCAGCGCATAGAGGCCCGGCGAACCGCCGCCCTGGGTGAAGAGGATGGCGGGTGCGATGATGCCGGCGCCGGCGAAGGGAATGAGGAAGATCAATCCGCCCAGTGACGTGATCCGCGACCACACCCCGCGCGAGGCGACAAGGCCCTTGAAGCTGGCCCAGCCGATCGACAGCACCACGCCCCACCACACCCCCATCCAGCCGAAGGCGAAGAGGCCCTGCACGCCCTCCGCACCCGGCAGCAGCGCCGCGCCGAGAACGAGGCAGAGAACCGAGATGGCGAGCCCCACTGCGAACCAGCCGAGGTTCCTGAGGAAGGCCGTGCCCTCGAACTCGTTCTTCAGTGCCCGGTCCAGGGCGCTGCGCGCCGTGCTGATCGCGGTGTGGTTGGTCTGCTTCAGCGGCAGGCTGCCCGAAGGGAGCGCTGTGTACAGCGCGGTCTCGGCGGGTGTCAGGGCGTCTTTGCCCGTGCCTGCCAGCTTGGTGATGGTGAAGCTGCGGTCGTCGTCGGCGATCTTCAGCCGGCCCTTCACCGCGAGGCCGACGATCGCCGCGGCGAAGCCCTTGTCGTCGGAACCGTAGCGGCTGACATAGCGCACGGCGGCGGGCCCCAGCCCCTTCGGCGGCGCGAAGAGCGGGATGATCGTGCCCCGGGGCGGATCGCGCCCCACCTTGTTCCAGGCGAACAGGAAATAGAGCGCGGAGGCCAGAAGGCCGAGCCCCAGCGTGAAGAAGCCGGCATTGTCCGAGGCCCACCACGCCCATTTCTGCGCGCCGGACGGCGGTGTCACCAGCCCCTTCTGCCAGGCCACCGCCACGGTGAAGCCCTGCCGCGGATCGAGGGCCGCGGTGGTTTCGGCCTCGAACACATTGCCCGTTGCCGAAAGCACCCGGCTGTTGTTGTCGCGAGAGCGATAGGCGCCGGTGGACTCGTCATGCTGGATGATGCGTGCGCCTTGCGGCAGGGTGATCCGCACCATCGCATCGTCGATGGGGAAGTCCCAGCCGTTGCCGGTGACGTTCCAGTAGAGCTCGTCAAACTTGTCGAAGAATCCGATCTGCCGCGTGGTGCGATAGCGGATCTCGTAACGGTGCAGCGTGTCCTCGAGGAGCGTATCCTTGTCGCCGATGCGGATGCGCGTGCCGTTGCTGAGCGATTCGAGTCCGTAGGGCTCGTCCTGCCCGTCGCGCTTCACGCCAAGCACGTCGAGCCCCACGATCACCCGCTGGCCATTGCGGTCGGTATAGGTGGTGGGAAAGTCACGGAAGATGCCGTGCCGGATCTCGTTGCCTTCCGAGTTGACGGTGATGGTCTCGGTCACGTCGAGAGAGGCATCGGCGTTCACCGTCACGTCGCTCAAGAAACTCTTGATGCGCTCGTCCGCCAGCGCCGGTGACGCCAGCGCAATCCAGAGAGCGAGAAGTGCGAAGAGCCGGCGCATGTCTGCTAGGTTTTGAAATCGACCTTCGGCACTTCGCGCGCCGCCGCGTCGCCGATTTCGAAGAACTCCGCCTTCTCGAACTTGAAATTATTGGCGATGAGGTTGGTGGGGAAGCTCTCGATCATGGTGTTGAGGTTCCTCACCGCGCCATTGTAATAGCGCCGCGACAGCTGGATCTCGTCCTCGATGCCGGAGAGCTTGTCCTGCAGGTCGCGGAAATTGGCGTCGGCCTTGAGCTGGGGATAGGCCTCGGCCACGGCGAAGAGCTTGCCCAGCGCCTGGCTCATCGCCTGGCCCACGGCGGACTGCTCGCCCACGCTGCCGCCGGAGATCGACTTGGCGCGCAGCTCCGCGATGTCATGGAACAGCTTGTCCTCGTGCGCGGCATAGCCCTTCACCGTCTCGATCAGGTTGGGGATCAGGTCGGCGCGGCGCCTGAGTTGCACGTCGATGCCGCTCCAGCCTTCGGCCACGAGGTTCTTGTTCTTCACCAGGCCATTGTAGGCCGTCATCAGGTAGACGGCGATCAGCACCACGATGCCGAGCAGGATGTAGCCGATCATTGTGTCCCCCGTTCGCTCTCAACGCGCGCGCGAACTATGAGGCCTTGGGCGTTGCGAGGCAAGCGGCAGCATAGGGCTTGTCATGCTGGAGTGAAGGAATGCGCCGCCGCGTTTCCGCCACCTGCGCGAGGTCGATCTCGGCCAGCACGAAGCCGGGCTCGCTGCCGCCATCGGCCAGCACGCGGCCCCAGGGGTCGACGATCAGCGAATGGCCATAGCATTCGGCTCCGCCCGACAGCGTGCCGCATTGCCCGGGCGAGATCACATAGGCGCCGTTCTCGATGGCGCGCGCCCGCTGCAGCACGTGCCAGTGCGCCTCGCCCGTCACGCGCGTGAAGGCGGCAGGCACCGCGAGCAGCTCCGCACCGTCCTGCGCATAGGCGCGGTAGAGATGGGGGAAGCGGATGTCGTAGCAGATGGAAAGCCCGATCATTCCGTCCACGCAGGGTGCGATCACCGCATTGTGGCCCGCCGCGATGGTTGCGGACTCGTGATAGACGCGGCCCGCGCCGAGGTCGATGTCGAACAAGTGGATCTTGTCGTAGCGCGCGGCAATTGCCCCCGAGGGCGCGATCATGAAGCTGCGGTTGAAGATGCGCCCGTCCGGCGCCTTCACGCCGATGGAACCGACAAGCAGCCACAGCTTCAGCTCCTTCGCCAGCCCCTGCATCGCCGGCAGCACCGGATGCTCGGCCTCGGTGAAGGCGACGGGAAACATCTTGCCGCCCTGCGTGTCGAGACCGGCGCAGTATTCCGGCGTGGCGACGAAGCGCGCGCCCTTTCCGGCGGCTGCGCGGATGAAACCCGTCAGTACACGGATATCGGCATGGACATCCGGCGTGGCGGTCGACTGGACGCAGGCGGCGATGAAGCTCATGTGGCCTCCAGATTGAAGAACGAGCGGATCACGTGCAGCGAGCTCCGCGATTTGAGGCAGATCATCCACTCCTCCATCTCCGTCGTCCAGTCCGGAATGGCGAGCACGGCGAGGCGCCCGTCGGGCACCAGTTCCCCTTGCGACATGATGGCGAGGCCCAACCCTTGAGCCGCCGCCTCGCGCGCCGCCTCGCGGCTCTCGATCTCGATCGAACCCGAGATGGTAAACCCGCGGCGGTTCGCTTCCTCCAGCAGCAGGCTGCGCGTCATCGAGCCTTCCTCGCGCAGGATCAGCGGCAGCTTCACGAGCTGCGCGAAGGGCATCTCCTTCAGTTTCGCCAGCCGCGAACTCCGCTGCACCACCGCGACCAGCCGGTCGCTCCGCAGCTTGCGGGCGAGGAAGGCGGGACCCGTCGGGCGTTCCGCGGTGATGGCGATGTCGATGGAGAAATCCTCCAGCCGTTTCACGAGCTGCGCCGAATTGCCGGTGACGAGCCGAACCGCAAGCTTCGGGTGCTTCAGCCGGAAGCGGGCGAGCTCCGGCAATATGTGCACCGCGGCATCGGCCCCGATGGTCAGCTGGCCTTCTTCGAGCGTGCGACCACGCGAGAGCAGTTCGAGCGCCTCCGATTCCGCCTCGAACTGTCGTTCGGCGATGGCGAAGAGCTTGCGTCCCATGTCGGTGAGCGCCACGCCGGATGGCGCCCGGGTGAACAGCTGCACGCCATAGGTCTCCTCGAGCTTCCGCACATGGTCGGAAACGGCCGGCTGGGTGAGCCCTAAAGCCTCGGCCGCACGGGAGAATCCGCCATGGACGGCAACGGCGTGGAAGGCCTTGAGCTGGGCATGTCGCATATCAGTCACACTTATGTGGTGCATAAGAACATACGATTTGACTGATAGGGGTCAAGCGCCCATTTTCGCCTTCGCATTCACGAGGATCGCCCCATGGACAAGCAGCCCCACCGCTTCGCCGGCCCGCCCGGCCAGGAAGACATGCCCTATCTCCTGACGCCCGGCCCGCTCACCACCTCGCGCGGCGTCAAGGCGGCCATGCTGGCCGACTGGGGCTCGCGCGACGTCGAGTTCCGCCGCGTCGTCTCCGAGATCCGCAAGGGCCTCCTGGGCCTCGCGGGCTGCGACGACAGCTATGAATGCGTCATCATGCAGGGCTCCGGCACCTTCGCCATCGAGGCGGCGCTGGGCGCCTTCTGCCCGAAGAGCGAGACGAAGACGCTGGTCGTCGCGAATGGCGCCTATGGCGACCGCGCCGCCGCCATCCTGTCGCGCCTCGGCCGCCCCGTCACCAAGATCGACAAGGGCGACAGCGCAGCCCCCAGCGTCGAGGACGTGACCAGGGCGCTCGACGCCGATCCCTCGATCAGCCACGTCTGGATCATCCACTGCGAGACCACCTCGGGCATCGTCAACCCGATCGAGGACGTGGCGCGTGCGGTGAAGGCCCGCGGCAAGACCTACTTGGTCGATGCCATGTCGTCCTTCGGTGCGCTGCCCCTCAACATGGGCGCGGGAATGGACGTGATGGTGTCGTCCTCCAACAAATGCATCGAGGGTGTTCCCGGCTTCTCCTACGTGCTGGTGAAGCGGGCCATGCTCGAAGCTTCCAAGGGCATGAGCCACTCGGTGGTGCTCGACCTCTACGAACAGTGGAAGGGGCTCGAGGCCAATGGCCAGTTCCGCTTCACGCCGCCCACCCACGCGCTCGTCGCCTTCCACACCGCGATGAAGGAACATGCGGCCGAAGGCGGCGTCGCCGCCCGCGGTGCGCGCTATCAGAGGAACGCGCAGATCCTCATCAAGGGCATGCGCGACATGGGCTTCTCCACGCTGCTGTCGGACAACCAGGCCGGCCCCATCATCCAGACCTTCCTCACGCCGCGCGACAAGAACTTCCATTTCGAGAACTTCTACGAGGAGCTGCGCCGCCGCGGCTTCGCCATCTATCCCGGCAAGCTGACGAAGCGGCCGTCTTTCCGCATCGGCACCATCGGCAAGGTGGACGAGGCCGTGATGAAGGGCGTGCTCAAGGCCATCGCCGAAGTGCTGGCCGGCATGAAGGTCACCGACATGGAACCGCTGGAAGGCTGAAATCAAGTCCGTCATCCCAGCGAAAGCTGGGGCCCCGCTTTGCCTGCCAGGAAGCTGGGTGCCAGCTTTCGCTGGCAGGACGCCGAAAAGGAATGGAATGTGTCGAACATGAAGACCGTCACCGTCAACAGCCGCAGCTACAACTGGCCTTCCGCCCCTCTCGTCGTCATCTGCTGCGACGGCTCCGAGCCCGCCTACATGGAAATCGCCATGGAACAGGGCCTTATGCCGAACCTGAAGCGCATCATCGCCAAGGGCGAGAACCGCCGCGGCCATTCGGTGATCCCGAGCTTCACCAACCCCAACAACCTCTCGATCGTCACTGGCCGCCCGCCGGAAGTTCACGGCATCTGCGGCAACTACCTCATCGATCCGGGCACCGGCCAGGAGACGATGATGAACGATCCGAAGTGGCTACGCGCGCCCACGATCTTCGAGGCCTTCCAGAAGGCGGGTGCCAAGATCGCCATGGTGACGGCCAAGGACAAGCTGCGCCTACTCCTCGGCAAGGGCCTCGTCTTCGACGGCACGGCGGTGGCCTTCTCGTCGGAAAAGGCCGACAAGGTGAACCTGAAGGACAATGGCATCGAAGACGTCTGCGCCATGGTCGGCATGGGCGTGCCGGACGTCTATTCGGCGGAGCTTTCGGAATTCGTCTTTGCGGCGGGCGTCAAGCTGCTCAAGTCGATGAAGCCCGACCTGATGTATCTCTCCACCACCGACTACGTGCAGCACAAATACGCGCCGGGCTCGGCGGGGGCGAACAGCTTCTATGCCATGATGGACAAGTATCTGGGCGAGCTCGATGCCGGCGGCGCCATCATCGTCATCGTCGCCGACCACGGCATGAAGGACAAGCACCTCGCCAATGGCGATCCGGACGTGATCTATCTCCAGGACGTGCTCGACGCGACGTTCGGCGTGGGCAAGACCAAGGTTATCCTGCCAATCACCGATCCTTACGTCGTGCACCACGGCGCGCTCGGCAGCTTCGCCACCGTCTATGCCTATGGCCCGCAGGTCAGCGAGATCATGGCCGTCATCAAGGCCCAGAATGGCATCGACGTCGTGCTGGACAAGAAGGACGGCTGCGCCCGCTTCGAGCTGCCGGAGGACCGCATGGGCGACATCATCGTCGTTTCGGGCGGCCCGAAGGGCTCCAAGGTCATCGGCACATCGCGTGACAAGCATGACCTGTCAGGCCTGAACGAACCGCTGCGCTCGCATGGCGGCCTCACCGAACAGGAAATCCCGGTGATCGCCAACCGCAAGTTCAAGAACCTGCCCGCCCAGCTGCGCAACTTCGATGCCTTCGCGCTGGGCTGCAACAATATCGTGGAGGCCTGAACATGAACGTCGCTGCAACCAAGCGCCCCGTCATCAAGGAATCGATGCGCATCGGCGGCAAGAAGGTGGATGCCGAGGGCGTCGTCCCCGTCCATTATCCCTATACCAACGAAGTGATCGGCACCGTGCCGGCGGGCACGGCGGAGCATGCCGCCAGGGCCTTCGAGATCGCCCGCAACTACAAGCCCAGGCTCACCCGCTACGAGCGCCAGCAGATCCTGTTCCGCACCGCGGAGATCATCAAGTCGCGGAAGGACCAGCTCTCGGACCTCATCACGCTGGAGCTCGGCCTTTCCAAGAAGGACTCGCTCTACGAAGTGGGCCGCGCCTATGACGTCTATTCGCTGGCGGGCCAGCTCTGCATCCTCGACGATGGCCAGATCTTCTCCTGCGACCTGACACCCCAGGGCAAGCCGCGCAAGATCTTCACCAAGCGCGAGCCCGTCGGCGTCATCTCCGCCATCACGCCCTTCAACCATCCGCTCAACATGGTCTCGCACAAGGTGGCCCCGGCGATCGCCACCAACAACTGCGTGGTGGCCAAGCCCACCGAGCTGACGCCTCTCACCTGCATCGCGCTGGCCGACATTCTCTACGAGGCAGGCCTGCCACCCGAGATGTTCCAGGTCGTCACAGGCTGGCCCGATGACATCGGCGACGAGATGGTCACCAACCCGGAGATCGACATCATCACCTTCACCGGTGGCGTGCGCGTCGGCAAGATCATCGCTGGCAAGGCCGGCTACAAGCGCGCGGCCCTCGAGCTCGGCGGCAACGACCCGCTGATCATCCTCGACGATCTCTCGGAGTCAGACCTCGACAAGGCAGCCGAGTTGGCCGTTGCCGGGGCCACCCGCAATTCCGGCCAGCGCTGCACCGCGGTGAAGCGCATCCTGGTGCAGGAGCGCGTGGCGGACCGCTTCGTCGAGAAGGTGCTGGCCAGGGCCAAGGCCATCAAGTTCGGCGACCCGATGAACCCCGACACCGATCTCGGCACCGTGGTGCATGAGCTCGCCGCCAAGACCTTCGAGGACCGCGTGCACAAGGCCGCCGAGCAGGGTGCCAGGATCCTCTACAACCCCGGCCGCCAGGGTGCCCTCCTGCCGCCGATCACTGTCGACTTCGTGCCGCACGCCTCCGAACTCGTGTTCGAGGAAACCTTCGGCCCCATCGTCCCTATCGTGCGCGTGCCGAACGACGACGCGGAAGTGATCCGTATTTCCAACTCCACGCCCTTCGGCCTGTCCTCCGGCGTCTGCACCAATAACCTGTCTCGCATCACTAGGTACATCGAGGGGTTGAACGTCGGCACGGTGAACATCTGGGAAGTGCCGGGTTACCGCATCGAGATGTCGCCCTTCGGCGGCATCAAGGACTCCGGAAATGGTGTGAAGGAAGGCGTCATGGAGGCCATGAAGTTCTTCACCAACGTGAAGACATGGTCGCTGCCCTGGCCCCAGTAAGTCCACCGCAATGAGAAGATAGTTGAACCCGGGCACCGCCGTCATCGTCAACCTGCTGGGAGGCATCGCCCTCCTGCTCTGGGGCGTGCGCATGGTGCGCACCGGCGTGATGCGGGCCTACGGCGACCGGCTGAAGAACTTCATCGAGCATCGCGTCGGCAACAGGCTTTCCGCCTTCACGGCGGGCGGCATCGCCACCGCGATCCTCGGCTCCGGCACGGCGATGACGCTCATTGTCGCCGGGCTTGCCGCGGCAGGCGCCATCGGCACGGCGCTGGGTCTCGCGGTTCTGCTGGGGGCGGACGTGGGCTCGGCCATCGTCTCATCGGTCTTCGCTTCGGGCTCCAGCCTGGCGATCTGGGCCTCGCCCCTCCTGATCTTCGCCGGCTATGTCATCCATTCCTGGTCGAACGAGCTGCGCCCGCACAATCTGGGCCGCATCCTCATCGGCCTCGGGCTGATGCTGCTGTCGCTGATGCTGATCAAGCAGGCCTCAGCACCGCTCAGCACCGCGAGCCTGTTCCACCAGCTGCTGGCGGCGGTGGGCCAGGAGCCCGTGCTCGCCTTCCTCATCGGCGCGATGCTGACCTGGATGTTCCATTCCTCGCTCGCGGTCATCCTGCTCATCGCCTCCTTCCTGGCCAGCGGCAGCCTTGGCGTCGAGGGCGCATTGGCCTTCATCCTCGGCATCAACCTCGGCGGCGGCTTGCCGGCGGTCTCGGCGACGCTGGCCCAGCCGCCCGTGGCGCGCCGCCTGCCGCTGGCCAATCTCCTGTGCCGCGGCATCGTTGCCCTTCTCGGCCTTGCCTTCATCGCCCGTATTGCGCCGCTGGTGCAGCGGCTGCCCTTCGGGCCGGTCGAAACCGCGGTCGCCTTCCACAGCGGCTTCAACCTGCTCGTCGGGCTGCTGTTCCTGCCCTTGACGCCGGTGATGGCTCGCCTGATGGAACGCATCCTGCCGGAAGCGCCGGGCGACCGTGACAGCCTCGCCCGCCCGCGCTACCTGGACCCGAAGGCGGCGAAAACCCCCGCCGTGGCGCTGGCCAACGTGCTGCTCGAAACCGTGCGCATGACGGAGCTCCTGGAGCGCATGTTCGATACCGCCCTCGACGCGCTGCGCTCCGGCTCGACCGAGCAGCTGAAGCAGCTGCGCCCCATGGACGAGCGCCTCAACACCTATCAGACGCAGCTCCAGGCCTATCTCGCGGATCTGGCGCAGGAGCAGGTGACACCGGAGGAGTCGCGCCGCTCGCTGGAGCTCACGCTCTACATCTCGAACCTCGAACACGCGGGCGACGTGATCCAGCTGAACCTTGCCGACCGCATCGAGGCCAAGGCGCGCGAACAGATTTCCTTCACGCCCGAGGAAGTGGCCTCGCTCGACAATCTCTGCCAGATCATCCACGACAACCTGAAGCTGGCGAGTGCCGTTCTTTCCTCCGGCGACGTCGAGGGTGCGAGGCGCCTGATCTCGCAGAAGGACGCCTTCCGCGCCCTGCAGAACGAGGTGCTGGACAGTCACTTCAAGACCGGGGCGCGCGGCAAGGGTCCCGCACTGCGCCGAAGCGCCCTCTATGTCGACATGATCCGCGACCTGAACCGGCTTAACAGTCTCGTCGTCTCGGCGGGCTATCCCATCGCCGACGCAGCCGGACTGCTGCGCGGCTCGCGGCTGAGGCAGGACACGCCATGAAGCTCATCCACATCACCGACCTTCACCTGATGCCGCCCCGCGAGCTGCTGTGGGGCCTCGATCCCTTCGCCCGCCTCGATGCCGCCTTGACCGACATCGCCGCCCACCACGGCGATGCCGATCTCTGCGTCATCACCGGCGACCTCGCCGAGAAGGGCGACGTCGCCGCCTACGAGATGCTGAAGGAACGGCTGAAGCGCTTCCCGCTCGAAACCCATCTGCTGCTGGGCAATCATGACGACCGCACCAATTACCTGAAGGTCTTCGGTGGGGCGGATGGGCACGGCCATGTGCAACATGCCGTCATGCGCGACGGCTGCCACCTGCTCTTCCTCGACACGCTGAAAGGGCCGCCATCCTCCGCCGGCCTCTATGATGCGCCACGCCGTTCATGGCTCAAGGCCGAACTGGAGAAGGCCGCAGGCGCCCCCACCTGGCTCTTCATGCATCACCCGCCCTTCGACATCGGACATGCGCTGATGGACCTGATCAAGCTCGACGATGCCCCGGCTTTCGCCGCCTTGCTCAAGGGCCACGACATCCGCCACATCTTCTTCGGCCACGCCCACCGCACCATCTCGGGCTCGTGGCACGGCATCGGCTTCTCGGCCCTTCCCAGCCTCAACCACCAGCTGCCCCTGGTCGGCGGCTCGGTCGAGACGGTCTACTCCGATGAACCGCCCATGTACGCGGCGGTGACGCTTTCGCCCGAGATGACGGTGGTGCACTCCGACGCCTTCCTCCACCGCCGTCCGGCACGAATGCACAAGGACGCGGAGCGGGGGAATTGGTATTAACGATGTCAATCAGCAGACAGCTGATATGGGATCGCTCGGAAAAAGGACAAGTAGGAATTTTAGCGGATATCGATTTCAGCGTCTCCGCCCACCCAACCACCTTCGCCCGGCTTGACCGGGCGATCCTTTTCGGACACCAAAAAGGATGCCCCGGTCAAGCCGGGGCAAAGTGAATGTTGGGGACGTGCTGAACGCGTCCTGGCTCTATCAAGCCAGCCCCTCAGCCCGCAGCACCTGGCGCAAGGATGCCGCCGTTTTCTCGACGATCTCCGCCAGCTCGGCATCGGTCGCGTTGTAGGGCGGCGCCAGGATCACCACGTCGCCGTTGATGCCGTCGACGTTGCCGCCCACGGGATAGCAGATCAGCCCGTTGTCGAAGGCCTGGGCGCGGATCTTCATGAACAGCTTCTTCTCGGCCTCGAAGGGCCGCTTGCTGGCGCGGTCGGCGACCAGCTCCAGCGCCAGGAAATAGCCCCGGCCGCGCACGTCTCCCACGGCCTCGATGTCCTTCGTCGCCTCCGTCAGCATGGCGCGGAACATGGGGGACTTTTCCCTCACCCGCTCGACCAGCTTCTCGCGCTCCACGATCTTCTGCACCGCCACGCCAGCGGCACAGCAGGCGGTGTGGGCGGTGAAGGTGTGGCCGGTCATCGGGGCGCCATGCGTGCCGTGGATCGCGTCCGCCACCTTGTCGTTGTAGACGGCGGCGCCCAGCGGCAGGTAGCCCGCGGCCAGGCCCTTGGCGATCGACATGATGTCGGGCTCCACGCCATCCTCCTCCAGCGCCCGCCAGGTGCCGGTGCGGCCCGAGCCGCACATGACCTCGTCGGAAATCATGATCACGCCGTACTTGTCGCAGATCTCGCGCACACGCTTGGCATAGCCCTTGGGTGCGGGCACGCAGCCGCCGGCGGCACCCACCACGGGCTCGAAGATGAAGGCGCAGATTTTTTCGGGCCCGACGCGCAGGATCTCGTCCTCCAGCTCCTTCGCGCCGGCCTCGCCCACGGTGTCCGGCGTCGAACCGGCAATGGGGCGGTAGGCGTTGACGGGCGACAGGCGCGAGACGTCGAGCAGCGAGCCTTCGAAGGCGCGCTTCCTTTCGAGGAAGCCCGAGACCGAGAGCGCGCCCAGCGTATTGCCATGCCAGGAGCGTTCGCGCGCGATGAAACGGCGGCGGCTCATGTCGCCGCGCGCCGCGTGATACTGCAGCGCGAGCTTCAAGCAGGATTCGACGGCTTCCGAGCCCCCCGTCACATAGACCATGTTGTTCAGCGTGCCGCCGCAGCGGCGGCGCACGATCTCGGTCAGTTCCTCGAGCGCGTCGGAGGAGAAGTTGTAGCGATAGCCATGCGCGATCCGGTCGAGCTGGTCCTTGATGGCGCCGTTCACCTCCTCGTTGGAGTGGCCGATGCAATAGACGGCGGGGCCGCCCGAGCCGTCGATGTAGCGCTTGCCGTCCGCATCGTGAACGTAGGAGCCCTTCGCCCAGGCCACTTTCGGGAGTTCGCCGGTCGAATGGATATGCTTGGGGAGGGCGGAGGACATGTTGGCTAAGCCTTGCTTTGCTGTGAACGCTCGCCCAAAATCCTAGCAGCAAAACAGAAGGCTCGGCAAACCGGTGATCACCGTCTTCGACGACACGCAACGCTCCCATGCACCGCGCGAATTCATCGTCTCGGGCAAGCCGCAGCCCATTCCGGAGCGGCCCGAGCGCATCGACATGCTGATGG
Organism: uncultured Alphaproteobacteria bacterium; assembly: GCA_945957365.1. GTDB lineage: Bacteria > Pseudomonadota > Alphaproteobacteria > Rhizobiales > Aestuariivirgaceae > Aestuariivirga. Next base: position 22,171 of record CAMFKI010000004.1, on the reverse strand, counting down.
AGGGCGTCACCCGCCTCGGCGGTCCCGTGGTGGCGCCGCCCGAAGTCTTCGGCGACACCATCGCGCTGGTCCATGACCGGCGCTACATCCAGTTCCTGTCGACCGTGTGGGAACGCTGGAAGCGCCTGCCCGACGCAGCGGAAACGCCGATCGCCAATGTCTATGCGCTGGGCCGCCCCGACCTGCCGCCGACGCATTATCCCGACAGCGTGGTCGGCCAGTGCGGCTGGCACCTGGGCGACGGCTCGGCGCCGATCACGGCGCAGACCTGGGCCGCGGCGCGGGCCAGTGCCGCCACCGCGGCGCATGGCGCGAAGCTGGTGCTTGAGGGCGAGCGCATCGCCTACGCACTCTGCCGCCCGCCCGGCCACCATGCGGCCGCCGACGTCGCCGCCGGCTTCTGCTACGTCAACAACGCGGCCCTCGCCGCAGCTCTTCTTACCGAGGCCGGCAGGCGCACCGCGGTGCTGGACATCGATGTCCACCACGGCAACGGCACCGAGGCGATCTTCTATGACCGCGCCGACGTGCTGACGATCTCGCTGCATGCCCACCCCAAGCGCTTCTATCCATTCTTCTGGGGTTATGAGGAGGAGCGCGGGCGCGACGCAGGCGAGGGCTTCAACCTCAACCTGCCGATGGAGCGCGGCACCACCATCAAGCCCTATCGCGCCGCACTCGATGTCGCCCTGAAGCGCATCGCCGACTTCGGCGCGGAGGTGGTGGTGGTGGCGGCCGGGCTCGACATCGCGGTCGACGATCCCTTCCAGGGCTTCGCCATCCAGACGGCGGAGTTCGCCGAGATCGGCCGCCACATCAAGATGCTCAGGCTCCCCATGCTGGTGGTGCAGGAGGGCGGCTATCCCTCGCCCAACCTCGGGCGCAACCTCGAGCAGCTGCTGAAGGGCCTGTCGGCATGAGCCTCGCGGTCCGGCCGATGCGGCCCGACGAGGCGGAAGCGGTGGCCGGCATGGTGCGCGGTCTGGCTGAGCACATCGGCACGGATTTCGTGCCGGCCCTCACGGGCGGGAAGCTGCGGGCCGCGTCCGATCTCATCGATGTCGTCGTCGCCGATGATGGCGGGGCGCTGATCGGCGCCTGCCTCGGCCTCATGACCTTCTCCACCTGGCGCGGTGCGCGGGGCCTCTATGTCGTCGATCTCTTCGTGCTGCCGGAAGCGCGCGGGCGCAACGTGGGCCTCGCGCTGCTGCGCTGTTCGGCCAGGCGCTTCGCGGCCCGCGGTGCTGCGTTCATCAAGCTCGAGGTCGATGAAACCAACACCGGGGCGGAGCGCTTCTATGCGCGGCTCGGCTTCACCAAGAAGGCGGAAGACAGGCTCCACATTCTGGAGCAGGATCGCCTCGAAAAATTTCTGGGAGGGACCACATGACCATCAAGCGCGTCGGCCTCATCGGCGTGGGCCTCATGGGCCACGGCATCGGCAAGAACATCCTGGCCAAGGGCTATGAACTCACCGTCATGGCGCACCAGAAGCGCGGGCCCGTGGACGACCTCGTGTCGAGGGGTGCGCATGAGCGTAACAATCCGCTGGCGGTGGCGAAGGAGTCCGACCTCGTCATCCTGTGCGTCACCGGCAGCCCGCAGGTCGAACACATCGTGCATGGCGAATATGGCCTGCTCGGCGCGGTGCGCCCCGGCCTCGTCATCGCCGACTGTTCGACCGCCGAGCCGGAATCGACCAAGCGCCTTGCCGCCGACATCGAGGCCAAGGGCGGCCACTTCGTCGACACGCCGATGACGCGCACGCCGAAGGAGGCCGAGGCCGGCAAGCTCGGGCTGATGACCGGCGGAGCGGAAGACGTCATCGCCCGGATCCGGCCGGTGCTCGACTGCTTCGCCGACACCATCGTCCATGCCGGCGGGGTGGGCTCGGCGCACCAGCTGAAGCTCATCAACAATTTCCTGTCGATCTGCCATGCCGCGGTGGCTGCCGAGGCGATCACGGTCGCCGCCAAGGCCGGCGTCGACATGCAGGCGATGAAGGACATCGTGATGGCGGGCGGCGCGGCCTCGGTGATGTTCGGCCGCCTCATCAACGTTCCGCTCCACGATGACGACAGTTCGGCGCAGTTCGCCATCCGCAACGCGCGCAAGGACCTGCGCTATTACACCAACATGACGGAGCAGCTGCCGGTCACCTCCTTCCTCGCCGAGACGGCGCACCAGATCACCGTGATGGCCGACAATCTGGGCTATGGCGAACGCTTCATCCCGCGCCTCATCGACGTGCTGATGAGCGTCAACGGGATGAAGAAATGACCATGTTCTCGCTCACGGGCAGGGTGGCGCTGGTCACCGGCGCCTCGCGCGGGCTCGGCTTCGCCATGGCGAAGGCGCTGGCGGAAAACGGTGCCACCGTCATCCTCAACGCGCGCAATGGCGATGAGCTGAAAACCGCTGCGGCGAAGATCGGCGCCGAGCCCCTGGCCTTCGACGTGACGGACGCCAAGGCCGCGCGCGCGGCGCTGGAGGGCATCGTGGCGCGCCACGGCAAGCTCGACATCCTCGTCAACAATGCCGGCATCCAGCATCGCCGTCCGGTCACCGAATGGGCGGACGATGATTTCGACCGGGTGATCAACGTCAATCTCTCGTCGTGCTTCCGGCTGGCGCGCGATGCGGTGCGGCTGATGCTGCCGAACCGGCATGGCCGCATCATCAATACGGGCTCGATCGCCGCCATCCTGGCGCGGCCCACCATTCACGCCTATGTGGCGGCCAAGGCGGGGCTGCACGGGCTGACGCGTTCCATGGCGGCGGAGCTCGGGCGCACCGGCATCACGGTCAACGCCATCGCCCCCGGCTATTTCGCGACGGAGATGAACACCGCGCTGCTCGAGGACAAGGTGTTCAACGCCTGGGTCGAAGGCCGCACGCCGGCGGGGCGCTGGGCGAAACCGGAGGAACTGGGCGGTGCGGTGGTGTTCCTCGCGTCGGATGCGGCGGGCTATGTGAACGGCCACGTGCTGGCGGTGGATGGCGGGCTGTCGGTGACGATGTGAGCCGCGTCGTTCACCCGCAATGACTCACCTTGCCGCGGCTCGACCGGGGCATCGTTTATGGCTGGCATGGAACCTGCGGTGCGCTAAGCCGCCGGCGTTTTTCCCTGCAGCACCTCGGCAAACTTCGGCATGTCGACGTTGCCGCCCGAGAGGATCACGCCGACGCGCCGGCCCTTCATGCTGTCACGCTCCTGCATCAGCGCGGCGAGGGGGGCTGCTCCCGCACCCTCGGCCACGGTGTGGCAGCAGCGGAAATAGATCCGCACAGCCTCGGCGATCGCGTCGTCGTTCACGGTGACGATGCGGTCGACGCCCTTGTGGATGTGGGCGAAGGCTTCCGGGTTGACGACGCGCACCGCCATGCCGTCGGCGAAGGTGGTGGCCGCATTGGTCGAGACCGGTTTTCCGGCCGCCACCGACAGCGCCATGGCATTGGCGCCCTCGGCGACGACCCCGATGATTTTCGTCTTCAGCCCCAGCATGTCGCGCGCCGCGATGGTGCCGACGATGCCGGAGCCCATGCCGATGGGCACATAGACCGCGTCGAGCTCTCCGGCGGCGCGGAACAGCTCATGGGCATAGGTGGTCACCCCCATCACCAGCTCCTTGCCGAAGGAGGGGATGAAGGCGAGGCCGCGTTCCCTTGCGATCTCCATGGCCGTCTCGCGCGCCGCGTCGAAGTCGTGGCCGATCTCGATCAGGTCGGCGCCGAGCGCCCGCATGGCCGCGTTCTTCTCGGGCGAGTTGCCGACGGGGCAGACGATGGTGGAGCGGATGCCGACGCGGGCGGCAGCGAAGGGGATGGACTGGCCGTGGTTGCCGCGCGTCGCGGTGATGACGCCGCCGGTCTCGCCGCGGTCCTTGCGCATCTTCATGTGGACGAGGCCGCCGCGCACCTTGAAGGCGCCGGTGGGCGTGTGGTTCTCGTGCTTCACCCAGCATTCGCAGCCGGTGGCCCCGGCCAGCAGCGGCCAGGCGAATTGCGGGGTGGGCGGCATGGCGGCATAGACGATGCGGCTGGCCTGTTCGAGCTCGTCGGCGGTGTACATGGACGGCAAGTAAGGCCATTTCACCGGGAACGGTCAACCTTGACTCCGCACCCGCCGCATGTTTCGTGCCCCCAACCACAGGAATCACACGAGGTTTCAGGATGACGACGGCCTTCATTTTCCCCGGCCAGGGCAGCCAGTCAGTCGGCATGGGCAAGCCGCTCGCCGAGACTTTCGCCGCCGCCCGCGCGGTGTTCGAGGAGGTCGACGCGGCGCTGGGCCAGAAGCTCTCCGCCCTGATGTGGGACGGCCCCGAGGCCGAGCTGACGCTCACCGAGAATGCCCAGCCGGCGCTGATGGCCGTCTCCATGGCGGTGATCCGGGTGCTCGAGGCCGAGCACGGCATCACGGTTGCCAACACGGCGGCATTCGTGGCCGGCCATTCGCTGGGCGAATATTCGGCACTGGCCGCCGCGCAGACCTTCACGCTGGCCGATGCCGCCCGCCTGCTCAAGCTGCGCGGCCAGGCGATGCAGAGTGCCACACCGGTCGGCATCGGTGCGATGGCCGCGCTGCTGGGCCTCGATTTCGCCACCGCCGCGGCGGCCGCCGCCGAGGCGGCGCAGGGCGAGGTGTGCCAGGCGGCGAACGACAACAGCGACGGGCAGGTGGTGGTTTCCGGTGCGAAGGCGGCCGTCGAGCGCTGCGCCGAGATCGCCAAGGCCAGGGGCGCCAAGCGCGCCATCATGCTGCCGGTCTCTGCCCCCTTCCATTGTGCACTGATGCAGCCGGCTGCCGACGTGATGGCGCAGGCGCTGACACAGGTCGCCATGAAGGCGCCGGTCGTTCCCGTTGTCGCCAATGTCGGCGCAGCGCCGCTCACCGATCCCGCTGCGATCCGCGACAGCCTCGTCGCCCAGGTCACCGGCACGGTGCGCTGGCGCGAGTGCGTGGGCTTCATGGCCGCCCATGGCGTGACCCGCTTCTACGAGATCGGCGCGGGCAAGGTGCTGACCGGCCTGTCCAAGAAGAACGCGCCGGACGCCACCGCCTTCGCCATCAACTCAGCCGAAGACATCGCCGCCGCCGCGGCCCAGATCAAGGGATAAGCATCATGTTCGACCTCACGGGAAAGACGGCCCTCGTCACCGGCGCCACGGGCGGCATCGGTGCGGCCATTGCCAAGGCGCTGCACAAGGCGGGCGCCATGGTGGCGATTTCCGGCACGCGCGCCAACGTGCTGGAGGAACTGAAGGCGGAGCTCGGCGGCGAACGCGTGTTCGTGCTGGCCTGCAACCTGTCCGACGCAGCGGCGGTCGAGAAGCTGGTGCCCGAGGCCGAGGCCGCCATGGGCTCGCTCGACATTCTCGTCAACAATGCCGGCATCACCAGGGATGGCCTTGCGATGCGCATGAAGGACGAGGACTGGGCGTCCGTCATCGACGTGAACCTCACGGCCGCGTTCCGCCTGGCGCGCGCCGCGATGCGCGGCATGATGAAGAAGCGCCATGGCCGCATCGTCAACATCACCTCGGTGGTGGGCGTCACCGGCAATCCCGGGCAAGTGAACTACGTGGCGTCCAAGGCCGGTGTCATCGGCCTCACCAAGTCGCTGGCGCAGGAACTGGCGGGGCGCAACGTCACTGTCAACGCCGTGGCGCCGGGCTTCATCGCCACGCCGATGACCGAGGTGCTGAACGACAAGCAGAAGGAAACGATCCTCGGCCGCGTTCCGACGGGACGGCTCGGCACGCCCGACGATGTTGCGGCGGCGGTGCTCTATCTCGCGTCGGACGAGGCCAATTACGTGACCGGCCAGACGCTGCACGTCAACGGCGGCATGGCAATGATCTGAGGCGACCCCGGTTTTCCGGCCTCCTCAGCGCTCCATCACCAGCACGTCGAGCTTCGATTCGTAGTGCGGTGCGGGGAACAGGAAGACCAGCCTGTTGCTGCCCCGGCGCTCGACGACGGCGACCTGATTCTCGTTTGCGTCCTGGCCATAGCGGCGAGGGCTTTCGCCCACCACATAGCTCGCACCCAGATAGGCGAGGCGGGTCGCGGACAGCGTGTAGAACATGCCCTTCGTGCGCTGCGATCCGGTCAATTTCTCGAGCTGCCAGCCCGCACCATCCTCGCCGATGCGGCAGGCGAACCAGGGATAGACGGTGAGCGGCAGGCTGCCGCCGGCCTTGATGGTGCGGCACTTCCACTTGCCTCTCGGATCATAGCCTTCGGCGAGCGGCAACGGCTTTCCGGCAAGTGCGCTGTCGAGAACGGCAATGTCCGCCTTGCTGCCGCCGGCGCGGGCCTCGGCGATGGCCGAGGCCACCGTTGCGTCAAGTTTCGCGAGGCGCTGTTTGTCGAACGGAGTCAAACGCTTGTCGAGCGTCCCGTCGGCACTTGCAATCGACGCGCAGGAGGCCAGGGCGATCAGGCTGAAAAGGATTTTGCGCATGGTGGCAGGCTGCCAAAGCCCCTGGCTTTCCGCAACCCCCGAAAGAAATACCGCATGTCCGATCCTCCAATGCCCCTTTTGACGTGCCTTGGTTTTGTGCTAGCAAAGCCCCCGGCGTGTGGGGGGCCGCAGGGGGTCCTGCTGTCCTGCCTGAACAGAGAAAACAACCAAGGACGAAATGACAATGAGTGATGTTGCTGAGCGGGTGAAGAAGATCGTCGTCGAGCATCTCGGCGTTGACGCCGACAAGGTGAAGGCGGAAGCGAGCTTCATCGACGACCTCGGCGCGGACAGCCTCGACACCGTCGAGCTGGTCATGGCCTTCGAGGAAGAGTTCGGCATCGAGATTCCCGATGACGCCGCCGAGTCGATCCAGACCGTGGGCGACGCCGTCAAGTTCATCGAGAAGAGCGCTGCCTGATCGCTGCGCTCGACCGGGCCCCGGGGCCCGGTCACACTGAGTTTTCGCGCGGAGGCAGGCTGAGAGACAAGCCTGCCGCCGCGTTTTCGCATAGAAAGGGCATTGCATGCGCCGTGTCGTCGTCACCGGTCTTGGTATGGTTTCACCGCTCGCCTGCGGGGTCGACGAGACCTGGAACCGGCTGCTTGCGGGCCAGTCGGGCGGCGGCACGATCACCCGGTTCGATGCATCCGACCTGCCCTGCCAGATCGCCTGCGAGATTCCGCGCGGCGACGGCAGCAACGGCACCTTCAATCCCGAGCAGTGGATGGAAGCCAAGGAAATCCGGCGCTACGACGACTTCATCATCTATGCCATGGCGGCCGCCAAGCAGGCGGTGAAGGACTCGGGCGTCGAACTCAAGACCGAAGACGAGAAGTACCGTGCCGGCGTGCTGATCGGCTCCGGCATCGGCGGGCTTTCCAACATCGCCGACACGACGACCCTGATGAACGAGAAGGGGCCGCGCCGCATCAGCCCGTTCTTCATTCCCGGTTCGCTGATCAATCTCGCGTCGGGCCTCGTCTCAATCGAATTCGGCCTCAAGGGCCCCAACCATGCGGTGGTCACCGCCTGCTCCACCGGTTCGCATGCCATCGGCGATGCCGCCCGCATCATCGCGCTCGACGATGCCGACATCATGGTGGCGGGCGGCGCCGAATCGGCGATCTGCCGCATCGGCATTGCCGGCTTTATCGCCTGCAAGGCGCTGGCCACCAAGTTCAACGACGAACCGCAGAAGGGCTCGCGCCCCTATGACAAGGACCGTGACGGCTTCGTGATGGGCGAGGGCGCGGGCGTCGTGGTGCTCGAGGAACTCGAGCACGCCAGGGCGCGCGGGGCGACGATCTATGCCGAGATCGTGGGCTACGGCATGTCGGGCGATGCCTATCACGTCACCGCGCCGACGCCCGACGGCGACGGCGCCTATCGCTGCATGACCAATGCGCTGCGGCGTGCCGGACTCGAGGCGCACGAGATCGATTATGTGAATGCCCATGGCACCTCGACGCCGCTGGGCGACGAGATCGAGCTGCGCGCGGTGGAGCGCCTGATGGGCAATCGCACGGCGGAGCTCACCATGTCGTCGACCAAGTCCTCGATCGGTCACCTGCTGGGGGCGGCGGGTGCGGTGGAGGCGATCTTCTCGATCCTCGCCATCCGGGACAACATGGTACCGCCCACCATCAATCTCGACAATCCCTCCGTCGAGACGCGCATCGATCTCGTGCCGAAGGTGGCCAAGGCGAAAGAGATCAACACAGTTCTGTCGAATTCCTTTGGTTTTGGTGGTACCAACGCTTCACTGATCATGCGCCGCTTCGCGGCCTGAGGCGCGGAGGAGACAGGTTGCAGACACCGCAGCCCAGCGTGAAAGTGCCCGGACCGCGCAACGGAAAGCACCGGCGCTCGGCGGTGTCGCGCGTGCTGCTGTGGACATCGGTGATCTTCGCCACCCTCCTGGTTGCCGTCGTCGCGATCGGATTTTATGCCTATAGCCTGTATTCGATGCCGGGCCCGCTCGCCGCGGACAAGGTCTACATGGTCGCACCCGGCCAGTCGGTGACCGCGATCGGCGATGCGCTGGAGCAGAACGGCATCATCTTCAACGGCCGGGTCTTCGCGCTGATGGCGGAACTCACCGGCCAGAGGACCAGGCTCAAGGCCGGCGAATACGCCTTTGCCAAGGATGCCTCGATGAGCGACGTCATGGCGCTCATCGCCAGCGGCAAGGCGGTGACCTACAAGATCTCCGTTCCCGAGGGCTTCACCAGCGCCATGGCGGTGGAGCGCGTCAACGCCAATGAGGTGCTGACGGGCGATCCCGTGGCGGTGCCGCCCGAAGGCTCCATCCTGCCCGACACCTACGTGTTCCGGCGCGGCATGACGCGTGAGAAACTGGTCGAGGACATGCAGGCCGCCCAGACCAAGCTGCTCGCCGATCTGTGGGCAAAGCGCCAGCCGGTGCCGGTGATCACCACGCCGGAACAGGCGGTGACGCTGGCCTCCATCGTGGAAAAGGAAACGGCGGTTCCCGAAGAGCGGCCGCTGATCGCGTCCGTCTTCATCAATCGGCTGGCCAAGGGCATGCGGCTGCAGTCGGACCCGACCATCATCTATGGCATCGCCGGCGGCAAGGGCCGCCTCGACCGGCCGCTGACCAGGGCCGACATCGAGGCGGTAACCCCCTACAACACCTATCGCATCAACGGCCTGCCACCCGGGCCCATCGCCAATCCCGGCCGCGCGGCACTGGAGGCGGTGCTGAACCCGCAGCCCACCGACAAGCTCTATTTCGTGGCCGACGGTTCGGGCGGTCACGCCTTTTCCGCCACCCTCGAGGAGCATAACCGCAACGTGAAGAAGTGGCGCCAGATCGCCGGCAACGAAGCCGCCGCCGAGGCCGCCGACGACGGCGATCAGGCTCCTGCCGCAACGGATACCGGCACGGTCCAGCCTCCGGCCGTGGCCTCGAACGATGCGATCAATGCACCCCTCGCCGATGTGGCGCCGGCTCCCGAGACGACGGCTGCCACGCCGGCCCCCGCGGCGCCTGAGGCACCGGCGAGCACGACCGCGCCGCCTGCACCGCAGCAGCAGGCCTCCGCCGTGCCGCCCAAGCCGCAGGCCAAGCCGGCCCAGGCCAGCAAGCCCGCCGCTCCGGCCACGGCCGACACGCCGGCCACGCCGCTGCAGCCGGGAACGGTTGTCACCGTCGGCGGCCACACCACGGTCATACCGCGGCTGCGCCCTGCACCCTGAGGCGTTTCGCCAGGCCCCGAAACGGGTTAAAGCAGTGCCACTGATTCACCTCGCAGGGACGCGCGATGCCGATTTCCAGCATGACCGGATATGCCCGCGCCTCGGGCGAGCGCCAGGGGATCTACTGGCAATGGGAAATCAAGAGCGTGAACGGCAAGGCGCTGGACGTGCGCCTGCGCGTGCCGCCGGGCTTCGAGGCCCTGGAAACCCCGGTGCGTGCGGCACTGGCCGCAGCCTTCCGGCGTGGCAACCTGCAGGTCTCGCTCACGGTCAGCGGCCAGGTGGGCCGCGAGACGGTGCGCCTCAACCAGGACATTCTCGAGCGGCTCGTCGAAGCCGGCGAGGCTCTGCGTGACCGGATCGGCGGCGAGCCGCTGCGCGCCGACGTGCTGCTGTCGATCAAGGGCGTGGTCGAGGTGGCGAGCGCGCCGGAGGCGGAGGGCGAGGCGGAGCTGCGCAATGCCGCCATGCTCGACAGCTTCGGCGAGGCGCTGGCCGCGCTGGCGGCGGCGCGGCGCGAAGAGGGCTCCAGGCTCACCGCAGTGGTCGCCGCCCAGGTGCAGCGCATCGCCGAGCTTGCCGAGGCGGCACGGCGCAATCCATCACGCACGCCGGAGGCCATCCGCGCCAGGCTTGCCGAGCAGGTCTCGCGCCTGATGGAAACGGGCGCCGCACTCGACCCCGACCGCCTGCACCAGGAGGCGGTGATCGCCGCCACGCGGGCCGATATCCAGGAAGAGCTCGACCGGCTCAATTCCCACGTCGAGGCAGCCCAGGCGCTGCTCGCCTCGAGCGATGCGGTGGGCCGCAAGTTCGACTTCCTGGCGCAGGAATTCAACCGCGAGGCCAACACCCTGTGCTCGAAGGCCTCCGACCGGACGCTGACCGCCACCGGCCTCGACCTCAAGACCGTCATCGACCAGCTGCGCGAGCAGGTCCAGAACATCGAGTGAAGAACACGCCATGACCGTCATTCCACGCCGCGGCCTGCTGCTCGTCATGTCGTCGCCCTCGGGCGCCGGCAAGACCACGCTGTCGCGCCGCCTGCTCGCCGCCGATCCCAACATCATCCTGTCGGTCTCTGTCACCACGCGGGCGCCGCGCCCGGGCGAAATTGACGGCAGAGACTATCACTTCATCAGCCACGAGGAATTCGCAAGGCTGCGCGACCGCGGTGACCTTCTCGAATATGCCGAGGTGTTCGGCAACTTTTACGGCACGCCCAAGCAGCCGGTCGTCGAGGCCCTGCAGACAGGGCGCGACGTGCTGTTCGACATCGACTGGCAGGGCACCCAGCAGCTCGGCGCCACGATGGAGGAGGATCTCGTCCGCATCTTCATCCTGCCGCCCTCGGCGGAAGAGCTGCGCGACAGGCTCATCGGCCGCGCCCAGGATTCGGCCTCGACGGTGGCCAAGCGCATGGCCAAGGCGGCGGACGAGATCAGCCACTGGCCGGAATACGACTACGTGATCGTCAACGACAATGTCGATGCGGCGAATGCCGAGATCGAGGCCATCCTGCGCGCCGAGCGACTGAGGCGCCGCCGGCGCGTGGGGCTCAGCGATTTCGTCCGTGGGCTGACGAAGGGCCTGTAACGGCGACATCGCCCGGCCGGCACGGCCAGGCCTGCCGCGATACGACCCATATACAACCTCAGCGTTTAAGGCTAACCTTTCGAGCGGAGGTTGCCTGCGATGAAGAGACGGCGGTTTTCAGCTTCGCTGATCGGAACCCTGGCGGCGGCGCGTTTCGGTGGCCTTGCGCCGGCGCACGCGCAGCCGGCGGCAGGACCGGGCCTCGGCGCCATCAGGCGCTGGGTGGTGGTGATGTTCGAGAACCGGTCCTTCGACGTGCTGCTGGGCCACTTGCCGCATATCCCGCCGGAGGACGGGCTCATCGGGCGCGACGTGACGCTCACCTATCCCGGTGGCACGGTGCGCGTCCATCCGACGGGAAACTACACCGATCCCATTCCCGATCCGGGCGAGGCCTACGCCAACATGAACGTGCAGATGTTCGGGCGTTACGATCCGCCGTCCAATGCCGGCAAGGCAGCCTACCCGATCTTCCCCGACTTCATGTCGCCGCCGTTCAATGCGCCGGCAGCGGGCCAGCGCCCGAGCATGGACGGCTTTGCCCTCGACTATTTCGACAATGCGCGCTGGCAGCTGGGGCGGGAGCTTTCGGAAGCCGAGATGCAAACGCTGGGCGGCGTCTTCACCCCCGCCACGGCGCCCGTGATCAATGCGCTTGCCCGCAACTTCGCGGTGTTCACCAACTGGCACTGCGATGCGCCGACCTGCACCTTTCCCAACCGCAGCTTCTTCCTCGCCGGCACCAGCGATGGCCGCATCGACAACGAGGTGACCTATGACTACGCTTGGGACAACGACCTCCCCAACATCTTCACAAGGTTGCAGGAGGCAGGCCGCTCCTTCACCTGCTATTTTCCGGAATCGCAGGTGGTGCCGCTCACCGCCATCAACCTCGCGGGGCTGAGGCACCTGGCGCTGTGGCGGGAGCATTCCGCCTATCTCACGCAATTCCATGCCGACTGCCGCAATGGCACGCTGCCCGAATTCGCCTGGGTCGAACCCAAGATGCTGTTCGGCGAGACCGACGACTATCATCCGCCCACGGATATTCGGGCGGCGGAGCGCTTCCTCGCCGCGATCTATGGCGCGGTTCGCAATTCACCGCAATGGGAGGAAACGGCCCTCGTCGTTCTGTTCGACGAGAGCGGCGGCTGTTACGATCATGTGCCGCCGCCCGCGGCGGTGCCGCCGGGCGGCAGGCCTTGCGCGGAGGGCTTCGCCTTCGACCGGCTGGGACCGCGCATACCGGTCATCGTCATTTCCGCGCATACGGCGCCGGGAACCGTGCTGCGCGGGCTTTACAGCAACACGTCGATGACACGCACGCTGATGGAGCAGCTTGGGCTTGGCCCGCCGCTCACGCCGCGCGTCGCCAGCGCCGCCACGATCGAGGCAGCCTTCAACCTCGCCGAACCGCGCCGTGACCACGTCGAGGTGCAGCCGCTGTCCTATGTGCCAGGCACCGCCATGCCCGATGCGCAACAGGCCGTGCAGGGCGACCTGCCCAATGCCCGGATGCTGGAGGAGAAATATGCCGCGGCCGCCGACCAGCGCCTGAGCGAGATTGGCGAAGCCACCTGCCGCAACGCGGCGCGTCTGCTCGGATTGGGATTGGATGGGCTGCCACAAAGCGGGTCCGCCCTGCAGGCGTGGCTGGCCAGGCACTTCCGGCCGGATGGGGAGTTGCGCTTTCCCCTGTCGCCGCAGTGAAGCGGGCTGCAGCCGACCTTCAGTCCAGCTTGGCGGCCAGCCGGGCAAAGGCCTCGACCGGCAATTGCTCGGCGCGCAATTCGGGGTCGATGCCCAGGTCCCGCAGCACGGTTTCAGGCTCGGCCAGGATGCTCTTCAGGCTCGCCCGCAGCATCTTGCGGCGCTGGCCGAAGGCGGCGGCGGTGACGCGTTCCAGCAGCTCGAGCCGGCATTGGGGTTCCGGCCGGGGCTTGGGTACGAGCTGCACGATCGATGACGTCACCTTCGGCGGCGGCGTGAAGGCGGAGCGGTTGACGTCGAAAAGCTTCCTTGCCGTGGCGCGATACTGGCACAGCACCGACAGGCGGCCGAAATCCTTGCCGCCGGGCTTCGCCACGATGCGCTCGGCCACTTCCTTCTGGAACATCAGCGTGAGCGAGTCATAGAACGGCGGCCAGTCGCCGCCGGCGAGCCAGCCGACGAGCAGCGGCGTCGCGATGTTGTAGGGCAGGTTGGCGACGATCCGGGTCGGCGTGTCCGCGGCGAGCTTGCGGTAATCGGTCTCCAGCGCGTCGCCCGCCATGACGGTGAGGCGGCCGGGATAGGCAGCGGATATCTCCGCAAGGGCCGCCAGCGCGCGCTCGTCGCGCTCGATGGCGATGACCTTCGTGGCGCCCTCCATCAGCAGGGCGCGGGTGAGGCCGCCGGGACCGGGGCCGATCTCGATCACCGTGACGCCGGCGAGCGGGCCCGCGGCGCGGGCGATGCGGCGGGTGAGGTTGAGGTCGAACAGGAAGTTTTGGCCGAGCGCCTTCTTGGCGGCGAGACCGTGGCGCGCGATCACCTCGCGCAGGGGTGGAAGCGTGTCTTCGCTCACGCCGTGGCCTTCGCCATCTGGGCGGCAAGGCGGATCGCGGCGATCAGGCTCTTCGGGTTGGCGATGCCCTGGCCGGCGATGCCCAGCGCCGTGCCGTGATCGGGCGAGGTGCGGATGAAGGGAAGGCCGAGGCTGACATTGATGCCGCCATGGAAGTCCAGCGTCTTCACCGGGATCAGCGCCTGGTCGTGATACATGCACAGGATCGCATCATAGGTGGCGCGCGCCTCCGGGTGGAAGGCGGTGTCGGCGGAGAGCGGGCCCAGCACGCTGAAGCCCTCGGCGCGCAGCACGTCGAGGGCGGGGCGGATCACCTCGATCTCCTCGCGGCCCATCGCGCCGTTCTCGCCGGCATGCGGGTTGAGGCCGGTGAAGGCCAGGCGCGGCCGCGCGATGCCGAAATAGCGCGTGAGGCCGCGCGCCGTGACCCGCGCCTGCGCCACGATCGATTCGCCGGTCAGCCGGACGGGCACGTCCTTCAGCGGGATATGGACGGTCACCGGAACGGCGCGCAGGTCGTCGGCCACCAGCATCATCACCTCCTGCACCGGCATTCCGTGGCGCTCGGAGAGATAGGCCAGATAGTCGGTATGGCCCTGGTGGCGGAAACCGGCGCCATAGAGCGCTTCCTTCTGGATGGGATTGGTGACGATGCCGCTTGCCTCGCCGCCGAACGCCATGGCGACGGCCTCGTCGATGCAGGCGATGACCTGTTTCGCGGTGTCGGGGGCAATGATTCCGGGGGCGGGGTGTATGGCGAGCGGACGATGCAGCACGGGAAGCGAATGGCCGAATACCGCCGGCGCATCGGCCGGAGCTGCAATCTCGGTGATCGGCAGGCCCGGATTGCGCATCCGCCAGTAGGAGGCATCGCCGATGAGGGCGAAGGCGGTGGCGGGATTGCCGCGCAGCTGCCGCCAGGCCGCAGCGGTGATCTCCGGCGCGACACCCGCCGGTTCACCCGATGTGAGGATGAGGGGCGGCGCCATGACCGCTATTGCTGGGCGTAGCTCTGGTCACGGTACTCGACATAGACCTTGTCGCGCACCGTATTGAGGTAGTCGGCTTCCAGCTTGTCATATTTGTCGTTGATCACGGCGCGCTCGATCTGGTCGCGCGTCGGCATGGTGAAGTTGGGCTTCGGCGGCACCAGCTTGCGGATGCCGCACAGCGCGATCAGCTGGATGCCATCCTTGGCGCGCATCGGACCGACGGCGTGGCCGACGCCACCCTTCTCGAGCGCGGCCTTCATCTGCGGCGGCATCTTGGAACTGTCGGCATCGAAGGTGCGGCCCTGCTTGACGTCGAACACGCCCTGCGAGGCGGCCTTCAGGGAACCGCAGCCATTGAAGCGTTGCAGCACCTGCTGCGCCTCGATGGCGCGCGACTGCAGCAGCATCGGGTCATTGCCCTCGACCGGGAGCAGGATCTCCATCAGCGAGAAGACGGTGATGGGCTTCATGCGCGGATCATTCATGATCTTCGTCATCTGCTGGCCGTAGCTCGCCTTGATCTCGGCGGTCTTGGCATCGATTTCGGCATCGGAAGCCTGAATCTGCTGCTGGTACTTGCCCTGGATGATGCGGCTGAAACCCATCGAGGCCGACAGGTAGGCGCGGAAGCTCGCCTCGCTGATGCCCTTCTCCTTGAGCTTGGCCAGCAGCGCGGCACTCGTCAGCTTCATGCCCTCGGCCAGGCGCTTGATCCGGTCTGTCACCTCCGAATCCGTGGGATACATGTTGTAGCGCTTGGCTTCCTGCGTCTTCACCACGTCGTCGATGAGCTGGCGCAGGGCCTTCTTCTTGTCCATGCCGCCCTGCGGCGTATCGCCCAGCACGTCGAGCAGCGCGATGCGCTGCTGCAGGTCGAGCTCGGTGATGGGCTGGTCGTTGACCACGGCCACGATGACGGGCGAGGACTGGGCCAGCGCCGCCGTCGTCATGGCCGGCAGGCCTGCCAAGGCGATCGGCGCCGCGAGGGCGGCGGCCAATATGAGATGGCGCAAGGTCATCAGAGCTGGAACCCGCCCGCGATCGCGCCGATGGTCCGCAGCTCGACGCTGAGGTCCACGCGGTATTCTGTGCCGTTGCCGGTCACGCCAAACTGGTCGGTATGGGACATCGAGTATTTCAGTTCCGCCTTCATGCAGTCGCAGTCGAACGTGACACCCATGCTGCCGTCCAGCAAGTCGCCATTGTGGAGGTCGTAACGCGCGGCGCCGAACAGGCTCCAGGCATCGGTGAGGTAGACCCGTCCGTCGCCCCAGATCTGCTGTTCGTCGTCAGGCCGTCCATAATTGGCGGCCGCCGAGATATCGGCATAGTTCACTGACCCCGAAAACTTGCCGAAATTGAGGCCGAGCGAAGCCTCCTGGACGTTGATGCGCGAGAAGTCCTCTTCCCACCGCGCCTGGTAACCCAGCGTCACGTTCGGGTTGAACTGCAGGGCCACCGAACCCACCATGTCGGACGAGGTGCCGTTCAGTCCGGAGCCGACGAGGTAGCTGTTGTCGCCGGCGATGTGGAAGCTCTCGCCGAAGCTGGTGCGGATGAAGCCGCCGGTGGGGGCCATCAGCGTGTAGTCGATGCCGGCATTGGCGCGCAGGCCGCCTTCCCAGCGGTCATAGCCGGTGAAGCGGTCGCTGAGGAACAGGTTCGAGGTGTCGAAGTTCAGCGTGATCGCGTCCTCGTTGCCGTTCTTCCGCTGGTTCGGCTCGGAGGGCGAGGCGATCATCTGCGCCACCGGCGTCAGCACGCTCTCGAAGTCGCCGAACGAGGTGACGAAGGGCATGCGGGTGTCGATGCCCGCGGTCGGCGTGACGGTGATGTCGGAGTTGGAGTTGTCGTCGGCGGTCGGCACGTTCTGGGCGTAATAGGCGTCGGAGCGCAGGTCGGCGAAGGGCGTGACGAGAAGGCCCGACTGGGTGATCACCTGGCGGCGCCAGTCGGCATAGGCGGCGAGATGGGTCTGTTCGGTGCCGAGGTCGAAGGCCCTGTCGGCATTGTAGATCGAGCTCTTGCGCTCCAGCGAATAGACGTTGAAGCCGTAGGAAAGTTCTCCACCCATCACGTTGCCCGGCAGCACGTAGTCGCCGGTGACGAAGGGCGTCGCGACCGGCATGTCGCTCTGGTATTCGCCGTCGACCAGCGATTGCCAGCCGATCACCTGGGCCTTGGTGTAGTTGCGGTCGTCGATGCCGGTGGCCTGAACGTAGTTGGCCAGCATGTTGCGGCTGTCGAAGTCGTAGTCGGACAGGAACTTGCGGTCGCTCACCACGGTGCCGTCCCAGCCCCAGGACCAGTTGTCGTTGATCTTGAAATCGCCCTGGGTGCGCGCCGCGCCGCGCCACGGGCTGCCGGTGTTGTTGCTGTCGGCCAGCGTGCTCTCGTGGATGCCATAGCCGCGCAGGCTGTACATGCCCGTTGCCAGCGCCTGGCGGAACTCGATATCGGCCGCCGGGCCGCGCTTGGTCGTCCACATCGGCGCCAGGGTCAGGTCGGCGCTGGGATTGATCGCCCAGAAATAGGGCGTGGTGATGCCGAAGCCGAACTGGCCGTAGTGATAGGACGGCAGCAGGAAGCCGGTGCGGCGCTTCACCGTCGGGTCGGGATAGGCGAGGTAGGGCAGGTAGAGGACGGGCACCGGGCCGAATTGCAGCCGCGCGTCCTTGTAGTAGATGGTGTGTTCCTTGCTGTCGTGCTTGGCCTCGCGCGCCACGATCTGCCACACCGGTTCGCCGCCGGGCGTGGTGCAGGTCTTGCAGGCGGTGTAGCTCGCGTGCTGGTAGATGGTGACGCCGTTCACGTAGCGCCGGGCATATTGCGCGGTGATCGTCACGTTGTTGGTGAGCAGCGCCGTCACATGGCGCGCGAAGCCTTCCTTGAAGGTGTCCTTCAGCGTCGCCGTGTCGGCCTCGAGAATGTTGCCGTTGGGTTCCTTGAGGATGATCGAGCCATTGGCCGAGAAGGTCTTGTCCTTCATGTTGTAGACCACCTTGGTAGCGGTCAGCACATAGGGGCCATAGGTCAGCTGCACCGTGCCGGTTGCGGTGGCGATCTTGGTGCGGTCGTCATAGGTCAGGGTATCGGCGATGACGTCGACTCGCGTGCCCTTGGGCACCGGTTTGGTGTCGGGTTCGACGAAATCGGGCTGGTCATTGATGTGGGCAGAGGTGACGCCGACCGACAGTGCCAGACCAGCAGCCGCAAGCATGCCCAGGAGACAGACATGCAGCCCCCGCACCTTGGCATAGCGCTGGTTGAAACCGTGTATTCTCACCTGACCCCGACAACAAACGTCCGGGGATCAGTCTTAACCAGTTTCCGCAGGGCCGTGAAGCGCGGAGTGGTGGAGGCGCAGGCAAAACGCGCAAGCGTGGGTAATGTGCCGCCACGTGGTTAAGATTTCGTCACCAGGTGGCCCGGCGATGCGATTCCCAAGCCATGGGAAAACCGCTAAGAGTCGGTTTTCACACCGAGAAGGCATCCCATGAAAATCAGTTTCTCCCCGGCCAGCCTGCCGAAGACGGGCGTGTTGATCCTGCTTGTGCCCGAAGGGCAGGCGGCTTCGGTCCTGCTCAACGAGGCCGACCGCCGTAGCGGTGGCCAGATCCGGCGCGCCATGACGGCGGCAGGCTTCACCGGCCGGCGCGATTCGACGCTCGACGTCGTGGCGCCGGGGGGCGGTTTCAGCCGCACCGTGCTGTTTGGACTGGGCCAGCCCTCGGCCCTGCGGCCGCTCGACCTCGAGATGCTGGGCGGCGCCATCGCCGGCGTGTCACAGGCCGTGAAGACTGATTCGGTGACGATTGCAGCCGACGTCGAAGTGGCCGGGCTGCCGCCCGGTGAAGCGGCGGCACTGATCGCCTCCGGCTTCCGGCTGCGGATCTATGCCTTCAACGGCTACAAGTCGAAGAAGCCGGAGACCAGGGAACTGAGGGAGGTGACCCTGCTCACCCCCGACGTCAAGGGCGCCCGTCAGCGCTTTTCCGCACTGGAGGCCGTGGCGGAGGGCGTGCACCTCGCCCGCGACCTGGTCAACGAGCCGCCGAATCACCTGCACCCGGTGGAATTCGCCAACCGCATGAAGCCGCTCGCCAAGCTCGGCCTCAAGATCTCGATCCTCACCCCAGCCCAGATGAAGAAGCTGGGCATGAATGCCCTCCTCGGCGTCGCCCAGGGCTCCGACCACGAGGCCCGCATGGTGGTGATGGAGTGGAAGGGCGGCAAGGCCAGCGAGGCGCCGCTCGCCTTCATCGGCAAGGGTGTCACCTTCGACACCGGCGGCATCTCGATCAAGCCCGCCGCGGGCATGGAGGACATGAAGGGCGACATGGGCGGTGCCGCCTGCGTCGCCGGCCTGATGATGGCGCTGGCCAAGCGAAAGGCCAAGGTCAACGCCGTGGGCGCCATCGGCCTCGTCGAGAACATGCCGGACGGCAAGGCGCAGCGCCCGGGCGACGTCGTCACCTCGATGTCGGGCCAGACCATCGCTGTGCTCAACACCGATGCCGAGGGCCGACTCGTGCTGGCCGACGTGCTCTGGTACATCCAGGACAAGTTCAAGCCGCGCTTCATGATCGATCTCGCCACGCTCACCGGTGCCATCATGGTGGCGCTCGGCAAGGAGCATGCGGGCCTGTTCTCCAACAACGACGAGCTGGCGCAGCGCCTCTCGGAGGTTGGTTACGCGACCGGCGAGAAGGTGTGGCGCATGCCGCTGGCGCCGGAATACGACAAGATCATCGACCACGACGTGGCCGACGTGAAGAACACCGGCGGACGCCATGCCGGCGCCATCACGGCGGCGCAGTTCCTGCAGCGCTTCGTCAACAACGTGCCATGGGTGCATCTCGACGTGGCAGGCACCGCGATGGACGGCACGCGCAACGCCATCAACCAGAGCTGGGGCTCGGGCTGGGGCGTGCGCCTGCTGAACCGGCTGGTGACGCAGTTCTACGAACGCTGAGGCGCCTCAGGCGGCGACGGCAGTGCGCGTTGGCGCGCAGCTGCCGCGCAGCTTGATCTCCACCGGCAGCACCGTGTCGGGCGCCACCGCCTGGCCGCGAATGAGGCCGATCAGCTTTTCGACGGCGCGGACCCCTGCCTCGGCCCGCGGCACGTCCACCGTGGTGAGCGACGGGAAGGAGAACATCCCCTCCGCCGTGCCGTCGGCGCCGATGAAGGAAATGTCGCCCGGCACATGGATGCCGCGGTCGCGGCAGACGTCCATCGCGGCGCAGGCCATGCTGTCGCTGGCGCAGAACACCGCGGTCGGGCCTTGCGGCAGTTCCAGCAGCTGCTTCATCGCCTCGGCTCCGCCGGCACGGTGGCCATGACCGTTCTTCACCAACTGATCTTCCAGCGGCAGGCCGAGACGCTGCATGGCGGCGCGATAGCCGTCGCGGCGGTCGCGCGCCGATTGCTGCTCGTCCGCGCCGGCAATATGGGCGATGCGGCGATGGCCCATCGAGGCAAGCTGGTGGACGGCGAGTTCGGCCACCTGGTGATCGTCCACCCGCACCAGCGGCACGGACGGGCCGTAGACCCGGTCGAAGACCTGCACCACCGGCAGGTCCGGCTGGGGACCGGTGAAGCGATCCACCCCCGAGCCGCCATCCATCACCACCATGCCGTCCACCCGGCCGGCGCTCAGCAGTTCGCCATAGGCCTCGCGGTATTTCTCGGACTTGGCGGTGAAGCCGATGATGACGGCATAGCCCATCGCCAGGGCGGTATCCTCGATGGCGTGGATCAGCCGCGGGTAGAAGGCGTTGTCGATGTCGGGCACCAGCGCCAGCAGCGTGTCGGTGCGCTGGATGCGCAGCGAGCGGGCGACGAGATTGATCTTGTAGCCACAGGAGGTGGCGGCATCGCGCACAGCCCGTCGGGTACCGTCCGCGACGAGGTCAGGATTGGAAAGGGCCCGCGAGGCCGTTGCAACGGAGACGCCGGCAAGCTTGGCAACATCGGATAAGGTCGGTCTCATGCGTTTCAACCCGAAATGGTTTACTTCGCCGAAAGTAATACACAACCGAAACGTTTCAAATTGACAAAATTGCTGTTCCCTTAACTGGACCTATCTTTTAATTATAATTGGCACCATCACCGGCACGCCATCGACCGTCCCTCAAGAACGCCAGCTATTCCGGCACGAGCGCTGTATCTCAATGAAAATATTTTACTTTCGTCCATACAACAGAAACGTGCCGCAGCGGCAACTCATTACTCTAGGTTATGCGTCGCAACGCCGCACCGATGGAACAAAAACTGCCTGCGATTTCATCACTTGCCAATTTCAGGTTGCAAATCGCCGTGCGTGCCAGGCCACGTGCTCCGCCATGAAGGTGGAAATGAAGTAGTAGGAATGGTCGTAGCCCTCCGCCATGCGGAGCGTCAGGGGCACGCCGGCGGCGGCACAGGCGTCGGCGAGCAGCCACGGGCGCAGGCCATCCGCAAGGAAGGAGTCGGCAGTGCCCTGGTCGACCAGGAGATCGGGCAGGCGGGCTCCGTCCTCGATCAGCGCCACGGCATCCCAGGCGCGCCACAGGCGCTCGTCGGCACTGAGATAGGCGGCGAAGGCAGGGCGCGACCAGGCGGCGGTCATCGGCTGGACGATGGGTGCGAAGGCCGAGCAGCTTCGGTAGCGGCCCGGATTGCGCAGCGCCGCGACGAGGGCGCCGTGACCACCCATGGAGTGGCCGAAGATCCCCTGACGCCGCATGTCGGCCATGGCGAAGTTCGCGGCGATGACCGCCGGGAGCTCGTCGATGATATAGGAGTACATCCGGTAATGCGCGCCCCAGGGCTCCTCTGTGGCGTCGAGATAGAAGCCGGCGCCGCAGCCGAGCTTCCAGTCGTCGGGCGCGTCCGCAACGCCCTCGCCGCGCGGGCTGGTGTCGGGGCAGACGATGATGACGCCAAGTTCGGCGGCAGCCTTGCGATACTCACCCTTCTCCATGACGTTGGCGTGGGTGCAGGTGAGGCCCGAGAGATACCACAGCACCGGCAGCTTCTGGCCTTGACCATGGGGCGGCACGTAGACCGCGAAGGTCATGGGGCAGGCGCAGGCCTCCGACTGGTGGGTATAGACGCCCTGCATTCCGCCATGGCTTTTCCACAGCGACTTCGTCTCGACCGCCATGATCAGAACAGGATGACGCTGCGGATCGACTTGCCCTCATGCATCAGGTCGAAGGCCTTGTTGATGTCGTCGAGCGGCATGGTGTGGGTGATCATCGGGTCGATCTCGATCTTTCCCGACATGTACCAGTCGACGATCTTCGGCACGTCGGTGCGGCCGCGCGCGCCGCCGAAG